>CAVZAC010000009.1:0-816459 GCA_963773175.1 uncultured Actinomycetes bacterium
GGTACTTCTTCACGTACGAGGGCGAACATGGGCTGGCCGCCGTCGTTCCCGTCATCCGGCCCAGTCCAGAACCTGGGCCCCCGTAGACCACCATCAGCCGGTCGAGCGCCGCGCCGGCGCCAGACTCTCGCGCGGCTCGCGAGCAGGCCCGCTCTCCGCCGGCTGCGCTGCGAGCTTGAGCAGATCCTCGCGGGTTAGGTCGCCGTTCGAGTTCCGGTCCTGGGGGTGGGTGAGATCCAGTGCCTCCTTTCTTCCCTCTAGTAGCTGGGCGGGCTGATGATCCACATCACCTCGGCCGGTCCGTCGCCGGCGTTCGAGATGCGATGGGCCGTCGAGCTCCGGTAGCCGATGCTGTCGCCGGTCTCGAGCTCGTGCACTTCGCCGCCGAGCTCTAGCTGGGCGGTTCCCGACAGGACGACGAAGAGCTCCTCCGAATCGCCGTGTGCATACGGCTCTGCACCCGTCGAGCCGCCGACGTCGAGCTCGCCGACGAACACCTCGAGCTGCTGCATGGGTCGAGGCGTCAGGAGGAATTTCCGACCGAGAATCCCGAACGCGAGTGCGGGTCGCTCGGCCCGCCGGAGAACGCGCGGTTGCGGCGGTCCGCTCTCCTCGAAGAGGTCGGCGACACTGATTCCGAGGGCCTCGGAGATCCGGCGGAGCGAGGCGATGCTGGCGCTTGCCCGGCCGCGCTCGACCTGACTGAGAAAGCTCTCGCTCAGCCCGGCCCGCTCGGCCACTTCCCGCAGCGTGCAGCGCCTGATGGTGCGGATGATGCGAATGCGTTCGCCGACGTTCGAGGCTTCGGCGGCAACGTCCGGCGCGCTCGACGGCATCCGAGTCCCCTGATCGCGTTGAAGGGAAACTGAAGCGAACCTACGGCAGATCTCAAGCGCTGTCAACGGCTCGTCAGCGTCGAGCACGCGGCTCGCACCCGTTGCGACCGGAAACGATCCTCGCCGTGCTCGGCCTCGATCGTGCAGGATGTCCGAGCGCCAGAAGCAGATCCGCGGCCCGTAGCCGAGGGTCGTGGGGCGCAGGTCGGTCCGGCGGAAATCAAGGAAAGGCGAACAGGATGAGCGCAGCGTTCAAGGGCACGATCAATGTCGACATCCGCGACTCGGAGCCGGACTGGGAGCCGTTCGAGCCGCCGAAGGCGCCCGACGGCGCGCCGAGCGTGGTCTACATCGTGCTCGACGACGTCGGCTTCAGCGCCATGAGCTCGTACGGCGGGCCGATCGCGACGCCGAACATCGACCGGATCGCCGCCGACGGCGTGCGCTACACGCAGTGGCACACGACGGCGCTCTGCTCGCCGACGCGCTCGTGCCTGCTGACCGGGCGCAACCACACGCGCAACAGCATGGCCTGCATCACCGAGGCGGCGATCGGGTTCCCGAACGCGAGCGGAACGATCCCGCCCGAGAACGGCACGCTGTCGGAGATCCTCGGCGAGCTCGGCTGGAACACGTACATGGTCGGCAAGTGGCATCTGTGCCCCGACGACGAGATGAACCTCGCCTCGACGCGACGCAACTGGCCGACCGGCCGGGGCTTCGAGCGCTGGTACGGCTTCCTCGGCGCCGAGACGAACCAGTGGTACCCGGACCTCGTCTACGACAACCACGTCGTCGACCAGCCGAAGTCGCCGGAGGAGGGCTACCACCTGACGGTGGACATCACGGACAAGGCGCTCGAGTTCATCCGCGACTCGAAGGCGATCGCGCCCGAGAAGCCGTTCTTCCTCTACTACGCGCCCGGCGCGTGCCACGCGCCGCACCACGCGCCGAAGGAGTGGATCGACAAGTTCAAGGGTCAGTTCGACATGGGCTACGAGGCGATGCGCGAGGAGACACTCGCCCGGCAGAAGGAGCTCGGGATCGTCCCGAAGGACACCGAGCTGCCGCCGATCAACCCGATCGGGACGCCGGAGACCCGCACCGGGCCCGACGGGAAGCCGTTCCCGGAGCTCGACGTCACGCGCCCGTGGGACTCGCTCTCGGACGACGAGAAGGCTCTGTTCTGCCGGATGGCGGAGGTGTATGCCGGGTTCCTCGCGCACGCCGACGACCAGATCGGACGCCTGCTGGACTTCCTCGAGGAGTTCGGCTGGCGCGAGAACACGCTCGTGATCCTCGTCTCGGACAACGGCGCCTCGGGCGAGGGCGGCCCGAACGGCTCCGTCAACGAGATGAAGTTGTGCACGGCGTCCCCGACACGATCGAGGCCAACCTGCCGCTGCTGGACGACCTCGGCAGCCCGAAGACGTACAACCACTACCCGAACGGCTGGGCGATGGCGTTCAACACGCCGTTCAAGATGTGGAAGCGCTACGAGTTCAACGGCGGCACGAGCGACCCGTGCATCATCTCGTGGCCGGCCGGGATGAAGTCCAGGGGCGAGATCCGGCACCAGTACCACCACGCGATCGACCTCGTGCCGACGGTGCTCGACGTGCTCGGCGTCGAGCCGCCCGAAGCGATCAAGGGCCACGTCCAGAGCCGCTTCGACGGCGTCAGCATGCGCTCCAGCTTCGACCACCCGAAGGCGCCGTCGACGCGGTCGACGCAGTTCTACGCGATGCTCGGCTCCCGGGCGATCTGGCACGACGGCTGGAAGGCGGTCACGAACCATCCGACGATCGCCGGCTGGAGCAACTTCAACGACGACGAGTGGGAGCTGTACCACACCGAGGTCGACCGCTCGGAGCTGCACAACCTCGCCGCCGAGAACTGGGACAAGGTCCGGGAGCTCCAGAACCTCTGGTTCGCGGAGGCGGGCGCGAACGGGGCCTTCCCGCTCGACGACCGCTCGGCGCTGGAGATCCTCCTCACCCCACGGCCGGTGCTCTCGCCGCCGCGCAACCGGTACGTCTACTTCCCGGACACGGCCGAGGTGCCCGAGTCCCAGGCGGTCAACGTCCGCAACCGCTCCTACGCGATCGGCGCGCTGGTCGACATCCCGGCCGCGGGCGCCGAGGGCGTGCTCTTCGCGCACGGCTCGCTCTTCGGCGGCCACGCGCTCTACGTGAAGGAGAACCGGCTCCACTACGTCTACAACTTCGTCGGCATGGACGCAGCAGCTCGTCGTGGCGACCGAGGACATGCCGATCGGGCGAGAAGCTGATCCTGGCGGCGTCGTTCGACAAGGACGGCGAGGACCCGCCCGGGGGTCGCCAACGGGACGCTCTCGCTCTGGCACGGCGACAAGAAGGTCGGCGAGAGGCGCATCAAGACCCAGCCCGGCAAGTTCATGATCGCCGGGGAGGGACTCTGCGTCGGGCGCGACGGCGGCTCCGGCGTGACGGCCGACTACCCGGGGACCGAGCCGTGGCACTTCACGGGCGGGACGATCCGGCCGCGTCGCGGTCGACGTCAGCGGCGAGCCGTACATCGACCTCGAGCGCGAGGCCGCGGCGATGCTCATGCGGGAATAGCGACGAGCGGGCCGGGCCGAGGAGTGCGCGCTCATGTCGAGAACCTCGGCTCGGCCCGCCACCGGCGCTAGGGACCGCGGACGACGGTGACCATCTCGCCGAGCGCCCATTCCTTCACGAAGTCGTCGCGTCCCGCCACCTGCAACGTGACGCGCACGGTGCTTTCGGTTCGCTCGACGGCGCTCACGACCGTTGCCTCGATCTCACGGCCGTGCTCCGGAAGGTCGACCAGGATCACGTCGCCGAGCTGCAGCCTCTGCACGACGAACTTCATCGCCATCAGGTGACCGTCCGTGCCGATGGAGCGCTGCCTGCGGCGGCGGCCTCGATCTGCCGGTCGATCTCTGACTCGGCGCGCCCCTTCCGGCGATCGTACAGCACCTCGATCGTGATGTACGCGACGACGACCGCGACGATGATGAGCGGCGTGACGCCGAGGCCGGCGCCGGACGCCAGCAGCAGGGCGATGATGATGGACGACAGCGGCAGTCTCAGAACCGCCACGGTGGCGATCCCCATCAGGACGGCGACCGCCTGAGACTCTGCGAACCCCGGCAGGTGCGCCGCGAGAAGGCCTGCTGTAGCGCCCAGGAACAGCGCCGGAAACGTCGGACCGCCCCTGAAGCTGCCGAGCGACACGCTCCAGGCGAGGCCTTTGAACAGGATCAGGAGCCAGAGGGTGGACAGGGCCAGGGTCGGCGCCGCGGCGAAGAGGGCCGAAAACGACTCCTGGCCCGAGAACAGCACCGCGTCAGGCGATTGCGAGGTCCAGTGATGGAAGGCGATTGCAAAGACCGCGACGGCGAGCCCGGCCGCCGTCGTGAGGACGAAGGGCCGTTCCGCGACCAGCCGCTTGACCAGCCGTGCGAGCTCGAGGATCGCGAACACGACCACGGGGACCACGAGCGCGAGCGCAATCGTCCAGGCGAAGTCGTTCCAGTCCGGGCTCGAGTAGGGCGGCAGCGGCAGCGGGCTGAGCGTCCAGGCGCTCGTGGAGAGCCCCGTCCAGTCGCCCATGCCGATGAAGACGAGCGAGCCGAGTCCGGCCGCGAGCAGTCCCGGGAGAAGGATCACCGGGAGCATCGGCCCGCCCAGTCCGGCGGCTTCGATGATGATGACGGCTCCGATCACCGGCGAGCCGAAGACCGTGGAGATCGCGGCGAAGCTCCCCGCAGCCGCCATCACGGCCAGCATGGGCTGGGGCGCATCTCGCTTCACCAGACGCACCGCGAAGATGCCGAGACCCGCACCGAGCGCAAGCAGCGGCGCTTCCGGACCCAGCACGAGCCCCAGGCCGAGGGTTGCCGCCGCTGCGAGAACGACGCCGGGAAGCTCGATCGGCTCGGTCGGGGGTCCGCTGGCGAGCCCTTGCGAGGGCTCATGGCCCCCGTGCCCCGGCAGACGCACGATTGCGAAGGCGGTCACCACACCGGCGACGGCGAGCACCGGGAGCGGCCACCACGTGGGCACGCTGCTGAAACCGAGCTCGTCCGGAAGCGCGACGTACGTCCAGTGCTGGAGCTCGTGGACGAGCTCGAGGAAAGCCCACGAGGCCAGCGAGACCAGTAGGCCGATGATCCCGGCGAGCACGAGCAGGACCCGGTACTGCCTGCTCCTGATCAACTCGCCCGGATCGACCGGGGACGCGACGGCGTCACTCATACCGCGCTCACCCTAACCTGCGACGCGTAAGCCCGAACGACCTAACGCCCGGCCTGCGTACCCCACGACCGGGCACGGTCGTTGTAGGCGAACTTGCCCGCACCCGGGCTACCCTCGAGGAGCGAAATGACAGCTGCCCGGCCGGACCGCGACCTGCAGAGCCCATCCACACCTCGCGTTCCCAAGGCGCGGGCTTTTCTGTTCCCGCTGATCCTGCTCGCGGGCTGCCTCGTGCCGCTCGGAGCGGCGAGCGCCCGTTCCGTTGCGGCGGCGCCGCTGCTCGTTCACCCGCAGCCGATGGTGCGCCATCTGCTCCTCCCCGGCGACAACGTCCAGGTCGGGTACGCCGTCGACACGCCGGGTGTGAAGACCCCGACCGGTTCGCTCTACATCCGCAACGATCTGAGCCGCACGTTCGAGCGGTTGCCGATGAAGCTGACGAGGGTGACCGGAACGAGCGGCAGCCAGCCGCGCCTGCTCGCGACCGTGCCCGGCCGGCTGATCGCCGGCAACAAGCTCCTCTACTACGTCGTCCTGCGCAGCTCGCCGGGCGGCCCCTCGACCACCATCCCGAGCGCCGGAGCCGCCGCACCATCAGTCTCGTGGGTGCTCGAGCACCCCGCCGTCGTGAATCTCGGCGTCCATCGGTTCGGCGGCGCGCGCGCGCCGGATGCAGTGGTCGCCCGGGCCGGCGCCGCCGACGTCCAGTTCCAGACGACCGGCGACGCGTTCGGCCCGCAGACGTTCGTCGTGGGCCGGGACCGTTCGGTCTGGCTCAACGACGGGCTGAACCAGCGCCTGCTCGCCTGGCCGCCGGGGCACCCCAACGCAGCGCCGCGTCCGCTGCGGCTGCCGCACTTCTCGCCGGACACCGATTTCGCGCTCGGCCCTGCGGGCACGGTGTACGCCGCGTGGTGGGATACCAGCGTTGCTCCGCCGCTGGTCCGGCTCGACCGGCTGAATGCGACCGGGAAGGTGCTCTGGCAGAGCACACTGGCGAGTCAGGTCACGAACAGCCGGCTCCGCGTCGGCCCCGACGGCACGCTCTTCTTCACAACGGGGATGCCCGGCGGCCCCGGTGGCGAGACGCAGTGGGCGCCTGCCGCCACGCCGGCCGGACGGCCGCTCTCGCTCAAGCAGCAGCTCGCGGGCCGCTCGTGGGCCGAGCAGATGCCGGGCGGGCTGCAGCTGCTGTCCGTGTCGATGGCCCCCTGCCAGTGTGGCGAGAACCCCCGGGGCGAGTCGCGGCGCGAGATCCGCTTCGCCCTGATCGACCGTCACGGCCGGCTGGTCCGCTCGTGGCGTGTGTTGAGCCGAACCACGATCTCGATGGGCGGCTCGTACACGACGCCCGAGCTCGTCGGCGGCGACCCGGTCGTCGTGCTCGACGCCACGGCAGGAACCGGCAAGGCATTCAAGTGGGAGTACGAGGTCCTGCGCCTCGCGCCGAACGGAGGGACGGACGCACGCTTCTCGCTGCGCCGAGTGGTGTACGGCGACAACTCCCTGGCCGACGTCCGCATCGGCCCCGGCGGCAACCTCTACCAGCTCGGCTCGGCGCCGGCCACCGGCGTGGCCGTCGGCCGCTTCTCGCTCGGCACAGGGTGACGCGCCGCCGCGCGGGCAGGGCTTCCCGGCCGTACTCCGAGTAGGATCGCCGTGTGAACGCCAAGATCCGCGAAGGACACGCCCCCGCCGTGATCGTCTCACTGGAGGCGGGCGAGAAGCTCCACTCCGAGGCCGGCGCGATGATGTTCATGTCCGGCGACGTGCACCGCGACATCGAGCTGCCCGGCGGGCTGAAGGGCGGGCTCAAGCGCGCCGCCCTCTCCGGCGAGAGCATGTTCATTGCCACCTACACGGCACGCGGCGCCGGAGCGGTCGGCTTGTGCGGGCCGTTCCCGGGCTCGATCAAGGAGATCGCGCTCGACGGCGAGGTCATCTGCGAGCGCCACGCCTATATCGGCCACGTCGGAGACGTCTCGATCCAGAGCGTCTTCACCAAGAAGCTGGGCACGGGCCTCGTTCGGCGGCGAGGGCTTCATCCTGCAGCGCCTCACGGGTCAGGGCACGCTCTGGATCCACGGCGGCGGCGACTTCCTCGACTTCGACCTCGTCGCCGGCCAGACCCTCGCCGTCGACACCGGCTGCATGGTGATGATCGACCCGAGCATCACATACGAGGTCAGGAGACAGGGCGGTATCAAACAGGGCCTCTTCGGCGGCGAGGGGTTCTTCCTCGTGCACATGACCGGGCCTGGGCACGTCACGCTGCAGACACTCCCCTTCTCGCGCACGGCCCGCCGGATCCTGGAGGCGGCGGGCGGCGGGCAGGATGAGAAGAGCAGCGCCATCGGCAACCTCTTCGGAACATAGGAGGACTACGTGGGATTCCTCGACAAGGTGAAGGCCGCCTCGCAGGAGGCGACGCAGAAGGTGAAGGAAGGCGCAGCGGACGTCCAGACGAAGCGCGAGATCGGCCAGACGTACGACGAGCTCGGCAAGAAGGCGTACGAGCTCTCGGAGAGCGGTGCGATCTCGCATCCGGACATCGCAGCGCTGGCGGCGAAGATCAACGATCTGAAGGCCAAGCTCGAGGAGGAGGACGAGAGCGACGACGGCGCCGCGAGCGCGACCACGCCGCCGACGGACGACGCGCCGGCCGCGCCTCCCGAGCCGCCCGCGATGCCGAACTAGAGGGAATTCCGTCCGGGCGGGCGCCTACCCTCCGGGGGTGGCTGCCCGCCCGGACCATCACTCGGCGTTCGGGCAGGACGCGTTCGGGCGCTACGCCGAGGCCGCCGCGCGGTTCTTCGGCACGCCCCAGTACATCGTCGGGCAGACCCTGGTCGTCATCGTCTGGATCCTGCTCAACGCGATCGGGCTGGTCCAGCGCTGGGATCCGTACCCGTTCATCCTGCTCAACCTCGCGTTCTCGCTGCAGGCCGCCTACGCGGCGCCGCTGATCCTGCTCGCGGCGACGCGGCAGGCCGAGCGCGACAAGATGCACACGCAGCTCGAGGAGCATCAGCACGACGAGGAGACGAAGGCGGGCGAGCTCCGCGTCGAGGCGATCAAGCGCGAGACCGACGACCTGCGGACATTGCTTGCGGCGAACACGGATCTCACCCGCCAGGACAAGGAGCTCACCGAGCAGGTCGCGGGCCTGGCGCGTCAGATCCACGCGCTGCTCGCACCTTCGCCGTAAGTCCTTGCCCATCAGGGCAGAGTGACTTTCCGCCTCCCCGGTACGGAGCTACGATCGGTACATGCCACCCGCAGCCCGCGTCGGCGATATGCACGTCTGCCCGATGCAGACGCCCGGCACGCCGCCCATTCCGCACGTCGGCGGCCCGATTCTGCCGCCCGGTGCACCGACGGTGTTGATCGGCGGCCAGCCCGCGGCCGTGGTCGGCGGCATGGCGACCTGCGTCGGCCCACCGGACGCGATCATCCCCCCGGGATCCCCGACCGTCCTGATCGGCGGACAGCCGGCGGCACGTATGGGCGACATGACCGCCCACGGCGGCTCGATCGTCCTGGGCCTGCCGACCGTCATGATCGGCCCGTAGGAACTCGAGCCGAGTCTCTAGGCGCCCAGCTCGGCCAGCAGCGGCCCGGTGTCGAGCGGGTCGAAGCCGAGCCGGGCGGCGATCTCCTCGCTCGACGGGCGCGTGCCCTCGGCGAAGAGCGCGCGGAGGATCTCGCCGGTGGCCGGCCTGCGCCACCAGTCCTCGCCCACCTCGGCGCAGAGATGGGCGCGGAGCTGCGACGAGCGGATCCACGCGCGAAGGTAGTCCGCGGAGTAGAAGCCGGCGTCCATGTCCGCGAGGTACTGGTCGCTTCGGTAGCGCACGCCGGTCGCCGCCGTGAGCCTCTGCGCGTAGCCCTCGTCGGTCCCGCCGTCGGCGGCGAACCGACGCCAGAAGTCGAGCTCGAACTGGAGCTTCGCGACGTAGCGGCGGAAGAGCGCGGCCTCGAGGAACGTCGTCGCCTCGGCGTTCTCGATCGCCTGCTCGTCGGAGAGCCCGAAGTACTCCGCGTGCCAGCCGGGCTCGCGCGAGATCGCCTCCAGGATGTACGAGTAGATCTCGGTCAGCGCGTGGTCGCGCGCGAGGTTGCGGAACGCGTAGGGCAACGCCGGGTCGACGCCCGCGTAGTGGAGCGCATGGCCCGCTTCGTGCAGGAACGCCTGGTAGTCGTGGAGCCCGCCCTGGGCGCGGGTGATCAGATGCACGACCGCGGGCGGATCGGAGGGGATCACGCACGCGCGCGGCGATTTCTGCGGTCGGTCGTCGAGATCGAGCCGGATGTTCTGCTCGGCGGCGAGGTCGAAGCCGAGCTGCGACAGCGTGTCCAGGCAGACCTCGACCGCGCGCTCCTTCGTGTAGGTCGCCTCCAGGGGTGAGAGCCGCCGCATGTAGGCGAAGTGGAACGACGTGGGCTGCTCCTCCCGCCCGGGGCCGAGCAGCCGGCCGAACCAGCGCTCGCGCAGCACCGCGTACGCAGAATCCGCCCGCCCGCTCGCGTCCGCAAGGGCCTGCTCGAGAGCGAGCAGCGAGATGCCCTTCTCCTCCTCGCTGCGCCGCACGGGATCGGCCTCGCCGCCGATCTCGATCTCCAGCTCCTCGCCGGCGCGGAGCAGCTCCAGGCGCCCGGCGTTGAAGCTTGCGGACCGGTCCGCCTGCAGCGTTCCGAGCCGGTCGCGGTCGCCGTACTCCGGCAGGACGGCGAGCCACGCCTGGGCCGTCCGCAGCGGCACCTGCTCGCCCTCCCACTCGATGCGTGCGGCAAGGATCTCGTTCTCGAGGGCATCCTCGCGCTCCACGAGCTCTGCCGAGATCAGACCCCACTCGCAGGTCTTGCGCAGACGGTAGAGCCGCTCCCGCTGGTCGCCGGCCGCGGCCTGCTCCTCGTCGCGCCGGAGCGCCTCGAGCTGCGGCCGCGTGAAGAGATCGGCGTACCGGGCGACGATGGCGGCCCGCTCGGATACCTCCTTCTCGCCCACCCGCACAGCGCGGCCCTCCTCGCCGCGCTCGAACAGGAACGTGCGCAGGCGCGCTTCGTAGTCGGACGAGTTGAGAATCTGGGCGACGCTCACGGTATTGAAATCTATCCACTTCCACGACGTGCCCGCCGAGGCTCGCGGCGGCCCGCGGCCCCGGTCCTCTTCGGCCGCGGACTCCCCGAAGCGACCTCGGGCAGCGCGATCTCGGCCGGTGGCGCTCCAGTGTTTATGATCGAGGGCGTGAGCCGCGGTGTCCGGAGCGACGAGCGCCAGGGGTACGCGAACGCGCTCGACGGGCTCTGGACCAGCCTCTCGCGCACGCTGTCGCAGCTGGAGCGCTACGCGGGGGCTCCCGACGACTGGCTCGACACGGACGACGCGCCCGAGGCGCTGGCAACGCTCCAGTACCGGCTTCACGTCGCGGGCGAGCTCGCGGTCGGGATCGTCCCGCCCCCGGGCTCCACGGCGCAGCACGAGGAGCTCTCGGCCGCGCTCGCAGACGCGCGCGACGCGACCGCGGAGGTCGTCGAGGCTCTGGAGGTCGGCGGCACGACCGAGGTGGCGCCACTCGTCCCGGAGTGGCGGGGCGCCCTCTTCCGCGTCCGCCTCGCGCGCCTGCGCCTTGCCGTACCGCGGCCGCCCGAGCCGGAGGCCCGGGACGCGGAGCGTGCCGGATTCCCCCGCGTGGCGATGCTGGCGACCGCCTGCGCGCTCGCCGGAACCCTCGCCTTCACGGTCGGCGCCACCGTCGCCGTCTGGCCGGTGTGGGCGGCCGGGTTCCTCGTGTTCGCCGCCGGATTCTTCGTCTACCGCCTCTGACCGGCCCCGTACCCGTCCACGGAGGCCCGGCGTTCCCACCTCGCGTGAGCAGCCGGAGTCCCCACGCAGGCCTGGAGGCGGCTGTCCGGAAGGAGATCGGACGGCTGGTGGCACGGCCCACGCCCTCGTTTCCGTCGGCGCGCCCGCCAGGCATTCGAGCAGGCCCTCGATGGGCCCAACGGGTCTACTCGAGTACGGCGCGAGCAGCCCGAAGCCGCCGCAGGGACTCCTCCCGGCCGAGCAGCTCGAGGCTCTCGAACAGCCCCGGAGAGACCTTCGAGCCGGTGACAGCCACGCGGATCGGCTGAAACGCCACGCGAGGCTTCAGCCCGAGCCGTTCCGCAAGATCGCGGAGAGCCTGCTCGATCTCCGGCGCGGCGAAGGGCGCGACCGCTGCCAGCGCCTGCTCGGCGCCCTCCAGCATCGGCCCCCCGCCGGCCAGGAGAGCCGGGTCCGGCTCGACCGGCCCGAAGAGGAAGCCCGCGAAGCCCGGGAAGTCGCCGAGCCGCTCGATCTTCTCCTGGACCAGCGGCGCCGCCGCGCGTACGCGCTCGTCCGGCCAGTCGACGCCCTGCTCGCGAAGGTAGTCCACCAGCCCGTCTGCGTAGTCCTGCGCAGACATCGCCCGCAGGTACATGCCGTTGAGCCAGTCCAGCTTCTGGTAGTCGAAGGTGGCCGGGCTCGAGCTGACGCGGTCGATGTCGAACACGCGCACGAGCTCCTCGCGGCTGAAGATCTCGGTGTGGTCGTCGTAGCCCCAGCCGAGGCGGGCCAGGTAGTTGACGAGCGCATCCGGGACGTAGCCTGCGGAGCGGAACTCGTCGACGCTGACCGCGCCGTGGCGCTTCGACAGCTTGCGTCCGTCCGCTCCGTTCACGTTCGGCACGTGCGCGTAGACGGGCAGCGCGGCGCCGAGCGCGCGCAGGAGGTTGATCTGCTTCGGCGTGTTCGAGACGTGGTCGGGGCCGCGGATGACGTGCGTGATCCCGTCCCAGACATCTTCCAGCGGCGAGGCGAAGTTGTACGTCGGCCGCCCGTCGGAGCGGACGATCACGACGTCCTCGAGCTGATCGTTGGCGACCTCGATGCGACCGAGGACCGCGTCGTCCCAGGCGGTGACGCCGTCGTCCGGCATGCGGAAGCGGATAGCGCCGTCGTCCTCGTAGGCGGCGCCGTCGTCGACGAGCCTCCGCGCGGCCTCGACGCACTCGCCGATGCGGTCCAGCTGGAAGGTGACGTCGCCGTCCCAGTCGAGCCCGAGCCAGCGCAGCGACTCCTGGATCTGCTCGGACGCCTCCGCGACCTCGCGGCCGGTGTCCGTGTTCTCGATCCGCAGCCGGAACACGCCGCCGTGGTGGCGCGCGTAGAGCCAGTTGAAGAGCGCCGTGCGGACGCCGCCGATGTGCAGGAACCCCGTCGGGCTCGGAGCCATGCGGACGACGACGGCCATGCGGATAGCGTAGGGCCGTACGGACGCTGACGCTGAAGGAGCTGAACCGCTCAACGCTCGCACGGCAGCTGCTGCTCGAGCGGAAGCGCCTCGGCCCCGTCGTTGCGATAGAGCGACTCGCCGGAATGCAGGCGCAGTGGCCTCCCGCCCCGTACGTCGGGCTCTGGTCGCGGCTCAGCGGCTTCAGGCGCGAGATTCTCGAGCGGGCGGTGCTCCGCGGCGACGTGCTCAGACCGGCGGTGATGCGGGGCACGCTCCACCTCGTGACGGAGCGGGACTACCCGGTCTACTGGACGGCGCTGCGCGACATGCATACGTGGTACGACGAGACGCACCTCGCGCACGCGCTCGCGGCTCTCCAGGGTGCGCGGGCGCTTGCGGAGAAGGCGCCTGGCCGCCCGGACCGAGCTCGTCCGCCGCTACCTCGCTGCTTTCGGCCCATCGACACGCGCCGACATCGCCGAGTGGTCGGGCCTCCGCATCACCGATTTCGCACCCGCGTTGGACGTGCTGGAGCCGCTCCGCCGCTTCGAGGACGAGAACGGATGGCGGATCGAGCGCGGGCGCGTCCGGACGGAGCCGTTCGCACCGCTCCCGCCGGCCCCCGCCGTGAGCTCGAAGACGAGGCGGCGCGGCTGGAAGCGTTCGTCCGGTGAGCCGAGTCCGTTGAGCCCTGTCCCGGTGTCAGACACCCGCACGGAAGTGTCACTTCCCCTGCAAGGAGCAGCTTCTCCGGTGTCAGACACCCTCCCGGAACTGTCACGCGAGTGCCGGGCCCTACGCGCGAGCCGACTATCGTTGCGCCGTGCAGATCGGCGCCCACGTCTCGAGCTCCGGCGGCATCCATACGGCAATCGACCGCATCGAGGCGATCGGCGGTGACGCCGTCCAGGTCTTCACCCAGAGCCCGCGGATGTGGCGGCCGACGAACCACGATCCGGCGAACATCAAGCGCTTCAAGGAACGGCGCGCGGAGGCCGGCATCCAGGGCGTCGTATGCCACGCGCTCTACCTCATCAATCTCGCCAGCCCGGACGATGACATCTACGACAAGTCGCGCGCCGCGCTGGCCAACACCGTCGAAGCCGCGTGCGCGATCGACGCGGACGCGGTCGTCTTCCATGTCGGCTCGCACCAGGGCGCCGGGCTCGACGCCGGTCTCGGCCGAATCGTTGCGGCCATGCGCGAGGTGCTAGACCGCTGCAGCGACACCACCTGGCTCTGCATGGAGAACTCTGCCGGCGCCGGCGGCACGATCGGCCGCTCTGTGGAGGAGCTGGCGACGCTGTTCGACCGCTGCGATGGGCACCCGCATCTCGGTATATGCCTCGACTCGTGCCACCTGTACGTGTCCGGCTACGACGTGACCGACCGGACCACGCTCGACGCGCTACTCGACGAGCTCGATGCGGCGATCGGGCTCGGCCGCCTGCGCTGCCTGCACGTGAACGACTCGAAGGCCGAGGTGGGCTCGAACCGCGATCGCCACGAGAACGTCGGCGACGGGCTGCTCGGCGAAGGGCTAGGCGTCTTCCTCGGACACCCGTCGCTGCAGGGGCTCCCCGCGCTGCTCGAGACGCCCGGAGCAGGCCACGGCCCCGACGCGGATCAGATCCGTAGGACGAAAGAGCTGCACGCGCGGTTCGCCTGAGCCGTGCTCGGACGCGCAGAGACCGCGGTGCCTGGAGGGTGAGCCTGCAATCGGCACTGAATCGGCGCACATCGGGCACAGACACGTGACTATTTTCGGGTTAGCGTCAACGGCGAGGGAGGTGGGTTGAGCCCCTCCCTTCTCAAAATGAGGGGTGGGGGACGGCTCCGGTACGCGGCCGATCGGGCCATGGCCGGATGAATCGCTACCGCTGGGTCGTGCTCGCGGCCGGCACGCTCGCACAGGCCAGCTTTGCGGCCGTTCTGATCGGCCTTCCCGCGATCGCGCCGGCGCTGCGCGCGCGGTACGGGTTGAGCATCGGCCAGCTCGGAATCGTGCTCGGTGCGGTCGGATTGGGGATGCTGCCGGCGCTCCTCCCGTGGGGGATGCTCTCCGACCGCATCGGCGAACGGGTGGTCATTTCGGCCGGGCTTGCATGTGCGGCACTGGCCCTGGCTGCGATCACGTCCACGACCACGTTCGGCGCCCTGGTCGCGTTGCTCGTCGTCGCAGGGGTCTTCGGGGCGAGCGTCAACGCCGCCAGCGGACGGGCCGTGATGGGCTGGTTCGGCCCGGCCGAGCGCGGAATGGCGCTCGGGATCCGGCAGGCGGCGATCCCGATCGGCGGTGCGGCAGCCGCCCTGCTCCTCCCCTGGCTTACCGAGATCTGGAGCGTGAGCGCGGCCTTCCTTGCCCTCGCAGCAGGCTGCGCCGGGGGCGCCGCCCTCGGCGCGGCCTTCATCCGCGAACAGCCCGTTCAGAGGTGGCTCGGCCCCACGTCGGAGCGATCGCCGGTCCGCGACGCCCGGATGTGGCTCCTCTCCGGCGGCAGCCTGCTGCTGCTCGTGGCACAGATCAGCGTGCTGAGTTTCGTGGTCGTGTTCCTGCACGAGCAGCGAGGGCTCTCCGCGCAGGCTGCGGCCGGCGTTCTGGCTGCGATCCAGGTGCTCGGAATCGGTGCGCGCGTCGGGGCCGGGCGCTGGTCGGACCGGATGGGCGCCCGCATCAGGCCGCTTCGCCTCGTGGGGCTCGCGCTCGCGGCGGCGATGGCGCTGACGGCGGTGCTCGTCGCCGCGCCGCTGCCGCTCCTCGTGGTCGCGCTCGTCACCGCGGGGACGCTGGGGCTCGCCTGGAACGGGCTTTCCTTCGCCGCCGCGGCAGAGAGCGCGGGACGGTCGAGAAGCGGCGCCGCGATCGGCTTCCAGCAGACGGTGCTCGGCGTCGGTACCGCCTGTGTGCCGATCCTGTTCGCCGCGCTGGTGGTCGCCAGCTCATGGCGCGTCGGGTTCGCCGTCGCGGCTGCCTCTCCGCTCGCCGGCGCGCTCGTGCTCCGCCGGCTGCGCGATCCCGCGCCTAGCTTGAGGCCGGCCGGACCTGCGCGAACACACGGAACGTCGGCGACCCCACCGGCAGCTCCGAGAACTCCGGGTTGACGCAGCCGAGCTCGCCCGTGCGGTGCTCGTAGCAGCGCTCGACCTCGACCTTGCACATGGGCAGCGGCTCCCGCGCCGCCTTCATCGCCCCGAAACCGGCGCGCCGCCTGGCGGCGGCGCGGAGGAGGTGGAGATCGATCTCGACCCTGTAGACCTTCTGCATGCAGCCCACGTAGGTATGTCCGAACTCCTCGAAGGCGTAGAGGAAGGGACAGGAGCGCTCGAGGCAGGCGGCCGGGTAGACGACCTTGTCGCAGTGCACGTCGCAGTGACGGCACTCGACCTCCTCCTGGGGGTGGAGCGGAAGCTCTGTCTCGCTCGAGCCGCCAAGTGTCTCCATGAGTGAATTGTGGAGACCCGGTAACGGCCCCGCAAGACTTGACATGCACCCTCAAACCGGCTAGGCGAGCCGCCGCTCCGGCTTCATGCCCGTCGTCCGACCCGGCGGCGGCGCACGGTGCAAGACGGGGCAGCGAGGCTGATCAATGCACGGGTGCCCGAGCAGCCCCGACCTCCGACCGGCTAGCTGAGCCGCGTAGCGATGTTGAGCACGTCCATCTGGGTGAACGCCTGGAAGTCGGGCTCGATGCCGTCCGGAGAGTCGTCCGCGCTGAACCACAGCGCCTGCACGGTCGTCATCCCGGCCCGAGCCGCGCCTCCCACGTCCTCGACCAGCCGGTCGCCGACGAACAGGGCGGCCTCGGGGGAGACCTCCAGGGTCTCGAGCGCCCGCTCGAAGATCGCCGGATGCGGCTTCCGCTTACCGACTTCGGACGAGAAGAGCGCGACGTCGACTCGCTCGGCGATCCCGAGCTCCTCGAGATCCGCGTGGAGCAAGCCGGGCGGGTCGAGCGCATTGGAGACCAGTCCGAGCTTCAGCCCGCGGCCGCGCAGCGACTCGAGCAGCGCATGCGTCGTGCCGCCGAGCTTCCGCGCCGGCGCCCACGCGCGTGCTCGGCGCGCAGGAACCGCCATAGCTCGTCGTCGGAGACCTCTACCCCGACGTCGGCGAGCAACCCGCGCACGAGCCCCGGGTACTCGACCTCCTCGACAACGCCCGGCGCCCAGAGCAGAGGCTCGTAGCGCTCGCGGAAACGCGCGGTCACCGCGCCGGCGTCCGGCAGGTCCGCCCTTTCGAGCGCCGCGAGCCCGGCCCGGTGACCGGCTTCGAGCAGCTGCTCGTCCCAGGTCCACCGCATGAGCGTGTCGCCCCAATCGAAGAGAACCGCAGCGAGCACGCCGGTAGGGTAGTCGGCGTGGCGCGGAAGATCCTGTGGGGGTCGCTGGCGCTCGTTCCCGTCACCTTCGCGGCCGACTGGGTGTTCGATGTCGGCACACGTCGCGCTGTTCGTGCTCGCCGCGCTGGCGCTCATCCCGCTGGCCTGGCTGATCGGCGAGGCGACCGACCATGCGGGCGAGCACACCGGGCCCGGGGATCGGCGGTTTCCTGAACGCGAGCTTCGGGAACGCGCCCGAGCTGATCATCGCCCTGCTCGCCGTGAGCGACTCGCTGCCCAACGTCGTGCGCGGCTCGCTCGCGGGCAGTGTCGTGTCGAACATCCTGCTCGTGCTGGGCGTGGCGATGCTCGTCGGCGGCGACGGCAACCTCGACCGCCGCTCGCTCCTGACACAGCTGGGCCTGGTCACCGTCGCGGTCGTCCTCTACCTCATCCCGTCCGTGCCCGCCTGGCACGGAGACCCGGAGCGCCACTCGCTCGCGCTCCTCACCGTACCCGTCGCCGTCGTGCTGCTCCTCCTCTACGCGGGCGTTACGGCATACGGGCTTCGACGCCACCAGCGGCTGTTCCACGAGAGCGGCGCCGAGGCGAAGGGCGGCTGGTCGCTCCGCGCCGCGCTGCTCACTCTGGGGGTGGCGACCGTGACGACTGCGCTGGTAAGCGAGATCCTGGTGCACTCGCTGGCCGCGTTCGCGACGTTCGCCGGGCTGTCGGAGTTCTTCGTCGCGACCGTGATCGTGGCGATCGTCGGCAACGCGGCCGAGCACGGAGGGGCGATCGTGATCGCTCACCGCGGCAGGATCAAGCTCGCCAGCGAGATCGCGATCTCCTCGAGCGCACAGGTCGCGTTGCTCGTCGCACCTGCGGTGGCTCTGCTCTCCTGGGCGCTCGACAAGCCGCTTCCGCTCTCGTTCCGGCCGGTGGAGCTGTTTGCCATGGGCGGCGCCGCGATCAGCGTCGGGTACGTGATCAGGGACGGCAGGTCGCGCCGCTGGGAAGGCGCGTTGCTCGTGACTCTCTACGTCGCCGTCGCTGCGATGTTCTACATGGCCGGCGACCGCTAGACGATTGATGCCACGGGCCCATGCCGTGTAGTCGGCGATCGCGCGGCTGGGTCGACCGAGGGTGTGGTTGAGGGCTATCACGGCTGCGAGTGCGAGCAGGCGTGTGGCGATGCGGGCTCGGAGGTTGCGGGCGGTGCGGGCCCCGTGGCGTTCAAGGGTGAGCAGGTCTTTGCAGGTGAGGAAGACCGATTCGATGCGCTGACGGATCGGGGCGAGATGGACGTGGGTGTCGGGCTCGTCTTTGCGGTTGGGTCTGACGATCAGGCCGCCCAGTTCGCTGACCGCGTGTTCGAACTCGCGTCCTGCGTATCCCTTGTCGCAGACGATCGTTTCGCACCGGTGAGCGTGCGGGAAAGCAACGCCAGCCCGATCTCGCGTTCGGGACGGTCAGCGGCGGCCAGGGTGGCGGCGCGTGGTGTGTCGTCGGGGGCGCACAACAGGTGCAACCGCATCCCCCAGAACCAGTGGGAGTGGCTCCTGCAGTACCCGTAGCCGCACACCTCGGCCAGTTGGGAGCGGCGAGTCGTCTCCAGCGAGCGGCCGCACTCGACGGGTGTGGAGTCGAGCAGCACGAGATCATCGGTCGATCCCGGGCTCTGCGCCGCGAACACGCCGATCAGCCACTCGATCGTGTCCGTGAGCCGCTGCCGCCGCTTGTGCAACGCGTCCTGGGTCGGCAGCACCGGGAACAAGTGCCCCAGCTGCCGGCGGGCTGCTCGCAGGAACCGCCGATCGGACGGAATCCCCATCAACGCCTGCGCCACACGCAGGGTGACAATCTCCGCGTCGGTCAGCTTGCGCCGCCCGTTACCCGGCTTGGCAGGCAGCAGGTCGTCCGCCGTGCAATAGACGCTGACACAGAGCAGGTCGAGGTCGGCGCGCATCGTGGCCTCCTGGTCGACGTTGCCTCGGCAACGCCGACTTCGACCCGCTCCCTCCGCTCCCTGGCCGCCACGAAACCCGTGGCATCAATCATCTAGACGCCGTCGCCCTCCCGCTCGAAACCGGCCGGCACGCCGCGTGTGTCCGCGAGCGCCTCCAACCGGCCGTGCCGGAAACGGCACACGAGCTCGGTGCCCTCTGACCACCAGCGGCCGAGCACGCCTTCGAGCTCCGCGGGCACATCGTGATCGAGGCGATCCGGTACCGGTGGTCGGGCACGGCCGCCACGCCTGCGTCGATGTCAGCCAGCCCGACAGCGTCGGCCCAGAGCGGCTCCCCGTTCCGCCACACGGCCGCGGCCACGCTCGGCAGCCGCCGCTCGGACCGGGCAGCCGCAACGACCCGCAGGCAGGCCTCGGCGAGCCCGTCAGGCTGCGGCAAGGACGCCCAGCGACCGCGGGATCAGCTCGAGCGCGCGGTCGATGGCCTCGTCGTCGACGCCGAGATGCGTGACCGCCCGAAGCGTCGTCGGGTGGATGGTGCCGGACAAACCGACTCCGTCTGCGTGCACACGGGCCAGCGCCTCTCGCTTCGTCAGCCCCAGCGGCCCGACGTCGATCTGGACGAAGTTCGTCTCGACCTGCTCGAGGTCGACCGGCACGCCCGCCGCATGCAGTCCTGCGCCGAGCCGCCGCGCCCGCGCGTGGTCGTCCACGAGCCGCGCGAGGTTGTGGTCGAACGCGTAGATCCCCGCCGCGGCAACGATCCCCGCTTGCCGCATGGCGCCACCGAAGAGGTGCTTGTAGCGCCTCGCGGTGACCATCCGGTCCGCGGAGCCGGCGACCAGGGCGCCGAGGGGGCAGCCGAGCCCCTTCGAGAGACAGAGCGTGACCGTGTCGGCCCGCCGTCCGATCTCCGCCGCGGGGACCTGGAGCGCCGTCGCCGCGTTCATGATCCGCGCTCCGTCGAGATGGAGAGCAAGCCCGAGCTCGTGACACGTCACGGCGACGGCATCGAGCTCCTCGAGCGGCCACACCCTGCCTCCGGAGCTGTTGTGCGTGTTCTCGATCGAGACGATGCCGGTGCGGGGCTCGTGACCGCTCGCAGGGTCACGGACCGATGCGCTGATCTGCGCCGGCGAGAGCCTCCCGGCCCGGCCGGGCAGTGCCCGCATGACGAGCCCGGAGAAGACCGCCGGCCCACCCTGCTCGCTGATCAGCACATGGGAGTTCTCCTCGGCGAGCAGCTCCTCTCCCGCCCGGGAGAGCACGCGCAGCGCGATCTGGTTCGCCATCGTCGCGGTCGGGAGAAAGACCGCATCCTCGTGACCGAGCAGCTCCGCCGTTCGGCGCTCGAGCTCGGCGACCGTCGGGTCCTGCCGCTTCTGCTCGTCGCCCACGACCGCCTCGGCCATCGCCCGGCGCATCCCGGCGCTGGGCTGGGTCTGCGTGTCGGAGCGAAGCTCGATCAGGCCACGGGCCTCCTTGTCGTCGTGCGGCTCGCGAGCATCCACGCGGCAATCTTGCCTGCACCCGCACGGACGTGTCCCGGTAGCGACCGACGCGCCTGCCGTTCGGTGGAGCGTCCACCCGGCGTCTCGATCGAGCGTCGGCGACCATCGCGGATGCCCGGAGCCAACAGCCTCGCGGATGGACCGACCGGGGCCGTCCGCGAGCCACCCACCGGTTCAGACGGTATCGACGAAAGGCGCACGTGTCTGTCACGGACCACGTCAGAAGTGCACCAGCGTCGAGGACCCCTCGGGATCGGCTAGCCGCGCTTCGGCCCCTCCAGTGCGACCGCCTGCGCAGGCCCCCCGGATACATCCTCGCCGAAGCCGAACGTGACGACAGGATGCTTCACTGCACGCACCTCGTCGAGTCGTCCCACCGGGCATCCGTGCGGCGCCTCCTTGAGCAGCTCGGGGCTCTCGGCCGCCTCGTGCGCGATTGCGAGCATCGCATCGCAGAAGGCGTCGAGCGTCTCGCGGGTCTCGGTCTCGGTCGGCTCGACCATCAGAGCCTCTGCGACGATGAGCGGGAAATACACGGTCGGCGGGTGGAAGCCGTAGTCCATCAGCCGCTTGGCGACGTCCAGCGCGGAGATCCCGTGCTCGCGCTTGAGCCCTCGCGCGGAGAGCACGAACTCGTGCATGCAGTGGCGGTCGAACGGAAGGTCGTAGGCGTCCTTGAGCCGCGCCAGCACGTAGTTGGCGTTCAGCACCGCCGTCTCGGACATGTCGCGAAGCAGCGGCCCGTACGACCGGATGTATGCGTACGAACGGACAAACACGCCGAACGGCCCGGTGAAGCCGCGCACCCTGCCGATCGAACGCGGCCGGTCGTGGTCGAGCCCGAACGCTCCCGTCATCATGTCGCACGACCTGCGGTGCGGGGAGGTACGGCTCGAGCGTCGACGCGCACGGCGATCGGCCCGCCTCCCGGGCCGCCACCGCCGTGGGGCTGCGAGAACGTCTTGTGCAGGTTGATGTGGACGATGTCGAACCCCATGTCGCCCGGCCGCGAGATCCCGCAGACGGCGTTCAGGTTCGCACCGTCGTAGTACATGAGCGCACCCGCGTCGTGGAAGATCCGCGTGATCTCCTCGATGTTCTCGTCGAAGAGCCCGAGCGTGGACGGGTTCGTCAGCATCAGCGCGCCGGTTCCGGCGTCGACCTGCGCGCGGAGGTCCTCGACGTCGATGTTGCCGCGCGGATCGGTCTTCACGTGCGTGAGCTCGTACCCGGCCATCGTCACCGACGCCGGATTCGTTCCGTGCGCCGTGTCGGGGATCACGACCTTGCGCCGCTGCTCGGACTCGCCGCGCTCCTCGAAGTAGGCGCGCACGAGCATCAGGCCGGTCAGCTCGCCCTGGCTGCCGGCGGCGGGCTGGAGCGAGACGGCGTCGAGGCCGGTCACCTCCGCGAGGATCTCCTGCAGCCGCCACATGAGCTCCAGCGCGCCCTGTGCTCCATCCTCCTCCTGCAGCGGATGCAGGTCGCGGAAACCGGGCAGCGCGGCGACCCGCTCGTTCACGCGCGGGTTGTGCTTCATCGTGCACGAGCCCAGCGGATAGAAGCCGGTGTCGATCCCGTAGTTGCGCGTCGACAGCTCGGTGAAATGGCGCACGAGCTCGAACTCGGCCACCTCCGGCAAGCGCGGCGGCTCGGCGCGGCGCAGCGCGGCCGGAAGCTCGGGCACCGGCAGATCGCGGCCGCGGGATGCGCGAGGCGCGGCGCCCGGACTGCGACTTCTCGTAGATCAGCTTCACGGGCCACCTCGCTGCAGCACGTCGACGAGCCGGTCGATCTCGGCCGGCGTGCGCTTCTCGGTGACCGCGACGAGCAGCGCGTCGTCGAGGCCCGGATAGTCGCGCCCGAGCGCATAGCCGGGATGGACGCCCCGCTCGCGCGCCGCGGCGACGACCTCGCGCGCGCTCCGTCCGACCCGGACGGCAAACTCCTTGAACGTTGACTGTTCTGCAAACACGAGCGGGAACCCGGCGTCGCGGAGCCGCCCCTTCGCGTACTCGCCGAGGGCCGTGCAGGTCTCCCCCACCTCGCGCAGCCCCTGCGGACCCAGCCAGCTCAGGTAGACGAGCCCCGCCAGCGCGAGCAGCGTCTGGTTGGTGGTGATGTTCGACGTCGCCTTCTCCCGGCGGATGTGCTGCTCACGGGTCTGCAGGGTGAGGACATAGCCGCGCTTGCCCGCGGTGTCTACCGTCTCGCCCGCGATGCGTCCCGGCATCCGGCGGATGAACTCCGAGCGCGCCGCGATGAAGCCGTAGTGCGGACCGCCGAACGACGGGAAGTTGCCCGCGCCCTGGCCCTCGCCGATCGCGAGCGCGCAGCCGTAGCGACCCGGCGCCTCGAGCAGGCCCAGCGAGATGGGGTCGACGTGCGCGATCGCCAGCGCGCCCGGCGTCGTGCGGCCGCTGCGGCGAGTTCGGGGGCCGGCTCGAGGCAGCCGAAGAAGTTCGGCTGCTGGAAGAGCACGCAGGCGGCATCGTCGGCCGCCGCGCGCAGCTCGGCGGGATCGGTCGTCCCGCCCCGGTGCGGAACCTCGACCACCTCGAGCCCGAAGCCCGGCGCGTAGGTCTTGACGACCTGGCGCACCTGCGGGTTCGTCGCCTCGGTGACGACGACCCTGGTGCGGCCGGTCGCGTGCTTGGCCACGTAGCAGGCGTCGGCCGCCACCGTCGTCCCGTCGTAGCCCGACGCGTTCGAGACGTCCATGCCGGTGAGCTCGCAGATCGCGGTCTGGTACTCGAAGATCGACTGCAGCACGCCCTGGCTCAGCTCGGGCTGGTACGGCGTGTACGCGGTCAGGAACTCGCCTCGCTGGAGGACGGCGTCGACGACGGCCGGAACGTAGTGGTCGTAGATGCCGGCGCCGAGGAACGAGAGCTCCGAGCCGGTGTGGGCGTTGCGGCCGGCGAGCTGCTCGAGGTGCGCGACGAGCTCCTGCTCGGACAGCGGCGGCTCGAGATCGAGCGGCCGACCAAGCCGCACCCCTTCCGGCACCTGCTCGAAGAGCTCGGCGACCGAGGAGACGCCGATCGTCGCGAGCATCTGCTCGCGGTCGGCATCGGTCAGCGGCAGATGCGGATGTATCACTGCTCGGCGAGCAGCTTGCGGTACGCGTCGACGTCGAGCAACGAGTCGACCTCACCTGGATCGCTCAGCCGGATGCGAATGAGCCACCCTGCGCCGTAGGGATCCGCGTTGACCGTCTCCGGCTCGTCCACGACCTTGCGGTTGACCTCGAGCACCTCACCGGAGAGCGGCGAGATCAGATCGGACACGGCCTTGACCGACTCGACCTCGCCGTACGACGCGTCCCGCGACGATCGTGGCCCCCACGTCCGGCGGCTCGAAGTGGACGAGCTCGCCCAGCGAGTCCTGCGCGTGCCACGTGATGCCGAGCGTCGCCTCGTCGCCCTCGACGCGCGCCCAGTCGTGCTCGGGGTGGTACTTCAGATCCTCGGGATAGCTCTCGGCGGCGGCCACGCTCACTCCTCTCGAACTCGCTTCATCGATTGCTGGAACCCGCTTGCGCAGACCCGCGCAGCCTACGCGCCCGCGGCGCTGCGCTGCACGGCTGTAGATCGGCTTCCTGACCACCCGGCCGTGCTTCAGGCGACCCCGTACGTCGATCGTGATCTCAGTCCCCGGCCGCGGCGAGCTCGCTCCGCACGTACCCCATGCCGATTCCGACGTCGAGCATCGGCGAATGCGAACCCGACGTCACCTCGCCGCCCTCGACGATCGGCATGCCCTGCCGCGGAATCGCCTTCTCCTCCATCACGAAGGCCGCGAGGCGCCGCTCAGGGCCCTGCTCCTTGACCCGGCGGAGCTCGTCGACGCCGGTGAACTCCTTCCCGAGCGCGCAGACCCAGCCGAGGCCGGCCGAGATCGCGTCTGTCTCGGTCGTGATGTCGTTGCCGTGCAGCGGGTAGCAGACCTCGAGCCGAAGCGTGTCGCGCGCGCCGAGGCCGCACGGGCGGGCGCCCCGCTCGAGCACCTCGTCCCAGAGCTCCGCCGCCTCGTCGGCCATCGCCAGCAGCTCGACACCCTCGCTCGCCCGTGTAGCCCGTGCGGTTGACCATGCACTCGACGCCGCCGATCTCGCCCATCTCCCACGTGAACGGCTGCGCCGGCGCCAGGCCGAGACGCTCCAGCGCCCGTGGGCCCTGCACGGCGAGCAGGGCGTAGTCGTCCGAGACGTCGCGCACGTCCGAGCCCGTGATCTCTCGCTCCTTGAGCCAGCGGAAGTCGGCAGCGCGGTTCGACGCATTCACGATCAGGAGGTAGCGGAAGACGTCCAGCCGGTAGGCGATCAGGTCGTCGACGATCCCGCCGCGCTCGTTCGTGAGCAGCGTGTACTGGGCAGCACCCGGTTCGATCCGGTCGAGATCGTTGGAGAGCAGGCCCTGCAGCAGCTCGTGCGCGCGTGGGCCTTCGACCTCGATCTCGCCCATGTGCGACACGTCGAAGACGCCGCAGTCCGTGCGCACGGCGCGGTGCTCGGGAATCACGCCCTCGTACTGGACCGGCATCTCCCAGCCCGCGAACGGCACCATCCGGGCACCGAGCGCCACATGCCGGGCGTAGAGCGGTGTCCGCCGGAGGGTCTGCACGACCCGGATGCTAACCCTGACGCAGTACGGGCGGACCGACTCCGGACAGTGGCGGCCCCGGCAGGAAGGCCGGCGAGACCGGGGAGCCGCTTGCCCAGGCTCCTCGGAGGCTCGAGTGCGAGAGAACCGTCGCTGACGGCCTCACCACGCCAACCGGCCGGATCACGCAGAAGCTCAGGTGGGATGCCGTCGGGCGACCCGCGAACGCCGATCCGGCAGGCGTCTAGTTGTCGCGAAGGAACGACGGCACTTCGAGGATGTCGTCCGAGAGGTCGAAGCTGCTCGGCTGCCGGCGCGGCTCACCGTCGGCACGAGGAGTCTCGGCCGAGCTCGTCGCGGTCGGCCGGCGCCTGCGCCGTCGTCCGTCGCCGAAACCGGTCGCGATCACGGTGACGCGGACCTCGTCCTTCATCGCGTCGTCGATGACGGCTCCGAAGATGACGTTCGCGTTCTGGTCGGCGGCGCTGGTCACGACCTCCGCGGCCTCGTTGACCTCGAACAGCCCGATGTCGGACGGACCCGTGACGTTGAGCAGGATCCCCGTCGCGCCCTCGATCGAGGCCTCGAGCAGCGGCGAGGACACCGCGATGCGCGCAGCCTCGGTGGCACGGTTCTCGCCCGACGCGACGCCGATCCCCATCAGTGCCGAGCCGGCGTCCTTCATGATCGTGCGAACGTCGGCGAAGTCGAGGTTGACGAGCCCGGGGACGGTGATCAGATCGGTGATCCCCTGCACACCCTGGCGTAGGACGTCGTCGGCCATCCGGAAAGCGTCGACGATCGTCGTCTTCTTCTCGACGACCTGCAGCAGGCGATCGTTCTCGATCACGATCAACGTGTCCACGCGCTCGCGCAACTCGTCGATCCCCTGCTCGGCCTGACCTCCCCGCTTGCGCCCCTCGAATGCGAACGGTCGCGTGACGACCCCAACGGACAGCGTCTCGAGCTCGCGGGCCAGCTCCGCGATGACGGGTGCTGCGCCGGTGCCGGTGCCACCGCCCTCGCCGGCCGTGATGAAGACCATGTCGGCGCCCTTCATCACTTCCTTCAGCTCGTCGCGACTCTCCAGTGCGGCGGCGTGGCCCACCTGCGGGTCCGCGCCGGCGCCCAGCCCCTTGGTCGTCTGATGGCCGATCGAGATCTTCACGTCGGCGTCGCACATGAGCAGCGCCTGGGCGTCCGTGTTCACGGCAATGAACTCGACGCCGGCAACGCCGGCCTCGAGCATCCGATTGACCGCGTTGGTGCCGCCGCCGCCGACTCCGACGACCTTCAGCACCGCGAGATAATTGCCTGCTTCGCCTCTCACTCTCTACCAGGCTCTACCTGAAGCTTTACTGGAGCGTGCGACCCCTCGAGGGGCCATGGATTCTCCGAGGGTACGCCCACTTGGCGTAGGTGTCAACATGCAAGTGACGGTTTGCGTCTGATCCAACTCTCAACCATAACTTGTGACTTGAGGGTTGCTTTCACTCGCCACCGGCCGTTCTGGAACGGTGAGATCGAGGTACGGTGGGCCTTTGGCAGGCGCTTGCACATCGGGCAGGAGACGCGTCGCGATCGCGAGCTTCAGACCGAGCCGGTCGAGTTCACCGAGCCGAAGTTCGACGCCGGAGCGCAGTACGAGTGTCAGCTCGGTCGAGGACGCGCGGGCGAACCGGATCCGTGCATGGAAGCCTGCGCGGCGCACTCCCCACAGTGTCCGGAGCGCACGAGGCCGGCAGGATCGCGGGAGACGGTGGCCGACGAGCACGACCGTCGATGCCGGTAGCCAGACGCGCGGCAGTCGCGACCGAACGTGTGGCGGCAGCGGCTCGAGCACGCGGCCGCTCGCCGGCCGCCACCCAGGCACCGGAGCCCTGGCGCAGGATCGCGACCGGATGCTCCGCGCGGATCGGTGACGCGCAGCGTGTGCGGAAAGGCGCGGTCGTACGACACGCTCGCGACCTCGGGGATGGACGCCAGCCGACTGTCGGCCTGGCCCCCGCGAAACGCGAGCAGGCTCTCGCCGTGGAGAGGCTCCAGCGCGCGCTCGACCCGGCGCGCGAGCGGAGCCGGCGCCCCGCTGATCTCCACGCGGTTCAGAGCGAACAGCGGGCTCGCGCGCGCGATCGCGTAAGCGCCGATGGCGGCGACGACGCACGGCCACGGCCATCAGCAGCACGCGCGCCGAGGGAAGCGCGCGTGCCAGGCTCACCGTTGTCCCGGGGAACGGGACGACCGCCGCGCGGGCGACAGTGCGCTTCCGGTTGCGAGGCGGCACGGCGCGTCGTTCGCCGCGACCCGGCGCGCTCCTCTGCACAGCGTTCGGAGGATAGGCTCCGCCGGCCCGATCCGAGCGGCGGAGGGATCCGTCGAAGAGCTGCTAGGAATCCGGCAGCTCGAGCGGTCCGAGGAAGACGACCTCGTGCTCCAGGTCGACTCCGTAGCGCTCACGCGCGCGACGGCGTGCCTCGGCCATCAGCTCGATCGCGTCCGCGGAGCGGGCGCCGTCGGCGTTCTCGATGAAGTTCGCATGCCGCGGTGAGATCTGAGCCCCGCCGATCCGGTGGCCGCGGAGGCCGCAGGCCTCGAGCATGCGGCCCGCGGTGAGCTCGTGATCGGGGTTCTTGAAGACGCTTCCGAAGGTGCGCTCGGTTCGTGGGCTGGGCGGCCTTGCGGCGAGCCTGCATGTCGGCGACCGTGGCCTTGATCTCGTCGGGAGCCCGCGCGACGAGTCTGAGCTCCGCGAGCGCCACGATCTGGCCGGGCCGCAGCGCTGAGCGGCGATACGCCAGCCCCAGCTCGGCGCGGAGCGAGCCAGCGCGACCCGAGCGGCGTCGACCACCAGCGCCCGCTCCAGCACAGCTGCGAAGTCGCCGCCGTAGGCGCCTGCGTTCATCCGGATGCCGCCGCCGACCGTTCCGGGGATCGCGCACGCGAACTCGAATCCTCCGAGCCCGGCCGCGCGGGCACGATGCAGGCAGACCGCGTTGCCGGCCCCGCCCCCTGCGACCACGAGATCGTCTCTCAGCTCGACTCGCGGCGAGCTCGCCGCCCAGCCGCAGCACGAGCGCGTCGACGCCTTCGTCGGCCACGAGCAGGTTCGAGCCGAGACCGACCACGGCGACGTCGAGGCCTCTCTCCGCGGCCCAGGCGAGCGCCTGCTCGAGCTCTCCGAGGGTCTCCGGCCGGGCGAACGCGCGCGCCGGGCCACCGGTCCCGATCGTCGTGTACCGCGAGAGCAGCACGCCCTCCTCGATCTTCACCCGAGCGCCTCCAGGAGCAGGGGCGCCGCCCTGTCGACGTCGCCGGCCCCGGCGAGGATGGCGATGTCGCCCGGGTCGCGCGCGTCCCGCGAGGAAGCGGACGCCGTCCTCGAGCTCCGGCGTCCACGCCACCATGACGCCCGGCCGGAGCTCGGCGAGCGCGTCCACGACGAGCTTGCCGGTCACGCCCTCGATCGGCTCCTCGCGCGCCCCGTAGATGTCGCGCGACGGCGACCGCGTCGGCCGCCGCCAGAGCTGCGCCGAGCTCGCGAGCTGAGTGCCGCGTACGCGAGTAGAGATGCGGCTGGAAGAGCACGAGCACGCGCCCGCCGGGCCGGATCTCGCGCGCCGCCGCGACCGTGGCCGCGACCTTCTCGGGATTGTGCGCGTAGTCGTCGTAGACGGCGACACGGCCCGCCTCGCCGCGCAGCTCGAGCCGGCGGCGTGCACCGCGGAAACGGGCGAGTGCCACGACTCCGCGCCCACGCTCGATGCCCGTGAGCTCGAGCGCAGCCAGGGCGGCGGCCGCGTTGCGGCGGTTGTGCTCGCCGGCCACCGCGAGCTCGCCCTCGAACGGCGCAAGCTCGTCGCCGCGCACCGTGTGCTGTGCCTGCGCGGCCAGGCGGTCGAACACGGCCTGCACGTCGGCGATCGAGGCGAAACTCGAATGGTGGTCGAGATCGATGTTCGTGATGACGGCGATCTCCGGGTGCAGGTGCTCGATCGTCCGGTCGGACTCGTCGCCCTCGACGACGAGCCAGCCCGAGCCCGCACCCGCGTTCGAGCCCAGCTGAGCCACCTCGGCGCCGATCAGCCACGCAGGGTCCTCGCCGAGCTCACGCAGGACGAAGGCGATCATCGCCGCGGTCGTCGATTTTCCGTGTGCGCCCGCGACGACCACCGACCGGCGCAGCGACACGAGCTCCGCGAGCAGCTCCGCACGGCTCCGGCCGGGGAACGAGAAGGCGCTGGAGACGAACACCTCCCAGCCTGCGGGCGCCTCGGGCTCGGGCGAGATGCGCATCTCGATCCCGGCCTCGGCGCAGCGGCCGCGAGATACGGCGTCTCGTGCCGGTCCCAGCCGCCCACCTCCGCCCCCCAGGCCTTGGACGAGCAGCGCGTAGGAGCTCATCCCGGCGCCCCCGATCCCCACGAGCCAGAGCCGCCTACCCTCGAGCAAGCGCCACCAGCTCGTCGGCGATCACGTCCGCGGCGTCAGGCCGCGCAAGCTGTCCCATCGCGCGTGCCATCGACTCGAGCCGATCGGGATCGCCGAGCAGCGAGCGCACGAGATCGGGCACGCGGCCGAGCTCCTGCTCCGGAACGGCGATCGCGCCGCCACCGCGGACGAAATAGGCTGCGTTCTTCGCCTGGTGGTCGCCGGTGGCGAACGGGTACGGGACGAGGACGGCGGGCGTTCCGGCCGCAGCGAGCTCCCACACGGTGCTGCCCGCACGCGAGAGTGCGAGAGTCGCCGCAGAGATCAGCGCCCCGAAGTGCTCGGTGAAGGGCAGCACCCGGTAGTCCTCGCGCGTGACACACCCTGCGCACCCAGTCGTAATCGCGCTCGCCGGTCACGTGGAGAAGCGGCGGCCCTCCGGCGCCGAAGCTCTCGACGGCCAGCTCGTTCAGGCTGTGTGCGCCGGCCAGCGCGCCGAACACGGCGAGCACGGGCCCTTCCTCGGGCAGATCGAACAGTCGTCGGGCCTCGGCCATCGGCAACGATCGCGACCGCGCCGGGATCGGCCGGCCGACGACGCGGTACCGCGACCCGCCCCGACCGGCGATCGGATAGGCCAGGAAGACCGTGCGCGCGAAGGGTGCGGCGAGCCGGTTCGCGAGCCCCAGGTGGGCGTCCGACTCCGTCAGTACCGCCGGGATCCGCCGGCGCCGAGCCGCTACCACCATCGGCGCGGCGACGTACCCACCGCCACCGAGAACGACGTGTGGCCGACGCCGCGCGAGGATCCGTCCACACGCCCGCGGCGCGGCGCCGGCGAGCAGCAGCGCCCGCGCCTGGGCAAGCCCCGGGCCGGCGCGGCAGACCGGCGATCCGGAACGTGTCGAGCTCGTAGCCGGCCTCAGGAACGAGCCGAGCCTCGGCGCGATCCGGCGACCCGGCGAAGGTCACCTCCACCGCGCGCTCCCTGAGCGACTCGGCGATCGCGAGTGCCGGCAGGACGTGCCCGGCCGTTCCGCCGGCTGCGATCAGACATCTGAGCTCGGACTGCTCCTCCATCGACTGCGATGTTAAGGAGGATCCCCACCGAGGCGAGCGCGACCACGAGGCTCGAGCCTCCGTAGGACACGAACGGGAGCGGGATTCCGGTCAGCGGTGCGAGACCCATGACCGCCGCGAGGTTGATCGCGGCCTGCCCGCAGACGAGCACCGTCAGCCCGGCGGCCAGTCGCTTGCCGAAAGCGTCCTTGCAGCGCAGCGCGATCCGGAATCCGACGTAGGCGAAGGCCATGTAGGCGACGATCAGGCACGTCGCGCCGATCAGTCCGAGCTCCTCGCCGATCACCGCGAAGATCATGTCGGTGTGCGCCTCGGGGAGATAGCTGTCCTTCGCTATCCCCTGGCCGAGCCCGCGGCCGAACCAGCCGCCGGACGCGAGCCCGATCATGGCCTGGACGGTCTGGTAGCCGGCTCCCTGCGCGTCGTGCCACGGATTGATGAAGCTGAAGACGCGGGCGCGGCGGTAGGGCTCGACCCAGATCGCGGCGAGTCCGACGAACGTCACGAGTCCGGCGCTCAGCGCGAGCGGCTTGACCGGCGTGCCGGACACGAGCAGCATCGCGGCGACCATGAGCATGAGGGCGATCGCCGTCCCGAGATCGGGCTCGGCGAGCAGGAGGACGCAGAACACGCCGACCAGCAGGCCGAGCGGGCGCGCAAGCTCCTTGAGGGTCTGCGGCGGTCGGCGGCGGCGGGTCAGGTACGCGGCGGCCCATACCGCGACCGCGAGCTTCGCCAGCTCAGAGGGCTGGAAGGCGGCCGGACCGAAGGCGATCCAGCGCTTGGCGCCGTTCACCGTCTGCCCGACGACGAGCACCGCGAGCAGCAGCCCGATGCTCGCGACGACGAGCGGTGGCGCAAGCGCGCGCCAGCGCCGGAACGGCGTCCGGTAGGCCAGGATCATCAGCGCGAGCCCGAGCGACTGCGTATACGACCTGCCGCTTGAGGTACTGCATCGGATCGCCGTCGCCGAGCGCGGCCGGCGCCGAGGTCGCGCTGTAGACCATGACGAGCCCGAAGGCGACGAGCCCGAGCGTGATCAGGATCAGCAGCTGCGACTCGAGCTGGCCCTTGCGCATCCCTGCCCTTTCGACAGGATGCGACCGACGCCTGCGCCTCCTAGGAGAGGTTGTCGACCAGCGCGCGGAAGGCCTCGCCGCGCTCCTCGAAGTCGTGGAACTGGTCATAGCTCGCGCAGGCCGGTGAGAGCAGGACGACGTCGCCCGGCTCGGCCTCGCGGGCCGCGACGCGCACTGCGGTCGCGAGGTCGCCGGCGCGCTCCGCGTGCGGGATCGCGGCGGCGAGGTCGGGTGCTGTCTCGCCGATCAGCAAGACTGTGCGCACGTTCGGCCCGAGTGCCGCAGCGAGCGGTGTGAAGTCCTCGCCCTTGCGCGAGCCGCCGAGGATGAGACGCACCGGCCGGTCGGCGTAGGCGGCGATTCCTCGCCGGGCTGCGGCGACGTTCGTCGCCTTGGAGTCGTTGACGTAGAGCACGCCGTGCACCTCGCCCACGGGCTCGAGCCGGTGCGCGACCCCGGGGAACGTCTGGAGCGCGCGTGCGATGTTGTCCTCCGCCGCGCCGGCGGCGCGGGCCGCTGCGACTGCGGCGGCGGCGTTCTCGCGGTTGTGGGCGCCGGGGATCCGCGGCTCGGCGGGCAGCGTGTCCTCCCAGGAGAACTCGATGCGGCGACCGGCTCCCGGTACGGCGGCGAAGCCGCGCGGGACCACGGCCGTGTCGTCCGGGCCCTGGTTCTCGAAGATCCGCAGCTTCGCGCTGCGGTAGGCCTCGAAGGTGCCGTGGCGGTCGAGATGGTCGGGCTCGAGGTTGAGCAATACGGCGATCTCGGGCCGGAACGCATGCACATCCTCGAGCTGGAAGCTCGACACCTCGCATACCACCAGCCCGCCCGGCGCCACGATCCCGTCCAGCTCGCAGAGCGCCCGGCCGACGTTGCCGGCGACGGGCGCCTCGAGCATGGCGCCGAGCAGCTCGCTGGTCGTCGTCTTCCCGTTCGTCCCCGTGACTGCGACCAGCCGCGGCCGGAGCAGCCGGTAGCCCAGCTCGATCTCGCTCCACACCGGGATCCCGCGCTCGCGCGCCGCCGCTACCGGCGCAACCGCTGCGGGCACGCCCGGGCTCTTGACGACGAGCCCGATGCCGTCCAGCAGGGCTGGATCGTCGATCCCTCGCAGCTCGACTCCCTCCACGGCGCGCCGGCGCTCACGATCTGCGCCAACGACCTCCACCCCGCGCCGGACGAGCGCCAGCGCCGCCGCCTGTCCCGAGCGCGCCAGCCCGATGACGAGCGCCCGATCCGGCAGCTCGGTCAGCGGAAGCCCGGGAAGTAGCGGTAGTACAGGGCGAATCCGGCCGCGCAGAGGATCCCCGTCACGATCCAGAAGCGCACCATGATCTTCGTCTCCGACCACGCCTTCATCTCGAAGTGGTGGTGGATCGGAGTCATCAGGAACACGCGCCGGTGGAAGTACTTGAAGCTGAAGACCTGGATGATCACCGACAACGCTTCGATCGCGAAGATCCCGCCGACGAGCAGCAGCAGGAAGATCGTCTTGTTCATGATCGCGAACGCTGCCAGCGCGCCGCCGATCGCCATCGAGCCGGTGTCGCCCATGAACACCTCGGCCGGGAAGGCGTTGTACCAGAGGAACCCGATCGCGCCGCCGATCAGCGCCGCGCCGATGATGGCGAGATCGAGCTTCGTGTCGAAGCGATGGCCCGGCGGCCCCGACCGGATCCAGGCGATCACGGCCATCGCCGTGAACGTGAACAGCGCGATGATCGCCGTGCCCGCGGCGAGACCGTCCAGCCCGTCCGTGAGGTTGACGCCGTTCGCGGTGCCGGCGATCGCCAGGAAGAGCAGCACGTACCAGCCCCAGGACAGGTTGATCTCGCCGAGCCCGGGAATGTAGACGGTCGTGGGCAGGTGCTGGTGCCGCGCGGCGTAGGCGACGCCGACGGTGATCAGGGCCAGCCCGAGCATCTTCCAGCGACCCGGGAGGCCGAGCGAACGCCGATGGGTGAGCTTGATGAAGTCGTCGATGAAGCCGAGCGCCCCGCAAGCGAGCGTTACGAAGAGCACCGTCAGCGCGGGCACGGTGTACGTCGAGAAGGCGAGGAATGCGACCGACGCGGTGCCGAGGATCAGCAGCCCTCCCATGACGGGCGTGCCCTGCTTCGCGTGGTGGCCCTCAGGCCCCTCTTCGCGAATGTGCTGGCCGAACTCGTTGCGGCGCAGGAACTCGATGAACTTGGGGCCGACGGCGATCGAGATCAGCATCGCCACGAGGGCCGCGATCAGGACCCGGACCATCGCTATGCGGCCGCTGCCGTGAGCGTGGCGGCCAGCGCCTCGAGCCCCAGTGCGCGCGACGCCTTCAGGAGCACGCAGTCGCCTGGACGGACGAGGGCCGGCAGCCCCTCGGCGGCCTCGGTCAGGGTCGCGAACCGGTGCGACTCGACGCCCTCCGCGGCGTCGGCGTAGCCGCGTGCGAGCGGGCCGACGGCGACGAGCAGGTCGACGCCGGCCTCGACCGCTGCGCGGCCGATCTCCTCGTGGTAGCCGGCTGCGCCGGGGCCGAGCTCGGCCATGTCCCCGAGCACGGCGACGCGCCGTCGCTTGCCCGCCCGTTCGGCGAGGTGGCGGAGCGCTGCGTGCATCGAGACCGGATTCGCGTTGTACGCGTCGTTGATCAGCAAACCTCCGCCCGGGAGCTCCGCCTCCTCTCCGCGCCAGCTGGAGAGCTGCACCTCCACCACACCTTCCGGGAGGGGCAACGCGAGGGCCTCGAGCGCGAGCAACGCGGCGAGTGCGTTCTCGGCCTGGTGTCGCGCGGTGAACGTGAACGCGACCTCGAGTTGCCGTCCGTGGAGGTCGAACACGACGTGCGCTCGGCCGTGCCTGAGCTCGAAGCCCGTGACCTGCGACTCTCCGCCCGGGCCGAATGTGCGGACATCGGCGGTCGAGGGAACGTGGGGTGCGAGCAACGGATCATGCGGCACGACCGCCACGGCGCCCGGACGGAGGGTGTGGAGCAGCTCTGCCTTGGCCTCGGCGACGCGCTCCACCGTGCCGAGCAGCTCCAGGTGAACCGGGCCGAGGCTGGTGATCACGCCGACATCCGGCCTCGCGATCTCCGCGAGCTCACGGATCTGGCCGAGGCCCCGCATGCCCATCTCCGCGATCACGACCTCGGTGTCCGGCTCGAGGCGAAGCAAGGTCACTGGAAGGCCGATCTCGTTGTTGAACCCGCCCTCGCTGGCGACGGTCCTCGCGTGCGGCCGGCAGAGCGCAGCGAGGATGTCCTTCGTCGAGGTCTTGCCCGTCGAGCCGGTGACGCCGACCAAGCGGGCCGTGGACCGCGAGCGGACCGCCGCCGCGAGCGCCGCCAACGCCGCGAAGGGGTCGGCCGGCACGAGGGCGGCGGCAGCGCCGCGCGCGAACGCATGCTTCACGAAGGCGGCGCCGTCCCCGACTGCCACGAACAGGTCGCCCTCGTCGATCCGGCGCGAGTCGACCTGGACGCCGGTCACCTCGTCGGCCCAGGGGGCGGCGTCGAGCCGGCCGGGCAATCGGCGGATCTCATCCAGCGGGAGCGCGATCACGTGTGAGCCCCGAGCCTGCGGAGCACCTCACGCGCCACGTCGCGGTCGTCGAAGGGCACCGTCCGGTCGGCGAACTGCTGACCCTGCTCATGGCCCTTCCCGGCGAGCACGACGACATCGCCCTCGTGGGCGGCCTCGACCGCGCGGGCGATTGCGGCGCGGCGGTCAGGCTCCACCTCGAGCTCACCTCCAGCGCCGGCCACGATCTCCCCGATGATCGCCAGCGGATCCTCACTGCGCGGATTGTCCGAGGTGACGATGGCGAGGTCAGCGAGGTCTGCTGCGATCCGCCCCATCACCGGCCGTTTCTCGCGGTCGCGGTCGCCGCCGCAGCCGAAGACGCAGATGACACGGCCGGTGGACAGGTCGCGCGCCGGCCCGCAGGACGTTCTCGAGGGCGCCTGGCTTGTGCGAGTAGTCCACGATCACTTCGAACGGCTGGCCCTCGTCCACACGCTCGAACCGGCCGGGCACGCCCTTCACCGATTCCAGCCCCCGGGTGATCGCGAGGTCGTCGACCCCGAGCAGCCGTGCCCCGGCCACGGCGGCCAGCGCGTTCTCGACGTTGAACCTCCCACGCAACTCGAGGGTGGTCCCCGTCGAGCGCCTCGCGTCCGATCGCCGGGCTCCCCTCCAGCCCGTACGTCAGAGCGTCGGGCAGGTCGACAGCGAGCCGTCGGCCCCAGGAGTCGCCGATGTTGATGGCCGCGGGCGGCCGTGTCTCCATGAACAGCCGCCGCTTGGCCTGGAAGTACTCCTCCATCGTCCCGTGCAGGTCGAGATGATCCTGGCTCAGGTTCGTGAAGACGAGACAGCCGAAGCGGACGCGGTCGAGCCGCCTGAGCTGGGATCCGTGCGACGTGGCCTCCAGGGTGCAGCTACGATCGCCGCCGTCGAGCATGGCGCGGAACGAGCGCTGGAGGTCGATCGCCTCCGGGGTCGTGCGCACCGCATCGAGCCGCGCACGTCCGATCCGGGTCTCGATGGTGCCGATCATGCCCGGCCGCAGGCCGGCCGCTTCGAGGATCGCCGCGAGCAGGAAGCTCGTGGTCGTCTTGCCGCTCGTGCCAGTGATGCCGGCAACGATCAGCTCCTCGGTGGGCCGGCCGAAGAACTCGTCGGCGGTGACGGCCATCGGCTGCACGGGCATCGGCGACGACGAGTTGCGGAACCGGAAGGTCGAGCGGCCGCTCGACGACGAGCGCGACGGCGCCGTTCTCCACCGCCTGCGCGCGCGAAGTCGTGACCGTCGGCGCGGGCGCCGGGGACGCAGAAGAAGAGACTCCCGGGTGTCACCCGGCGGGCGTCGTAGGCAAGGTCACGGATGTGGGCCGGAGCACGCCCCACGACGCTCAGCGGGGCGAGCGCCGTGGTCAGGCGCTCCAGGTCCATCTCGCGCGGCGAGTCTACCAGCGCCTCCTGTCGACCTCGACCCGCTGCCACCCGCCGTTGTTGCTGATTTACAGCACTTTCTCGACACTTCCGGCACACATGCCCGACCGGAAACGGACTAGGATCGCCGCGGGAGGAGGCGGCGGGTCCCAGTCACTGCGTCGAGGGAGCGACGTACGCCTGAGCAGAGGTGGATCCGGCCGTCTGCGGCGCATCCGGCGGCACTTCCAGGTACTGGAGGTCGAACGTCGCGATCTTCTGGAACGCCGGCGCGGCGACCGTGCCGCCCCAGATCGCCTTGGTCGGCTCGTCGACCGCAACGAGGACCACGAGCCGCGGCCGGGACGCCGGGACGAAGCCGACGAACGAGGCGACGTACTTGTTGGTCGTGTATCCGTGGGGGCCCGGCTTCTGCGCCGTGCCGGTCTTGCCCGCGACCTGATAGCCGGGCACTGCGGCCGACGTGCCTGTGCCGTCGAGGACGACGTTCTTCAGCATCGCCACGATCTCGCGAGCGATCGGCGCAGTAACGACCCGGCGGGACGCGATACGAGGCCGCGGCGAGCCGCCGATGTGGTCGACGACATGCGGGGTCCGCCACACGCCGCCGTTGGCGATCGCAGCGTAGGCCGACGCCATCTGGATCGGGGTGACGGCGATGCCCTGGCCGATAGGGACGTTTCCGATCGTCGATCCCGACCACTGGTCGACGGGCAGCACGATCCCGGGGCTCTCACCCGGGAAGTCGATCCCGGTCATGCGGCCGTAGCCGAAACGCGTGATCCACCGGCCCAACCGACTCTGCCCCAGCCTCTCCGCGATCGTGATCGCGCCGACGTTCGACGAGCGGGCCAGAATCTCGGCCACCGTCATCGTCTCGGTGCCGCGCGACTCCGCATCGTGGATGACGCGGTCGGCGACCTGGATCGAGTACGGGAGGACGAACGAGGTCTGCGGCGTCACGAGACCCTCGGAAAGCGCACCCGCGATGGTGACGAGCTTGAACGTGGAACCCGGCTCGTACGTGTCGGTCACGGCCCGGTTGCGCTGGGCCGAGCGCGGCTCTTCCGGGTAGCGGTTGGCGTCGTACCCCGGCGCGTTGGCCATTGCCAGCACGGCGCCCGTCCGCGGGTCGAGCACGATCGCCGTGGCGCTCTTCGCGTGCCACTCCCTGATCGTGTCGCGCAGCACGCTCTCCGCGTTTGACTGGATCGTGTGGTCGATCGTGAGGTAGGCGTCCCTGCCTTCCCGCTCGGGCTTCGCGTTGAGCACGTCGAACACACGGCCGCGCGCGTCCCTTACGACCGTCTCGCTGCCGGCCCTGCCGGACAGCGAACGATCGAGCTGAAGCTCGAGCCCGGCCAATCCGTGGTTATCGACGCCGGCGTAGCCGAGCAACTGGGACGCAACCGCGTTCTGCGGGTACGCGCGCCGCTCCTCCGGGTACGAGCCGAACCCGGTCAGATGGCGCCTGGCGAGCAGCGCTGCGCGCTGCGGGTCGGCCTTCCGGGCGACGTAGACGAAGCCGAGCTTGCGGTCGGCCAGCGAGATCGCGAGCGGCCCCGGGTCGATGCCGAGGATGCTCGCCGCCACGTCCGCCTCGTGGCGCGGGTTCTGTATCTGCCGCGGGTTCGCGTACACCGTCGTCCCCTGCTCGCCGATCGCGAGCTGGACGCCGCTGCGGTCGAGGATCGACCCGCGGCCGGCCGGGATCGTGATCGTCTCCTGGTGCTGCCTCTCCGCCATCCCGGACAGAGATGCCGCCTGCACGCCCTGGAGCCATGCAGCCCGGGCGAAGGCGCCGGCGAACACGAGCACGAACAGCGCCAGAAGCAGGCGCAGCCGGCGGTTCGGCAGCCCGTTCACCTGTGGATCAGATTGACGTAGGTCGTGAGCGAGGGATCGGCAGGGACGAGGCCGAGCCGGTCGCGCGCCAACTGCTGGATTCGCGGCGACGAGACTGCGGCGGAGATCTGCGACGCCAGCTCGGCGTTCTGCGCACGCAGCCTGGAGCGCTGCTCACCGAGCCGGTCGAGCCGGACGTTCAGTCGCAGGACCGCGACGTTCAGGGCCACGACTCCGGCGAGGAGCACGGCGACGACGGCGATCGACACAACGCCGCCGGTCACCCCGTGCCGCGGCCGAGCGCGGCGCGTGGGCGGGGGCGGGCGCTTCACCGAGCGCTGCGCGGGACCCGCCGGCTGTGGCGCACGGACTGCGGCTTCGCTCCGGGTGGCCATGCTCTCTAGACCTTGACCGCGGCCCTCAGGCGCGCCGACGAGGCTCGCGGGTTGGAGGCGATCTCCTCGGGCCGGGGTCGGATCGCCTTGCGGCCGAGCGCGCGCAGTGCGGGCTCCTGCCCGCAGACGCAGACGGGGAAGTCGGGCGGGCAGGTGCAGCCACGCTCCTCGGCGCGCAGAAAGCGCTTAACGATCCGATCCTCCAGCGAATGGAAGCTGATCACGGCGAGGCGGCCGCCTGGGCGAAGCATCTCGAGCGCCGGCGGCAGCGCCCGCTCCAGGAGGCCGAGCTCGTCGTTGACCGCGATTCGCAGCGCCTGGAACACGCGCTTCGCCGGGTGACCTTCGCCGAAGCGGGCAGGCGCGGGAATCGCGGCCTTGATCGTCTCGACGAGATCGCACGTGCGCTCGAACGGCTCGGTCCGGCGCCGACGGACGATCGCCCGCGCGATCTGCCGCGCGTAGCGCTCCTCGCCGTAGCGCTTGAAGATCATGGTCAGCCCGCGCTCGGACTCCTCGTTCACCAGCGCGCGCGCCGACAGCTCCTGCGACGGATCCATGCGCATGTCGAGCGGCGCGTCGGCCGCGTACGAGAACCCGCGCTCCGGGCGGTCGAGCTGCATGCTCGAGACGCCGAGATCGAGGAGAATCGCGTCCGCGGAACGGCCGTTGGCCGCGAGCTGCTCGAGCACGGTCGCGAAGTCGCCGTGCAGCAGCCTCGCCTGCACGGCCGTGCCTCGACGGAACGCTTCGAAGTAGGGGTCGACCGTCGGGTCGCGGTCGATCGCGATCACACGGCCATGCCCCTGCAGGTCGGCCCCGAGCAGCGACGAGTGGCCCCCGGCGCCGAACGTGCAGTCGACCACGGTCTCGCCCGGCTGCACGGCGAGGAGCCTCCGCACCTCGTCGGCGAGGACGGGAACGTGATCAGTCGCGCCCGGCGGCAAGACGTTCGGCAACATTCTCTGCACTCCCTTCGATCTCCGTCAGGTGCGCGCGCCAGGTGGCGCGATCCCAGATCTCGAGGTGGTCGTCCACGCCTGCGACCACGACCTCGCGGCCGAGCTTGGCGTGCTGGAGCAGGGCGGACGGGATCATGACCCTGCCCTGTTTGTCCGGCTCGGCCTCGGTCGCGCCCGAGTAGAAATACCGACGCATGAGGCGCGCTTCCTGGCTGAGCGGATCGAGCTCGGAGAGGCGGGCGCGGACGCTCTGCTCCCAGTCGGCACTCGGGAACCCGTAGAGGCAGCCGTCGAGTCCGCGCGTGACGACGACACCTCCCTCGAGCTCCTTGCGAAACCTGGCAGGGAGGGTGAGGCGGTTCTTCTCATCGATCGTGTGTTCATATTCGCCGAGAAGCATTGGTCCACTTGGCCCCACTTTGCCCCACCAACCCCCACTTGTCAACCCCCCGGAACGTGCACGGGCGACCGGAAGGGATCTCGCGTCGTACCCCCGGCCGGCCGCACAGACCCCGGTCAGCTACCGGGTGAAGGCTCCGTCAGCTGGCCCTCGTACGCACCGCGGCCGGTCAGCACGGCGGCGCCGCAGCGCGCCGCGAGCTCGACGGCGCAGCGCACGTCGTCTCCGCGGCCGAGGGCAAACGCGAGCCCCGCGGCGAAGGCATCCCCGCAGCCGTAGGCGTCCTCCACGGGCCCGGGCACGGGCGCAGCCGAGAACGGGCCGCCGGGATTCGTCCACCCGCCTGCGCCGCCCGCGGTCCACACGGCGAGGCGAGGCGCCGGATCGAGGTCGCCGGGCCGGTAGGTCTCCCCCTCGTCCGTCGAGCTGGCGATGAGCGCGTCGAGCTCGACGTCTGCCTCCCGCAGCGTGGCGAGCTCGCGCGCGGTGCCGACGAGGACGCGGGCCCGGCGCGCCGCCCGGACGGCGCCCGCGTCGCCGCCTATGAAGAAGACCGCGTCGGCGCCCTCGAGCTCCTCCCAGGGCAGCTCGTGCTTGCGGCGCGGCAGCAGCTTGTCCCCGAGCACCGTGATCGTCCGCTCGCCGCCCTCGTCGACGAACGTGAACGCCCGCCGCGTCGGCGCGTCGGTCCGGTTCGCGTGCACCGTCAGCCCCCGGCCGCGAAGCTGCTCCAGCGACCGGTCGCCGAGCTCGTCCTTGCCCAGTGACGTGAAGAACGTGGCGGCGCCCGCGAGCTTCGCCAACTGCACCGCCGTGACCGCGCCGCCGCCCGCCGCCTCGGCCCACGTCTCCAGCGCGTGGACGATCTCGCCCGGACGCGGCACCCGCTCGACACGGGCGAACTCGACCCACTCCACATGGCCGACGACGGCGACCCTCACACGTGCCTCTTTCGGTGATGCTCTCCCGGAAGTGATGGTTTCATTGCCGAGAGAGGCACTAAGTCTCACATCTCGGCGCGGCCTCGCGTTTGTATCGATGATGGAGGCCGTGATCCGACCGCCGTTCGAGCGCTTCTACCTCGAGCACCAGGACAGCGTGCTGGCGCACCTGCGCCGCCTGCTCGGCCGGCAGGGCGCCGAGGACGCGTTCCAGGAGACCTTCCTGCGGGCGCTCCGCGCGTACCCGAGGCTCAAGCACGCCGACAACCTCCGCGCGTGGGTGCTCACGATCGCCACCAACGTCGCGGTCGACGATCGCCGCCGGCTGCGGCCCGTCGGGCCAGACGTCCCCGATGTGGAGACGGTGGACGAGCCGCTCGTGCACGAGGAGCTGCGGGAGTTGACGGCCGGGCTGCCTCCGACGGAGCGGGCCGCGGTCTTTCTCCGCTACGGGTACGACCTGAGCTACGCGCAGATCGGCGCCGCGCTCGGCTCGTCCCCGGACGCCGCGCGGCAGGCCGCCTCGTCGGGGATCCGGCGATTGCGCAGAGAGGAGCAGAACGGATGACCGTGTCCACCGAGCTCGATCGCCGCTTCCGGGAGGCCGCGGCGCGTGAGGGGCTCGTCGACGTGAGCTACGAGTTGCACGACACGCCCGTCGGCACGCTGCTTGTCGGCGTCACCGAGCGGGGCGTCTGCAGCATCTCGTACGACCCGGAGCAGGAGCTCGACCGGCTCGCCCGCTCCTTCGGCGCCCGCGTGCTGCGCGTGCCGAACGCGGCCGACCAGGCGCGCCGCCAGCTGGACGAGTATTTCGATCGGCGGCGGCAGGAGTTCGAGCTCGAGCTCGACCTGTCCCCGACCGCGCCGTTCGCCCGCGAGGTGCTCGCCGAGCTCGACCGCGTCCCGTTCGGTCAGACGACGACGTACGGGACGCTCGCCCTGCGGGTCGGTAGGCCGCGGGCCGCACGGGCCGTGGGCAGAGTGATGAACCACAACCCGCTGCCGATCGTGCTCCCGTGCCACCGGGTCGTCGGCTCGACGGGTGCGCTCACGGGCTACGCCGGCGGGCTCGATCGCAAGCGGCTGCTGCTCGCGCTCGAAGGGGCAGAGCTGGGTCTCGGCTAGGCGCGGGCCGGCTTGACGGCCGGCCCTCGCTCCCCGACTCTGTGTTCGTCGTGCCGGACGGCAAGCGGATCACCGGACGCCGCACGGTTGCGGCAGCAGCAGCAGCCGGCGCTCTGGCGCTCGGGACCGGCGGAGCGCCCGCAGCGCCGATCGCCGCGTCTTCCACATTCAAAGCTTGCGGGCACGTCTCCTTCAAGCAGGGCGGCAAGACCTACGCCTACTCGGTGCGCCGGGATAAGGGGCCGACGACGTGCGTCCACGCGCGGGTTGTGATGCGGGCGTTTCTCGTCACCGCCGCGTCGCCGCGTGGCTGGTTCTGCGTCCGCGGGCACGCGAGTCAGAACCAGCGCTGGGCCGCGACCTGCGCAGCCGGCGGCGGGGCGATCGTCAGAGCGTTCGGCCCGCTCAAGCGCTAGGTCACGGGCGCCTCCTCCAGGAGCCGGTACCCCACGCCCCAGATATTGATGACGTAGCGGCGGCCGCCCGCCTCCGCGAGCTTGCGCCGCAGACGCGAGGCGTGCGAGTCCAGCGTCCGGGTCCGGCCGAGCGAGCGGAAGCCCCACACCTCGCGGAGCAGCTCCTCCTTGGTGAACACCCGCGTCGGCTCCCCCGCGAGCTTGATGAGCAGCTCGTACTCCTTCGCCGCCAGCGCGACCGTGCGGTCCGCGATCGCGACGCGTCTCGTGGCCCGGTCGATCGCTATCTCTCCTGCTTGCACCACGTCGCGGCCGCTCCCTGCGCGCCGCAGCACGGCCCGTATACGCGCCAGCAGCTCCTCGTAGTGGAACGGCAGCGCCACGTAGTCGTCGCAGCCACGCTCGAAGGCGCGGACGCGGTCGACGGGATCCGAGCCGGGCCGGCCGAGCACGATCACCGGCACCTCGGGACTCCACGAGCGGACGTCGTCGAGGGCCGCAGGCCCGCCGAGCAGAACCAGGTCGGGCACGGGCCCGCGTACGGGCTCGGGCGCCTCGGCGCCCACGACCTGGAAGCCGTCGTCGGAGAGATGCCGCTCGAGGAAGCCGCGCGTCGCGGCCTCGGGCTCGGCGATCAGGAGTGCAGCGGGCATCGACGCCGACGCTAGCCGAGGCCGGGGCGGCCGAACAGTGTCCCTTTGCACGCGAAAGCGCGACGAAGAATCCTCATGTGGCCGAAGCGGACCTGGGGAGAGCGGCCGATCGGCCAGGCCCGGCGGCGGCCGATCCCGGGCGGACGGGCAGAGCGCGACCCTGGGGGCCTGCACCGCCCGGCCGGGACGCGGAGGCTAGGCCGGAAACGCGGCGCTGTCGTCGACGGCGAGCTGCCAGAGCTCGTCGTCGATGTTGCGGCCGGTGACGATGAGGACGACCGGGCCCTCGATCGGATCGAGCCGGGCCAGGCCCGCGAGCGACGCCGCGCCCGCGCCCTCGACCCGGATCCCGACTCGCGCGTACGCGGCCACGGCCTCCGCGAGCTGCCCGCTCCGACACCCGCAGCATGCGCTGCGCGACCGAGACGAGCTCCTCGACCGCCGCCGGAATCGCGACGCGCACCGCAAGGCCGTCGGCGAACGTCTCCGAGCGCTCGTCCTCGACCACGTCGCCGGCGTCCCAGCTCTCCGCCATCACCGGCGCACCCGCGGCGACGACTCCGACGCGCAGCGTCGACGGCGACCGCTCCGCCAGCACGCGGCCGATTCCGATCAGCAGCGCCCCGTTCCCGACCGGGACCACGACCGCTGCCGGCGGCTCGCCGAGCTGATCGAGCAGCTCGACCGCGATCTCGCCGTAGCCGTCGAACTGGGTCGGCTCGGCGCCGTCTTCGAAGAACGGCAGGCCCGTGTCGGCCGCGAAGCGCCGGGCCTCCTCCTTCGCCTCGTCCATGTCGGCGCCGTGGAAGCGAATCTCGGCGCCGAGCGCGGCCATGAGCCCGAGCTTGGTCTCGCTCGTCACCTCCGGGACGAAGACGATCGCCCGCACGCCCTCGCGCTCCGCGGCCCAGGCCGTCGCTGCGCCGTGGTTGCCGGTGGAGGCCGTCACCACAGCGTCGGCGCCCTCTGCCCCATACCGCGCGAGCGTGGGGAGCGCGCCGCGCCACTTGAAGGCGCCGAGCTCGTGGGTGTCTTCGCGCTTCAGGAAGACCGAGCCGCGGGCGGCAGGGAACAGGCCGGAGCTTGCGAGGTCGAGCGGAGTCGGCGTCACCGCCGCCGCAGCGCCGCCGAGGCGAGCGCCGGCGGCGTCCAGCCGGCGTCAACCCGGTTGAAGGTCGCGCCGGGCGGAACGATCTCGTCGATCCGGTCGAGCACGTCGTCCGTGAGCTCCACGTCGGCGGCCCCGAGCTGACTCTCGAGCTGCTCCATCGTGCGCGGCCCGATGATCGGCGCGGTCACCGCGGGATGCCGGAGCACGAACGCGAGCGCCATCTCGATCAGCGTCAGCCCGGCGTCCTCGGCGAGCCGGGCGAGCGCGTCGGCGGCATCGAGCTTGCGCCGGTTCTCCGGCAGCGTCATGTCGTAGCGGCCCGGGATCCGCGCGGCGCGGCGGCTCTCCGGGACGCCGTCCTTGCGGTACTTGCCGGACAGCCAGCCGCCCGCGAGCGGGCTCCACGGGATCACGGCCATCCCGTACTGCTCGCACACCGGCAGCACGTCGGCCTCGATCGCGCGGACGAGGATCGAGTACGGCGGCTGCTCGCAGACGAAGCGCTCGCGGCCGCGGCGCTCGGCCACCCACTGCGCCTCCACGATCGTGTGCGCGGGGAACGTCGAGCTGCCGATGTACCGCACCTTGCCGGCACGCACGAGGTCGGTGAGGGCGCCGAGCGTCTCGTCCAGGTCCGTCCACGGATCCCAGCGGTGCACCTGGTAGAGGTCGATCCAGTCGGTTCCGAGCCGGCGGAGGCTGTCGTCGACCGCCTGCAGGATCCAGCGGCGCGAGTTGCCCGACCGGTTCGGCCCCTCGCCCATCGAGCCGTGGAACTTCGTCGCGAGGACGACGCTCGTCGCGGCGGCCCGCGAGCGCCTTGCCGACGATCTCCTCGGACTCGCCGCCCGAGTAGACGTCGGCCGTGTCGACGAAGTTGATCCCCGAGTCGAGCGCGCGGTGGATGACCCGGATCGACTCGGCGTGATCCGGCTCGCCCCAGGCTCCGAACATCATCGTGCCGAGACAGAGCGGGCTGACCTTGACGCCGGTGCGGCCGAGGGTGCGGTGCTCCACGGCGGCGATGCTAGACGAACGCAGCCGACCGGGGACGGACGCAGTGATGTCAGCCGGCAGCCGCACTGCCCGCGTGCCGCATGCTGCGGCCCTCGCTGAGCACGAGCGCGGTGTTCACGAGCGCGAGGTGCGTGAACGCCTGCGGGAAGTTGCCGAGCTGGCGGCTCGTCCGCGGGTCGTACTCCTCCGCGAGCAGGCCGACGTCGTTGCGCAGGTCGAGCAGCCGCTCGAACAGCTCGCGCGCCTCGTCGAACTCGCCCTGCAGCGCGAGCACGTCGGCGAGCCAGAACGAGCACGGCGAGGAAGACGCCCTCGCCGCCGGGCAGCCCGTCGACGCCCGCGTCCTCGCGGCTGGTAGCGCAGCACGAGGCCGTCCAGCGTCAGCTCGCGCCGGATCGCGTCGACGGTGGAGACGACGCGCGGGTCGTCGGCCGGCAGGAAGCCGTACGATCGGCATGAGCAGGACGCTCGCGTCGAGCTCGTCCGAGCCGTACGACTGCGCGAACGCCTGCTTCTCCTCGCTCCAGCGCGTTGGCGAGCACCTCCGCGTGGATCTCGTCCCGCAGCTCGCGCCAGCGGTCGACCGGCCCCTCGCGCCCGAACTCCTCGTGGTAGCGGACGGCGCGGTCGAACGCGACCCACGCCATCACCTTCGAGTGCGTGAAGTGCCGGTTCGGGCCGCGCACCTCCCAGATCCCGGCGTCCTTCTGGCGCCAGCCCTCCTCGAGCCACTCGAGCAGCGTCAGCGTCAGCGCCCAGATGTTGTCGTCGGCCGGCGCGCCGTGCACCCGCGCCTGGTAGAGCGCGTCGAGCACCTCGCCGTAGACGTCGAGCTGGAGCTGGCTCGACGCCGCGTTGCCGACCCGCACCGGCTTCGAGCCGCTCGTAGCCGGGGAGCCATTCGAGCTCCCGCTCGTCGAGCCGCCGCTCGCCGGCGATGCCGTACATGATCTGGAGGTCGGCGGGGTCGCCGGCGACGGCGCGCAGCAGCCACCGGCGCCACGCCTCGGCCTCGTCGCGGTAGCCGGCGTTCAGCATCGCGAGCAGCGTCAGCGTCGCGTCGCGCAGCCAGCAGAAGCGGTAGTCCCAGTTGCGCACGCCGCCGATCTCCTCCGGGAGCGAGGTCGTGGGCGCCGCGACGATGCCGCCGGTGGGCGCGTACGTGAGCGCCTTCAGCACGAGCAGCGACTGGTGGATCTCCTCGTGGTAGTCGCCCGGCGTGCGTGCACGATGCCGGCCCAGTCGAGCCAGTAGTCCTCGGCGTCGCCGAGCGCCTGCTCGGCGTCGATCGGGTCCGGGACGCGTTCTCGTGCGACGGGAACCAGGTGAGCATGAACGGAATCCGCTCGCCCGACGCTCGAGCGCGAACTCGGAGACCGTGCGTCATGTTCTCGCCGTGGATCTCGACCGGCGTGCGGAAGCACGAGCGCGTCCGGACCGGCGATCGCCACGCGCGCCTCGTCGTGGTCGGCGGCGCACCCAGGGGACGATGTCGCCGTAGTCGAAGCGGATCACGAGCTCGGAGCGCATCGGCACCTCGCCGTCGAGGCCCTCGACGATGCGCACGATGTCCGGCGCGTAGTTGCGCGGCGGCATGAAGTCGATCGCCCGCACGGTGCCCTCGTCGGTCTCGAAGACCGTCTCCAGGATCAGCGTGTCGTGCCGGTAGCGGCGGGTCGCCGCGCCGCACCGGCACGGCCGGCGCGAGCAGCCAGCGGCCGTGCTCGGGCCCGCCGAGCAGCGCGGCGAAGCACGCGCCCGAGTCGAAGCGCGGGAAGCAGCACCAGTCGATCGAGCCGTCGCGGCCGACCAGCGCCGACGTGTACAGGTCGCCGATGAGCGCGTAGTCCTCGATTCTCGGCACGGCGAGAGCCTCGGGTCAGGCGGCGCGTTCGACCCCGTCGAGCAGCTCCCAGTTGCCGCGCAGCGCGCGCTCGGCGGCGGCGGCGAGCCGCGGCCCGTCCGCCTCGTCCGGCCTCGGCCGCGAGCTGCGCCCGGGCCTCGCGTGCGTGCTCGACGTCGCGCTCGGCGTGCAGCGCGAAGTACTCCGTCGCCGGGCCCTCGGCCGTGAAGCCGTAGTGCTCGACGAGCCCGCGCAGCTTCGTCTCCGAGATCGCCGGCTGCGCCGACTCGATCGCGTAGAGGACGGCCAGCGACTCGAGCCGGTCTCCGCCGCCCCAGGCCTCGGCGCAGGCGCGCGTCTCGGCGGTCGGCGCGCGGTCGAGCGGCGCGTCGAGCGCGGCGGCGAAGCCGTCCCAGAGCGCGACGTGCGCCCGCTCCTCGCGCGCGTGGCCCTCGTCGCCGGACTTCCCGGCCGCCCCCGCCAGCGCAACCACGGCGTGCCGGTACTCGCCGGCGTAGAAAGCGAGCTCCTCGCGCGTCAGCTCGCCGTGCTCCCAGCGCGTGTAGAAGGGATGGCGCAGCACGTTCCAGCGCTCGCGCAGGGCATCGATCTCGGCGAACAGCTCCATTGGTTCCTCCTCGAGCTCGGGGTCTGGGCCGACTCTAGCGGCCGGCGCGGCGGATGACAGGCAAAGCGTTCGACCGTGCAGTCACGATCTAGACTCGCCGCATGGATACCCGCGAGGCCGCGCAACGGTGGGCGGATGTCTGGGAGCGAGGTTGGCGCGAGCACGACAACGCCGCGATCGGTGCGCTCTACGCAGACGCCGCATACTGGCAGCAACACCCGTTCCGCGAGCCCGAGCCGGAGTACCTGGCACGCGTGTTCGCCGAGGAGGAGTCGGCCCACTGCGAGTTCGGGACGCCGATCGTCGACGGCGACCGAGCGGCGGTCACCTGGAGCGCACGGACAAGGCTCGTGGACGGTGGCGCCGAGGACCTCGTGGGCGTCTCGCTCCTGCGCTTCGACGGGAACGGGCTCGTCGTCGAGCAGCGCGACGTCTGGGTCGGGCGCTAGCCCGTCCCCCCGCCGAGACAGCGCGTTCAACTTTCCTAGGCGTGCCCGACGACCTCGCAGACATCGACGCTGATGAACGTCGCCGGCGCATCCGGCATGTCGCGGAGCGTGTTGAAGGTCGCCTCCGCTGCCCGGGCGTCTTGCTCCGTCTCGAAGTGCCAGAACGAATGTTGGATGAGGTCGCCGTCCTCGAGGCTCCGCGCCCAGTAGCCGCCCGCTGAGCCGGCCATGCCTTGCAGCATCGGCACACCGTGCTCGCCGATCATCGAGAGCGTCGCGTCCGCCTGGCCCGGCTTGATCCTGACCCGTCCGATTACTGCGTGCTCCGTCTCTCCTTCCAGGCTCGATTCCGTTTCGTGGCTGGCCGCATTCTGTGCGACGTCGTCGTCGGACGCCACGCGACGGCAGGGCCGGCGAGCCGCGAGCGGCGCCGAGGGCTATGGTGAATCGCGTGACGAGTTCGCAGGTTCACGCGCTCGTGGTTGTGGGCGTTGCCACCTGCTGGGGAGTGGCAGTGCTCGCCTGGGTCGCGGGGGCCCTGTACACCGCCTCTCGAGGCCCGCGGGCGGTGACCAGACCGCAGCTCAGGTCGAACCTGTCGGCCGGCTTCGTCGTGGCGGCACTCGCGTGGGCGATCGTCAGAGTCTTCCCCAGATCAGACTGGCATTCGATGGCGGTCGGGACACCCTGGGTCCGGGTTCTCGGCCTGGCCGTTCTGATCTGCTCGACCGCCTTCGCGCTCTGGGCCCGCGTCGCGCTCGGCACCATGTGGAGCTCCTCGCCCACGGTCAAAGCCCAGCACCAGCTTCGTACCGACGGCCCGTACGGCATCACGCGTCATCCGATCTACACGGGCCTGCTCGGGATGTTGCTCGGCACTCTTCTGCTGGTCGGACTCGGGCACTGGCTGGTGTTGTTGCCCGTCGGGCTCGTGTTCATCGAGATCCGGATCCATACGGAGGAAGGGCTCATGCTCGCGACCTTCCCCGAGGCGTACCCACGGTATCGCCGGCGGGTGCCGCAGCTCGTGCCGGGACTTCGTCGATTGCATCGGTCACGGACAGCCGGCACCTGACGGGCTGCTTCTCGGGCCGGTGTTCGTGAACGATGTCCGAGCGCGGGTCTGCGGTGTGACACTGCGACTCGTGATTCAGGTTCCCGAAGTGGTGCGCCAGAAGGCGTTCGCGGTCGGTGCGGAGCTGTGGCTGGACGACCTGCCGCTGCTTGTCGCAAGCGTGGAGCAGGAGTGGGGCATCACGGTCGGCGACCCCTATACGGACTCGACGGAGGCTTTCGTCGCGAAAGCGACCTGCGCAGACGGCACCGCGGCCGTGCTGAAGCTCATCGTGCCCCGTAGCGGTGACGCGGCCGTGAACGAGATCGCCGTCTTGCGACTCAGCGGCGGGGAAGGATGCGTGCGGCTGCTGCAAGCTGACGCCGGGCGCGGCGCGCTCCTGCTCGAACGCCTAGGCCGGTCGCTCTACCAGCTTGCAGTACCGATCCGCAGACGCCACGAGATCCTCTGCTCGACGGCGGCCCGCGTATGGCGGCCCGCGCCCGGCTGCGGTCTGCCAACAGGTGCCGAGAAGAGTCTCTGGCTCGCCGACTTCATCACGACGACCTGGGAGGAACTGGATCGCCCATGCTCGGAGCGCGCCGTCGACTACGCCATCACGTGCGCAAGCCGGCGCGCCGCCGCGCATCGCGACGAGCAGGCCGTCCTTGTTCACGGCGACGTTCATCAGTGGAACACGTTGGAAGCCGAAGCCCCGGACGGATTCAAACTCGTCGACCCGGACGGCCTCCTCGCACAGCCGGAGTACGACCTCGGGATCATCATGCGCGAGGACCCGCTCGACGTCCTCGACAGCGATCCCCACGAACGCGCCCGCTGGCTCGCAGCGCGCACGGGCCTCGACGCCGCCAGCATCTGGGAATGGGGCGTCGTCGAGCGCGTGTCGACCGGACTGCTTGGCACGAAGGTGGGTTTGCAGCCGGTCAGCCGGCAGATGCTCGCCGTTGCCGATCGACTGGCCGCGTAGGCGGCTGACTCCTGCACGACCGATCAGACCTCCGCCCGCCCGAGCGAGGCGAGCTGCTCACGGACGCGACGTAGCCAGTGCGGGGCGGAGGGCGACAGGACCTCGGATTCAGGCCCTGCCGCAGCCGCACCGCTTTGCTGTTTACGCCTGGATCGTCTCGTGGACCGGGAACTGCTTGATGTCGGGCGGTCCCTGCGGCTCCACGCCAGCCGCTGCCATGCCCTCCTGGATCCGGGACTGGAAGGCATCGAAGTCCGCGCGCGAGTCCCAGAAATCGATCACGCCCCAGCCACCGTCGATCGGGCCTGACGAGTGGAACAAGAGCCCTTTCGGCGGGGTGCGCTCCGGATTGATGTGGTCGTGCGCAGCATCGAACTGTTCCTGCGTGACTCCTGGAAGCTTGATGCGGATGCCAATCGTCACTGACAAGCCCCTTTCCTGGTTGGTGAACCTCGACTCTACGGGGCGAGCGTGCTCCAGCGCATGGATGCGGATTCCCCGGTGTTCTGCAACGTCATCCGAGCGGAAGCGAGAGGCTCTAGCGTTCCGGCATGCGAAAGATCCTCGTGACGGGGATATCTGGCGCGGGCAAGTCGACTGCTCTTGCAGAGCTGCGCAGGCGCGGATTCGACGTCGTGGATACCGACGAGCCCGGCTGGACGACTTGGTATGACAAGGACGGCGGGTACGTTTGGCACGAGGATCGCATCGCGAGGCTTCTCGCTCGCCCCCGCCAGTCGACGCTCTACGTATCCGGCACCGTCTCGAACCAGGGACGGTTCTATCGTCAATTCGATGCCGTCGTGCTGCTGTCCGCTCCGGTCGACGTGCTGCTCCGCCGGATCGAGAGCAGGACAGCGAACGCCTACGGAAAGACGCCAGAGGAGCGCGACCTGATCCTCGGCCATGTGGCGGAGGTCGAACCATTGCTGCGCGCCACGTGCACGCACGAGATCGACGCGACGCAGCCGGTCAAAGATGTTGTTGCGGAGCTGGTGCTGATCGGCGCGGGCGTCGCGACCTAGAGACGCGATCCGCCTCCGACGGCGTTCTCTTACGTCCCCTGAGCTTCCCGACCGCGTGAGCTAGGGTCGCCGCCGTGCACGTCGAGCGGCTCGCCGGCAACACGCTCGGATCATCGGACGACGACTTCGTTCTCGTTCAGTGGACTGCCGAGGTCGGCGACCATTGGATCGCGCCACTGCACGTCCATTATCGGGACGACGAGGCCTGGTACGTCCTCTCCGGCACCCTCGGCTTCCGGCTCGGCGACGACGAGCTCCATGCCAATGCCGGGTCCGCCGTGCTGGCCCGGCGAGGAACACCCCACACGTTCTGGAACGCAGGCGAGACCGAAGCGGAGTACCTCCTCGTGATGCCTCCGCGAATCGCGCAGCTGATCGACGAGATCCATCGGCCGAGCGCTGACGTCGCCGCAGTATTCAGAACGCATGCCTCGGAGATCCTTCCCAACCCGTAGAGCTGTGGGCTCGGCCACTGTTCAGGAATCTCCCGGAGCGCCCGGTCGGGCTCCGCCGCGGATGAGTTCGGGGGCCGACGCAGTCTCTTGATGTTAAGTCCTAAGAAAAGGAGTCCCAATGAGTCCTGACCCGGTTCAGCGAGCCAACCTCGCCGCGATCGCATGCGAGCCGCGTCCACAGCTACCTGACGGCTTCCGCCGGAACAGCACCCGAGTTGGGACGGTTCTCGGCGCTGCCCGCATCGGGCTGAGCGTCTACGAGCTACCTCCCGGCCAGGCGATCGGCCCCTACCACTACGAAGCTCCTGAAGAAGAGTGGCTCCTGGTCGTCTCAGGTACGCCAACCCTGCGTCATCCGAGCGGCGAGGACGAGCTCGAACCGTGGGACCTTGTCTTCTTTCCATCCGGCCCACCCGGGGCGCACCTCGTGCGGAACAACAGCGAGTCAACCGCGCGCGTTGCGATGTTCTCTTCGATCACAGCGGTCGGTGTCGTCGTCTACCCGGACAGCGACATGATCCAGATCTTCACCACCGAGGGGGCAGGCGACATCGTCGTCGAACGAAGCAGCGCCGTGGACATAGCAGCACCGTGGTCTGCTGGACAAGGCGAAGCTGAAGCCAAGACGTAGCCTCTGGTCTGAGCCAGCGTGCGGGAATGTCGCCTCAAGCTGGTGGATCAGAAGGCGGCGAACGCCCGCAGTTCGAGCGTGCCGAAGGCCGCAACCGGGTGCTTTGCGGCGACTTCCAGAGCCTCCTCGAGGTTGGCACATTCGAGGATGTTGAATCCGCTGATCTGCGCTTCGGCCTCCGCCGCGGGACCGTGACCACGTTGGACTTCTCCATCGCGCACCCGGATCGTCGCGGCCTGGGCTGCAGGAGCAAGGACGTGCCCTTGGAGACGGACCCCGCGTCGGTCCATCTCCTCGACCCAGGCACCGGCCGCGCCCGGAATCCGGCCCCGCTGCTCAGGAGTCAACTCGACGGTGCGGTCGGGGTAGATGAAGAGCATGAACTTCACGACAGCCTCCGGTTTCGGGTGCATTGTCCTCCGGTACGACTTCATCAGATGTCGCGAATCATCGGCCAGCGTGCGGGAATGTCCGCTGAGCGATCGATCATGATGTGCGTGTGGCAGGCCCAACCCGGGGCGTTGAGACACCTCTCCGCGAGGCTCGCAGGCGAGCGGTACCGGTCTGCGGCCGATGAGCGCGGCGTCTGCACCGCTTGACAGTGCGGTCATCGCGCAGGTCCACGCGAGCTTCGCCCGCCGGGGGGCGATGGTGACTCTCGGCGCCGAGCTCGCCGGCGTCGCCGCCGGTCGCGTCGCGATCGCGCTGCCGATCGAGCCGCGCCTCTCCCAGCAGCACGGCTTCCTTCACGCAGGGGTGGTCATCACCGTGCTCGACAGCGCTTGCGGCTACGCGGCGATGACACTGATGCCGGCCGACGCGGAGGTGCTGACCGTCGAGCTGAAGGTCAATTTGCTGGCGCCGGCCAGCGGCCACAGGCTCGTCGCCGAGGGCGAGGTCGTCCGCCCCGGGCGCACGCTGACCGTCTGCCGCGGCGACGCGTACACCGACCAGGGGGCCGAGCGCGTCCACGTGGCGACGATGCTCGCAACGATGGTCCGTCGGCGTACCGACTGAACGTCGACCCTCGTCCGCCGTCCGTGCGAAACAGGTAACGACGAGAAGCGGAGATCACGGAGCCTGACTACGCTGACCGCGACGGACATCCGCATCCAGGACCTCCGCTCAGCGACCAGCGATCAAGACGGTAGGTCAAGGGGCCAGGACTCGTTCGACGCACGGAGGTGCTCGCATGGCTGAGAGAAAACCTGCAAAGAAGGGCCTGAAGACGTCGGGTGGCAGCAAGGCGTCCCAGGGGTTCACGGACGAGGAACGGGCCGCGATGAAAGAGCGCTCCCGAGAGCTCAAGACGGCCGCGCGCCGCGGATCACGTGCCGGCAAGGCGGACGGGGAACACGACGTGCTCGCCAAGATCGCGGAAATGCCGGATCCGGATCGCGCCCTTGCCGAGCGGCTGCATGCCATCGTCAAAGCCAGCGCGCCGGCCCTCTCGCCGAGAACCTGGTACGGGATGCCCGCCTACGCCCGGGACGGCAAGGTCGTCTGCTTCTTCCAGAGCGCACAGAAGTTCAAGACGAGGTACGCGACTCTCGGCTTCAGCGACGCGGCCAACCTCGACGACGGCGCGATGTGGCCGACCGCCTTCGCGCTGAAGACTTTGACCGCAGCCGAAGAGGCAAGAATCGACGCGCTGGTGAAGAGGGCGGTGAGCTGAGGAGGACACACTCCCGAGAATCCTCGGATTGTGAGTTCCCGCGTCGCACCACTACAACCGTCCGGATCGCACCACTCCCACCAGCAGCCATACCGCAAGCACCGTGGACGCGACGAAGCCGAGCGCCGAGAACCAGTTCACGCCGAAGATCGTCGTGCCTGTCGTGGCGAACGCGCCGATGATGGCGGAGCCGAGCAGCCCGCCCACGACGACCAGCGCGACGACCAGCCGGTTGATCCCCACGTCGAGCTTCTGCATGAAGTCGTCGAGGCCCTTGTGGACGAAGCCGACCTCGATCTGACCGTCCCGGATCTGCTCCAGGAAGTCGTGCACCTGGTACGGCGTGTCGCGCATGATCCGGGCGAGCTCGATCGTCTCGCGCCGCGCCCGCCGCGCCACCTGCTGCGGCGTGTAGCGCTTCAGCATGAGGTTGCGGGCGTACGGCCTGGCGACCTCGAAGACGTTGAAGTCCGGGTAGAGGTCGACTCCGACGGAGCCGAGCGTGGCGATCGCCTTGTCGAGCAGCACGAACCGGGTCGGCAGGCGCAGGTTCATGGAGTAGATGAGCTGGAAGGCCTCGCGGATGACCTGGATCGGGTCGATCTCGGAGAGGCTCGCGCCGTAGTAGCGGTAGTAGATCTCGCGCAGCTCCGAGGTGAACTCCTCCTCGCGCTCCTTCGGGTACCGGACGCCGAGGTCGGAGAGCCGGCGCGGGAGCGCCTCGACGTTCTCGTTCGCGGCGTCGATGAACAGCGCCGTGAGCTTCGACATGTCGTCGTCCGACAGCTTCCCGACCTGGCCGAAGTCGACGAGGCCGATCTGCTCCGTGCCCAGCACGAGGATGTTGGCCGGGTGCGGGTCGCCGTGGAAGAACCCGTTCCGGAAGATCATCGCCATCCACGCCTCGGTCATCACATACGCGAGCCCGCGCCGCTCCTCGAGCGTGTAGTCCGGCGGCAGCTCGGAGAGCTTGACCCCGTCCAGGTACTCGAGCGTGAGCACCCGGGCGCGCGTGTAGCTCCAGTAGACGCGGGGGACGCGGATGTGCGGGTGGCCGGCGAAGTCGCGGTGGAAGGCGTCGGCGTTGCGACCCTCCTGCCGGTAGTCGAGCTCCTGGCGGATCGAGCGCGCGAACTCGTCCACGATCTCGCGCGTGTCCACGAAGTCGAGCGCGCGCACCCGCTCGCGGGCGAGCCGCGCCGCCTGGTGCATGAGCGCCAGGTCGGCCTCGATCTGGCGCGGCGCGTCGGGACGCTGCACCTTGACCGCGACCTGTCGGCCGTTGGGAAGCACCGCGCGATGCACCTGGCCGATCGAGGCCGCGGCGATCGGCCGTTCGTCGAAATCGAGGAAGAGCCTGTCGATCGTCAGATCGAGGTCCTCCTCGATCACGCGCTCCACGTCCTCGAAGGGGAACGGGCGCACCTCGTCCTGGAGCTTGCGCAGCTCGACGATGATGTCCGGCGGTACGGCGTCCGGGCGGGTCGAGAGCAGCTGCCCGAACTTGACGAACGTCGGCCCGAGCTCGTCGAGCAGCTCACGCAGGTGCTGGCCCCGGGTCGAGAGCGACTCCGCGCCGCCGTCTGACAGGTCTTCCGTCCGTCGCCTCGGCAGCAGGTCGGTGAGCTTGTGGGACTCGAAGAAGTAGCCGAAGCCGTGCTTGACCGCGATCTGAGCGATCTCGGAGAGCCGGCCGAGGTTCCGGGTCGTCGGGGTTGCCACCGCGCTCAGTCTTGCACGGGCGGCGGCGCTCGCTCAGCTTCTGGAGGGACGTCCTCCGGGCGGCACCCGTCCGGTCCGGCGCGCGCCGTCGGCCAGCACCGGCGGGAACCCCTCCCGCACGGCGGCCGACTGCGAGCCGCCACAGGCGCACCAGCTCGGCGCTCCACGAGCTCACCGGCCTGCTCGTAGCCGGCGCGGCCGCGGGGGATGCCCGCCAGCGAGATCGGCTCGCCGAAGACGACCGCGCACGGCCGGCGGTTCCAGGGCGTCCACCCGAAGGTGTCGAGCGCACAGGGGATCACCGGCACGCCCTCCATGATCGCGATCGACAGGCCCCCGAGCTGTACCGGCCCCGGGTGGCCGAACTTCTGGCGCGTGCCCTCGACGTGCACGCCGACGATCCCGCCGCTCCGGAGGATCCGCCTGGCCTCTCGCAGCGCGTCGCGGTCGGCCTCGCCGCGGCGGATCGGGAACGTCCCGGTCCAGTGCAGCAGCTCGCCGAAGACCGGGATCTCGAACAGCTCGGCCTTGGCCATGAAGTAGACCGGCCGCGGGATGAAGCAGCACAGCAGCGGGTGGTCGAGCCCCGAGAAGTGGTTCGCGGCGAGGAGCGCCCCGCCGGGCGGGATCCGGTCGGCGCCGTAGCCGTACGAGGGAGCGAGCCAGAGCGTGATCCTCGGGCCCACGTACCGCATGACCTGCCACACGGCCAGGTCGTCGTTGCCCCAGAGCTTCGGAACGCGCGCGAGCAGGCTCACGCGGGCGGGCGGGCGGGGCCGCCCTCGACCAGGCGCAGGCGGTGCTCGAGCTGGGCCACGCGGAGCTCGAGCTCCTCGTACTCGTGGCGGGTCACGAGCCCGAGCTCGCGGAGCACGTTGCCGAGACCTGCGCCGGCCCGCTCGCCGACCCGAAGGGCGTCGCCACGCCAGCGGCTCGACAGCTCCAGGATCAGCTCCCGCGTCTCGTCCCGGCGCACGGCCCCGCGCGTCGGAGAGCTCGTCGGCAAGCTCGTCGACGCGGTCGCCCGTCAGCGCGACGGCGCCGAGCGCGGCGAGCGCCAGGCGCTCGAGCAGATCCAGCGGCGCGGAGCGCTCGTCAGCGGGCGCGGCCATGCGGCCTCGTGCGCCGCCGCTGCCGGCGGCGGTCGCGCTTCGCCTGCGATTCGGCGGTTCGCGGGGTGACATCGAACAGCGCCGGGTTCGGCTCCGCGGCCAGCGCCTCCTCGGACTCGGCGAGCGCCTCCTCGTCGGTCTCGACCGCGGCGGCGCCGGGCCGGCCCAGCCGCGGCAGCCTGCGCCCGACGGCCGCGCCCTGCGAGGCGTCCTCGCCTCCGGCCATGCGCCGCGCGTACTCCGGCTCGCGCTCCTTCCACATCGTCAGCAGCGGCGCGGCGATGAAGATCGACGAGTAGGCGCCGGAGATGATCCCGACGAGCAGCGCGAACGCGAAGTCCTTCAGCGTCGCGCCGCCGAAGAACTCGAGCGACAGCACCGGGAGGATCGTGATGAGGGTCGTGGCCAGCGAGCGGCGGATCGTCTCCCACAGCGAGATGTTGGCGATCTGCGCGAACGGCGCGCGCCGCATCAACGGCACGTTCTCGCGGATCGCGGTCGAAGATGATGATCGTGTCGTAGATCGAGTACCCCAGAACGGTGAGCACCGCCGCGACCGTCGACGCCGTCACCTCCCGACCGGTCAGCGAGTAGACGCCGACGGTGATCACGACGTCGTGGAGCATGGCGACGATCACCGGCACCGCGTACTTGACGTCGAACCGGAACCAGATGTAGATCACGATCAGGAGCATCGAGACGATGATCGCGAGGATCGCCGCGCGCGCGATCTGGCGGCCGAAGCTCGACGACACGTTCGTCACGCCCAGCGACTTGGCGTTCACCCTGCTCTCGAGGTCGCCCGTGAGCGTGTTCTGCTCGCGGGGAGCTCAGCTTCTTGAGCCGGATCTGGAAGCTGCGGTAGCTCTCGGAGCCGGTCACCTTGCCGCGGCCCTGGACGACGGCATCGCCACGGCCGATCGCCGCCGTCTGCGCGCGGATCTTCGCGAGCGACGTCGGCTGGTCGGTCTTGAACGCGATCTGCACGCCGCCCTTGAAGTCGATGCCGAAGTTCAGCCCGCGCACGCACGAGCGAGGACGCTGCGATGAGGACGATCGCGCCCGAGATCGCGAACCAGGTGTTCCGCTTCCCCATGAAGTCGATCTGCATCCAGCGGCCGCGCTGCGCGCCGCCGGCGCCCATGAAGCGTCGGGTTCTCGAACCACCTGAAGCCGGCGAGCAGGCCGAGCATCGCGCGGGTGGCGGCGACGGCGGTGAGCAGCGAGATCACCGTCCCGATCAGCAGCATCAGCGCGAAGCCCTTGACGCCCGCGGTTGCGACGCCGAAGAGGATCAGCGCCGTGATCGCGGTCACGACGTTGGCGTCCAGGATCGTCCGGAACCCCTTCGAGTAGCCGGCCGCGATCGCGGCGCGCACCGACTTCCCGGCGCGCACCTCTTCCTTGATGCGTTCGAAGATGACGACGTTGGCGTCCGCCGCGACACCGATCGTGAGGATCATCCCAGCGAAGCCTGGCAGCGTGAGCGTCACCCCCAATATGAGGATGGCCGCGTAGAGCAGGGCGGCGTAGATGCCGAGGCCGATCACGGCGACGAGGCCGAGGAACCGGTAGAGCAGGAGCAGGAAGAGCGCGACGACGATCAGGCCGCCGATCGCCGCGCGCTTCGCCTGCTGCAGCGAGTCCTTGCCGAGCGTGGCCGAGACGTCGGTCCGCTCCAGCGTCACGAAGTTGACCGGCAACGCACCGGTCTGCAGGACGAGCGCGAGATCCTTCGCCTCGCTGAAGCTCGAGAGGCCCGTGATGCGGGCGCCGTTGACCGGGTCGATGCCGTCCGCGAGCGAGCTGTCGGTGGGGTCGATCTGCGGGAACGACCTGATCTGGTTGTCGAGCACGATCGCGAAGTGCTGCGGGTTCCCCAGCGCCTTGCCGCGCTGGTACTCCTCGCGCGTGATCTGGTGGAAGATCTTCCCGCCCTTGCCCGTGAACGACATCAGCACCTCGGGCTGCCCGGTGTCGGCTGCGAAGTCCGCCTGCGTGCCGGAGAGCTTCAGGTCGGATCCGGTCATCTGCGGGAACCGGTCCAGCGCGTTCGGGTTCGTGAGATCGTGCTTGAAGAGGTAGTAGTACGTCTGCGTGGGCGGCGTCGGCCCGGTGCTCTGCGGGCAGACGACCGCAGGCGGGCCGCAGGTGATGACGACCGTGTTCCCCGGAACCGCGAACGCCTTGAAGCCCTTCGGCAGCGTCCCGTGGAACTTCACCGTGTTCTGCCGTGTGCTCGTGAGCAGATCGGTGCTCGTCAGCAGCCCGTTCTTGCCGTTGAGGCTCGGTGCGGGGCCGGCCCGCAGCCGCTTCTTCGTGTCGAAGAGGTAGTAGGCGCTCGGCGCCGGCTTGGTGGACTTCGCCTTGGCCTGCTGGCCCGCAAGCAGGTCGATAGAGACGCGGCGTTGCGGTGACGTTGCCCTGCGCGTTCGCCAGCGACGGCCCCGTCGCCGACGTCTCGAGGTCGTAGAGCTCGAGCTGGGCCGTCTTGCCGATGATCGCGAGCGCCCGGTTGGGGTCGTGGACGCCGGCGAGCTCGATCGCGATCTGGTCCGTCCCCTGCTTGCGGATCTCGGGCTCGGAGACGCCGAGCCTGTCGACGCGCGACCGCATGATCGAGACGGAGCGGTCGAGGTCGGTCGCCGTCAGCTTGTGGCCCGGCGGCGGCTGGGCCTTCAGCACGACCTCGAGCCCGCCCTGCAGGTCGAGGCCCGAGCGTCGGCTTCTTGTGGAAGGGCGAGCCGGGGACCGCGAGCAGCGCGACGCCGACGACGGCGGCGACCACTCCGAGGACGAGGAAGAGGTGTGAGCGAGTGGAGTTCAAGGGGGGAGTTGCTTAGATTAGCCGCCGTTTGCGCGAGTTGAGTCCGGCTCGTCGGCCGCCGACGGGCCCGGATCTTCTTCGTCGTCCTGCGCGGTCTTCCCGTTTTCCACCTCGGGCGAAACCACCGTCGCGATCGCGCGCATCGCCAGGCGCACGGTAGTGCCCGGCGCGATCTCGACCTGCACCTCGTTCCCGTCGATCGAGCGGACGTGCCCGAAGAGGCCGCCCACGGTGAGGATCTCGGCGCCGACCTCGAGCTGCTCGACCATCAGGCGCTGCGCGGTCTGGCGGCGGCGCTGGGGTCTGATGATCAGCACCCAGACCAGGGCGAGCGCGACGACGATCAGGAGGTAAGGGGCTACGGCGTCTCCTTCGGTGCCTCGGCGAGCCGCGTGTGCGCGGACGAGACGAACGACTGCAGCTCGCCGCGCTCGATCGCCGCCCGCGCCCCGGCCGTGAGATCCAGCAGGAACCGCAGATTATGCACGCTCAGCAGCCGGTGCCCGAGCAGCTCCTGCTGGTTCACGAGGTGCCGCAGGTAGGCGCGCGAGAAACGGGTGCAGGCGGGGCAGCCGCACTCCTCGTCGAGCGGCCGCGGGTCGCGGGCGAAGCGGGCGTTCCTGAGATTCAGGCGCCCCTCCCAGGTGAGCGCCGAGCCGGTGCGGGCGGTGCGGGTCGGCAGCACGCAGTCGAACATGTCGATCCCGCGGGCGATCACGTCGAGAATGCCGTCGGGGTCGCCGATGCCCATGAAGTAGCGCGGCCTGTCGGCCGGCAGCAGCGGCGCGGCCCAGCCCACGGCATCGAGCAGAACAGGCCGCTCCTCGCCGACCGAGAGCCCACCGAGGGCGAAGCCGTCGAAGCCGAGCTCGACGATCTGCTCGATCGAGCGCCGGCGGAGCTCGGGGTGGGCCGCGCCCTGGGTGATCCCGAACACGAGCTGGCCGGCGGCACGTGGCGCGTCTCTCTGGCGGCGGGCCCAGGCGGTCGTGAGCCGCACCGCCTCCGCGAGGTCGCGGTCGGGGACGCCCGCGGGCCGGCAGACGTCGAGGCACATCGCGACGTCCGAGCCGAGATTGGCCTGGATCGCGGCCGCCTGCTCGGGCGTGAACCGCTCCGGGCTCCCGTCGTAGACCGAGCGGAACGTGACGCCGTCGTCGTCGACGGCGAGCAGCGTGTCGCGCAGCGAGAAGACCTGGAAGCCGCCGGAGTCGGTGAGAATCGGGCCGTTCCAGCCCATGAAGGCGTGGAGGCCGCCGAGCTCGGCGACGACGTCGTCGCCGGGCCGGAAATGCAGGTGGTACGTGTTCCCGAGGATCATCCGTGCGCCCAGCGCGTGCAGCTCGTCGGGGTCGACGCCCTTGACGGTGCCCTTCGTGCCGACCGGCATGAACGCGGGCGTCGGCACCTCGCCGTGTGCGGTGCGCAGGATCCCGGCCCGGGCGGCGCCGTCGCTCGCGGTGACCTCGAAGCTCACGCGGCCGAGTGTAGGGCCGTCAGAGCACGAGCAGCGCGTCGCCGAACGAGTAGAAGCGGTACCGCTCCGCGATCGCGAGCCGGTACAGCTCGCGCGTCTCCTCGACCCCGGCGAACGCCATCACGAGCGCGAGCAGCGTCGAGCGCGGCAGGTGGAAGTTCGTGAGCAGCCTGTCGACCCGCCGGAACTCGAAGCCGGGGGTGACGAACAGCGAGGTGCGCCCGGACAGCGGGGCGCCGCGGGCGACGGACTCCAGTACGCGCACCGTCGTCGTCCCTACGGCGAGTACCGAGGGAGCCGTCCGGATCCGCTCCCACGCCTCCGGCGCGACGCTGTACTGCTCGCCGTGCAGCTCGTGCTCCTCGAGGGTCTCCACGTTGAGCGGCCGGAACGTGTCGAGCCCGACATGCAGCGTCACCCGCTCCACGTCGAGTCGGCCGAGCAGCTCGGCCGTGAAGTGGAGGCCTGCCGTCGGTGCCGCGGCCGAGCCCTCCTCCCGCGCGTAGACGGTCTGGTACCGATCGGCGTCGGCCGAGCGGTTCCGTGATGTAGGGCGGCAGCGGCGCCTCCCCGGCCGGCTCGCCCTCGAGCCGCAGCCGCCAACGGCCTTCGCCGAGCGACTCGAGCAACTCCACCGGGCCGAGCCGCTGGCCCACCCGCAGCCGCCGCGACGGCCGGGCCAGTCCCTCCCAGAGCCCGTCTCCGAGCCGCTCCAGGAGCAGCACCTCCGCCGCTCCCCCACCCGGGCGGCTGCAGCCGCAGCCGGGCCGGGCACGACGCGTGTGTCGTTGACGACGACGAGCTCGCCCGCGACCTCCTCTGGCAGCTCCGAGAACCGCCGGTGCCGCACCTCCTCCGAGGCACGGTCGTAGACGAGGAGCCTGGAGCCGTCCCGCCGCTCCGCCGGTCGCTGCGCGATCAGCTCCCGCGGCAGCTCGTAGTCCAGCTCGGAGACCTTCATCCGACTGGCACGCTACCGTTGCAGCACATGGACGACGACGCGATCGAGCGCGCCCGAGAGCGGCTTCGCTCCGCCGCGGAGGGCCGCACCGAGCCGGGCGCAGTGGAAGCGGCGCTGGAACGGGCGCGTGTGGGGATCGAAGGGCTCGCCGAGCTGGCGGGCAATCTCGAGGCGTCGCTGCCACAACGGGTCGAGGAGGCCGTCCGCGAGGGTGTCCGCGCGCGAGGCGCTGCCCGTAGCCCGTCAGCTCGCCGAGGTGCGCGGGCTCGCGGGGCAGATGATCAGGCGGCTGGAGCGGCTCGAAGGCGACATGCTCTCCGAGCAGCATTCGCGCATCGACGACCTCGCGCTGCTGATCGATCTCATCACGTCCGGCTGGAAAGGCGTCGACGACCGGCTCGCACGCCTCGAGCGCAGCCTCCAGACCTCGGGCGGCGCGATCGTGTACCGGATCGAAGAGCGCCGTTAGCCGGCCGAGTCCGCCTGCAGCCGCCGGAAGGCCGGCCCGGCTGCGCCGAGGCCATGGCGACTTCCGGCGGTATACAGCGCCTGCGCGCGGCAGCAAGCTGCTGCCGGCCACTGCCGCTCTGAGGAATGAAGGCAGCTGTTTCAGCGGCGGCGGCCGAGGCGCAGCTCCACCGCTAGCGCGACGAGACCCAGCAGCACCGCGAACCAGAGCGTCGCGAGCCGGATCAGCACCGTCGCCGCGACCGCGTCCGATCGTGACATGTTCGCCAGCGCCACGAACAGCGCGGTCATGCTCGTCTCCGCCACGCCGAGACCGCCGGGAATGAACGAGAGCGCACCGGCCAGCGTCCCGAGCGAGAAGACGAGGATCGTCACGCCGAGCGAGGCGTGGAGGCCGAGCCCCCGCACGCAGACGTATGCGGCCAGGCACTCGCAGAACCACGAGACGGCGGCCAGACCGGACATCCCCACGAGCAGGCGAGGCCCGAGCAGCTCCAGCGCCGCCGCGCGCGCCGCCCCGAGCCGCTTGACCCGCTCCAGCAGCGGGGACCGCACCGCGACGACGGCCAGCGCGGCGAGCACGAGTCCGGCGGGGCCGAGCTCCCAGCCCTTGCCGGACCGAGCCGCCAGCGCACCGATCGCGACCAGCGCGACGATCCCGATCGCGTCCGTTATGCGCTCGGCGAGCACTGTCGGCGCCGAGCGCGCCACGGGAACCTCGAACGAGCTGCGAAGGAGCGCCGACTTCAGCACCTCGCCGAGCTTTGCCGGCGAGATCGTCATCGTCTGTCCGGCCAGGTAGATCGACAGGCTCCGCCGGGCGGGCACACGGATCCCGAGCACGTGGAGGTAGTAGTGCCAGCGCCCGAACCGGAACACGTAGTTCAGCGACGTGAGCGCCAGCGCGAGCGGGAAGAGCTCCCAGCGGAAGCTCGACAGCGCCGCTCCCAGCGCGCCGAAGTCCGCGTAGAGGCCCAGCCCGAGCACGACGCCGGCTGTCAGCCCGGCGACGAGGAGCACGGCTCCGACGAGCCCGCGGCTCGATGCTCGGACCGAACTCAGCTGAATAGCAGGATCAACGCCGCTGTCAGCGCCCACAGCCCCACGGTCGCGAGGATCGGCCGGTCGGTCAGGAGCACCTGCTCGGGCTCCTCGCCGAGGTCGTCGCGGTAGATGAGCAGCAGGTAGCGGAAGACCCCGAAGAGCACGAACGGGATCGTCGCCATCATCGCCTTCGAGTCGCCGCGCGGTGAACGTGTAGAGCGAGTACGCGATCACCGTCGACGGCGGCCACGACGGCGACGAGCTGGTCGACGAGCACGAGCGAGTAGCCCTCCAGCACCGGCCGGCCGGGCGTGCGGTCGGCGCCGACGAGCACGAGCTCGCCGCGGCGCTTGGCAAGCCCGAGGAAGAGCGCGAGCAGCGCCGTGCACAGCAGCAGCCACGGCGAGATCCGCACGTGCACGGCCTCGGCTCCTGCGGCCGCGCGGATCGTGAACAGCGCGCTGATCGTCATCACGTCGATCAGCACGACGTGCTTCAGCCGCAGGCTGTACGCGACCTGGAGTGCGAGGAATCCGGCGAGCAGGCCGAGGGACGCAGGCCCGAGCGCAGCGGCAACGCGCGAGCGCCGCCACGGCGAGGACGGCGGCGACGACGAGCGCCGTGCGGACGGACAGCTCGCCCCGCGCCAGCGGCCGCTGACGCTTGATCGGGTGCAGCCGGTCCTGCTCGATGTCGCGCACGTCGTTGACGAGGTAGGCGGCGCTGGAGGCCGCGCAGTAGGCAGCGAACGCAGCGACGGCGTCACCCCAGCGCGACGGCGTCGCCGAGCTTTGCGGCGAAGAGGATGCCCGCGAAGAGCAGCAGGTTCTTCGACCACTGCCGCGGGCGTAGCGCGACGAGCAGCGCAACGGCAGGACCGGCGGGGCCGGCGGAGGTCGAGCTCGACGACAGGCGCGCGTTCGGATACCGGCACGGAGCCGATGCTAGTCGACCGCCCTTGCGCTCAGCCGCCCGGGCCTATCCCGGCGCGTAGTCCGCTCACGCATCGGCCGTTCCGTCCGGCACCGACTCGGCGGGGAGCACGAGCTCGAACCGGCTTCCCCGGCCCGGCTCGGTCTGCAGCTCGATCCGGCCGCCGAGCGCGTGGGCGAGCTCGCGCGCGATCGCGAGCCCGAGCCCGGTGCCGCCGTCGTCGCTCGTCCAGAACGGCCTGAAGATCCGCTCCCGCTGCTCGGCCGGGATCCCGGGGCCGCTGTCGCCGACCGCGACCCGCACCGAGCCGTTCTCTGCGGCCAGCTCCAGCCCGATCCGGCCGCCGTCGGGCGTCCAGCGGAACGCGTTGGCGAGCAGGTTCGAGATGATCTGCAGGACGCGGTCGCCGTCGGACACGATCACCGGCTTCGCGGCCAGATCGCGCTCGTAGTCGATCCCGCGCCGCCGGGCCTCCTCGCCGAACGCCGAGTACGCCTGGTCGACGAGCCGCTCCATGTCGACCTCTTCGTGCAGGACCGTGAACCGGTGCGCCTCGAGCTTCGCGAGCTCGAGCACGTCGCCGACGAGCCGCTCCAGCCGGGCGGTCTCCAGCGCGATCACGTCGAGCGACTGGCCGCGGGCCTCGTCGTCGGTGACGAGGCCGTCGACGAGCGCGGCGACGTGGCCGCGGATCGCGGTCAGCGGCGTCCGCAGCTCGTGCGAGACGGTCATCAGGAAGTTCCGCTCGACCTCCTCGGACTCGGCCAGCTTGGCGGTCATCTCACGGAAGCGGTCGGCGAGGTGGCCGATCTCGCCACCACCCGGCACCGCCGGAACCTCGACGTCGTAGTGCCCCTCGGCGACCTCGTCCGCCGCGGCGGAGAGCGCGAGCACCGGCCGTGTGATCCAGCGCGACAGGTACCAGGCCAGCGCGCCGACCAGCACGACCGCGACCGCGAAGGCCATGGCGAGCCGCCACAGCAGGGTCACGAGCCGCGTGTGGAGCTCCGCCTTCGGCGTCGCGACGACCAGCGCCCCGAAGACCGCGCTGCCGAAGCGAAGCGGCTCGGCGATGGCGATGTAGCGGTGCCTGCAGTCCGGGCGGCGTGAACTCGAACTGCACGATCCTGCCGGCGGCGAGCGCCGGCCAGTCGACGTAGCGGCGGCGCCAGCGGTCGGAACGGCAGCCGCTCGCGCGGGAACGGAGTGATGTCGGGATGGACCGGGACGTAGAAGATCGTGTTGCCCGTCGCCGCCTCGAGGTTCTTCGACGAGACCGGCGACTCGCGCCCGGCGATGTCGGCGTAGAGCCGCGGTCAGCCCGTGGGTCTCGCGCCGCAGCTCGCGCAGCGACTGGGCCTGCGTGTAGTCGGCGAACAGCCGGAAGGCGATCGCCGTGGCGACGAGCCCGGAGAGCACGATCGCCGCCAGGAAGAGCGCCGGCAGGCGAAAGCGCAGTGACCGGAACACGAGCCCCTAGGCGGTGCTCACCGGCGGCGCGCGAGGGCGACACCTTGTAGCCGACGCCCCAGACCGTGACGATCGGCGACGCATCGCCGAGCTTGCGCCGCAGCTGGCGGACGTGGACGTCGACCGTGCGGGTGTCGATCCCGGAGTAGGTGTAGCCCCACACGCGCTCGAGGAGCTGGTCGCGCGTGAGCACGAGCCCGCGATGGTCGAGCAGCTCCCACAGGAGGTCGAACTCCTTCGGCGCGAGCTGCACCTCGGTCTCCCCCACGCGCACCTCGCGCCGGCCGGCGTCGATGAGCAGGTCGCCGTGGCGGATCTGCTTCGACTCGGGCCGCGCGCGCTCCGGCGTCGAGCGGCGGAGGATCGCCTTCACGCGGGCCACCAGCTCGCGCGGGTTGAACGGCTTCGTGAGGTAGTCGTCGGCGCCGACCTCGAGCCCGATGATCTTGTCGACGTCCTCGTCGCGCGCGGTCAGCATCAGGATCGGGACGTCGGAGCGCTGGCGGATCCGGCGGCAGACCTCCACGCCGTCGATGTCCGGGAGCATGAGGTCGAGCACGATGAGCGCCGGCTGGCTCGCCTCGGCCTCGGCGAGCGCGGTCGTGCCGTTGGCGGCCGACCGCACCGTGTAGCCGGCGTTCTTGAGGTAGAGCGCGACGAAGGAGGCGATCGAGGACTCGTCCTCGACCACGAGCACGGTCTGTGACTGCGCGCTCATGCGCTCAGGATGCCAGACAGAGCGGATCTAGCCCGACGGCGGCGCCGGCGACGTGTCGCCGAGGTCGAACATGCGTGAGGGAGCCGTCCGGATCGGCGGGCAGCGGCCGGCGCGTCTTGCCGTCGAGGGCGTACGTCCCGACTGTCGCCGTTCAGCCCGATCCTGCCCTGGCCCACGGCCGAGAGGTAGATCCCCGTGGCGACGATGCGGATCCGGAACTGACCGATGATCCGGAACCGCACGTTCGTCCCGCTGTAGATCGTGGTCGTGTCGCTGACCTCGCGCGTGTGCTCCGCGCCCCACACGTTGACGTCGAGCGGCGCGCCGTCGACGCGGGTCGAGCACGCGGATCGAGCCCTGGTCGAAGCGCCCGAAGACCGCCCCGTTGGCCCGCAGGTAGACGGTCCCGTCCGCGTTCCGCACCGAGAGCGTGCCGTCGCCGTCCGAGCCCGCGTACGTCGCCGCGCCGGCAGTGCCGGCGAGCGCGAACAGGGTCAGAGCGATGACGAGGAGGCGCCGCACTGGTCTGATTCTCGGCTCCCGGGTTATGGCGCGGGTGATCGCAGTGTAAGGAGTTTGTTAGCGGCTGAACAGCGCACGAGTAGGCTCCGCGGCAATGAGCGAGGTGCACGACTTCGGCGTGATCATCCTGGTCTGCTCCGCCGGGTTCTCGCTCGCGCTCGTGGCGAGCCGCTTCGCGGACTGGTTCCCGATCCCCGCGCCCGCGCTGTTCCTGTTCGCGGCGGCGATCGCGTCCGACGTCTTCCCGTCGCTCGGCACGGCGATCTCGATCCGCAACGTGGAGCGGATCGGCGTCGTCGCGCTGATCGTGATCCTCTTCGACGGCGGGATGAAGGTCGGGTGGCGGCGCTTCAGGGGCTCGGCCGTCCCGATCACCCTGCTCGGCGTCGTCGGCACGTTCGCCACGGCGGGCCTGATGGCCGTGCTCGCGCATGCGCTGTTCGGCTTCGGCTGGACGACTGCGGGGATCCTCGGCGCGGCGCTCGCTCCGACCGACCCGGCCGTGATGTTCTCGGTGCTCGGCCGGCGCGAGGTCGGCGGCCGGACGGGAACGATCCTGGAGGGCGAGTCCGGGCGCCAACGACCCGGTCGGGATCGCGCTGATGATCGGGATGCTCGCCTTCGCGACCAGCACGCACGGCGGCGTTCGGGCAGGTCGGCGTGGAGTTCGTCGAGGAGATGGGGGTCGGGACTCGCCGTCGGCGTCGCCGGCGCCTGGCTCCTGATCCAGCGTGCTGCGCCGGATCACGCTGACGAACGAGGCGCTGTATCCGCTGCGCACGCTGGCCGCGGCCGGCGTCGTGTACGGGGCGGCGGCCGTCCTGCACGGGTCGGGCTTCCTCGCGGTCTTCGTCGCCGGCCTGCTCGTCGGCGACGAGCGGTTCCCGTACAAGGGCGAGATCGAGCGCTTCCACACGTCGCTGGCGAGCCTGGCGGAGATCGTCGTCTTCTTCGCGCTCGGGCTCACGATCGACATCGGATCGTTCCACTCGCAGAAGGTCTGGCTGGCCGGGCTCGTGCTCGCCGTCGCTGCTCGCCTTCGTCGCCCGGCCCGTGATCGCCTACGTGCTGCTGCTCCCGGTCCGGCTCAGGCTCGGAGAGCGGCTGTTCGTGATGTGGGGCGGGTTGAAGGGCGCGGTTCCGATCCTGCTCGGGACGCTCATCGTGCAGCGCGCACGTCGACCAGGCTCAGCGCCTGTACGGCATCGTGTTCCTCGTCGTCGGCTTCTCGGTCGTCGTGCAGGGCGGCTCGATCCCGTGGGCGGCGCGGCGTCTGGGCGTGCCGATGCGGCTGGTCGAGCCCGAGCCGTGGAACATCTCGATCGGCCTGCGCGCCGAGCCGCGTGGGCTGCAGCGGTTCGTCGTCGCCGCCGGCTCGCGCGCCGACGGCGAGGAGATCCGCGAGCTGCCGATCGGCGATCACGCATGGCTGAGCATGGTCGTCCGCGACGGCGCGGCCCGGCAGGCCCGCGGCTCACTCGTGCTCGTCGCGGGAGACGAGGTCCTGGTGCTCGGCGAGAGCGAGGACGAGCAAGCCCTGCGGCGCGTGTTCGAGGAGCGCCACCCTGCTCCCGTGCGCGCAGCCGACCCGTGAGGGCGTCGCTGCCGGCCCGAGGCCGGAAGCGGACTCGCTACGAGCTGTACTCGAAGAAGCCGCGGCCCGTCTTCCGGCCCAGCTGCCCCTCCTCCGCCATGCGCACGAGCCGCGCGGGCGGCGCCATCCGCTCCTCGCCCAGCGCGTCGAAGAGCGCCTCCGACGCGTGCACGTGGACGTCCACGCCGATCAGGTCGATCAGCGCGCACGGCCCGATCGGCCAGCGCGTGCCGAAGGTCATGGCACGGTCGACGTCCTCCGGCGTGACCCGCGCCTCGTCGAGGACGCGCACGCAGTCGTTGAGCAGCGGGATGAGGATCCGGTTGACGACGAAGCCGGGCGTGTCGTTGCAGGCGATCGGCTCCTTGCCGATCCGCTCCGCGAACGCGTAGGCCGCGTCGAAGACCGCCGGGTCGGTCAGCTCCGTGCGCACGACCTCGACCAGCGGCAGCACCGGCGCCGGGTTGAAGAAGTGCATGCCGACGACCCGCTCCGGGCGCGAGGTCGCCGCCGCGATCTGGGTGACCGACAGCGCCGACGTGTTCGTGGCCATGATCGCGTCCGGCCCGAGCACGCGGTCGAGCTCGGCGAACAGGCCGCGCTTGACCTCGAGATCCTCGAAGGCGGCCTCGATCACGAGCTCGCAGCGACGCGAGCTCCGCGAGCTCGGTGACGAGACAGAGCCGCCCGAGCGCCGCGTCCTTCTCCTCCGTCGGTCAGCCGCCCCTTGGCGACGCCGCGCGAGAGGAAGTGGTCGATCCGGCCGCGCGCGCGCTCGCCCAGCTCGGCGGTGACGTCGCGCCCGATCGACCTCGACCCCGGCCTGCACGCAGACCTGCGCGATCCCCGCGCCCATCGCGCCCAGGCCGACGACGCCGACTCGGTCGATCCCCGCCACGGCCCGGGATCCTAACTCGCGTCGAGCCGCAGCGAGGCGGTGGGTCTGGCCGTCGTCCGGGATCGACGAACTCTCCGACGGCGCGAAAGCCGGCCTTCTCGAACGCCCGGATCGACGCCACGTTGCGGACGTCGGGATCGGCGACGCACGCGCGTCGTCCCCGGCCTGCGCGAACACGATCTCGCGGGCGAACGCGCGCAGCACCTCGGGCCCGAGCCCGTGCCCGGTCAGCTCCTCGTCCGCGATGAAGAGATCGACCCCGGCGACGCCCGCCCCGAGCCCGATCCGCTCGGCGTGCTCGGGGTAGTCGCCGACGAGGTAGGTCTGGATGAAGCCGATCGGGCGCGTCGCCGAGCACGATCAGGTAGAGGTCGGTGGCGCGCCGCCCCTCGAGCGACGGGAGATAGTGCTCGGCGACCTCCTCGTAGGTCTCGCTGCGGGTTCCACCAGCGCCGCACGTGCTCGCGCTGGAGCCACTCGTGCATGAGCGGGAGATCGGCCCCGTCAGCGGCCGGAAGCTCGGCGTCGCCGTCACCTCAGGGCTTCCGCGCCAGCACCCACAGGAAGGCGACCGTCGCGCCGTGCTCGTCCTGGGTCTCGACGTTCGCCGTCACGAGCTCGAGCCCCACGCCGGCGATCAGCTCGAGGTAGGCCGCGGCGCCGAGCGAGCTGGAGAACATCGGCGCGCCGAGCCAGTCGTCGTCGACGAAGCCGGGACTCGCGCTGAGGCCGAGCGTCGCCAGGAAGAGCCCGCCCGGCCGGAGCCAGCCGGCGATCCGCCGCACGAGCGCCCGGCTGCTCCTCGCCCGGCACGTGGAGGATCGAGTACAGCGCGACGACCGCGTCGAACGACTCCGCGGGCAGGTCGAGCGCGGTCATGTCCGCGTGCAGGAACGTCGCGTCCGGGACCGCGCTCCGCGCGAGCTCGAGCTGCACCTCCGACTGGTCGACGCAGGTCAGCCTGTGCCGCTGCGCGAGCCGCGCCGCCGGGCCGCCCGCGCCGCAGCCGAGGTCGAGGATCTCCGTGCCGGCGGCGAGCCGCGCGTCGAGATCGTCGAGGTACCGCTCGAGCGGGCGAGGCGACGGTCGCGGCCCATTCCGCGTAGCCGGGCGCCGATCGCGTCGTAGCCGCGCCGCACGACCTCCTTCGGGCTCCTCGGTCACTACAGCAGCTCGAGCTCGTCGCCGACGCGCACCCGGCCCGGCTGCTCGACCCGCGCGTAGATGCCGAACGGGATCTCGCCGCCGGCGAGCTGGCCGCGGTAGCCCTTGATCAGACGCAGCGTGTCGAGGTCGCGCTCGCCGGTGTCCGGATCGCGCGTCGTCACGGCGCAGCGCGCCACGGGGCCGCCGAGCCGCAGCACGGCGCCGCCGAGGGCGGCTCGGCGGCCGTCCCACCCGTCCTCCTCGTGCGGCTCGCAGCCGTCGAGCTCGAGCAGCATCCGGAACCGCCGCGAGTCGACCGGGACGCCCGGCCTCCTGCGCGAGCCGCTCCACCGACGCCCGCGAGACGAGCGTGACCGGCTCCTCCCGCACCTCCCCCAGCCGCTCCGGCCGGACGACCCGCACGGGATGGCCGGCGAGCTCCGACAGGCGCTCGTTCCAGTCGCCCTCGACGACGCGGGCCTCGACCGGCCGTCCGTGGTAGTCCAGCGTCAGCGGCTCGCCGCCGAGCGCGCTGCCCGCGATCTCGGCGCCGTCCGGGAAGCGCATACGGAGCAGCTCCCGCGCCGCGTCGTAGCGGGCGTGCACGACGATCGGCCATGCGGTCAGCGAGCTCCGCAGCCGGTTTCCGTCGCCGTCCGCGAGCAGGAAGCGGCGATCCTCGACGACGCCCCACTCCGTCAGCTCGATCTCGTCCGGATGCAGGAGCGCGAAGCCCTTCACCGGGCGTCACCGAGATTGCGGCCACGGTCCTCGGCACGACTCCAAGCGTAGACTGCGCACGTGGCTGTGACGGCGCTCGAGCGCAAGCTCTTGATCGGCGGCGAGTGGGTCGAGACGGGCGCGTGGCAGGAGGTGCGCTCCCCGTTCTCGCACGACGTCGTGGGGCGGGTGGCGCAGGCGGGCGCCGCGGAGACGCGTCGCGCCGTCGACGCCGCCGAGGCGGCGATGCGCGAGCCGCTGCCTGCACACGAGCGCGCGGCGATCCTCGACCGCGTCGCCGGGCTTCTCGACAGCCGCCGCGAGGAGATCGCCCGCGTGATCACGAGCGAGGCCGGCAAGCCGATCAAGGCCGCGCGGGTCGAGGCGCAGCGCGCGGTGTCGACCTACACGATGGCCGCGGTCGAGGCCCGCAAGCTCGCCGGCGAGATGGTGCCGATGGACGCGTCTGTGGCCGGCGAGGGCAAGCTCGCGTTCACGCTTCGAGTGCCGGCCGGGATCGTGGGCGCGATCTCGCCGTTCAACTTTCCGCTCAACCTCGTCGCGCACAAGCTGGCGCCGTCGCTCGCCGCCGGCTGCGCCGTGGTGCTCAAGCCGGCGGCGCAGACGCCGCTCTCGGCCCTGCTGCTGGCCGAGCTGGAGACCGAGGCCGGGCTCCCGCCGGGCTGGCTCAACGTGGTCGTCGGACCGTCGGCCCAGATCGGCGACGTGCTCGTCGAGGACGAGCGGGTCCGCGTGATCACGTTCACCGGCTCCGGGCCCGTGGGCTGGGGCCTGCGCGCCCGGGCGCCGCGCAAGCGCGTGAACCTCGAGCTCGGCAACGCTACGCCCGGTGATCGTGCGAGCCCGACGCCGAGCTCGACGAGGCGGCGGCCAAGCTGGCCGCGAACGCGTTCTCGTTCGCCGGCCAGAGCTGCATCTCGGTGCAGCGGATCTACGTCCATCGCTCCGTGCGCGACGCGTTCCTCGAGCGGTTCCTGCCGAAGGTCGAGGCCCTCGTCGTCGGCGACCCCGCGGACGAGGCGACCGACGTCGGTCCCGTGATCGACGAGGACGCCCACGAGCGGATCCTCGACTGGATCCGCGAGTCCGGCGGCGAGCTGCTGGCCGGCGGGAGCACGACCGCGGCGGGGCTGATCCGGCCGACGGTGATCGGCGACCCGCCGCGAGACGCCAAGGTGTCCTGCGAGGAGGTCTTCGGGCCTGTCTGCACGGTCACCGCGGTCGACTCGCTGGAGGAGGCGATCGAGCTCGCCAACGCGACCCGCTTCGGGCTCCAGGCGGGCATCTTCACCGCCGACGTGCGCGTCGCGCTGCGCGCCGTCCGCGAGCTCGACTTCGGCGGCGTGACCGTCAACGAGGCGCCGACGTTCCGGGCCGACCAGATGCCCTACGGCGGCGTGAAGGACTCGGGAAACACCCGCGAGGGGCCGCCCTTCGCCGTGCGGGAGCTGACCGAGGAGCGGCTCGTCGTCCTCCAGCTCTGACGCGGGCTCCGCAGCGCCGGGGCGCTAGACTCGGAGCCGCCCGCAAACGGCGCACCTTCCCATGCCTGGCCGCTTTCGTCGACGCCGTGACACCCCCGCCGAGCCGGCGCCCGACGGAGAGCCGCGCCGCCCGCTCACCGGCCGCCGTCTCGCGCCGACCCCCGGGGCGCTGCGGCGAGAGCGTCGGGCGCTGCTCCGAGCCCGTGACGAGCGGATCCGCGACCTCGGCGGCCTGATGCTCGAGATGTACCGGCGCGACCACTACCGCGAGGAGCTCGTGTTCGAGCAGTGCGCCGAGCTGGTCGAGCTGGAGGAGCGGATCCTCGCGCTCGACGCGCTGGTCACAGGGGCCGTGCGCTGGCCGATCGCCAAGGGCGTGTGCGCCTGCGGTGCCCCGATCGTCCCTGCCGCCCACTTCTGCGCCAACTGCGGCCGGCCCGCCGGCGACCCGCTCGTGGGCTGCCCGCAGTGCGGCCACCCGTTGGCCGCCGACGCTCAGTTCTGCCCCGGATGCGGGACGTCGGCGCTCGGCTTCGCAGGCCCGGGCGCGCTCGAGGCCGAAGCCGCGAACGGGGGCCTCCCGGACGAATTCGAGCCGGGCGCGGAGGAATCCGGCCCACCCTTCGACCCCTGGGAACGGTGAGAGCCGGACGCGGCGAGCCGCCGCCCGGGGAGCTGCAGCTCGAAGCCCTGTCCGCACTGCGGTACCCCGGGCGAGGGAGCTCAGGAGTACTGCCTCGAGTGCGGCCGCCGGCTTCCGCAGCGCGACGGACTCCAGGCGCGGCTCGGCGCGGCCTGGCAGCGCCGGCTGCGCTGGTACCCGGGCGACTGGATCTGGCCCGTGTCCGGTCTCGTCGTGATCGCGGTCCTCGGCGCGGCGGTCGCCGTCCTCGTCACGAACGCCGGCCGACCGCAGGCCCGGCAGACGCTCGTGCTCACGAGCCCGGTGCTCTCGACCTCGATGCCGGCGACGCCCACGGTTCCGCTGCCGACCGTGCCGACCCCGGCAGAGACCGTGCCTGAGCCGGAGCCGGCCACCACGTCGAAGCCGCTGCATCCGCAGCCGGCAGGCCCCGTCCTGGCCTGGCCCGCCGCCCGCAGCGGGTACACGATCGTGCTCGGCTCGAGCCCGAAGCCGGACGGCCTGGAGACCGCCCTGGCCCGGGCGCACAAAGCACAGGTGGCAGGGCTGGCGCGGGTCGGGGTGCTCGACTCCGACCGCTTCTCGAGCCTGCACCCCGGTTACTACGTCATCTTCAACGGCGTCTACGGGAGCTATTCGCAGGCGAACGACCAGCTCGATCGCGCCCGCAATGCGGGCTTCGACATCGCGTACCCGCGGCGGATAACCAGCTAGCGGCGAGGTTCTCGGCCCGGCCCGGTGTTGTCAGAAAAGAAATAGCGAGGCCAGACTTTGTAACATCGCCCCTGACCGGTTAGACTCTCGCCAGGCCGGGCCTCCACAGGGAAGGTTAACCCTCCGTTAACAAAGCTTTGCTGGGCTTTAACAGGAGCGAGTGAAACTAATGACCGACGAGCTAGCTGCCGCGATCCAGACCTGTATGTATCAGTACTCCCGAGCGATTTACCGGTCGATTAAGGACCTGATCGATCCTTACGCCGACCCCGAGACCCGCCTCGAGTACCGCCGCGGAGTGCTCAACGCGTGCGAGGACACGATGGGCCGGCTCGCGAAGGATCCGCTCTACTTCGCGAATCCCGACCGGGCGCTCTTCCAGGACATCCGCAGGTACTTCCCGATCACCCAGCAGGCCCAGGTCGCATGGGCCGTGAGCGAGGGTGTCGCCGCGGCGACCGCTTTCATCGAGAGCCAGATCGAGGCGGGCGCCTTCGAAGGCGGCGTCGCGCGCTGCCGGGCGACCACGCGCAAGGGCAAGCCGTGCCAGCGCACGCCGCTGCCCGAGCGCGAGTACTGCCCCTCGCACCAGCATCTCGAGCGCACCAAAGCTGCCGCGTAACGGCGCGAGCGGGTCGAGCGACAAGCCCCGAATCCGCGGCAGCGGCCGCGCAGACGCGCGCAATTCCACAGCCTCGCGGGAGTTGTCCACAGCGCGCAGCGGATAGGCTCGACGGGTGTCGCACGACACCGACAAGCTGATCCGGCAGCTCTCGCTCGTGGCGTTCCTGATGGCCGAGCGGCGGGCGCTGACCGCGCGCGACATCAAGTCGACCGTCGAGGGCTACTCCGAGATGTCCGACGAGGCGTTCGCGCGGCGCTTCTACTCCGACCGGGCCGAGCTCCATGCGCCTCGGCGTGCCGCTCTCCTCCGAGCGGGACGAGTTCACCGGCGAGGAGCTCTACACGCTGCGCTCGGAGCGCTACTTCCTGCCCCCGCTGGAGCTCTCCGACGACGAGCTCGCCGCACTGCAGACCTGCCTGTTCCTGCTCGAGGGCCAGTTCGCGTACGCCGAGCCGCTGCGGCTCGCGCTGCAGAACCTGGCGCTCGGGCGGCGCGGCTTCGACGAGCCCCCGAGCGACGCGGCCGGCCGCGTCCAGGTCGTCGACCCCGAGTACTCGCCCGAGATGGCGAGCCGGCTGTCGAAGCTCGAGGGCGCGATCTCGAAGCAGCGCACGGTCCGCTTCTCGTACCGGCCGATGACGCGCGACGAGATCGCCGAGCGGTCGCTGAACCCGTACGCGCTCTTCCAGGACCAGGGCGCCTGGTACATCGTCGGACTCGATCTCGACCGCGAGGGCATCCGCACCTTCCGGGTCTCACGGATCCGCGGCGAGATCCGCTTCGCGACGCGTCGCGAGCGTGACTTCAGGATCCCGCAGGACTTCGAGATCGACGGCTACCGCGACCGGCCCCCGTGGCAGATCGGCGAGTCGGTCGGCGAGGCCCGGATCGAGGTGCACGGCGACACCGCCTGGTGGGTCGAGCGCACGTACGGCAACCACGGCCGCGTCGAGGACGGCGTGTTCGTGACGGAGTACGCGAGCCTCGCCCAGCTGGCCTCGTGGGTGCTCCGCCAGGACGGCCGCGCGGTGCCCCTCTCTCCGCCGGCGCTCCGCCGCGAGGTGGCCGACGCCCTGCGGCTCGTGCAGGAGCGGCACGAGGGCGAGCCGCCGCAGGTCGCGGCCGACGCGATCCCCGAGATCCTGGAAGGTGCCGCCGAGCGGCCGACGGGCCCGGTCGCGCCGGAGCGCTTCGCCGTCCTGCAGTCGCTGCTCGCCTACCTGCTCGACGCCTGCGGGGAGGAGCGGGAGGCCACGATTCCTGCGAGCGACCTCGTCGACGCGTTCCACATCCCGTACGACCATCTCGAGGAGCATCTCTCGCTGCTCAACCTCGTCAACTTCGGCGGCGGCTGCTACGCCGTCTACGCGGAGCTGCGCGGCGACGAGGTGCACGTCGACAAGGAGCTGCTCGGCGACACGTTCCGCGCTTCCCCCCGGCTGACGCCGCTCGAGGCGCGGGCGATCCGCCTCGCGCTCGAGTTCGTCGGGCCGACGATCGCGGCCGCGGCGAACACCCCGCTCGACCGGGTGCGCCGGAAGCTCGAGGAGACGTTCGGCGAGTTCGAGCTCGGCCAGACGCCCGAGCCGCACGCGGGCGCCGAGGCGGGCCTCGTCGCAACGCTCACCGAGGGCATCCGCGAGCAGCGCCTCGTCGAGATCGAGTACCTGAAAGGCGGCGAGCCGGACTCGTCGCGACGCGTCGTCGAGCCGTACTCGATCGAGCGCGCCCTGCCGCACTGGTACGTCCACACGTGGGACCGGACGGCCGACGGCGAGCGCTCGTTCCGGCTCGACCGGATGCGCCGGGCGACCGTCAGCGACGAGCACTTCGAGCGCCGCGAGGGCTTCGAGCCGCGCAAGCTCCGCGATGCACGGCACGCGCTGATCTGGTACTCGGAGCTCGTCGCCCGCTGGGAGGTCGAGCGCGGCGCCCGCGAGCTCGTCGACGGCTCCGCGATCGGCGAGCGGCCCGTCGGCAGCGAGGACTGGCTGGTCGGCGAGATCCTCAGCCTGCGCGGCGAGGCGGTGCTGCTGGAGCCCGCCAACCTGCGCGAGGGAGTCGCGGCGCGGGCCGCGGCGCTCCGGCGCGAGCTCCGGCAGGCACAGACGGCAAGCGCCTAGAGCCGGGCCGAGCGCCCAGGCGCCGTACTCGCGCAGCAGCGGATCGTCGCTCTCCGCGGCTCGCGTTAGCTCGGGCCTGCGCAGTGGATCCGCTTCGTTGCCGAGCGCGACGAGTGCATTGCGGCGCAGGAAGCGCGGATCGTTGCGGGGTACGAAGAGGCGGTCGTAGCGGCGGCGCAGCTCGTCGCGGTCGGCCTCCAGCCAGTCGACGAGCGAGACCACCGGCTCGGCGTCGGCCGGCAGCGGCTCACCGGCCCGGCGCCGCTCGACGCCGCGGTTCCAGGGGCACACGTCCTGGCAGATGTCGCAGCCGTATACCCGGTCGCCGAGCTCGGACCCGGATCTCCTCGGGGATGGGCGACCGCGACTGCGTCCAGTAGGAGAGGCAGCGCGTGGCGTCGAGGGTGCCGGGCTCGTCGAGCGCGCCGGTGGGGCAGGCGTCGATGCAGAGCCGGCACGAGCCGCAGTCCGTGGTCAGCGGCGGGGTCGGCTCGACCTCGACGTCGGTCACGAGCGCGCCGAGCACGACCCAGGAGCCATGCGTGCGGGTGATCAGCAGCGTGTTCTTGCCGTAGAAGCCGACGCCGGCCCGGGCGGCCGCCTCACGGTCGACGTGCTGGTTCTCGTCGACGAGCACGCGATAGGAGCCGCCGAGCCGCCGGCCGAGCTCGTCGAGCCGCTCCCGCAGGACCGCGTAGTGATCGAGCCAGGCGTAGCGCGGCATCCGCCCCTGCCCCGGTCCAGGCTCCGGCCCCGGGACGTAGTAGCAGAGCGCCCCGGAGATGACCGTGCGCGCCCCGGGGAGCAGCGTCTCGGGGTGGCAGGACTCCTCGGGCCGGGAGATCGTGAACTTGAGGTCGGCGAAGAGCCCGCGGGCGCGACGATCGCGGATGTGCTGCTCGGTCTCGTCGTAGGCCTCGGCGGGCGCGGCGCCGACCGCATCGAGGCCCACGTCCCGTGCAAGCTGCTCGAGCTCCGCGCGCTGCATCCATGCAGTGTGCCGTGGACGCGGCCGTCGTTCCGTAGGATCGGGCGCGTGAAGGCGGTTCGGATCCACGAGGACGGCGGGCCCGAGGTGCTCCGCTACGAGGACGCCCCCGACCCCGACGCCGGGCCCGGCGAGGTGCTGATCCGGCTGCGCGCCGCCTCGCTCAACCACCTCGACCTCTGGCTGCGCCGCGGGCTCCCTTCGGTGCCGAAGCCGCGGATCCTGGGTGCGGACGGGGCCGGCATCGTCGAGGCGCTCGGCGAGGGTGCGGACGGGCTGGAGGTCGGGCAGCGGGTCGTGATCAACCCGGGGATCGTGCGCGACGGCGGGAAGATCACGGTGGTCGGCGAGCACTTCGACGGTACGCACGCAGAGCTCATCTCACTGCCGGCCTCGAACGTCTACGCGCTCGACGACTCACTCTCCTTCGAGGAAGGGGCCGCATTCCCGCTCGTGTTCGAGACCGCGTACCGGATGCTCGTCACCCGGGCCGGCCTGCGGGCCGGGCGAGTGGGTGCTGATCTGGGGGATCGGCGGCGGCGTCGCGACGGCTGCCCTGGCGATTGCGAAGGCGCTCGGCGCACGGGTGATCGTGACGTCGGCGAGCGAGGCGAAGCTCGCCGCGGCGCGCGACCTCGGCGCGGACGAGGCCGTCAACCATGCGCAGGACGACGTCGTGGCGGCCGTCAAGCAGGCGACGGGCGGCCGGGGTGCAGCCGTGATCGTGGACGACGTCGGCGAGGCGACCTGGCAGCGCACGCTGCAGGCGGCCGCATCGGGCGGCCGGATCGCCGTCTGCGGCGCGACGACCGGCCCGAACCCGCCGGCGGCGCTGCACCGCATCTGGTGGAAGCAGCTCACGATCCTCGGCTCGACGATGGGCATGCGAGAGGACTTCGAGGGCGCGTACGCGCTCGTCCGCTCGGGTCGCGCCCGCCCGGTGATCGACTCGGTCTTTCCGCTCGCCGAGGCCCGCGCCGCCCACGAGCGGCTCGAATCGGGCGAGCAGCTGGGCAAGGTTCTGCTCAGGATCCCGGGCTGAGGCTAGACTCGCGCCATGGCTCCCACGAAAGACGATGTCGTCGAGGTGCTCCGCCAGGTCGAGGATCCGGAGCTCGGCATGGACGTCGTCGAGCTGGGACTGGTCTACGACGTCGAGGTCGAGGGCGGCACCGTTACCGTGACCCACACGCTGACGTCGATGGGCTGCCCGGTGGGGCCGATGATCCAGCAGAACCTCGACGACGTCGTGCGCGCCATGCCCGGCGTCGAGGACGTCCAGGTCGAGCTGACCTGGGATCCGCCGTGGACGCCCGACCGGATGTCGGACGACGCGAAGTTCATCCTCGGCTTCGGCTAGAGACCTGTCGAGAGTCACGGTTTCGTGACAAGGGACATCTGGTTCTCGGGCGCCGCCGAGGGTAGGCTGAAGCCGAGCAGGGGGCGGGTCGGGACCCGAGTAGTGCCGCGCGCGCGAGTACCTTGAGCGCTACAGGCTGCGGATCCCCGCCTTCGTGCCGATCACGATGCGGGGATGCTGCGCGGGATCGAGCCAGCGGAGCACCGTGTCGAGGCGGGCTCGTGCGGAGGCTGACGCAGCCGCTCGTCGGCGAACCGGTGTCCTGATGCAGGAACATCGCCGAGCCGCGCCCGGAGACGACCGGGTGCGTGTTGTAGTCGAGCACCGCGAAGGCGCGGTACGCGCGCGGCGAGCGCCAGAGCGCCTCGCTGGCCCCGCCGAACGGCGGCCTCGTCCCGCAGGGGACGTGCCGGAACGTGTTGTACGCGGCCGAGGCGGAGTCCTCGTCCCACCAGTCTCCGCAGACGAGTCGGTGGTAGCGGTAGCGCACGCCCGGGTCGGGGCCGAGCCCGTACATGACCCGGGCGAACGCGAACGAGCCGATCGGCGTCGTCCCGTCGCCCTCGCGATGGTGAGCGGACAGCCCGTTCCGGCCGACGCGCGCCGGCCACGCAGGGCTCGCCGCCACCCAGCAGCTGCCCGAGCGCCGCCACAGTCTCAGCGATCCGCTCGTCGCACGCGAAGTTGCAGCCTCGACCGTGACCAGCTGCCGGGCAGCCCCGGTCGAGGCGAGGCCGTTTGCCAGATTCACGCCGCACCGTGGCGCCGCAGGCGCGGCGGAAAGCGCGGCAGCCGCCGCCACGAGCGCCGCCACTCCGACGCCGGCGGCCATCCTCTGGACTACCCTCACGGGGACATGGTGCCCGTTTGCCGAGTGGGAGCGCTCGTCGCGCTCGCGGCCCTGGCGCCGATCGGGGCCGCCGAGTCGAGTCCGCCGAGGTTCGTGCATTCGGTCGCGGCCGTGACCCGGGCCGAGCTGGGTCGCTCGTACCACGCTGGATGCCCGGTAGGCCCGTCGGAGCTCAGGCTCGTCCGGCTGCGCTACTGGGGCTTCGACCACCGGGCGCACAACGGATCACTTGTCGCAAGCCGGAAGCGCCGTGCCGGCGCTGGTCGCGGTATTCGCACGGCTGTACGGCGAGCGCTTCCCGATCCGACGCATGGAGCCGATCGCCGCCTTCGGCGGCAGCGACCCCGCTTCGATGGCGGCCGACAACACCTCGGCCTTCAACTGCCGGTTCGCGGTCGCACCCGGGCCTCACCACTGGTCGGTGCACGCGCTCGGCGAGGCGATCGACGTGAACACCGTGGAGAACCCGTACGTGGAGGGCGGCGTGGTTCGGCCTCGCGCGGGCAAGCCGATACCTCGACCGCTCGCGCGTCAGGCCCGGAATGGCCGTGCCCGGCGGCGCCCTCGTGCGGGCGTTCGCAGCGGTCGGCTGGCAGTGGGGCGGCCGCTGGACCGGGTCGCCGGACTACCAGCACTTCTCGTCCACGGGCGGGTAGCGATAAGGTGGCCCCGATGGGCCAGACGAAGTTCGTGCTCCCCGAGTCGGAGCTGCCGCGGCGCTGGTACAACATCGCCGCCGACATGCCGAACCCGGCGCAGCCGCCGCTGCACCCGGCACCGGCCAGCCGATCGGCCCGGACGACCTGGCGCCGCTCTTCCCGATGGCGCTGATCGGGCAGGAGGTCTCGGCCGACCGCTGGATCGACATCCCGGACGACGTGCTCGACATCTACCGGCTCTGGCGGCCGACGCCGCTCTACCGCGCGCACCGGCTGGAGCGCGAGCTCGGCACGCAGCTCGCGGATCTTCTACAAGTACGAGGGCAGTCAGCCCGGCCGGGAGCCACAAGCCGAACACGGCCGTCGCGCAGGCGTACTACAACCGCGAGGACGGGCGCAAGCGGCTCTCGACCGAGACCGGCGCCGGCCAGTGGGGCAGCGCGCTCGCGCTTCGCGTGCGCCCAGTTCGGGCTCGAGTGCAAGGTCTACATGGTCAAGGTCTCGTACGAGCAGAAGCCGTTCCGGCGCTCGATGATGCACGTGTGGGGCGCGACCGTCGTGCCGAGCCCGTCGGAGGAGACCGCCGCCGGCCGCAGCGTCCTCGCCGAGCACCCGGACTCGACGGGCAGCCTCGGCATCGCGATCTCCGAGGCGGTCGAGGACGCCGCCGGACGCGAGGACACGGCGTACTCGCTCGGCTCGGTGCTGAACCACGTGCTCATGCACCAGACCGTGATCGGCGAGGAGGCGCTCAAGCAGATGGAGCTGGCGGGCGCGTTCCCCGACGTCGTGATCGGCTGCGTCGGCGGCGGCTCGAACTTCGCCGGGCTCTCGTTCCCGTTCATCCGCGAGAAGATCGCCGGCCGCGAGATCGAGGTGATCGCCGACCGAGCCGGCCGCCTGCCCCACGCTCACACGCGGCCCGTTCGCGTACGACTTCGGCGACACGGTCGGGCTGACGCCGCTGGTGCCGATGCACACGCTCGGCCACGACTTCGTGCCGGCCCCGATCCACGCCGGCGGCCTGCGCTACCACGGCGTCGCGCCGCTGATCTCGCAGCTCGTGCTCGACGGGCTGATGCGCGCCGAGGCGTACACGCAGAACGCGGTCTTCGCGGCGGGCCTGCGCTTCGCCCGCTCCGAGGGGATCGTGCCCGCGCCCGAGGCGTGCCACGCGATCGAGGGCGCGATCCGCGCGGCGGCGAGAGCCGACGAGGAGGGCCGCGAGCGCACGATCCTCTTCAACCTCTCCGGCCACGGCCACTTCGACATGGCCGCCTACGACGGCTACCTCGCCGGCAAGCACGTCGACGTCGAGCTCGACGACACCGAGATCGTGCGCGCGCTGCAGGCGATCGAGGGCCTGCCGAAGCCGGCCGGCGCCGCTTCCTAGCTCTTAGTGAACGATTAGGGGTTTGCCAGCGGCCTCCAAGGCGGCGCGGCGAGTTTGGTTGTGTCCTCGAGATCCGGGACGACAACCAACCACAGGAGGTTCGCAATGAACGACAACACACGACGGTTCTCGATGCCTCGCACGCTGGTCGTAGCGGCCCTGGCCCTCGGCATCGTGGGCGGGAGCTACGGCATCGCAAGTGCGGCGACGCACTCCAGCACGACGACAACCGCCTCGAGTACGCCGGCCGCCCCGGCGGCGTTCTCCGCGCCGAGGGCGTTCTCCGCGCCCAGCGGAGGGCAGCCGTGGGGCGGCCAGCGCAGCGACGAGACGCCGCTTACCGGCGACGCCCTCGCCAAGGTCAAGGCGATCGCGCTGGCCAAGGTGTCCGGCGGCACGATCGTCCGCGTCGAGACCGACGCCGACGGCCACGCGGCCTACGAGGCGCACATGACGAACGCGTCGGGCAGGCCGGTCACGGTCTACGTGAGCAAGGCGTTCGACTTCGTCAGCGTCGAGAGCCGCTGACCGAGCCGGCTCGGGCAGGGCCCGGTGGAACCCGGGCTCTGCCCGCAGTCGACTCGACCAAGCGCGCTACAACCCGAGCAGCCGGACTTCTTCGCGCCGCTCGCGCGCGAAGAAGTGCACGCCGTCCACGAAGCGCACCCAGTTGCAGCGGGTGCACATCACGAGCGTGTGCGTGCGGGCGCTGTCCGCGAGGAAGCGCACGCCGCGCAGCAGGTCGCCGTTCGACACGCCGGTCGCGACCACGATCACGCTCGCCCGGCGCGAGGTCGTCGATCGTGAAGATCCTGGTCCACGTCCTCGATTCCGGCCTCCTGGGCGCGATGGATCTCGGTGCGCGACGTCGGCCACAGCTGCGCCTGCAGCTCGCCGCCGAGGCAGCGCAGCGCGGCCGCCGAGAGGATCGCCTGGTGGGTGCCGCCGATGCCGACGGCGAGGTGGTCGTTCGTGCCGCGGATCGCCGCCGAGATGGAGGCGGTGACGTCGCCGTCCGGGATCAGCTTGATGCGGGCGCCGGCGGCGCGGATCTCCTCGATCAGGTCGTGGTGGCGCGGGCGGTCGAGGATGATCGTCGTGATGTCGCTCGGCGTCCGCCCGAAGGCGTCGGCGATCGCGCTTCACGTTGTCGACCATCGGGCGGCCGAGGTCGATCTGGCCGCGCGCGGTCGGCCCGACGGCCATCTTCCGCATGTACATGTCCGGCAGGGTCTGGATCGAGTCGGGCTCGCCGACGACCATCATCGACATCGCGCCGTTGCCGCCGCGCGCCACGATCGTGCCGCGGCCCTCCAGCGGGACGAGCGCGAGGTCGACCGGGCGGCCGCCGGCCGCCGATCGTGCGCCTCGTCCGGCTCGTCCGCGGCCGTCGAGCACGAGCTTGCCGCTCGATCGGGAGCTGCTCCAGCGCGCGCACCATCGCCGCCTCGGCGGCGTCGTGCGCCGCGTCCTGGTCGCCGCGGCCGAGCCAGCGCGCGCCGGCCAGCGCGGCCGCCTCGGTCGCGCGGGCGTAGACGCTGCAGAGGCAGTAGCGCGGCTGTGGCCGCCGTCTCTGCGCGGCGGGTCGGGCCTCGGTCGCCGTGTCCGTCATCGCTGGCTCCGTTCCGCGCTCGCCAGCACGAGCTCCATGACGCTACCGATGCCGTGCTCGACGTCGTCGTTCTCGACGACCGGCACGCCGGCCTTCGTCGGCCCGGGCGACGATGTGATCCTGGATCCGCCGGATCTCCGGGAAGTCCTGCAGGTACTTGTCGAGCGCGCGGGCGCCGTTCGAGGCGGCGTCGCGGAACTCGAAGTGCGAGCGGTGCTCCTCCTCGTCCTCGATCGCGAGCACGCACTGGACGACGACGGCGCCCTCGAACTGCGACGGGCAGCGAGCCCGGGCACGATGTGGACGCCCTCGAGCACCATCGACCAGCCCTCCTGCAGCGCGCGCTCCAGCGCGGCGCGCACGCCGACGAGCACGTTGCGCGTCTGCTCGAGGAAGCCGGCCACGGCCGGGTCGTCCGCCTCCTCGGGGGCGCTGCAGCGCGGCGGCGGCCTCGAAGCTCGAGTAGTGGATCGACGGCATGAACTCCTCGGAGAAGAAGGCCCGCATCGTCTGGCGCACGAAGTCGGTCGACGTGACGCGCGTGATCCCGAGCCGCCAGGCCGCCTCGGTGGCGACCGTCGACTTGCCGGTGCCGGTGGCGCCGCCGATCAGCACGATCAGCGGCGACTCCATCTGCCAGAGGTCGGCGTAGAGCCGCAGCCGGCCGCCCGGCGCGCTCGCCCTCCTCGCCGCCGAGCACCTCGACGGCGAGCTCCTCGAGCCGGTCGAAGGTGATCGCCTCCTGGCCCGCCGCCGGCGAGGTCGAGCTCGATCCGCCGCGCGACCTCGTAGGCCCGCTCGGCCGAGACGCCGGCCGCGATCAGCGCGCGCGCCATCAGCCCCTTCGAGTAGGGCAGGCCCTCCTCGCCGCCGAGCAGCGCACCGCCGCGCCGCCGCTCGCTCACGGCCCATGTCCCGTTCGACCATGGCCCGCGGCGTCCCCCCGCCCCTCACGTGAGGGGCGGGGCCGAACCCACCTCCCTCGGCGGCGACGATACCCGGGAAAGGCGCACGTGTCTGTGCCGAAGGTGCGCCGAATTCGTACCGATTCGCTCCTCATGCGGCCTCCGCCTCCGCGGCGGCACCGGCCAGCTCCTCGAGGGCGGCGTCGAGGTCGGGCTGGCCCGGCAGCGGCAGCACCTCGTTGTCGGCGAACACGACCGGGATGCCGCGCTCTGCGGCGGTCTCGGCGACGACGTCGATCGCGGCGGCCTTGATCTCGACGACGTAGACGTCCGCGTCGAGCCCGTCGAGGTCGGCGCGCAGCTCGTCGCGCCGGGCGAGGTTGCCGGAGACGTGCACCGCGGCCGGCGCCGTGCGCCGCGCGCAGATGGCCGCGCCAGCAGCTCGTGGGCGCCGGGCGCCGCGGTCGTGAAGAACGCGACGCGCCGCCCGGCGATCGACTCCAGCGGGCGTGGGCGCAGGACGCACGCGATCGTCGGCGTCCCGGGCGCGAGCTCCTCGATCGCGGCCGCGATGCGCTCGTGGCCCGAGCCCTCCTCGGCCATCGTCAGCACGACGAGGTCGGAGGTGAGGATCCGGTACGCGTTCAGGTAGCCGGTGACGAGCCCCGCGCCCTGGTGCGCGCCCGCGACGAGCACGCGCGCGCCCGTCTGCACCGGCGGCAGCGCCGCGCCGCTGCCGTCGAAGATCGACGAGGTCGGGCCGCGCGGGCGGCCGCGAGCTGCGGCGCCCTCCAGCACGTTGGAGACACCGACCGCGCCGGCGAGCCCGCCGCCGCAGCGCCGGCAGCCGACCGTGACGACCCCCGCGAGCGCCGCCGTCTCGAGGTGGTCGGACGCCGCGTGACGCCCGGCGCGGGCGAGCTGCAGCAGGTCCTCGACCGTCGGCCGCAGCTCGACGAGCTCCGGCTCCGGCGGCCCGCCGCGGCCCATCGCGACCACGACGACGTCGCGCGTCCGCGCAAGCAGCCGCGCCGCGTAGCCCGTCACCGCCGTCTTGCCGACGCGCTTCCCGGTGCCCGACGATCGCCGAGCGACGGCAGCGCGAACGGCGCCAGCTCCGGCGGATCGAGCCGGAAGTCCGGCCCCGCGTACGGGATCCCGCGGGCCAGCACGCGGCTCGCCAGCCGGAACCGCTCCACCGGCCCCAGCACCGGCTCGTCCGAGAGGTCGACGACGAGGTCCGGCCGCAACTCGTCGAGCGCCGCCTCCAGGTCGGGCACGAGCGGCACGCCGTAGTCGTCCCCGCCCCGCAGCTTCTCGGTGCCGCCGGCCAGGTACGCCGCGACGACGCGGTACGGCAGCCGCTCCAGCGCGTCGCGGACCACGGGCGCGTAGTGCTCCCCGTCGACCACGGCCAGGGCGCGGGTCATGACCGCGTCGTGACCTCGCCCTCGATCCGCGCGGTGTACTTCTCGAAGGCGAGCGTCTCGGTCGAGAACTGGATGATCCGCTCCTGCCCGTGGAACGGGTACTTGCGCCAGACGTCGACGTGCGAGTCGGAGACCTCGATCACGTTGTAGCAGGGCCGCGTGTTGCCCCTGCAGGCGCGAGCGACGAGACCGTGCCCGCGTTGACGATGAAGAGGTCCTCCAGCTTCCAGGCGTACGGCACGTGCTTGTGGCCGGAGAGCACGAGGTTGACGCCGGCGCGCTGCAGGCACTCGAGCGCGTCGCCGGCGTCGTGGACGATGTTGCGCTCGCGCCCGGTGCCGGGCACCGGCAGCAGGTGGTGGTGGAGCACGAAGATCGCGGAGGTCGGCCGGCTCGGCCGCGAACTGCTCCTCGATCCAGCTGTAGCGGCCGCGCCCGATCTGGCCGTGGTCGAGATCGGGCTCCGTCGAGTCGACCGCGACGACGGTGACGCCGCCGACGCCGCACACCGAGTTGCGGGCGCCGAACATCTCCTCGAAGTGCACGTACCCGACGTTGCGCGAGTCGTGGTTGCCCGGGATCACGACGAACGACTCGCAGCGGATCCGGTCGAGGTACTCCTTCGCCATCGCGTACTCCTGCTTGAAGCCGAAGGTCGTCAGGTCGCCGGAGCAGATGACGATGTCGGGGTCGAGGTCGTTGACCTCGGTGATCGCGCGCTCCATCAGGTTCGGGACGAAGTACGGCCCCCCGCAGTGGATGTCCGAGATGTGGGCGATCGTGAAGGCGCCGTTCTTGCCCTGTGGCATGTGCCCAGTGTAAGGCGGGCGGCCCGACACCGGTGAGAGCGGCGACGGCTCCGGGCAAGCGCCGACGGCTCAGAAGATCCAGGCAACCGGCCAGTAGAGAACCGCCGCGACGACGGCCGACGCCGGAATCGTGAGCAGCCACGCGAAGACCATGTTGCCGGCGACGCCCCAGCGCACGGCCGAGAGCCGCTTCGTCGCCCCCGCGCCCATGACCGACCCGGAGACGACGTGCGTCGTCGAGACCGGGTAGCCGAGCTTGGTCGCGACGTAGAGCGTCGTCCCCGCCGAGAGCTGCGCGGCGAAGCCGCTCGGCGGGTCCATGCTGAAGACGCGCTGCCCGAGCGTGCGCATGATCCGCCACCCGCCGACGTACGTGCCCGCGGCGATCGCCGAGCCCGGAAGCGAGGATCACCCACACCGGGATGTGGTCGAACGTCGCCTGGTGGCCGCTCGCGACGAGGGCGAGCGTGATCACGCCCATCGTCTTCTGCGCGTCGTTCGCGCCGTGCGTGAACGCGACCCACGTCCCGGAGCCGAGCTGGCCGAGCCGGAAGCGCGCGGTTCGCGAGCGCCCGGGGCCATCCGCACGAAGAGCCAGTAGATCGCGAGCAGGACCAGGAACGCCGCCGACGAGGCCGATCACCGGCGACGTGACGCCCGGGATGAGCACCTTGTGCACGAGCCCGTGCCACTGCACGCCCGTCCGCGCCCGACTGGGCGATCGCCGCGCCGACCAGGCCGCCGATCAGCGCGTGCGACGAGCTCGACGGCAGCACCGAGCCACCAGGTCAGCAGGTTCCAGGCGATCGCGCCGCAGAGCGCCGCGAGCACCGTCGTGGGCGTGGCGAGCGCGGTGTCGATGATGCCGCTGCCTACGGTCTTCGCCACCGCGGTCGTCACGAACGCGCCCGCAAGGTTCGCGACTGCGGCGACCGCGACCGCGTTCCGGGGGGATAGCGCCCGGGTCGATACCGATGTCGCGACCGCGTTCGCCGTGTCGTGGAAGCCGTTGGTGAAGTCGAAGCCGAGCGCGACGAAGACCACGACGACGAGGAGAACGTCGTTCACGCGGAAGCCTGGCTCAGCGGTTCTTCACGAGAATCGCCTCGAGCACGTCGGCCGCGCTTCTCCAGCGCGTCGATCGGCGCCCTCGAGCGGTCTCGTGGAGATCCTTCCAGCGGATGATCGCGACCGGATCCTGCTCGGTGCGGAACAGCTCGGCAACGCGCGGCGCGGAGGAGCTCGTCGCCCTCGTCCTCGAGCGCGCGGAGCGCGATCAGCTCGGTCTTCGAGTCCTTGAAGCCGTCCAGCCGGCCGACCGCGCGGTCGAGAGCTACCGCGGCGCGGAGGATCACGTCGGCCTGCTGCCGCGCGTGCGTCCGGGACCGTTCGTCGCGCCGAACACGACGAGGTTGTGCGCGACCTCGTCGATCCAGTCGCAGACGTCGTCGAGCGCACCGGCGAGTCGGTACATGTCGTCGCGCTCGAACGGCGTCACGAAGGTGCGGTTCAGGAGATCGACCACCCCGTGCGTCAGCCGGTCGCCCTCGTGCTCGAGCTCCTTGATCTCGTCGATCAGCTCGACGCCGTCGGCCGGGAACGTGTCGAGCAGCGTGCAGCAGGAGTTGTGCGATCTCCACGGCGTTGCGCGAGGCCTGCGAGTAGAGGTCGAAGAACTCGCGCTTCTGGGGAGTGAGTCGCAGGCGGGCCACGCGTCGGGGGGCTTGTATCAGGCGCGCGGGCGGCTCGGTATCCGGAGGCGCTGCTATCGTCAGTTCCGTGGCCGCAAAAACCGCGGGTTTCCAGGCCTATCGCGGGGTCGAGACACCCCGCTTCGCCAACGCCGCGGAACTCGAGTGCGCGAAGCTGCTCGACTTCTACGGCGTGCCCTGGATGTACGAGCCGCGGACGTTCGTGCTCGAGGAGGACGAGGATGGGCGCGTTCTCGAGGCGTTCACGCCCGACTTCTACCTCCCCGAGCAGGATCTCTACCTCGAGATCACGGTGATGAAGCAGGCGCTCGTCACGCGGAAGAACCGGAAGCTGCGCAAGCTGCGCGCCCGCTATCCCGACGTCAACGCCAAGCTCTTCTACAGGCGCGACCTCGAGCGTCTGGCTCAGCGATACGGACTGAACCTCGTCTCCTAGCTGGCGCCTCTGGCGGCGATCGCGTGCGATCGACGAGAGAGGCACTGCACGCGCGACGGCCGCGTCGGCGAGATCTACGTCGCCGCGGACGAGACTCGAGGCCCGCGTCGCCGAGCTCGGGGCCGAGCTCGCGGTCGACTACGAGGGTCGCGAGCCGCTGCTCGTCTCGGCGCTGAAGGCGAGCTTCGTCTTCCTCGCCGATCTGTCGCGTGCGCTGCCGATCCTGCACGCCATCGACTTCGTCGAGCTGGCGGCCTACGGCTCGCCTTCGACCGGCGGGCAGACCGGGATCCGCCTGCTCAAGGATCTCGACTGCCAAGATCGCGGGCCGTCACGTGCTGCTTGTCGAGGACGTCGTCGACACCGGGCTGACGCTCAACTACCTGTGCCGGACGCTCGGCCTGCGCGGCCCGGCGAGCCTGCACGCCGTGACGCTGCTCGACCGCCCGTACCGGCGGCTCGTGCGCGATCTGCCGGTCCGCTACGTCGGCTTCACCGTCCCGGACGAGTTCTTCGTCGGCTACGGCTTCGACCTCGACGAGCGCCATCGCGGGCTGCCGGACCTCTGGCTCGTACGGGGCAGCGACGGCACTCCCGGCCAGGTTTAGGTGAACCTAAACTTGGGCTAGACTGCGTGTGTGATGGCCACGCGGATCGAGACGCTCGGCCGGGCTCCCGGCGCGGGCGAGAAGGTCCTGTCGCGGCCGGCGCAAGAAGATGCGCCTGCTGCCGTTCCTCGGCCCGGCGTTCATCGCCTGCGTCGCGTACATCGACCCGGGCAACTTCGCCACCAACATCGCCGCCGGCTCGCAGTTCGGCTACACGCTGGTGTGGGTGATCGTCGTCGCCAACCTGATGGCGATGCTGATCCAGACGCTCTCGGCGAAGCTCGGGATCGCCACCGGTCGCAGCCTGCCCGAGCTCTGCCGCGAGCGCTTCTCGCACCGGACCACGATCGGCCTGTGGTTCCAGGCCGAGGCGATCGCGATGGCCACCGATCTTGCCGAGTTCCTCGGTGCCGCGCTCGGCTTCCACCTGCTGTTCGGGATGAATCTCTTCCCGGCCGCGGTCGTCACGGGCATCACAGCCTTCGCGATCCTCGGCCTCCAGCGCTTCGGCTTCCGCCCGCTCGAAGCCATCATCGCCGGCATGGTCGCAGCGATCGGCGGCTGCTACCTCGCCGAGCTCTTCTATGCGCGCCCGCCGTTCACCACCGTCGCCACGCACGCGGTGCTGCCCCAGTTCTCGGGCAACGAGTCGCTACTTCTCGCGGTCGGCATTCTCGGCGCCACGGTGATGCCGCACGTGATCTACCTCCACTCCGGGCTGACGCAGGACCGGATCGTCCCCCGGGACGAGCACGAGGCCAGGCGCCTCATGCGCTTCACGCGGGTGGACGTGCTCATTGCGATGACCATTGCTGGGCTGATCAACATCGCGATGCTCGTCGTGGCGGCCAAGGTCTTCTACGGCAGCGGCCTGCTCCACGTCGACTCGCTGGAGGGCGCGCACCGCACGCTCGAGCCGATCCTCGGCGCGCCATTCGAGCACGCTGTTCGCGCTGGCGCTGCTCGGCTCGGGATTGTCCAGCTCGACGGTTGGGACGATGTCGGGCCAGGTCGTGATGCAGGGCTTCGTGCGCCGCAGCGTTCCGCTCTGGGTGCGCCGCAGCGTGACGATGGTGCCGGCGTTCGTCGTGATCGCGATCGGCGTTGACCCGACGCGGACGCTGGTGCTCAGCCAGGTCGTGCTCTCCTTCGGGATCCCGTTCGCGCTGATCCCGCTGGTGCTGTTCACGTCGAAGAGGGACGTCATGGGATCGCTGATGAACAGCCGGCTGACGATCGCAGCGGCGGTGGCGATCACGGCCGTGATCTGCGCGCTGAACGTCTTCCTGATCGTGCAGACGCTGGCGCTGTAGAGCACTCGCGCGCTAGAGGTACCCGAGCGGGTCGACCGCGGTGCCGTTGATCCGCACCTCGAAGTGGAGATGCGGGCCGAAGCAGTGGCCCGTGCAGCCGACGTAGCCGATCAGCTCGCCCTGCGTGACCTGCTCTCCGACGTGGACGGCGATCGCCGACTGGTGGCCGTACGCGGTGGCGATTCCGCCGCCGTGGTCGATGATCGTGAAGTTGCCGTACCCGCTCTCCCAGCCCGGCGTAGATGACCGTGCCGCTGCCGGCGGCGTGGATCGGCGTCCCGTAGCCGACGCCGATGTCGATGCCCTCGTGCATGCGGCCCCAGCGCATGCCGAACGGGCTCGTGACCGGCCCCGAGACCGGCCAGATGAACCCGTGCGAGGAGATCGTGCGGTCGACCGGAGCCGAGCCGCCGGCCGCCCGGATCCGCGCCGCGACGTCGTGGCTCGCCGCGAGCAGTCCGTTCGCCTCGTTGAGGAATTCCCGCTCGCTCTCCTGAGCCGCGGCGAGGCTGGAGCGCGCGGCGCGGCGCGACTTCGAGAGCCTGTGGTCGGCCGCCAGCAGCCGGTCGTGGACGACGCGCACCTGGTACGTGCGGACGGCGATCACACGCGTCTCGCGCGGAGACGCCGACGCGGGCGGTCTTCGTCCGGACGCGCGCGGCCCGCACCTCGACCCGTGCACGCTTGACGTCCTGCGAGATCGTCTGATCCTCCTGCGCGATCGCCTTCACGTAGAAGAGCTGGTCGATCAGATCGCGGAAGCTGCCGGACGAGAGTGCGACGTCGACGTTCGTCACCTCCCCGCCCTCGTAGAGGTCGATCAGCCGCAGCGAGAAGCGATCGACCGCGAGCCGGTACTGTGAGCGCAGGAAACGGAGCCGGTCGGTCTGGAGCCGGTACAGCTCGGCGAGCTTCGCGAGCCGTTCGCGGTGGAGCCGCAGGTCGCGGTCGAGGATGGAGAGCCGGCGCGAGACGTCGACCTCGTGAGCCTCGAGGCGGCGGATCTGACCCGTCACCACGGTGATCTGGGCAGTCAGCGCGTGCTCGCGCGCACGCGCGTCGGCGATCCGGCTCTGCAGCGTCGAAATCGGTGTGGCGCCGGCGGCGCCGGACGCGGCCGCGGCGAGGAGCAGCACGAGCAGGAGGCCGAGGCAGAGACGGCGCGCCATGCGACGGGAGGTTCGGCGGGCCGGCGGCCGATCCTTGCCGGGTCGGGCCTGGCTAACGAGGCGCGCGCGTGCGCGTCGGCGCGCTGCCGGCTCTGGGCTCGAGAGCGCGGAGCGTCTCGGCCGCCCTGCGCCGGAGCGGACCCGACCTGCTCGCGGTAGTCCTCGTCGGAGACCTTGCCGGTGCGGTGGTCGAACTCGAGCTCCCTCAGCGCGCCGAGCACCCGATCGCGCTCCTCGACCAGCTCGAGACGGCGTAGCTCCAGCTCGCCCGGCGCATCGAGCCGGTCACCTTCGGCGCCGACCGCGGGCTCGCGGAGGAACGGGCGGGCGACGAACACGACGCAGGCGACGGCCAGTAGCGCGCCGAGCGCCAGGCCGATCGTCACTACACCTTCTTCGGCGTGTACTTCGACGGGCACTTCGTCACGAGCGAGTCGCGCTTCGCAACGAAGACGCCGCCCCTGGTGGGCAGGCGGCCCGCGAGTATGACGTCGCGGCCGGGCCGGAAGAGGTCGGGCACCGAGCCGTGGTAGACGACCGGGACGGTGGCGGTGCCGTTCTTGTCGCGGACGCGGAATCGCAGGCCCTGTGCAGCGTAGGCGTCGCCGCGCACGGGCTTGAGCACGACCCCGATCAGGGAGACGTCGCCCGTCCGCCCGGCGAGCTGGCTGGGGCGAAGCTGAGGCGTTCCCGCCCCGGCGAAGGAGGTGTAGAGCAGGAAGACGGCGAGCGCGGCGGCGACGGACAGCGCAAGGACGAGCCGCACGGGGCTTCGGCGAGGCACGGTGCGATTCTAGCTCGGCTGGGTCGGCGGGCCCGCGGGTGCCCTCAGCGCTCGCGCGACGAGGCTTCGCGGCGCGGCGGGACCCGGTACCCGTGCTCGGCGCAGAGCGAGCCCGGCGACTCCTCCGTGAGGGCGTCGCAGTAGCCCTTGCCGTAGGCGGCGCGGATGAACGCTGCGACGACCTCGAGATTCCACTCGTCGATCTCGGAGGCCTCACGCCAGAGATCGGCCAGGCGGAGGTCGATATCGAGCTCGAGCAGGTCGATCCGGGAGGGGTGCTTGGCCATGCGAAAAGGGTAGGAAAGGCGTCGGACGGCACCCCGGGCGGGTCCGACTTCCGCGCCGGCGGGCGTCAGCGGCGGAAGCCGCCCTCGGAATCGATCACCTGGCCGGTGATCCAGCGAGCATCGTCGGTGCAGAGCCAGCTGATCAGCCGGGCCGCATCGTCGGGCTCGCCCCAGCGTCCGGCGGGCATCGCGGGGGCGGGGTCGCGCTGGCCGAGCCCCCAGCCCGTGTCCGTCGGCCCCGGGTTGATCGCATTGACGGTGATCCCGCGCTCGATCAGATCCGCCGAAAGCGTCCTCGTCGCCTGGTGGAGCGCGCCCTTCGAGACGGCGTAGGCGACGGTGTCCGCCATGGGCCCCAGGTGCTGGCCTGACGTGAGCAGAACGATGCGCCCGCCCGGCCGTCCGTCGTGCTGCGCGGCGAACTCTCGCACGAGCAGCAATGCCGCCCGGACGTTGACGTGGAGCATCGCATCGAGCTCCTCGGCGGTCAGATCGGTGATGGCGCCCTGCCCGCTACGAGCGTGGTTGACAACGAGGATGTCGATGTGGCCGAGCGCGGCGCGCGCCGCGGCGACGACGGCGGCGGGCGCCTCCGGCTCCGCAAAATCGGCCTCAGCGTGGCCAACCCTTCCGCCCGATTCGCCGAGATCCGCCCGGAGGGCTTCGATCCCGTCCCGATCGGCGCCCCACGGCTGCTCGGCGTCATGGGCGCTCCAGGACTGGACGAAGACGTCTGCCCCCAGGCCCAGCAGGCGGCGCGCGACCGCGAATCCGATGCCGGCTTGCCGGCTGACGCCGGTGACCACCGCGACGCGGCCGGCGAGTGGAGCGGAGCTGTCGGACTCGGGCATCTCATCAAGTCTGCCGCACCTCTCGATCGCACCGGTCCTCTGCGCTAGCGTGGCCGTCATGGGAACGCTGCGGTACGGCCCGGCACGGGTGCCCTCCCGGCAGAGCCCGGAGGCGGCGGTCGAGCTGCTGCTCGAGCGCGGCTACTCCGCCTGCGAGATCGACTTCGAGGGCGGCTTCTGGATGGACTACGCGTGGGCCGAAAGGTTCGGCGCCGTCGCACGTGACGCGGACATTGCACTCTCCGTCCACGCCCCGATCGCCGGGTTCATGGGCCACCTGGACCGCGGGAAGAAGTTCCGGATGGCGGTCGGGATGCTCGACCACTCGGCGGGGATCGCGGCCGCCTGCGGCGCCGAGGTCGTCGTCTTCCACCCGGGCTTCCTGCTCGGGCGAACGCGCGAGGACGCGCTCGACGCCGTCTGCGAGCAGCTCGCCGACCTCCGCGAGCGGCTCGAGGGCAAGGGCCGAGCAGTGCCTTTCGGGGTCGAGGTGATGGGCCGCGTGCGGGAGCTGGGGACGGCCGAGGACGTGTTCGCGATCTCGGCCCGGCTCGGCTGGGTGCGGCCGGTGATCGACTTCGCCCACCTGCACGCGGTCACGGACGGCGGCTTCACGGACGTCGAGCCGTTCGCGGCCGTGCTCGAATCCGCGGACGGGATCCTCGCCGACGGCGCCCCGTTTCACATCCACTTCTCGGACATCCAGTACGCGAACCGCAACGAGACCAAGCACCTGCCCTACGGCGAGGGCACCCTGCGAGCCGATCCGCTCGGCGAGGCGCTCGCGCGCTTCGAGCGCCCGGCGACGGTGATCACGGAGTCACCCGACGAGGCGTCGAATCAGGCGATCTTGGCCGTGCTCTCGGCGACGCTCAGCGCGCCGAGCCGTTCCTCGACCTGAGCCGCATCCTCGCTGCGCCCGCGCTCGCGCAGGAAGCCGGCGAGCGCCTCGAGCGGCTCGACCTGGTAGCGCTTGAGGTCGGTCCCGTCCAGCACGGCGACGGCGTCGCGGAGCAGCTCTTCGGCCTCGGCGTCGCGGCCCTGAGCAGCGTAGACGATCCCCTGCGCCATCCGCGTGGTCGCCCGCGAGAAGTTGTCGTGCATGCCGACCGTCGCCCGCGCCTCGAGCGCATACCGCTCGGCCTCGCGCAGCCGGCCCTGCGCGACGAGCAGCTGCGCGAGGCCGCGCTGGCTCTCACAGAGCGCGGCCCGGTCCTCCAGCGGCGTCAGGATCCGGATCGACTCCCGGAACGCGCGCTCGGCCGCGCGCAGGTCGCCCCGGCGCAGGATCAGCCAGGCCTGGCACGTCAGCAGCCTGCCGATCGACCATGCCGCCCCGGCCTCCGCGAACAGCTCCCTCGCCTCCGCGTACGCGGCCTCGGCGCCGTCCGCGTTCCCCCGCAACTCGAGCAGCTCGGCCTGCTTCTCCAGCGCCCGCCCGCGGGCGACGAGGCTGCCGCTGCCCTCGGCGAGCTCGAGCGCCCGGGCCACGAACGGCACGGCCTCGTCCGTCTCGAGCCGCGCCATGTGGATGCCGGCGAGCTTCTGGGCGACGATGCTCTCGAAGTCCTTCCGCCCCGCGTCGACTGCCAGCGCGAGCGCCTCCAGCGTGTAGCGCTCGGCGTCGGCGAGATCTCCGAGATACCAGCCGATCGAGGACCGGATCTGCAGTGCATCGAAGCGAGCCTCCGCGGGCGCGCCGTCGAGGCTGACGAGCGCCCGCTCGATGAGGTCGCGCGCCGCCGGCAGGTCCGCCCCCCGGAGCAGAGTCACATCGGCCAGCGCGGTCAGCGCGCGGCCCTCGAGCTCGCTGTCCCCGGCCTCGCGCGCATCGGCCCTGACCGCCTCCATCTCGCGGGAGACGAGGGGCAGGTCGGCCAGACGCCACGCGGCCCTGGCCGCCAGGTACCGGCGCCGCAGCGTCGGCTCCAGCTCTGCCGCCCGCAGGAGCAGCTTGCGCGCCGACCGATTCGCCTCGCGCGCCATCGCCCGCCGACCCACCTCCTCCAGCGCCGCGGCGGCCTCCGTGGCGAGCGCGACCGGAGCCGTCCCCTCGAGCTCCGCGAGCAGAGCCGCCGCCTGGTCGAGGTGGAACGCGCGAACCTCGAGCAGCTCCTCCCCCGCGTGCTCGCGCAGCCAACCGGCGAAGGTGGCGTGCAACTCCGCGCGGCTCGACTTCCAGAGCCCGGAGTAGGCGACCTCGCGAATCAGCACGTGCTTGAAGCGGTAGGCAGTCTCTCCCCGGATGGTGGAGCGCGGCTCCTCGCTGAGGAAGTCACGCAGGACGAGGTCGTCGAGCACGTGCTGGAGGCTCCCGGCTTCGGGCGAGAGGTGCTCGACCGCGCCGCGCCAGAAGACGCGGCCGACGACGGCGGCCGTCTGCAGCGCGGACTTCTCCGCCGGGGCGAGTCGATCGATGCGGGCGGCGATCAGCGCCTGCAGCGTGTCCGGGATGCCCTCGACGCCGCCGCCGTTCGAGTCCCGCTCCCCGAGCATGCGGATCGTCTCCTCGACGTAGAGCGGATTGCCCTCGGTCTTCTCCAGGAGTGCTGCGCGCGCACGGGCCGGGAGGCTCCCGTCCCCGACGAGCAGATCGACGAGCTGCTCGCTCTCCGCGGGCGGCAGCGGCCCGAGCTCGATGGAGGTTGCGCGCAGGCGGCCGCCGCCCCAGCCGGGGCGCACGTCGAGCAGCTCGGGGCGGGCGAGGCAGACCAGCAGCAGCGGCGCCTGCCGGACCCACGAGGCCAGGTGCTCGATCAGCTCCAGGAGCGGATCCTCTGCCCAGTGGATGTCCTCGAAGACGAGCACGAGCGGCTGCTCCAGTGCGAGCTTCTCGGCCCACTCCCGCGCAGCCCAGGCGATCTCCTGCTGGCTGCGCTCGGCGCGAACGGCCTCCAGCACGCCGGAGGCGAGACCGAGCAGGTCGGCCACTGCCTCGTCCTCGCAGCAGGCGCGCAGCTTGCCGACGGCCTCCTCGAGCGGGTCGTCGTCGGAGATTCCGGCCGCGCACTTCACCATCTCGGCCAGCGGCCAGTAGGTGATGCTCTCGCCGTAGGGGAGCGAGCGGCCGCGGAGCGTCGTCGAGCCCTCGAGGGTCGAGACGAACTCGCGCGCGAGCCGGCTCTTCCCCACGCCCGGCTCGCCGTAAATCGTGAACAGGTGGGCGCGCCCGTCGCGAATGGCCCGGGAGAACGTGTTCTCCAGCAACTCGAGCTCGGCCTCGCGGCCGACGAAGGGGGCGACGAGCGAACGGCGGGGGACGCCGTCGTGCACGCCCGTGACCCGCCACGCCGACAGCGGCGCGGGCAGTCCCCGCAGGTCGAGCGGTCCCAGCTCCTCGGTCTGAGCGATGCCGATCGTCAGCCGGTGGGCGGCGGGCCCGATCACGATCTCCCCGGAGGCGGCCTCCTGCTGCAGGCGCGCGGCGATGTTCACGGCCTCGCCGGTGGCGAACGTCGAGTCGCTCTCGCCGACGACGACCTCGCCCGCCTCGATGCCCACCCGCGCCTCGAGCCCGAGCTCCTCGAGCCCGTCCAGCATCGCGAGCGCGGCGCGGAGGGCGCGCTCGGCGTCGTCCTCGTGCCCTTGCGGAATGCCGAAGGCCGCCATCACTGCGTCGCCGGCGAACTTCTCGACGATCCCGCCGTGCGTGAGCACGCAGTGCGAGACCTTCTCGAAGAAGCGATCGATGCGCCGGCGGACGACCTCGGGATCGCTGGCAGAGACGAGCGCGGTCGAGCCCACGAGGTCGACGAACAGCACCGTGGCGAGCTTGCGCTCCATCCCTCCAATTGTAGGAGCCAGGGTGCGGCTCGCGGAGGCCCGGACCCGGCGGTAGCGGGCGGGGATACGATCCTGCCGATGCTCGATCCCGGGGTGTTCAAGGCGTACGACGTGCGCGGCATCTACCCATCGGAGCTCGACGAGGAGGGCGCGTACGCGATCGCGCGGGCCTACGTCGCCGAGTTCGAGCCACGGCGAATCGCGGTCGGGCGGGACATGCGGCTCTCGGCGCCGGCGATGGCGCGCGCGGCGATCGCGGGGGCTGCGGACGGCGGCGCCGAGGTCGTCGACATCGGGATGGTCGGCACGGAGATGCTCTATTTCGCCGTCGACGAGCTCGGCCTCGACGGCGGGATCGAGGTCACCGCGTCGCACAACCCGAAGGAGTACACGGGCATGAAGATCGTGCGGCGTGGGGCGCTCCCGGTGGGCGGCGAGTCAGGGCTGCAGGAGGTGCGGGCCCGTGCGCTCGCCGGCTTCGAGAGGGGTCAGACCCCGGGACATGTCTCGCAGGTGGACGTCTACCCCGGCTTCGTCGACCGCGTCCTGTCGTTCATCGACCCGGCCGAGGTTCAGCAGCTTCGGATCGTCATCGACGCCGCCAACGGGATGGCCGGCGCGATGCTCCCGCCCGTGCTCGACCGGCTTCCGGGCCTCGACGTCGTGCGCTGCTACTTCGAGCCGGACGGCAGCTTCCCGAACCACGAGCCGAACCCGTTGCTGCCCGAGAACCGTGAGTTCATCGTGCGCAAGGTCGTCGAGTCGGAAGCCGACTTCGGCGTCGCGTTCGACGGAGACGCGGACCGCTGCTTCTTCGTCGACGACAGCGGCGAGTTCGTGCCCGGCGACTTCGCGACCGCGCTGCTCGCGGAGCTGATCCTGCGCAAGCAGCCCGGCTCGAAGGTGATCTACGACGTCCGGGCGAGCTGGGCCGTGCCCGAGACGATCGAGCGCGCGGGCGGCATTCCGCTCGTCAACCGGGTGGGTCACGCGTACATCAAGCACCGCATGCGCAAGGAGGACGCGGTCTTCGCGGGCGAGGTCTCGGGCCACTACTACTTCCGGGATTTCTCCCAGGCGGACTCGGGCGTGATCCCGTTCCTGCTCATGCTCGAGCTCGTGTCCCGGCGGGGGATGCCGCTGTCGGTGATCCTCCGTTCGTACCGCGGGCGCTACTTCATCACCGGCGAGCTCAACACGCGCGTGGCCGACGTCGCCGTGAAGCTGCAGGAGCTGAAGGAGCGGTATGCGGCTGAGGGCAGGATCTCACACCTGGACGGGATCTCGGTCGACGCGGGCGACTGGCACATGAACGTCCGGCCGTCGAACACCGAGCCGCTGCTGCGGCTCAACCTCGAGGCCCGTTCCCGGGAGCTGATGGAGCGCAAGCGGGACGAGGTGCTCGACCTCATCCGCTCGTAGCAGCCCCGCCTCGGGACGCTCACCGCTCGAGGGCGTCACACTTCCGTGACGGTGTCTGACACCGAGACAGGGCCTGTAGAGACAAAGTCCCGATACGCGACCCGCGCCTGACCCGGCAGCCGGTCGAAGAGGCCGAGCACCTCCCCGACCGCAAGCCCTCGGAGTGGGAGCTCGGAGCCCTCGAGCGCGCGGTGGCTGCTCCACCGCCAGTCGCTTGCAGCGCCACAGATGCCGGCGTCCACCGGGTTCTGCGCCACGTACCTCACGGCTACGAGAAGATGCGGTTCCGTCTCGATCAAGCGCGCGTAGAAGCGGTTCTGGAACAGGTGCCCGATCCGGCCGTGCCGGACGTTCATCGTGCGCGCGAAGGCCGTGTTCAAGCGCTGCATGCCGCTGGACAGACCACGCCGGTCGAGCCGGACTATGAGGTGGTAGTGGTTCGTCATCAGGCAGTACGAGAGAAGCGTCCAGCTGTGCCGGATCGTAGTCTGACTGAGCATCTCGAGGAAGATCCGCCGGTCGATGTCGTCTCGAACGATGGGCTCCTTGTTGTTGCCGCGCGACGTCACGTGGTACGTCCCGCCCGGCACTTCGATTCGTATCGCGCGTCCCACGCCGTCAGCATGGTGACCCACGAGCACGGTCTCGCCCTTGGACACACTCTCGTCACAGTTCCGTGGCAGTTCCTTGACCTTGTCTGACACCGGGACACGGGCCTCGGAGACACGCACCGCCGGACCCGCGGCAGCGCGCCGTAGGATGACCGCATGATCCTGGAGCACGGCCGCGTGACCGACCGCAAGCCGCCGTTCAAGTACTCGGCGGTGACACGCGTCGGCTTCTCGGACACCGACCCCCAGGGCATCGTCTACTACGGCCGCTACTTCCCCTATTTCGACCTCGCGCGGGTCGAGTACCTGCGCCATCTCGACCTGCTACACGTCGACCGAGACGGCCGCGAGTTCGTGATGCGCGCGTTGACGATCGAGTACTTCGCACCGGCGCGCTTCGACGACCTGCTCGAGGTCTTCGTCCGGCTCTCCCGGATCGGCCGCTCGAGTGCCGGCCACGAGTTCGCTGCGTATCGCCTTGATGACGACACGCTGCTGGTGACCGCCCGGCAGACGCTCGTCCTCGTCGACCTCGACGAGCAGCGTTCCTGCCCGATCCCGTCCGCCTACCGCGACCGGATCCGGGCCTTCGAGGGGGACGATCTCGAGCTCGCGGCGGCGCGGTGACGCGCGAGCAGGATCGCCGGCGCACGCTCGAGGCGCTCGACCGCATCCTCAACCGGGGCGGAGACGCCGACGACGTCCTGCGCGACGTCGTCCGAACGCTCGGCGCCCTGTACGACTCGGTCGCGATCGCCTTCGTCGAGGACGGCGAGCTCGCAGTCGGGCCGACCCACGGCGAGCGCCCCGAGGAGGGAGCGCTCGCCACGTTCCCGATCGTCTTCGACGGCTCCCCGGTCGGCGAGCTCCAGGTCGCGCCGGCCCCCGCTGACGACCACCGATTCCTCGAGCGCGTCGCGCTGATCGTCTCGCCCTACTGCCTCGTCGGCTGGGACACCGGCGGCATAGCGTGGGACGAGCTCTGACATTCCGCACCGCGACCGCCGCAGACCGCCAGCGTGCGACGAAGCCGCTCAGGCACGACATGCGGAAGGTGCCGGGCGCCCATCCGCGTCCTCGAACGGACGGGCGCCGCAGCTCTTGCCCCCCTCGCTCCCCAGTCACGTTGTAGTCGGAGTGCGCGCCGACAGCCATCCCTCGATCGAGGTACCCCACCCGATCGAGGGATGATCCCTCGTTCGAGTGATTGGCCTCCAAGCCCGCTCCCGGAGCCACGTTGCGCCGTGGTTCTTCGACGGCGAGGATCCCTCGATCGAGGGACTGCAGTCCCTAGGACGGGGTAACCCGGTAGGCGTCGAAGACGGCCTCGACGTGGCGCAGGGCCGTCAGCAGCGCCCGCAGCTCCTTCACGTCCCCGACCTCGGCCACGTACCAGTTCTTCGCCAGCTGATCCTCGACCGAGCCGCCGTAGGAGACGATGTTGGCCCCGTGCTCGGAGAACGTCCGGGCGACGTCCTCCAGCAACCGCTGCCGGTCCCACGCGTCGACCGCGATCTGCACGCGGAAGCTCTGCGACGCGCCGCCGTCCCACTCGACGGCGGTGAAGCGGTCCGGGTTGCGGCGCAGCGCCTTGACGTTCGGACAGTCGTCCCGATGGATCGTGATCCCCTTGCCGAGCGAGATGTAGCCGACGATCCCGTCGCCCGGAAGCGGGTTGCAGCACTTTGCGATGCGGACGAGAACGCCGTCGACCCCGGGCACGATGATCCCGAGATTGCCGCTGGGCGTCGTGTCGCGCTCCTTCGGCGTCTTGAGCGTGATCGTCTCCTCCTGCGCCACCTCCTCGGTCTTCAGACGCTGGAGCACCTTGTTGACGATCTGGGTCGGCGCGAGCTTGCCTGAGCCGAGCGCGAGGTAGAAGTCCTCGGCCTTCTTGAAGCCGGTCTCGCGGATCACCTGCGCGAGCAGCGCCGAGCCGACCAGCTTGCGGTACGGGAGGTTCTGCTTCTTGAGCTCGCGCTCGAGCGCCTCGCGGCCCTTCCGCTCGGTGTCCTCGCGCGTCTCCCGCGAGAACCACTGGCGGATCTTGTTGCGCGCCCGCGAGGAGGCGGCCAGCGAGAGCCAGTCGCGCGACGGGCCGCGGCCCGTCTTCGCCGTGAGCACCTCGACGATGTCGCCGTTCGTGAGCCGGTAGTGCAGCGGCACGATCCGCCCGTTCACCTTGGCGCCGACCGTCCGGTGGCCGACGTCCGTGTGGACGGCGTAGGCGAAGTCGATCGGCGTCGCACCGGCCGGCAGCGTCTTCACCTCGCCCTTGGGCGTGAAGACGAAGACCTCCTCCGCGAACAGCTCCTTCTGGGAGGTGAGCCAGAACTCGCGCGCGTCGTCCTCGTCGGCGTGGATGTCCATCAGGTTCTTGACCCACTCGTTCCAGCGCTGATCGACCTTCTTCCCGGCGCGGCCGCGCTTGTAGATCCAGTGGGCCGCGATCCCGTACTCGGCCTGGACGTGCATCTCGCGGGTCCGCACCTGGATCTCGAGCGGCACACCCTCCGGCCCGATCACCGTCGTGTGCAGCGCGCGGTAGGCGTTCAGCTTCGGCATCGCGACGTAGTCCTTGAAGCGGCCGGGCATCGGCTTCCACAGGGAGTGGATGAGGCCGAGGGCGCCGTAGCAGTCGCGCGTCCCCTCGTCGCCGGCCCGATCGACGATCACGCGCATCGCCGTGAGGTCGTAGATCTCGTTGAACTCGCGGCCCTTCTTGGCCATCTTGTCGTAGATCGAGTAGAAGTGCTTGGCGCGCCCCGAGATCTCCGCGGGGATCCCGACCTTCGCCAGCTCGCCCTCGAGCACCGAGGCCGCCTCCTCCACGCGCGCGTCGCGCTCGGCCCGGCGCTCGTTCACCATCGCCTTGATCTCCGCGAACTTGCGCGGGTGGAGCCGCTCGAACGCGAGGTCCTCGAGCTCCCACTTGAGCGCGTGGATCCCGAGCCGGTGGGCCAGAGGCGCGTAGACCTCGAGCGTCTCCTTCGCCTTCTGGATCTGCTTCTGCTTGCCGAGGTACTCGATGGTGCGCATGTTGTGCAGCCGATCGGCGAGCTTGATGAGGATGACGCGCTCGTCCTGCGCCATCGCCAGGATCATCTTCCGGTAGTTCTCGGCCTGGGCCTGCTCGCGGCTCTGGAAGCTGATCCGGGTCAGCTTCGTCACGCCCTCGACGAGCTTCGCGATCTCGTCGCCGAACTCGGCACGCACCTCCTCGACCGTCGCGTTCGTGTCCTCGACGACGTCGTGGAGCAGGGCCGCGGCGATCGCCTCCTCGTCGAGCTGGAGCCCGGCGCAGATCTTGGCCACCCCCCAGGGATGATGGATGAACGGCTCCCCGGAGCGGCGCTGCTGACCCTCGTGCGCAGTGGCTGCGAAGCTGAAGGCCCGCGCGAGCAGGTCGCGGTCGACCTCGGGGTTGTACGCCTCGACGTCGTGGATCAGCTCGTCGATCAGACCCTGGTGCTTACCCGCAGCTTCGAGAACCGCCATCGTCTCAGTGTACTCCCGGCTTGCGACGCTGAAACCCAGTCGCCGGGCGGTCTGCAGACGGAAGGAAGCTCCGGCCCGGCGGCGAACCGAAGAACCCCATGCTCGCCCGCAGAAAGGCCCGCCGCAAGGCCGCCCAGGTCGCGCGAATGCTCAATCAGCTCGACTCGCTGTCGGCCGAGCGCCGGCGCAAGCCGCGCCGCACCGCGGCTCTGTCTCTGCGTAGCTGACGCAGTGCGTTAGCCTCCGCCGGTGGAGCCGGTAGCGGGGCTTGTTCCAGGGCGGCTGTTTCAGATCGCCGCGGTCGTCGAGGATCTCGAGTCGGCGCTCGAGCGCTACTCCGTCGTGCTCGGCGCAGATCCCTGGCGCTGCTTCACGTTCTCGGCGGCGATCCATACCGCCTGCGAGTACCGGGGCGCTTCGACCGACTTCTCGGTGCGTCTGGCGCTGAACGACCGGTCGCCGCAATTCGAGCTGATCCAGCCGCTCGAGGGTCCGAGCATTCACCTGGACTGGCTGCGCGAGCACGGAGAGGGACTCCACCACGTTGGCGTCATCGTCGACTCGGTGACCGCAACGGTCGCACGGATGGCAGAGGCTGGGTACGCCGTGATCCAGTCAGGCCGGGGCTTCGGCGCCGAGGGCGACGGTTCGTACGCGTACTTCGACACCGCGGACGACCTCGGGCTGATCGTGGAAGCCGTCGAGCCGCCGAACAGCATGCCGGCTCCGGACCTCATCTGGTCGCGCACATCCGGCGGCGCCGCGCACTGACCGGCGGCTACGCGGCCCGCGCGAGCGGCGGCTCGGCGAGCAGCGCACGGAAGCGCGACGACTCGAAGAGGCTCCGCCAGGGGGCTCCCGGCTCGAGCTCGAGCTCGGCGAACACCGCTCGCGCGTCGGCATCCCGGCCGCTCTTCGGGCAGGCGCCACTGCTCGGCCAGCCATGCGCGCCGGCCCTCGTAGCCGTCCGGCGCGTCGAAGATCCGGCGCACGACGAGCTGCGGCGCGACCGTTCCGTTCCAGTGGTTCTCCTGGAGTCGGAACGCGACGTCGTAGCGGCCGACGCGGCGGAAGCGGTCGAGCTGAGGGCCGAGCCGGAACGCGATCGCGCTGCCGGCGTCGCGGCCGCGCTCGCGCACGCGAAAGCGCAGGTGCTTGCCCTCCCCCACGGTGGCCAGCTCGCCCAGCTCGGCGGCGGGCAGGAGCAGCGTGACCGCGGGGTTGCCGAGCCCGAACGGCGCGAGGCGCTCGAGCTCCGCGCACAGCGCGAGCGTGAGCCGCTCGCCGGGGACGATCGCGTCGATCGCCGTCACCGGCTCGAGCTGCGCCTCGACGAGCCGCTCGGTCACGACCGCCTCGAACCGCTCGGCGAACGCGGGCACGTCCTCGCCCCGGATCGACAGGCCGGCGGCGGCCGCGTGGCCGCCCCAGCGGGTCAGATGCTCGGCGGAGGCGCCCAGCGCGGCGTGCAGGTCGAACCCGGCGATCGAGCGGCCCGATCCCTTCCAGTCCGGCTCGGCGCTCGCGATCAGCACGACCGGCCGCTGGTAGCGCTCGACAAGCCGCGACGCGACGATGCCGATCACGCCCTCGTGCCAGCCCTCCCCCGCGACGACGTAGCCGCGGTTGCGGCGCCGGGCCTCGGGCCACGCCTCGATCACCTTCACCGCCTCGCGCAGGATCCGGTCCTCGATCTGCTGGCGGTCGCGGTTCAGCTCCTCGAGCCGCTGGGCGAGCCGCCACGCCTCGTCCCTGTCCTCGGTGAGCAGGAGCTCGAGTGCCTCCTGCGGGTGGCAGAGCCGGCCGGCCGCGTTGATGCGCGGGCCGAGCCGGAAGCCGACAGCGCCCGCGTCGGCGGTGGCGGGGTCGACGCGGGCCGCGCGCATCAGCGCCTGGAGCCCGGGCTTCTGGGTGCTGGCGAGGGCGCGCAGCCCGGCCGTCGCGAGCGCGCGGTTCTCGCCGACGAGCGGGACGACGTCGGCGATCGTCGCCAGCGCGACCAGGTCGAGGTGACGGGTGAGCCCCGGGCGCGTCCAGGCCCAGCAGGGCCTGGCCGAGCTTGTAGACGACGCCCGTCCCGCAGAGATCGTCGCACGGATACGTCGAGTCGTACGGCCCCACGACAGGGCAGTCCGGAAGCGTCTCTCCGGCGCGGTGATGGTCGGTGACGACGACTTCCAGGCCGGCGGCCTTGGCCTCCGCGACCTCCTCGACGGCGGTTACGCCGCAGTCGACGGTCAGCACGAGGCCGCAGCCGTCTGCGGAGAGGCGGGCGAGCGTTTCGCGACTGACGCCGTAGCCCTCGTCGAAACGGCTCGGCAGGTGCCACTCGACGTCGGCGCCGAGCTCGCGCAGCACATGGACGGCGAGCGTGGTCGCACAGATGCCGTCGACGTCGTAGTCCCCGTGCACGCAGATCCGCTTGCCGGCGGCGATCGCCGCCCGGATCGCGTCGCACGCCTCGCGCACGGCACCGAGCGCAAACGGGTCGTCGGCCGGCAGCTTCGCATCCAGGAAGCGCCGCGCTTCAGCGGGATCGGCGTAGCCGCGGCGCACGAGGACGCTCGCCGTCGTCTCGCTAAGGTCGAGCGCCTCCGCCAGCGCGAGCGTGTCGCGCCGGGGGCACGGAGCGATGATCCAGCTGCCGTCCACGGGCTTCGAGAATGCCGATCCGACCGGACGGCACCCGGGTCACCACGAGCCGTTGTGGACAGTCCGTGACACTCCCGTGACGGTGTCTGACACCGTGACACGACCCGGACAGACCCGGCCCTTTTGAGCCGTGCTGGAGCTTCCGAATCGGCCGAGCTCAACGACATCGACGAAACCGCGTCCCTGGTCTGCTCCCGACGTCACACTTCCGTGACGGTGTCTGACACCGGGACCTGGCCCGGGAGGACCGTGGTGCAGGTCGTCAGCGCTTGTCTGCGATGTACACCCGTGTCTCGTACGGCAGGTCGACCTCGGCCGGGAGATCCGCCACGATCGTGCGCACCTCGTCGAGGATGCGCTCCCGCTCCGGCCCTGCATCGGCCGCCACGAAGCTGATCGACGCCACGCGCGTGACGAGATCCTCGCGCGCCAGCCGCTGGACGTGCCTGAAGGTGCGCTCCTCGAGCTGCCCGAAGTAGCCGCTCTGCTCGAGCCGCTGCGCGGACCCCCCTGAGTGGCTCTGAGGACGGCGGCGCTCGTAGATCTCCTCCAGCCGCGCCTGAGTCGGGTCGCTCTGGTCGGGACTGTTCCAGATCAGCGCGATCGAGCCCTCGGGCTCGAGCACACGGGCGAGCTCCGCAGGCGCATCGTCCCCGAACCAGTGGAACGCCTGCGCCACGGTCACGGCGCGCGCACACCCGTCCGGGAGCGGCAGCGCCTCGGCCCGCCCCTCGAGCGCCTCGACACCCGGCACGGTCTGCACCAGCAGCTCGCGCATCTCGGCGACCGGCTCGACCGCCACGACCCGGGCGCCCGTAGCCGCCAGCAGCCGTGTCAGCTTCCCCGTTCCGGCGCCGACGTCGACGACCGTCGCGCCCGGGCCGAGCCCGCAGCGCTCCGCGATCCATGCGATCGCCTCCGCCGCATAGCTCGGCCGCGCCCGCTCGTACTCCACCGCGGCGCGCCCGAAGCCGGTCGCCGCAAGCGGGTTCACCGGCGGCAGCCCGCTCATTCGCGCGGCAGCTGGACGCCGAGCAGCGAGAGCACGACGACGAGCGCGATCCCCACCGCCGCCAGGCCCAGGACGAGCCGCGGCCGGCGCACGGCACGGAACGACTCGAGCAGCGACCGCCCGAGCACGACGAAGACGCCGGCCGCCGCGCCGAACGCGATCACCAGGAGCGGCGCGAACGTCATGACCGGCCCGACCTCCAGCTTCAAGGCCCAGGCGACGACCAGCACGAGGGCCGTGCAGGCGGCGGCCGAGATCGCGAGCACGCGGGCGTTCATCGCCCAGCAGGCTATCGTTGGACGAGGTGACCGACGAGACGAACTACAGCTCCGGCGACGACTATCTCGTCGAGTTCCTCGGCTACCGGTTCAGCTTCAACGCCGACGACTTCGAGGAGCGCGTCACGGCCGCCGCGGTCAAGCTCGGGCTGATCGCCGCGAACGAGCTGGACGTGGAGGAGACCGCCGATCTGGTCGAGCTCGCCTCGCAGGGCTGGATCCTCGAGCCTCGCAGCGGCCTCGGCGCGTACCTGGTGCGCCACTGGGAGCGGCTCTCGCTCGTCGAGGGCGAGTCGCTCGTCTACTGGCTGCGCAAGCTCGTGTTCCGCGGTGCCTGGCTCGACCATCGCGTCAAGCAGGACCTGCTGGAGGTGGCCTGGGAGGACGAGAGCGCCGAGTTCGCGTACCGTGACCCGCGCGGCGGGCGGGCGCTGCTCGAGCTCGCACCAGTGCCGTCGTGGCACGAGCTCCAGTTCCGCCGGTGATCCGGCTGCTCGAGCCGGGGCCGCTCCTCGGCGCGGCGATCGCGGCCTACCTCGCGGCGCTGCTCGCGGTCGACACGCAGGTCGGGATCAACGGCCAGCGGGCGCTCGGAGCGCTCACGTGGATCGTGCTGATCGTCCTGCTGACCCGGTTCCCGCCGGAGCGGCGCGCGCTCGCGCTCGGCGTCGTCTGCTTCGCCACGATCGGCGAGGTCACGGGCTCGCTGATCTGGGGGGTGTACTCGTACCGGTTGCACAACCTGCCGCTGTTCATCCCGCCCGCGCACGGGCTCGTCTACCTCGCCGGGCTCTCGCTGGCGCTCTGGCTCGCCGACCGGGAGCGGTGGCTGGTCGCGATCGCCGCTGCGGGGGCGATCGCGTGGGGGATCGCAGGGCTGACCGTCCTGCCGCGGCCCGACGTGGCGGGCGCGTTCGGCGTGCCGCTGCTCTGCGTCTTCCTCTGGCGGTCGAGCGGCCGGGCCGTGTACGCGGCGGTGTTCATCGTCGTCGCGGCGCTCGAGCTGTACGGGACGGCGATCGGCACGTGGCGCTGGGCGTCGGAGCTGCCCGGCCTCGGGATCCCGCAGGGCAACCCTCCCAGCGGCGTCGCGTCGGGCTACGTCTGGTTCGACGTGATGGCGGTGCTCGTCGCGCCGCTCTTCCTCGTCGCCGCGCCGGCGCGCGCGCGCGCTCGGCCGTCCGCCGCGGTCGAGCAGGCTCCGGGCTGACGCATGGAGTTCCGCCTCCTCGGCCCGGTCGAGGCGATCGCCGACGGCCGTCCGGTGCCGCTCCCGGCCGCGAAGCCGCGCGCGCTGCTCGCGCTGCTGCTGCTGAGCGGCGGCCGGGTCGTCTCGGTCGACGGACTGATCGACGGGCTCTGGGGCGACGAAGCGCCCGACACCGCCGGAAAGGCTCTGCAGGTGTACGTCTCACAGCTCCGCAAGGCGATCGGCGCCGACCGGGTCGTGACCAAGCCGCCGGGCTACGCGCTGCGGGTGGACGAGGGCGAGCTCGACCTCGACCGCTTCGAGCAGCTCGCCCGCGAGGGCCGGGATCTGCTGGCGGAGGGCGACGCGAAGGCCGCGTCGGAGCGGCTCGCGGAGGCGCTCGCGCTCTGGCGCGGGCCGGCACTCGCCGAGTTCCGCGACGACCCGTTCGCACGCGACGCCGCGGCCCGGCTGGAGGACGCACGGCTCGGCGCCCTCGAGGAGCGGATCGACGCCGACCTCGCGCTCGGCCGGCACGCCCAGCTCGTCCCCGAGCTCGAGGAGCTGGTCGCGCGCCATCCCGCACGCGAGCGCATCGCCGGGCAGCTGATGCTCGCGCTCTACCGGTCCGGCCGTCAGTCCGAGGCGCTCGAGGTCTACCGGCGGACGCGCGAGACGCTGAACGAGCAGCTCGGCATCGAGCCCGGCCCCGAGCTGCGCGAGCTGGAGCGGGCGATCCTGCAGCACGACCCGGCGCTGCAGGCCGCGCGGCGCCGGGTCGCCCGAGCGTGAAGGCGCTCGCCGGCGCGGCCTCACGCGGCGCCGGTGATCACGGTCGCCCTCATCGCGGCGGCCGTCGTCGCCGTCGTGCTCTCGCTCGCGCTGACCCGCGGCGGCTCGAGCCAACGATCCCCAGCTGCGCGCGTTCGTCACGAAGGTGGAGAACTTCCTCGACCAGTCGCGCGACGGGCCGCCGCGCCGTCGTGGCCACGCTCGCCGCCGAGTCGACGTGCAAGCTGACGCCGCAGGCCGCCGTCCGGGCGCTCGATCGCGTGACGCGCAACCGGCAAAGTCTCCTCGAGCAGGCCGCGGCTCTCACCGTCCCATCGCAGCGCCGATGCGCAGCGGGCCTCCAACCTCCTCCAGCAGTCCATCCAGGCGTCCATCGAGGCCGACTGGCACTACCGCGACTGGCTGCTCACCAGAAAGCGCTGCGGCAAGCCCGGGAGGAGCCCCGACCTGAAGGCCGCACTCGCCGCCGACGCCCGGGCCTCGCGGGCGAAGAGGTCGTTCGTGGCGATCTTCAACCCGCTCGCGCAGCGCTTCGCCCAGCGGGCCTGGAGCGACTGGGAGTTCTAGTCCGGGGCAGGCGCCCCGTGCCGTCACGCCGCGGGCTCCACGAAGCAGTCCGCGCCGCCCGACGTGCCGAGGTGCCAGACGCCGATCAGAGGCACGGGCACGAAGCGACCGCAGATCCCGCCGCGCGTCTCCCGGGTCACGTGCCAGCGGTCGGGGCGGTTGCCGTGGCGGACGAGGATCACCGGCTTCGTCGCACGGCCCGACGACACGGAAGGTCGCTACCGCGTACCAGTCGCCACCGACCATGCCGTAGTACGTGCGGCCGCGCACCGGGCCGCGCACAAGCGCGCCGGAGTGCGCAGCCGGCGTAGGCGTTCTCGAGCGCCGCCTTCACTGCGGCGTCGCGACGAGATTCTCGGGCCTGGGGTCCCCGCCGCAGGCGAGTGCCCCTCCGGCGAGGCCGAGGAGGACGAGCGGCTGCGGCGGTTCCTACTGCGGCTCTTGCGTACATGACGTCTCCCTTCGAGTGGTTGCGAACAGGGCGCGGAGCGGCGGTCAGGCGCGCCGGAGGCACGCCTGACCGCCACGGGTCACTTCGACGCCGGCGTGAACGCCGCTCCGGCCGTCCGGTCGTGGCCCCAGGTCGCGGTCGCGACGTGACCCCAGACGACGAGCTGGCGTCCCGTCCATACCGCGGTCGGAGCCAGCTTTGCCGGCAGCGGCGCTCTCGGGAGCACCGACCAGCGGTCGGCCCGCGGGTCGTAGGCGAGCGCGCGGGTGGCAGGCACTGACGACGCGGTTGATCCGGTGCGCCCGCCGACGAGGACGAGCCGTCCGCCGGTCCAGACCGCCACGGCTCCGGATCGGCCGGCGACCGGCGAGGCGAGCCGCCGCCAGCGGTTGGTCGCAGGGTCGTACGCGAACGCCGTGCGGTCCTGCGCGACGAGCAGCTCGCGCCCGTCCCACGCCCCGGCGGCGCCGGCGAGCGGTACGGGCAGCGGCGCGATCCGGTGCCAGCGGTTCGACACGGGGTCGTACGCGGCCGCGCGCGCCAGTCGCGTCGGCCACGGCTTCCCGGAGGCCGGGTTCACGCTGCCGACGAGAACGATCACCTCGCGACCGGTCCAGACGGCCAGCGGATTCTGGCTGCCGGCGAGCGGCGAGCGGGGCAACCTCTGCCAACGGTTCGTGGCCGGGTTGTACGCCGAGCCGTCGGTGAAGGCGTCGCCGCAGCAGCCGCCGCCCCAGCCGATCAGCTCCTTGCCGGTCCAGAGGGCGAAGCCGCGCGCTGTCGGCGCCGGTGGGAGCGTTCGCCAGTGGTTCGAGCTCGGGTTGTACGCCCGGTAGTCGAACGGCCCCCAGACGAGCACTTCCTTCCCCGTCCAGGCGGCGAGCGGGCCGGGCGAGTACGTCGGGCCCTTGGGCGGGGACAGGCTGCGCCAGCGGCCGGTCGCAGGGTTGTAGGAGGCGGCGACGTTGACCGATCCGATCGAGTACGGCTGGCCGTGGGCGTCGAGTGCCGTGCGCTGGTCACGGCCGAAGACCACGACCTGCTTCCCGGTCCACACGCTGGTGGCATCTTCGGGCGCGATCGGCGCGGCCGAGATCCGGTGCCAGCTGCCGGGAACCGTGGGCGTCGCCCCGCTCGCCGCGACGGCGGTGGCCGGCGCCAGCAGGGCGAGGAGGACGAGCGTGACGAGCCTGTGCTTCTTCATGACTGCTCCTTTGCGTATCCGTGGACTGCTTCGATGGTCGGCCACGGCGGTAAAGCGCGGCCCAAGCGGCGCCAAAGCCCACGCCACACGCGGCGACGAAGGGCCGCCTGGGACGTCCCGGAGACGAGGCTCAGGCGTCGGGCAGCGTGAAACCGAAGCGCTCGCGCCGCTCCTCGGCGGGCGAGAGCGTGAGCCGCGCGAACATGCCGAGCGGGAGCACGATCTCCGTCTGCGGCTCGCCCTCGGCGGGATGCGGCCGCACCGTGACGAAGCCGTAGCCGGGCTCGGGCGCGATCGAGTCCAGCTTGAACAGCGCGCCGTCGGGCAGCTCGAGCTCGACGATCGCCGGCACACCGGCCTCCTCGGAGAAGCGGGCGATCTGCCGGTGCAGGCGGCCCACGAAGTCGGCCTCCGAGCCGGCGCCCGGCCACCACAGCTGCGTGCTCAGAAGAGCCGCTCCTCGTCCTCGTCCGGCAGCGCCGCGCCGATGTGCGCCCGGCCGAGCCGCGTCACGATCCGCCCGCGCGGCGTGCGCTGGAGGAAGCCGAGCTGCAGCAGGTACGGCTCGTAGACGTCCTCGATCGTGTCCGTCTCCTCCCCGAGCGCGACCGCGAGCGTCGAGAGCCCGACCGGCCCGCCGTCGAAGCGCTCGACCACGGCGCGCAGCAGCTCGCGGTCGGTGCGCTCGAGACCCTCTCCGTCGACCTCCAGCAGCTCCAGCGCCTCGCGCGCGACCGGGTTCGTGATCTCGCCGGCGTGCCGCACCTCGGCGACGTCGCGCACGCGGCGCAGGATCCGGTTCGCGATGCGCGGCGTGCCGCGGGAGCGGCGCGCGATCTCCTCGGCCGCGTCGTCCTCGATCGCGACGCCGAGGATCCGGGCCGAGCGGCGGACGATGATCCCGAGCTCCGCGGGCTCGTAGTAGCCGAGCCGGAAGGTCATCCCGAAGCGGTCGCGCAGCGGGGTCGTGAGCAGGCCGGTGCGGGTCGTCGCGCCGATCAGCGTGAACGGCGGCAGGTCGAGCGTGAGCGTGCGCGCCGCAGGGCCCTGGCCGACGACGATGTCGAGCCTGAAGTCCTCCAGCGCGGGATAGAGGATCTCCTCGATCGCCCGGTTGAGCCGGTGGATCTCGTCCACGAACAGGACGTCGCGCTCCTCGAGCCCGGTCAGGATCGCCGCCATGTCGCCCTTGCGCTCGAGCGCGGGGCCGGCGACGGTGCGGATCCCGACGCCGAGCTCCTCGTGGACGATGAACGCGAGGCTGGTCTTGCCGAGCCCCGGCGGGCCGACGAGCAGCACGTGGTCGAGCGCCTCGCCGCGGGTGCGCGTCGCCTCCAGCGCGATGCCGAGCTGCTCCTTGATGCGGTCCTGCCCGACGAAGTCGCCGAGCCGCCTCGGCCGCAGCGAGCGGTCGAGCTCGTCCTCCTCGGGGGCCAGCTCGGGCGCGAGGAACTGGGTGCCCGCCTCGGTCACGCGGCCCTTCGCAGCGCGAGCCGCACCTGCTCCTCGACGGCGAGGCCCGGGTCGACGCCGGCCAGCGCGGCCTCGGCGTCGAGCAGCGAGTAGCCGAGCTCGACGAGCGCGTCGCGCGCCGTGAGATCCGTCGACTCGGCCGCGACGGTGCGCGAGCCGGCGCCGACCTTCTCCTTCAGCTCGAGCACGACGCGCTCGGCCGTCTTCTTGCCGATCCCGGGGATCGCCTGGAACCGCGCGGTGTCCTCGCGCACGATCGCCCGCCGCAGCTCGTCGGGCGTCGATCCGGAGACGATCGCGAGCGCGACCTTGGGCCCGACCCCGGACACGGAGAGCAGGTGCTCGAACAGCTCACGCTCGTCCACGTCGGCGAACCCGTAGAGCTGGAGCGCATCCTCGCGCACGTGCAGGTAGGTCTCGACCGTCAGCTCTCCCCCGCTCGCGCGCGAGAGCGCTCTGGGAGTCGCAGCGACGAGGTAGCCGACGCCGCCCACGTCGATCACGGCGCCGTCGGTCCGCCGGGCGGCGAGCTTGCCGGTGAGACGCGCGATCATGCCTTCCCCCGCGGGAGCATCACACCACGAGGGTAGGCGCCAGACCGGACGGCTCTAGCCGGCGATCCGCAGCAGCGGCGGCGCCAGCGCGTGGCAGATCGCGACCGCCAGGGCGTCCGACGCGTGGCTCGGGGTCGGTGCCACCTTGAGCGCCAGGATCGCCGTCACCATCCGCGCGACCTGCGCCTTCTCGGCCCGGCCGTAGCCGCACACGGCCTGCTTCACGCGCGAGGGCGCGTACTCCGTGCACTCGACGCCCCGGAGCGCCGCCGCGACGAGCACGACCCCTCGCGCCTGGCCGACCGAGAGCGCCGTGCGCGCGTCTGCGCCCACGAACGACTCCTCGATCGCAACGGCGTCCGGCTGGTAGCGCTCGACGAGCCCGGCCACGCCCTCGAAGATCGTCTTCAGCCGCAGCTCCGGCCGCTGGCCCGCCGGTGTCTTCCACCAGTCGAACTCGAGCGCCCGCAGCCGGCCGTTGCGCTCATCGACGACGCCGTATCCGCACGCGGCCGTGCCGGGGTCGATTCCGAGAACCCTCACGCCCTGAAGGTACGGAGTCGGGCGGACGATCCCTGCCGGCTAGCCCGGCGACTGCCTCGAGCACGCGCTCGGGGATGTCGAAGTTGGCGTACACCTCTTGCACGTCGTCGTTGTCCTCGAGCTGGTCGATGAGGCGCAGGATCTTCTTCGCGGCGCTCTCGTCGGCGACCTCGACCGTGGTCTTCGGCACCATCGTGAGCTCTGCCGACTCGACCGTGAACCCTGCGGCCTCGATCGCCTCGCGCACCGCGGCGAAGGTCTCCGGCTCACTGGTGATCTGGAACGTCGAGCCGTCGAGCGAGACGTCCTCGGCCCCACCGTCCGCGGCCACCAGCATCAGCTCGTCCTCGTCGACTCCGTCGGCCGGAACCTGCACGAGCCCGCGGCGCTCGAACTGCCACGCCACGGCGCCCGAGCCGCCGAGGTTGCCGTCGTTCTTCGCGAACGTGTGGCGCACGTCCGAGGCCGTGCGGTTCTTGTTGTCGGTCAGCGCCTCCACGATCACGGCCACGCCCTCGGGGCCGAAGCCCTCGTAGACGATGCTCTCGAAGTCGGCCGCGTCCGTTCCGGTGCCGGCGCCCTTGGCGATCGCGCGGTCGATGTTCTCCTTGGGCATGGAGTACGAGCGCGCCTTGTCGATCGCGTTCGCGAGCGAGAGGTTGTTGTCGGGGTCGCCGCCGCCCTCCTTCGCGGCCACGATGATCGCGCGCGACAGCTTCGAGAAGAGCTTCCCGCGCTTGGCGTCGGCGGCGCCCTTCTTGTGCTTGATCGACGACCACTTGCTATGCCCCGACATTGACACTCTCCCGTACGACTTCCAGGAACAGCTCGTGGACGCGCGTGTCGTCCGTCAGCTCCGGGTGGAACGCGGCGACGAGCACGCGGCCCTCGCGCGCCAGGACCGGGTGGCCGGCGTGCTCGGCCAGCACCTCGACGTCAGGGCCGGCGGACTCGATCCACGGCGCGCGGATGAAGACTCCGCGCAGCGGCTCGGGGTCGCCCGCGAGCTCGAGGTCGGCCTCGAAGCTCGACACCTGGCGGCCGAACGCATTGCGGCGGACCTCGATGTCGATCAGCCCGAGCAGCGGCTGGTCCGGCCGCCCGTCGACGGCCTCGCGGGCGAGCAGGATCATGCCTGCGCAGGTTCCGAGCAGCCCGCCGCGGAAGGAGCCGAGCGGCTCGAGCAGTCCGTAGAGGCGCGCGAGCCGGCCGATCGCCGTCGACTCGCCGCCGGGAATCACGAGCCCGTCGAGGCCGTCGAGCTGCTCCGGCACGCCGCACCTCGACGGCGTCCACCCCGAGCCGGCGCAGGACGGCCACGTGCTCTCGCACGTTGCCCTGGAGCGCGAGAACGCCGATGCGAAGCGGTCTGTCCATGCCTCGATTCTAGATGTAGTCGACCGCATTGCTCGATCGGCAGCTCAGCGTGTCCGCGGCCGGTCATCCGAGCTTTTCGAAATCGGCCGGCCGTCCTACAATCCAGCGGGCCGCGATAAGCGTAGGGGCCCACATGGGCCGGTTCGGGCGAAGGTGAGACACATGCGCAGCGCGACCGTTCGGAGCGAGCAGGCCGCAGCGCCTCAGCGCACGCGGTGCGTGGACGTTTGCCGACCGCGGGCAGCCGGGGACGGGCCCGACTCCGGCCGCGAGCCGGGCGCCCGGGCGGCCGGCTCGTCGAGCGTCCGTGTGGAAGGCAGCGCGGGGCACCGAGCCGGCAGGGCCGTCAGACGCGTGCTGGTCGTCGACGACGAGCCGTCGATCCGCCTGCTCTGCCGGGTCAACCTCGCCGCCTCGGGAATGGAGGTGCTGGAGGCCGTCGACGGGCACGACGCGCTGGAGATCGCGCGCACGGCGAGCCCCGATCTCGTGCTGCTCGACGTGATGCTGCCGGGCGTCGACGGATGGAGCGTCGCGGTCGAGCTGGCCGCAGACGAGCGGACGCGCTCCCTTCCGATCATCTTCCTCACCGCCCGCGCCGAGCGCACCGACCGCGAGCGCGGACACGACCTCGGCGGCGTCGGCTACCTGCTGAAGCCGTTCGACCCGGTCACGCTCGGCTCGCTCGTCGAGGAGACGCTGGCGCGAATCGACCGCGGCGAGCGCGAGGAGCTACGGCGCGAGATGTTCGGCGCTCCTTACAGCCGCTGAAAGTCCGCCTCGGCTGCGCCGTAGGCATGAGGACTTCCGGCGGGAAGATGCGGCTTTCTTCGTGACCGCAAGCGGCCACCCCATCTGCCGCTCTGCGATCGGGCACTGCCCGGAGCGGCCTGTCACCTGGTACGGACTCTCCAGTACCTCGACGTAGAGGATCGCGTCCTTCGGCATCGCCTCGTCGATCGCCAGCATCTCCTAGAGGTCCGAGAGGTACCCGAGCCGCACGTCCCTCGCCCTCGAGAAACGGGGCCATCTGCCCACCCCACGCAGTTCCGGTTCGAAGTCGTCATGGCTCCGGCGCAGCCGGGCCGGACTTCGAACCGCCTCTACCAGCCGCGGGTCTCGAGCAGCTCGCTCGGATCGAGCGACGCCGTCGAGATGCCGACCATCGCCTCGCCGAGGCCGGCGGAGACGCGCGCCAGCACGTCCGCGTCCTGGAAGTGCGTGGTCGCCTCGACGATCGCCTTCGCGCGCTTGTCCGGGTCGCCGGACTTGAAGATCCCCGAGCCGACGAAGACGCCGTCCGCGCCGAGCTGCATGCAGAGCGCCGCGTCGGCGGGCGTCGCGATGCCGCCCGCGGTGAAGGTCACGACCGGCAGCCGTCCGTTCTCGGCAACCCAGCGCACGAGGTCGAGCGGCGCGCGCAGCTCCTTCGCCTCGGCGTAGAGCTCCTCCTCGCGCAGCGACGGCCAGCCGGCGGATCCCGCCGAAGACGGCCCGCATGTGGGTGACCGCGTTGACGATGTCGCCGGTCCCGGCCTCGCCCTTCGTGCGGATCATGGCCGCGCCCTCGGAGATCCGGCGCAGCGCCTCGCCCAGGTTGCGTGCAGCCGCAGACGAAGGGGATCGTGAACGCCCACTTGTCCACGTGGTGCTCGAGGTCGGCGGGCGTCAGGACCTCGCTCTCGTCGACGTAGTCGACCTCCAGCGCCTGCAGGATCTGCGCCTCCACGAAGTGGCCGATGCGGCACTTCGCCATCACCGGGATCGTGACCGCGGCCTGGATCGCCTGGATCATGTCAGGGTCGGACATGCGGGCGACCCCGCCCTCGACGCGGATGTCGGCCGGGACACGCTCGAGCGCCATCACCGCGACCGCGCCCGCCTCCTCGGCGATCCGCGCCTGATCGGCGGTCACGACGTCCATGATCACGCCGCCCTTGAGCATCTCGGCGAGGCCGCTCTTGACGCGCATCGTGCCGAGTTCAGCCATCGCCGCGATTCTAGTCACGCCAACCGGTTCCGTGGCGCTCACGTCGCAACGGCTTCGACGTACCGGGCGAGGACGGGATCCCAGTCGGACTCCGCGCCGCCCTCGATCGACTCGTAGAGGCGGCCGCCCTCGCGCCGCTCCACGGTCACCGCGGTAGTGTAGAGCCGTCTCGTGCCGGCCGGGTCGCCGACCACGAGGCCGGCCTCCCTGAGCACGCGTAGATGCTGCGAGACGGCCGGGCGGCTGACCGGCAGCGTCGCCGCCAGCGCCGCGCCGTTATCGGCCATGATGTGACCTGTGACGACCGAGAGCAGCAGCGGCGAGACCGGCAAGCGGAGCATCATCCTGCGACCGGCGGACTGGAGCCCCTGGCTGGCGGCCGGTCTCGTCTTCGTCGTGGTCCTGGGCGTGCTGCTGTTCGTCGCGCTGCTGGTGCTCGGGCTCGTCTCGAGCGACAAGACGACGACGACCTCCGTTGCGCCGCAGGTCGTGATCAGCGCCCGCCTTCAGCAGGCGCAGCGGTGCCTCGGCCACGCGGGCGTGCCCACGTCGACGGACGGGATCGACTTCGTCGCCGCGAACGCCTCAGGCGGGGCCGTCAAGGCGCGGATTCAGCAGAACGTCGTCACGATCTCGGACGGCGGCAGCCCTGCCGGCGCTCTCGGAGTCGTCCACGGCTACAAGCGGCTGAGCAGCCCTGCGGTCTTCCGGCTCGTGCACCGGCAGGGCCGATTCGCGCTGCTCTGGGGCAGGGGCCCGACCACGCTCCAGGCCAAGACCGTCGCCCTCTGCCTCCGCTAGCGGCAGGCTGACACGGAACGTCGTGCCCTCGCCCGGCCGGCTGCGGACGTCGACGCGGCCGCCCATCGCCTCCGTCAGATCCTTGACGATCGCGAGCCCGAGCCCGGTACCGACAGCCCGCTCGCCGCCGTGGCGGCGGTAGAGGAAGAAGCGCTCGAAGGCCCGCGGCAACTCCTCGGGCGGCAGCCCCGGGCCGGTGTCGGCCACCTCCAGCTCACCCGGCCGCGCCCGCACGCTGACGCGCCCTCCCGCGGGCGTGCAGCGGAGGGCGTTCTCGACCAGGTTGGACAGCACCTGCAGCACGCGGTCGCCGTCGCCGAGCGCGGGAGCCTCCGCCGGCGCGTCGACCTCGAGCAGGAGCCGGAACTGCGCGGCTTGCGCCTCGTAGCGCCGCCCTGCGTCGCGCGCCGTCTCGGCGAGGTCGATCTCCTCGCGGTGCACGGCGAAGCTGCTGCGGCTCATCCGGGCGAGGTCGAGCAGGTCCTGGACGAGACGCTCGAGCCGGCGCGCCTCGCGCCGGATCACGCTCTGCCGCCTCCTCGCGGGGCACCGCGTCTTCGCCGAGCCCTTCCGCGTAGCCGCGGATCGCGGTGAGCGGCGTCTTCAGCTCGTGGCTGACGGAGAGCAGGAACGCCTGCTCGGCCTCGCGGGCGTGGGCCAGCTGCTCGGCCATCTCGTTGAACGAGCGTGAGAGCTGGGCGAGCTCGTCCGAGCCCTCGACCGGAAGCGGACGATGCTCCTCGCCCGCAGCGAGGCGGCGGCTGGCTGCGGCGACGCGCACGACCGGCCGGCTGATCGCCCGCGCGATCAACACGGAGACGAGCGCCGCGAGGCTCGCACCCGCGAGCCCCGCGATGAGGAGTCCCTCGAGGTAGGGACTCCACGAGGATCCGATCCGCTTCGCCCGCAGCAGCACGACCGCGTGACCCTTCACGGGACGCGCCGCGACGTAGTAGCCGGCGCCGTCGACGCGGACCGAGCCCTGGACGCGGCTGCCCGTTCCGGAGGAGCGTCATCTGGCGTGCCGACAGATAGGGCGAGGCGACGCGAAGCGGCGCGCACGTCGCGCGCTCGGTGCCGCTCTTGAGGAACGGCGTCAGGTCGTGCGAGCAGACGAGCAGCGACGCCCGCTCGAAGCTCGCGAGCAGGTCGGCCTTGCGCGTCACCTCGTCGAGCGTCGACCGCTCGACGGCGCGTCGGGTCAGCACGAGCCCGATGCCGAGCGTGAGCCCGACCGAGAGCGCGACGATGAGCCCCGTGGCCGTGAACAGCCGCGCCCGCAGCGACGCGCCGCGCCACAGCCTCACTGCGGGACTGCCTTGTAGCCCGCCCCCCGGATCGTGCGAATGAGCTCCGGACGGCCGAGCTTGCGCCGGAGCTGCGCGACGTGCACGTCGACGGTGCGCGTGCCGCCGGGATAGGTGAGGTCCCACACCCGATCGAGCAGGCGCTCGCGCGAATGCACGATGCCGGGGTTCTCGAGCAGGTACGCCAGCAGGTCGAACTCCTTGGCCGTCAGCTCCACGACGCGCCCGTCGACCTCGACGTCGTGTGCGTCACGGCGCAGCACGATGCCGCTCATCTCGAGCGTCTCCGCGTGCGTCGAGACCTCCGAGCGGCGCAGGATCGCCTTCACGCGGGCCACGAGCTCGCGCGGCGAGAACGGCTTGAGCACGTAGTCGTCGGCGCCGACCTCGAGGCCGGCGACGCGGTCCGGCTCCTCGTCGCGCGCGGTCAGCATCACGATCGGGACGGTCGAGCGGGCCCGGATGCGGCGGCACACCTCGAAGCCGTCGAAGTCCGGGAGACCGATGTCGAGCACCACGATCCGCGGCGTCTGCCGGGTCAGCTCCGCGAGCGCCTCCGCGCCGGAGCCGACGCAGACGACGCGATAGCCCTCACGGCTCAGGTACGTGCGGACGAGAGAAGCGATCGAGTGCTCGTCCTCGACGACGAGCACGGTGCCCCCTCCCGAGCGCCACTCGCCCTGCTCGATCGTCTCAACCGCCTACCCGGACCCACGCGGCCGGCGCGTTGACCCCGTCGCGAACGACCAGGACGCTGAGGCCTTTCCGCAGCTGCGAGAGGCTGATGGCACGCTGACCGACGCGCACGTCGGCCGTGGCCGCGACCGGAATCGTCACGAGATCGCCCGTCCGTTCCTTCAGCGTGACCGAGCCGGGCGAGACGGCGCGGACGACGCCGCGGTCGAGCAGGAAGTCGTGCGTCACACCGCCGATCTTGACGATGGCCTCGGCGCGCACCATGTGCCCGCCGAAGAAGAACGCCGGCGCGATGTTGACGCCGCCGCCTCCGATGCCGATTGCCCCGAGCCCGGCTGCCGCGAAGACTGCCCCAGCGGCGGCGAATCCTGCTGCAACTCCCGCCGCAAAGGCGATCCGACCCCTACGTTGCGGCATGCCGGGCTCCTTTCACATCGCCACGATCCGTAAACCGCATGATCTGCGGCGCACATCAGACGCTCGTAGACCCAGTGTAAAACGAACGTAAAGCCCCGGATAGGCGACGAGGGCCGGACGGATCCGGCCCTCGCCTCTCCTGGGGGAGGAGTTGGTGAGCTACGACTGGCCGGCCGGCTCGTGCTCACCGACGTGGCGCGCCGGCGTCTGCTCGATCTGGTCGAGCGTCGATGTGCGAGCCGCGCGGATCCGCACTGCGATCCTGTCTCCGACCTTGAGCTTGTCGGCCGAGATGACCGTCGGCACCTTGCCGGTCCAGAGGATGAAGATCGTCGCGTCGTTGTAGCTGAACTGCTGGTCGGCGGAGTGGCCGAGCAGCTTCCGGAGCGCGGGCCTGTTGCCGCCCGCGACCTCCACCGAGAGCTTCCCGTCGGCGGCGGCCGCGGAGAGCTTGCCACGGAAGAGGAACAGCGGGAGCTTGGCGAAGCTCGGGTTCGGTCCATGGTCGCCGACGAGCCCGGCGGGCGTCGCCTCGATCTTGCCGAGATCGCCTGCATCGCCCTTCGCCACCCGGATGTTCACGTTGACCCAGTCGCCCTTCTTGAGCGCGTCGCTGGTGACCACGGTCGGGACGCCGTTCTGCCAGCTCAGGAACTCGGTCTTGGCGTCGACCGCGAACGCCTGCTCCTGGCTGTGGCCGATCAGGGCGCGAAGAGCGCGCTTGTTGCCGGTCTCCACGGAGACCGACACCGACGTGGCCGACGGGCCGGCATCCTCGGTGAGCCGCCCGGTGAACTGGAACAGGACGCGCTGGCGACCCTGGGTCGAGGCTGCGAGGACGGCCGAGGTGCCGACGAGCGCAGCGGCGAGAACCACCGTTGCCACCACGAGTTTCCTTGCATGTGCGTTCACGAAAGACCCCTTTCGTCTCGTTTGTCGAACGCACTGTCGGCCGGCGGCGTCAGCCCTTCGTCTCGCGGTTGTAAAGACGGAGTAAAGCCTCGTGCCCGGGTGGACCGGGCGGTCCCGCGAGGGCACGACGCGGCGTCGGGAGGCAGCGTTTCGGTCCACCGACCCAAACGCGCGTCCGGATGCGGTGGCCGACGAGATGGGCTCAGGGTTCACGGACGCCGCGGGCGCAATCGGAGTCGTCGGGATGCAAGTCGACCCCGGGGCGAGCTACGCTGATGGTGTGCATATTCCGTCCTTCCCGGCCGCCGAGCGGTTGATCGCCTGGGCCGCGGCCGGGGTCGGCGTGATCAGCGTCGCCTCCGCCCTCACGCCCGAGATGGCAGATCGCACGCGGCTGGTCGACGCAGCGCTCCCGCCCGGTGTGCCCGCACGCTGCACGTCTCGTGGCTCTGGCCTTCGGCCTGGCTCTGATCTGGCTCTCGCGCTCGCTCGCCCGTCGACGGCAGCGCGCCTGGCAGATCGCGGTCGGGCTCGTGGTCGTCACCTCCACGGCGCACCTGGCCAAGGGCCTCGACATCGAGGAGGCCGCAGCCGGGCTGGCGCTGCTCGGGGCGCTCGATGCTCTACCGCGGCCGCTTCGACGTGCCGGGCGACCGGAGCGCTCCCGGCAAGCTCTTCGTCATCTTCGCGGCGCTCGCCGGAGTCGCCGCCGTGCTCACGCTGTCCGAGCTCGACCGCGTCGACCTCCCCGACCGGGTGGGCGACCTGATCAACGTCTCGGCCGGGTTCCTCGCCTTCGCGGCGCTCTACTTCTGGCTGCGCCCGATCGGCGAGCGCGTCCTGCAGAGCGTCGACGAACGGCGCGAGGTGCGGGGACTGGTCGAGCGCTACGGCGATGACAGCCTCGCGTTCTTCGCCCTTCGCCGCGACAAGAGCTGGTTCTTCTCGCCCTCGCGGCGCTCGTTCCTGGCCTACCGCGTCGTCGGCGGCGTGGCGCTGATGAGCGGCGATCCCGTGGGCGACGAGAACGAGCTGGAGTCGCTCGTCGAGGAGTTCGCCCGCCTCTGCCACCTGCGCGGCTGGCGCCTCGCCGTGCTCGGCGCGCGGCGGGAGCTGCTGCCGCTGTACCGCCGCCTCGGTCTGCGCGACATCAAGCTCGGCGACGAGGCCGTGCTGCGGCCGGACACGTTCTCGCTCGAGGGCCGCGCGATCCGCAAGGTCCGCCAGTCGGTCACGCGCCTCGGACGCGCCGGCTACCGCGTCCGGGTCGTGCCCGCCTCGCAGCTCGACGCGTCGCTCCGCGGCGAGATCGAGCGCGTCTCGACCGAGTGGCGCGGCCGCGCGCCCGAGCGAGGGTTCGCGATGGCGATGGACGACCTCTTCACGGAGCCGGACGCGATCTTCGCGGTCGCCGAGTCCGACGACGGCATCGGCGGGTTCCTGCATCTCGTCCCCTCGGCGGGCGGCGGTCTCTCGCTCTCTGCGATGCGGCGCAGCCCCGAGACGCCGAACGGGTTGATGGAGTTCCTCGTCGTCGAGACCGTCGAGTGGGCGCGGAAGGCCGGCGTCGACGAGATCGCGCTCAACTTCTGTGTCTTCAGCGACCTGCTCGACCGCGGCGCCTGCTCCCCGCTCCGGCGCACGGCGCGGTTCACGCTGCTGCGGCTCGATTCCCTGTTCCAGCTCGAGCGGCTCCACGCCTTCAGCCGCAAGTTCGCGCCCGAGTGGCGCGCCCGCTACGTGTGCTTCGAGCGGATCAGCGACGCGCCGGCCGTCGGGCTCGCCTGCCTCCGCGCCGAGCAGCTGCTCTCGCTGCCCGGCCCGTGGACGGGCCGCCGCCGCGCACCGGACGAGACCGCACGCCTCTAGCTCAGGCGGCGGCCGGATCAACCGCGGCGGCCGGTGCGGCCGTCGGCTGTCCTTCTCGTATGAACATGACGATGCTCACGATCGAGGCCCAGATGGTCACGGCGAAGAGGGCAAAGAACCCGACCATCGGAATCGCAGCGACGATCCCGATCACGATGCCCAGCCAGCCCAACCACTTCGGGAGGACCCCTGAGATGGCGATCGCGATCCCGTTCCCGACCCCGAAGGCGACAAGACCGACCAGAAGCGGAATGAAGGCCAGGTCGTTGCCGAGCACGCTCAGCGCCTGCTCGGCAGCCGGGCTGATCTTCCCGGGGGCGTCGATGAGCGCGGAGAGGACCGCAGCCGCCAGGGCCAGGCCCAGCGCGAAGAGAATACCGCCGCTGAAGCCCACGGCGATCAACCCGTCCGAGGCCGACCGGCTGCGAAGATGCGAACGCAACGCAGCCGCGAAGAACAGGGTGAATAGAGCACCGTAAGCCAACAGGTAGACCGTGGCGTTCTGGGACCGGTGGTGCGTCGTGTACCAGGACACGACTCGCTGGGCCGACCAGTCCGAGTCGGGCGAGCTTCCGCTCACGAAGATCGCCACTATCAGCAGAACCCCAAAGACCAGCCCCGTCAGGGACGCCCACCGACTCCAGCTCGCTCGCATCGCCACTCCTTGCCGCAGGGAACCCCCCTGGACGAACCTAACGGGGCGAACGGCAGCGAGTCAAGACGACGCCGGTATGAGCCTGCCGCGGCCGCAGGCTTCCCGCCGCTAGTGCTCGTGGCAGGTCTTGTCGCCGGCCGAGAGCTCGTCGGAGAGAGCGTTCATCTGCTGCTCGAGCGCAACGAGCGCGGGGTTGCTCGGATCGAACTGCGGCAGCCCCTGGCCCTGCCAGGTGACGTCCGGCGTGACGCCGGGTCCCACCACGCTGAGGCGGTAGCGCGACCCGTTGCCCTCCGGCCGCACGCCGCCCTGGTTGGCCGGGTACGCGTAGCCGCCCTTGGTCGGGTCGTGGGGGTAGAAGCCGTAGCAGAAGTTGCCGTTCGGCTTGTGCGCGACGAATGCGTTCTCTCGGCGCCAGCCCGGGCCGTACGCGGAGCCGAACGTGTCGAGGGCGATGTTCCGCCCGTACCCGTCGAGCACCGCTCCGAACCTTGTCGTGTGGTAGCCGTGCACCGGTTGACCGCGGTAGGTGAGCCGGCCGAAGACCTGGTGGAAGCGGCCTGCGTAGACCCAGTCGGTGTAGGCCTTGAGCACCGCGACCGGGCCTGTCCAGTGGGAGAGCTCGAGGCGCCGTGCGCGCTGCTGCGGGAGCCACGGCAGGAAGCCGAGGTCCGGCAAATCCACCTGCCAGGATTGCAGGGCCCAGTAGGAGCCGTCCGGCGCCTTGCACCCGGTCACGAAATAGGCGAGCCGCGGACCGTCGTACCTGCGGCACGTGTTCTTGAACGTCGGCCAGACGACCTTGCCGTAGGTGCCCCAGCCGCCCGAGTAGTCGACCTTGAACTTGACCTGCGGCCGAGGCTGCTCTTCGGTGTTGGGCGGGATGCGGGCGTTGATCGCACCCCAGACCAGCACGTGCCGCTGCTTGCCGTGGACGCGATACTCGACGAGCGCCTGGGCCTTGCTGTTCACCTTCAAAGTGATGTGGCTCGCGTTGCGGTCGATCAGCTGGGAGGCCTGGGCGGGTCCGGCCGCCGCGGAGACCGCGGCTGCCACCGCCAAAGTGATGAGGATTGAGCGCCGCATTGCCCTTTCCCGATCGGCGCGTTGAGGCGACGGGCCCAGCCCTGATTCGGGTGATCGTGGACGCGACCCGTTGCGGGAAAGCCGCAGGCCGTCTCCGCGGTTCGGCCGATGCGCCCGCTGGTCGGATGCGGTGGTGTGCAGCCCACACGCACAGCGGTCCAAAGGAGGGCACATGGCACGCAACGGTGAGCTAATCGAGACCGGGTACGCCGTCGTCGGCGAGATCGGGGCCGCGGTCGCGCCCTTCATCACCGCGCTCGAGACTGCGCTGACGCAGGCGGGCTTCGTCCCCGTGGAGGAGCCGGAGACGGCCGGGCTCGTGGTCGACGTCGTCGACCCGGAGCGGCCGCGTCCCTTCCGGCGCAAGTCACGTGGAACATTCGTGGCCGCGTTGACCGCTCTGGAGCACGAGCCGGCCGACGGGCTCAAGGAGACGTATCCGCTGCTCGTCCGCGCGCTCGCCAACGTCGTGCTCTGCTATCTGCCGTCGGCGGGCACCGTGCTGTTCACGACGATGGAGCGCGGCCACTACGCGATCGAAGGCGACGGCGGGCTCGCATCTCTGGCGACCGCGGTGGTCGAGCGGCTCACCCCGCTCGCGCGCGCGCGACTGGTCATCGACAACGAGTTCCGCGCCGACCTCGAGCCGGAGCTCTGGACCGGTGACGACCGTACGGAGGAGATCAAGGCCGCCGGCCGCCGGCTCGCCGAGCTCGACCTGCTCCCCGCGCCGTTCCCGATCGAGGAGCTGCTCGACGAGCGCGACCTGCGCCACGTGGCCCGGCTGTACGGCATCGGCGGGCTTTCCTACGGCAATCTCTCGGCCCGCAAGGACGAGCGCCGGTTCTGGATGAGCGCGAGCGGCGTCGACAAGTCGCGACTGGAAGAGCCGGGGCGCGACATCCTGCTCGTCTCCGGGTACGACGAGGAGGCCGGCCGGATGATTCTCAGCGTCCCGCCGGGGGTCGAGCCGCGGCGGGTCTCCGTGGACGCAATCGAGCACTGGATGATCTACCGGCGCCATCCCGGGGTCGGTGCGATCCTCCACGTTCATGCCTGGATGGAGGGCATCTCGGCGACCGAGGTCAACTATCCCGTGCGGCAGCGAGGAGCTGGCCGTCAGCGTCGCCGGCCTGGTCGCTGCGGCGCCCGATCCGACGCATGCCGTCGTCGGCCTGCGCAACCACGGCATCACGGCGACCGGCGACAGCCTCGCCGAGATCCTCGACCGGATCGAGCCGCGGGTGATGCGGCAGGTGCCGATGACGTGACGACGCTCGTGACGGGTGCGACGGGGTTTCTCGGGCGGCACCTCGTCGCAGCGCTCGTGGCCCGGGGAGACGACGTTCGCGCACTCGTGCGGGAGGGGACGGACGCGGTCTCGCTGGAGGCGCAGGGTGTCGAGGTCGTGCGTGGGGATCTGGCCGGCCGTGCGCCGCTGCAGCGCGCGACGGACGGCTGCGGGCTCGTCTTCCACCTCGCCGGAATCGTCTCCCACGAGCGGCGAGACCTGGAGCGGATGCGGACGGTGAACGTCGAGGGGACGCGCCGTCTGCTCGAGGTTCTGGAGCCGAGCATCCGCGTCGTCCATGTCTCGAGCGTGGCCGCGATCGGGACGGTCGAGTCGCCCGATCGTGCGGCCGACGAGAGCGCGGCCTTCGACGACGCGGCCGCGCGGCTCCCCTACGCGGCGACGAAACACGCCGCCGAGCAGCTCGCGCTGGCCGCTGCGGAGGCGGGAGCCGACGTCGTCGTCGCGAACCCCGGCTTCCTGCTCGGGCCCGGTGACATCCACCGCGTCTCGACCTGGCCCGTCGACGCCTACCTCGCCGGAAAGCTTCGCTTCACGACGCGTGGCGGACTCTGTTACGTCGACGCGCGCGACGTCGCAGCGGGGCTGGTCATGCTGGCCGAGCGCGGCCGGTCCGGCGAGCGAACGATCCTCGCCGGCCGAGCCGGGAATCTCGCCTGGGCCGACTTCTTCGCGCGGATCGCAGCGGTCTCCGGCCGGCGGCGACTGACCGTGCCGCTGCCCGCCCGGCTGGCGGCGGCCGCAGCGGGAATCGTGCGCCGGCCCGTCAGCGCCGACGAAGTGCGGGCTGCCGCTCACTGGTGGTTCTACGACGGCGCGAAGGCCGAGCGCGAGCTCGGCTTCCGCACCCGTCCGCTGGACGAGACGCTCGCGGACACCATCGCTGACCACCGAAAGTAACCGCCGGAAGTCCGCCTCGGCTGCGCCGTCGGCATGACGACTCCCGCGGGGAGCCGGCTTCTTGCGGCCGCAGCGGCCGCTTCCATCTGCCGCCCTCGCAGCGACGCCCGGTCCGTCACACTCTCGTCACGGTGTCTGACACGACGAAGTGGCCTGTATGCAGGAGAAGTCACACTCTCGTGACGGTGTCTGACACCGGGACATGGCCCTCGGCGCGCGCGCAGCGCATATACCCCTCATGGGTATGATTGAGGAGATGGCGGGCACCGTCGCACTCGAGCCCGTGACCCGACTACGAGCTCGACGGGATGACGTGCGCCTCCTGCGCGGCGCGGATCGAGCACCGGTTGAACCGGATCGACGGCGTCGAGGCGACGGTCAACTACGCGACGGGCCGGGCCACCGTGCGCCGAGCCGCAGACGTGCCGGTCGACGCGCTCATCGCCGCGGTCGAGTCAGCCGGCTACGGCGCACGCCCCACCGCGCCGGCGCACGAGCACCACGACGAGCCGCGTGGCGCTGCGTGACGCGGCGGCTCGCCGTCGCGATCGTGCTCACCGTCCCGGTCGCGTTGCTGGCGATGGTTCCGCCGCTGCAGTTCGCGGGCTGGGAGTGGCTCGCGCTCGTCGCTGTCGACGCCGGTCGTCTTCTATTCCGGGCTCGGCTTCCACCGCGCGGCCGCGCGGAGCGCCCGGCACCTTGCGGCGACGATGGACACGTTGATCTCGCTGGGCACGCTCTCCGCCTGGCTGTGGTCGACGATCGTGCTCCTCGCCGCGCTGGACACGGACACGTACTTCGAGGTGGCCGCTGTGGTGACGACGCTGATCCTGCTCGGCCGTGCCCTGGAGGCCCGCGCACGGGGGCGCTCCTCCGAGGCTCTGCGCATGCTCCTCGAGCTGGCGCCCGGGGATGCGCACGTGCTCCGCGACGGCGCCGAGGTGCTCGTGCCCGTCTCGCAACTGCAGGTCAACGACGCGTTCGTCGTCCGCCCCGGAGAGCGGGTGGCGACCGACGGCGTCGTCACCGAGGGCGAGTCGGCGGTCGACCGGTCGCTCTTGACCGGTGAGTCCGAGCCGGTCGAGGTCACGACGTGGCTCGGAGGTCGCCGGCGCGACCCTGAACACCTACGGCCGTCTGGTCGTCCGGGCAACGCGGATCGGCGCGGACACGGCCCTGGCCCGGATCGCTCGCCTCGTCGAGGACGCCCAGGCCGGGAAGGCGCCCGTGCAGCGCCTCGCCGACCGCATCTCGGCGATCTTCGTCCCCGTCGTGATCGCCCTCTCCCTTGCGACCCTCGCCGGCTGGCTCGCCCACGGAGCCTCGGCGGCCGACGCCTTCACGGCCGCGGTCTCGGTGCTCATCATCGCCTGCCCGTGCGCACTCGGGCTGGCCACACCGACCGCGCTCATGGTCGGCACCGGCCGTGGTGCACAGCTCGGGATCCTGATCCGCGGCCCGGAGGTCCTCGAGCACGTGCGGCAAATCGACACGATCCTCCTCGACAAGACCGGAACGGTCACCGAGGGGCGGCTCGAGCTCGCGGAGGTGACGCTCCTGAACGGCGCCTCGCGCGCCGACGTCCTGCGCCTCGCCGGGGCTGTCGAGGCCGCGGGCGAGCATCCGGTCGCCCTCGCCGTCGCCACGGCCGCGCGCGCCGAGGTCGGCGAGTTGCCGCCTGTTTCCGGCTTCCGCAACCGGCCCGGTATCGGCGTCAGCGGCATTGTCGACGGACACGCGGTCGAGGTCGGACACCGCACGGGCCGCACCGAGGTCAGCTGGGACGGCGTCCCGCGCGCGCGCCTGGCCGTGCGCGACGCGGTCAAGGCGACGAGCGCGGAAGCGGTCCGCGAGCTCGTGGCGCTGGGGCTGGCTCCGGTGCTCCTCACCGGCGATTCCCGCGAGACCGCCGAGCGCGTGGCGGCCGAGGTCGGCATCGAGCGCGTGCTCGCCGAGACGTCCCCCGCGGGCAAGGTGACCGAGGTGCGACGGCTGCAGGCCGAGGGTCGTACTGTCGCGATGGTCGGCGACGGGGTGAACGACGCGCCGGCCCTGGCCCAGGCCGACCTGGGGCTGGCCATCGGCACGGGCACCGACATCGCGATGGAGGCGTCCGATCTGACGCTCGTCTCGGGCGACCTGCGCGCCGCCGCCGACGCGATTCGCCTGGCGCGGCGCACGCTGGGCACGATTCACGTCAACCTCGTCTGGGCGTTCGCCTACAACGTCGCGGCCATCCCGCTGGCGATGGCCGGCGTCCTGAATCCGATGATCGCGGCCGGCGCCATGGCAGCCTCGAGCCTCTTCGTCGTCTCCAACAGCCTCCGGCTCCGGCGGTTCGCAAGCCCGCGGGAGGCGCTGTGAGCGCAGCCCACGCGCACGGCTACGCCAAGGACAAGGACGCGCTCGTCAAGCGCCTGCACCGGATCGAAGGGCAGGTGCGCGGCATCGAGCGGATGGTCGGAGACGACCGCTACTGCATCGACATCCTCACCCAGATCGCCGCCGTCAACACCGCCCTCGAGTCGCTCGCGCTGCAAGATCCTCGAGGACCACGTCGGCCACTGCGTGACCGGCGCGCTCCAGTCGGGCGACGCGGAGGACGCGGCGCAGAAGACCGCGGAGCTGCTCGAAGCGGTTCAGCGGTTCGCCAGAACCCGCTAGGCATCGGCCCGTAACGGCGGAGGGCCCCGCCGCCGGGGGCCCTCCGAACCGCTTGCGCCGTTCTTCCGGTCAGGCGAAGAACATGAAGACGGCGGTGTGTGCCGGGGTGCCGTCGTTCAGCTGGAGCTGGAACTGGCGGCAGGTGCCGGCCCAGCCCGCGTCGGTCTGCCAGCCGTACGTGTAGTGGCCGGACGACGCGCCGTAGGACAGGCCCGCCGTGGAGCCGGCACCGGCGGCCGGCACCGAGTGGGGCGTCCAGGCCGGACACGCGACAGGGGCGGAGCCCACCGAGGAGAGCACGCCCAGACCGCGGTCGCCGTTCAGCCCGAACCCGATCTTGATGAGGTCACCCGCGTGCACGAGGTTCAGCTTCGAGGCTGCCTCGTTCGAGATCGGGCTGAAGAACCCGCTCCACGTATAGACGACCGTGTAATGGCTGACCGCCGTCTGCACGTTCCCGGCCTTGTCCGTGCCGGTCACCGTGACCGTGTGCGCTCCCAGCGTCGACGTGTCGAGGTGCGTCGCACCGCTCACGAGCGGGTTCGTCCCCGACGACTGGGTGCCCACGCAGGTGCCTATGCCGGACTGCTTGTCGGCGCACTTGAACGCGGCGCTGACCACCTTGTCCAGCGGATACACCGTCCCGTCGACCGGCCGCGAGATCGTCACCGTCGGCTTCGTTCGAGTCCGCCTTGAACGCGACGAGGTTCACCGGCGACTCCGTCCGGCCCGCATTGTCCACCGCGTAGAACTGGACGAAGTGGTTCCCCGTCGAGAACCCGCTGAGCGGGCTGCTGTAGGTCAGGTACGAGCCGAGGCCGTCGATCTTGTACTTGATCGACCCGATACCGGAGCCGGCACCGTCCACCCCGGTCAGCGTCACCGTCGGCGACGCGTACCAGCCGTTCGAGATCGGCGGCGAGATCGACGCCGACGACGTCGGGTTGGTCAGATCGACCTTGAGCGTGATCGAGCCCGTCGTCCCGGTGTTGCCGTGCGTGTCGGTGGACCAGAACGAGACCGTGTTCGTCCCTTCCGACGCGACCGGGAATGGGCCTGCGTACGTCTGGGTCGCGCCGCCGTTGATCGTGTAGAACGTCGTCGCGACGGGCGCCGCGCCCGGGGTCGAGCCGAGCGTGACGACCGGTGCCGTGACGTACCAGCCGTTGAGCCCGTCGGGCGACGGCGGTGCGACCGTTGCCGTGGTGACCGGGCCGTTCTCGGCCACCATGATGTCGCCCTGCGCCCCGGTGCCGATCATGCAGCGGGCCGAGGTGCAGGCGGCGCCGTTGAGGGCGATGCTCGTCGCGTTGAGCGCCGTCGTCGGCCCGCTCAGCGGGTTGCCCTGCTGGGTCCAGGTCGCGCCGCCGTCGGCGGTGCGCGATCGACGGTGCCGACCGCGCCGTCGGCGACGCAGCTCGAGGCGTTGACGCAGGCGATGCCGCTCAGCGAGCTGGCGGTGCCGCTCGTCTGCGGCGCCCACGTCGTGCCGCTGTCGGTCGACTTGATGACAACCCCGGCACCGCCCGACGCGGCACCGACCGCGTAGCAGGTGGCCGACGGGCAGGAGACCGCGTTCAGCGCGACGGCGATGCCGCTCGTTCCCGGCGACCACGTCGCGCCGCCATCGGCCGAGGTGAGCGACCGTGCCGGCCGCTCCGACCGCGACGCAGGCCGCGGCCGAGGAGCAGGACGACGCCGTTGAGCGCGTTCGGTCGTGCCGGTCGTGCCCGCGTTCCAGGTCGGAGCCGTCGGTCGTGTACGCGCGCGGTGCCCGCCGGCGCCCGACGGCGACGCACGCGTCGTGGACGAGACGCACGCGATGCCGTTCAGGGCCTGCGTCGTGCCGCTCGTCTGCGGCGAGCCAGGTCTGGCCGCCGTTCGTCGTCTTCAGGATCGTGCCGGCGTTGCCGGCCGCGTAGCAGGTGCCGTCGGTCGGGCAGGAGACGCCGTTCATCTGCTGCGTCGTGCCGCCGCCGGCCTGCTGCGTCCAGGGGCGCCGCCGTCGTCGTCAGCGATGCGTGATGCCCTGCTTGCCGGTCGCGTAGCAGACGCGCGTGTCGCCGGCAGGCGACGTCGGCGAGCATGCCGGTGCCGCCGTTGCCGGTGGTCGCCGTCCACGTCGTGCCGTTGCAGACGTCGACCGTGCCGTTCTGGCCGACCGCGATGCAGAACGACGTGCTCAGGCAGAGTGACGCTGTTCAGCATGTTCGTCGTGTTCGACGTCGCGGCCGTCCACGTCGTGAGGTTCGGTCGTGGTGACGATCTTGCCGCCGCGGCCGACCGCCGTGCAGGTCGTCGTGCCCGGGCAGGCACGAGACGGCGTGCAGGAAGTTCCCCGTGCCGGCACCGCTCACCTGCCGCGTCCAGGTCGTGCCGCCGTCGGTCGTCGTGACGATCGGCGGATCCGGGTTCGGGTTCGTCTGGCCGGAGACGGTCGCGTAGATGCCCGACGCCGACGCACGTGTTGGCGTCGGAGCACGAGATCCCCATCAGGCCGCCCCACGGGTTCGGGCCGCCGGTCTCGGCGACGACCGGCGCGTACGGCGTGGTGATCGGCGTCGTCTGCCACGTCCAGGTCGCGCCGCCGTCGGTCGTCTTGATGACGTGCGCGTAGATGTCGGTCGCGTAGCAGACCGTCGTGCTCGGGCAGGACAGCCCGTAGATCGGGTTGCCGTCGGTGCTCGACAGCCACGACCACGTCTGGCCGCCGTCGGTCGACTTCATCGCGTTGCCGCGATCGCCGACCGCGTAGCAGATCGAGCTCGTCGGGCACGCGATCTGCGTCAGCGGCTTGTTGTTGCCGGGCGCGGTCGCGACGTCCGACCACGTGTTGCCGCCGTCGGTCGTCCGCCGCTCGCGGCCGCCGGCGCCCACCTCGATGCACGTGCTGCTGCTCGTGCACGCGATCGAGAACATGTCGCTGTTCGACGGGAACCAGGTCTGCGCCGCCGTCGGTGCTCTTGAAGAACGTGTTCACCGCGCCCCACGCGCCGCGCGGCGAGGAACTTGCCGTACCAGGGCGTGCCGCCCGAGGCGCTGCCGACCGCGTAGCAGGTCGACGGCCGACGGGCACGAGAACGCGCGCTCGGTCGAGTTGCTCGGCGTCTTCGCGCACGTCCAGGCGAAGTGCCGTGAGAGCGACGCGGGCACGCTCAGGTTCGTCGCGCCGAGCTGCAGCGCGTAGCCGGTGCTGAAGTTGAACCAGTCGGGCTCGCCCCAGCCGGTCGCCGCGTCCCAGCCCTTGGTCGCGGCGTCGCCGTCGGGCCCGCTCGTCGGGTTGGCGGTGTTGCCGCACTCGATGTCGCGGAAGTAGCTCGTCGGCGTGGCCGCTGTTGCCGAGCTGGTACAGCACCGGGGCCACGAAGCCGATCTGCGGGCGTCGCGCCCGGGTAGGTCTGCGCGGCGACGAAGTTCTGGGTCACGGCCTGGAGGCCGTTCATCACCGGCGCCGCGAGGCTCGTGCCGCCGACCTGGCCGCTCGAGGTGCCGCCCGTCAGGTTCGTGCTGGACGTGAAGCGGACGCCCGTGTTCGGGTCGGCGACCGCCGAGACGTCCGGGATGACGCGGCCCGGGCACGGCGCGTTGGCCGTGACGCCGGCGCCGGTCTGCCACGACGGCCGGGCGATGATGTTCGAGCACCAGCTGCCGCCGCCGCTCCACGTCGTGCGTCGTGCTCCACGTGGCCGGAGTGCTCGTCGAGTAGGTGCTCGTGCCGCCGACGGCGACGACGTACGGGCTGTCGGTCGGGTAGCCGGACTGGTACGTGCCGGAGTCGCCGGTCGAGAAGTAGAAGGTCGTCCCGGCCGCCGCGGCGAGCGCGAGGATGTTGCTCGGTGGCGACCACGAACGGGTCGGTGATGCCCCACTCGGCCTCGCCGCCGTAGGCCCAGCTGTTCGAGACGCTGTGCAGGGTCGGGTCGTTGGCGGCGTCCTCCATCGCCATCTCCATGCCGACGTCGGTGCCGTTGCAGCCGGCGTTGGCGAGACCGGAGTTCGCCGGCGGGCGTGGTGCGCGCACTCGGAGGCGTAGTACTTCATCGCCGACGTGCGTCGCGACGCCGTGTGCCGCCTCGATGTCGAGCGCCGTCTCCACGTTGGAGCCGAAGTTGTTGTTCGTGTCGGTGTTGCCGTTCTCGAGGATGTGGAGCAGGTGGTCGGCCGCGACCGTCTGCGTCGAGCACGAGCTCGGCGTCGTCGGCGAGTTGCCCGTCGCCGATGCAGGACGGGTCGACCGTGATCGAGCTGGTCGCCGGTCGTCGGTCGCGAACGTGTTCATCGCGGCCTGCCGCTCGCGGAACCGTCCACAGCGTGAAGCCGATCGTCTGGCCGGTGCCGTCGAAGCCGTGGCCGGTGATGTTGTAGAGCCCGCGCAGGTCGACCGGGAAGTAGCCACCGCTGCGCACGCAGCCAGCCCTTCTGCGCAGCCTTGCCGGCGTGCGCGAGCTGGTAGTCGGTGAAGAAGCGGTCGATGTCGGTCAGGCCCGAGATGGTCTGCACGCCGAAGCGCGCGGGCAGGCTCGGCGCCGTCGTGTTCGAGTAGAACGCGAACGGCGCGACCTTCACGCCCCGGAACATGAACCCGGGCCGTGCGAAGTCCTTGATCTGGACGCGCAGCGTCTTCTGCACGGTGGACGTCGGCGCCCTGGCGGCGAGACTCAGCCGATCGGCGCCGACATGCGTGATGCGGTAGCCGCGCGCCGTCAGCCACCTGGCGAGCGCGGTGACCTGCGCCTGCGGAGGCGAGAACCGCGCGTAGAGCTGTGGCGCGGCTGAGGTGGCTGTGGGTCTTCGCCTGCCGCGCGATGAGGCGATCGAGCGCCGCCTTGTTGCGCAGGGGGAACCCGAAGTTGATCGTCAGCTTCGAAGCCGGATCGTGGGCCCGCAGCGGTCCGGCCCTGCGGCCGGTGACCACGAGCGGAACCTGGCCGGTGAAGACGTGTGTTCCGGCAAGGCGTTGCTGCGCCCAGAGCTGATGGCCGGCTGGTGCGCCCCTGGAGGGGGCCGCCGCCGAGGTGCCGACGAGCACGAGTGTTCCCGCAACCACAAGCGCCCCGGCGAATCCTCCGAGATTCCGCATTCTCCGCATGGTTTCCGCTCTCCCCTGACTCGAGCCCGCAGCGTCGTTCCGGCCGCGGACGATGGTCCTCACCCCGATGTATGGGTGTTTCTATATCGCGGCCGGCCCCGGATAACAAGGGCGGAAAGGAGGGTTTTGGCGCCGAGCCAACTCCACGCCGAACACCGGCGCCCCGGCTGCCCGTGCGGGTACGTGGTAGCTATTGGCGGTTGAGATGCTTTGCCCTGCGGGCTGAGGAGGTTCCCGATGAGTCGTGGCGCAGACCAGGTAGATCCGATGGCCGTCGGCCGCACAACGCAAGACGCTGACCCGTCCTCAGCGGCGGCGCGGGCAAGGCGGCACCGGCACCTCAACGTGGAGGAGCGGGTTGCGCGCGGGAAGGCCGCTCGGAGCGACGCGCCGAGATCGAGCCACGGGAAGTGGGCACCCGAGGTGACCCGACCGGATCCGGTGGCGCTGCTCGGGGAGCAGGCCGAGACCCGGGTTCCCGAGCTGGTGCCGATCCGCCATGGACGGATGCTGGTCTCGCCGTTCACGTTCTTCCGGGGTGCTGCGCTGATCATGGCGGCAGACCTCGCGACGACGCCCGCGCTCGGGCGTGAACGTCCAGCTCTGCGGTGATGCGCACCTGTCGAACTTCGGCGTGTTCGGCTCGCCCGAGCGCAAGCTGCTGTTCGACATCAACGACTTCGACGAGACCCTGCCCGGTCCGTGGGAGTGGGATGTGAAGCGTCTGGCCGCAAGCTTCGAGATCCTGGGGCGCGAGCGCGGATTCGCCGCATCCGACCGGCGCGCGGTCGTCGCTGCCTGCGTGCGCGAGTACCGAGAGCAGATGCGCGCGGCAGCGGCGATGGGCACGCTCGATGCCTGGTACGACCACATGGACATCGGCCACGTGATGGATTGGGTCCGCGCCGAGGTGGCCGAGGAGCGCCTCGGCAAGAAGGAAGCGAAGCAGGCGAAAAAGGACGTTGCGAAGGCGCGAACCCGGGACCACCTACGCGTGTTCGCCAAGCTGACCGGCAGGATCGACGGGGAGCTGCGGTTCGTCGCAGACCCGCCGCTGATCGTGCCGATCGAGGATCTCGTCTCGTCGGGAACGGGCCGTGACGAGCTCGAGGACTGGCTGCGCTTGCTGGTCTCGTCGTACCGGCAGTCGCTCGCGGACCAGCACCACCCCATCGAGGAGTTCGACCTGGTTCACACCGCCCGCAAGGTCGTGGGCGTGGGAAGCGTCGGAACCCGCGCCTGGATCCATCTGCTTGTGGGCCGTGACGACGAGGATCCCTTGATTCTGCAGTCGAAGGAAGCCCAGGCCTCGGTGCTCGCGCGGTTCGTCGGGAGGAGCGAGCACCGCAACCACGGCCAGCGGGTCGTCGTGGGCCAGCGCCTGATGCAGGCGGCCAGCGACATCTTCCTCGGCTGGCTTCGCGTCGGAGGCCTCGACGGCCGGAGCCGCGACTACTACGTGCGCCAGCTCCACGACTGGAAGGGGAGCGCCGAGGTCGAGAGCATGCGCTTGCCGGGGACGACGCTCTACGCCCGCCTGTGCGGAGAGACGCTCGCGCGCGCGCACGCCCGCTGGGGCGACCGGATTGCGATCGCCTCGTATCTGGGCGGGAGCGGCGCGTTCGACGACGCGCTCGCAGACTTCTCCACCGCGTACGCGGACCAGAACGAGCGCGACTACGCGACCTTCGCCGCGGCGGTGAAATCCGGCAGGCTCACGGCCGAGACCGGCCTGTAGGAAGCGGCTCACTCCTGCTGGAGACGATCCGGCCAGCCACTCCGCACTCGAGTACGTGCAACCTGCGGGCTGCCAACCGCGTGCCGCTCGGCGAACCCAACCTCGCTTACCGTCTCGCTACAGCACGTGCAACGAGAGCGTCGAGCGGCGCCCAGAAGGCCTGCCCGGCGGCTGCGTTCGCGAGCTTGGGTGCTGCGTGGGTCGCGGCGAAACCGGGCCGCGAGCGGACGGTCACGAGCCGCTTCATCGCCCGGTCGCTGCGTAGCACGGTCCACCAGGCGTCCGCCCCTGCGCGGCCGGCGACGACGTCCCGGTCGCCGACCTCGATCAGCACCCGCACCGTACGGGGCGGGGCCGAGACGGGAGCACCGGGGATCGGTCCCACCGGGAAGACGCTGTCCACCGCCGCAGGCTCGGGCACGTTCCACCGCCGCGCCTCGGCCGCGTAGTAGAAGACCAGGCTACCCGCGTACGAGTAGCCCACCGCGACCACCGGGACCGGCGGCTCGCCGAGCCGCCGGAAGCCCGTCTGCAGGCCGGCGCGGAACGCGGCCACGCGTGCCGGCTCGGCGACGTCACCGCCCAGCTGGTAGGCAGGGAAGACAATCGCGCTGCCGCGCGCCAGCAGGTGGTCGAGCCAGGGCCGGAACTGGCGTACCCAGGGGCTCGAAGGCGACGGCGGCGCCTGCTTCCAGCCGTGGCCGAAGACGACGACGGCCCGCACGGGGCCGTTCGGGCGGAGGATCCACACCCGGTCGGCCCCGCGCCCGAACGGACCCTCGATGCGCGGTGCCGGTGCTGTGGCCGTCGGCATCGCCGTCGCGACGACGATCGCGAGGGCTGCGATGCCCGCGAGGCTCGGCACGGCTCAGGAGAACGGCACGCCGTGCGGGCCGGGCAGCCGGCGGTAGATCGCGAAGAAGTCCCGGTCGTCCGGCAGCAGGTAACGGTTCGCAGACTGCTGCGAGTTGGGGACGATCTGCAGCGGGCCCCAGCCCCCGAACCGGCGGTACGCGATGAAGCTCGGCCACTCCGCATTGATGTCGAGCTGGATCGCCCGCAGCGCGCCCGCGTGGATCAGGATCGCCGCGAGCGACGCTGCCGTCTGGTTGTCGGCGGCGGCGTAGAGCAGGTTCCCGTGCCTGTCGACGCCGACGCCCGAGCGCCAGACGCGCACGGCGTTGCCGAGCGTCGCGCCCCAGAGCGATCCGTCGGCGAGGCTCGGGCTCGGCCGGCCGCGGTCGACGATGAGCGGCAGGTTCTGCCGGGCGAGCACGACCCCGCGGCTCGGGGTCGCTCCGCCGCGCCAGGAGACGACGTCGACGCGGCCGTTCGCGTAGGCCACGACCGTCCCCTGCCCGGCCCGCAGCGGCTCAGCCGTCCGCCCGTTGACCGAGAAGCCGCCGCGTCCGTCCACGTACGTGAACCCGCTGTTGAATGTGGCGACCAGCCGCGCCCGCTGGCCGGCGGGGACCTCGATCGGACCGCGCGGCGAGGCGTTCGGCGGCTCGTAGCGGCCCGGGTAGAGGGCGAGCTGTGTCCGCCGGTGGTCGATCCAGGCGACGTAGGCAACGGTGCGCGGGTAGACCGGGTCGGGGCGGAAGGTGCTGACGAGCAACGGCGGCGCCCCGTCCACCTTCGGCCCGACCGCGTGCCATGCACCCTCCCCCGGCAGCCGCGGCCGCACGATCGGCGGAATGGACCGCGGCCGCGAGGCGACCGGGACGCCGATCACGGGCAGCTGCTTCAGGGCGGGCCCTCCCGGCTTCACGGCGTGCCACGTGTACCACCGTTGCTCGGCGGCGTCGACAAGCCAGGCGCCGTTGTGAGCCCGCACCCACTCGATGGAGCGAATCCCGAGCGGAAGGCTCGACGGCTTCAGCATCGTCGTCGTGTACGAGTAGACGACCGGCGTCAGCAGCACGAGCAAGGCGAGGAGTGCGATCCGCCGCTTCCGATACCTCAGGCGCCGGCGTGGAGGGCGAGTGCGGCGCGGGCTGGCGGGCGGGCGGCGCGTGGCCGTACGGGACCGCGGACGTGCGCGCGGCTGCGCGAGCCTGTCCATGGCTCGACCATAGCCACGGGTTCTTAGAGGCCGATGTGACCCGGCTGAGAGCCTGGAGACGGGGCCGCGGGCGACTCCGACGACGAACTCCACGTTCCGAGCACCTCAACGAGAACCGTTTCTCCGCGAATTCGGAAACAGATTGCGGCAAGAATCAAGGCAACCCTAAAGATCTGGGCGCGACCGGCCGATGTGCTCTGCCATGAGTGCGCGCTCATCGCTCGGCCGCGAAGGCGCATCGGCGGCCCCTGTGTGGATCGACAAGTGGCTCGCGGCTTGCCACGACCTCGCAGAGTTGGAGCGCTCGCACCCGATGACGGACGCCGTCATCGACGAGATCGACGGTCGGATGATCCGCGTCGGCGATCACTGGCTCGCCGACTTCGCCTCCTGCAACTACCTCGGCTTCGATCTCGAGCGTCAGATCATCGACGCGATCCCGCCGTTCCTGGAGAAGTGGGGAACCCACCCCAGCTGGTCACGCCTGCTCGGCAGTCCCGTCCTCTACACGCAGATCGAGGAACGCCTCTCCGAGCTGCTCGGAGCCGAGGACACGCTCGTCCTTCCCACGATCACGCTGATTCACATGTCGGTCATCCCCGTGCTCGCGGGGGCGGGCACGATCTACGTCGAGTCGCGCGCGCACAAGACGATCTACGAGGGCTGCCAGTTCGCATCTGCCCGCGGCGCGACCGTGAAGCGATTCAGGTTCGAGGACCCGGACGACCTGGAGCGGCTGCTCAAGCAGCCGGGCCCCTCGCCGCGGCTGATCTGCGTCGACGGTGTGAACAGCATGACCGGGAACGCGATCGATCTCGTCGCATTCGCCCAGTTGGCGCGGACGTACGGCGCGCTGCTGTACGTGGACGATGCGCACGGCTTCGGCATCATCGGCGAGCGCAGCGACGACGAGCTCTGCTCGTACGGCAGCAGAGGGAACAGCATCGTCCGCTACACGGGCGAGACGTACGACCACGTCGTGCTCGTGTCGGGGCTGTCCAAAGCCTATTCGTCCCTGGCCGCGTTCCTGACCTGCCCGCCGGAGCTGAAGCGGCTGCTGAAGACCGCCGCCCCGCCGTACCTCTATTCGGGGCCGTCGCCCGTCGCGTCGCTCGCGACCGTCCTGGCGGGGCTGGAGTTGAACGCCGAGCGCGGCGACGCGATCCGTGCGGAGCTCTGGCGGAAGACGGCGACCGTTCTCGACTGTCTCGACCGCCTTGGCGTGCACACGCCGAATCGCTCCGGGTTCCCGATCATCGAGGTTCCGCTCGCGCATCACGAGGACATCGACGCCGTCGGCCGGTTCCTCTTCGAGAGCGGGATCTATGTGACCCTCGCAGCCTATCCGCTCGTGCCGCGGGACGAAGTCGGCTTCCGGGTTCAGATCACCGCGGCGAACACCAACGCCGAGATCGAGCAGCTGGTCGACGTGCTCGCCCGCATGACGAGCCGGTTCGACCTGCAGCCTGCGCGCAACCGGAGGCAAGTGGCGTGAGCGTATTCGCACTCCGTGGAGAAGACTGGCGCAGCCGCGTCTGGGTCTGGTATCTCACCGCCACCTGTGCGCTGATGGGGATGTACCTGTTCGTTCCGGGGCTCGCCGGCAACGGACCGCTGATCAACTTCCTCGGCCTCTCCGGCGTCATCGCGATCGTCGCCGGAATCCGGATCCACAAGCCGCGCGCGCGCGCCGCGTGGTGGTTCTTCGCGGCCGGGCTCTTCCTCTTCGTCTCCGGTGACCTCTACACGTACAGCTACCCGAAGCTCTTCGGAGCCGACGTCGGATTCCCCTCGATCGGCGACGCGCTCTACCTGGCCGTCTATCCATTCCTGCTGACCGGGCTGCTGATCCTCATCAGGCACCGCAACCCGCGGCCCGATCGCTCCGCCCTGATCGACTCCCTGATCCTGACCATCGGAGTCGGTCTGCTCTCGTGGGTGTTCGTGATCGCCCCGAACGTCCACCTCACCGGTCTCACCTGGCTGGCCAAGGGCGTGTCCGTCGCATACCCGCTGGGAGACGTCCTCCTGCTGGCCGCCGTGATCCGCCTCGCGGTGGATGCCGGCAAGCGCACGCCGGCGTTCTGGCTCCTCGTCGGCAGCATCGTCTGCCTGCTGGCGACGGACTCGGCGTACAACTACGCGCTGCTGAAGGACACCTACCACCACCAGCTGAGCTTCGACGCGGGCTGGATCCTCTTCTACCTGCTGTGGGGCGCGGCGGCGCTGCATCCCTCGATGCGCACGCTCGAGGAGCCGGCGGCGGATCCACGCACGCGGTTGACCCCGTTGCGGCTGCTCCTCCTCGCCGGCGCCTGCCTGATCGCGCCCATGATCCGTTTCGCGGAGTCGCTGCACAACCCCGACCACCTCGTGCTCATCGTCGCGTCTGCCGTGCTCTTCCTGCTCGTCGTAACACGAATGGCGGGGCTCGTTCGCCAGGAGGAACGCGTCGTGAACCGCGAGCGGGCGCTACGAGGCGCCGGCGTCGATCTCGTCGCAGCGGCCGGACACGAGCAGGTTGCAACCGCTGCTATCTCGGCCGTGCATCGTCTGCTCGGTGCGGAAACGCCGGTCCGGGTGGTGCTCGTCTCGGAGGGCGAGGCCGTCGTGGCGGCGACGTCGGACGGCGTGAGCGGCCACCGCATCGACGACGCGACCCGTGACTGGCTCAGGCACGACTGCTCGGACTCGCTCCACATCTTCGGCGCGGAGTTGCCTGCGCATGTCCGGCACGAGCTGCGGCTGAGTGAAGGCCAGACGACGATCATCGCCCCCTTGACCGTGCGCGGCGAGGTTCGCGGCGTGCTCGTCGTCTCGTCGCCTGAGACGGTCACGTCGGGGCTCGCGGATGCACTCGGTGCACTGGCCACGCAGGTGTCGCTGGCCGTCGAGGGCGCATCGCTCACGGCCGATCTCCATCGCCGGCAGAGCGAGGCGCGGTTCCGCTCCCTCGTCGCGCATTCCAGCGATCTCATCACCGTGCTCGACGCCGACGGCATCGTGACCTATCAGAGCCCGTCGATCGAGGCCGTGCTCGGCCACTCTGCCTACGAAGTCGAGGGCCGGCGCTTCGACCGGCTGGTCGTCGAGGCGGACCGCCCGCTGCTCGCCGAGCTGATCGCCACCGACGGCTCGCGGGGCAACGATGCGCACACGATCGAGTGCTCGGTGACGCATCGGGACGGCACGATTCTCACGTTCGAGATGCAGCACACCAACCTGCTCGAGGACGAGCACGTCCACGGCATCGTGCTCAACAGCCGCGACATCAGCGAGCGCAAGGCGTTCGAGGAGCAGCTCGCGCACCAGGCGTTCCACGACCCGGTGACGAAGCTCGCCAACCGGGCGCTGTTCTCCGACCGCGTCGAGCATGCGTTGATGCGCTCGGGACGCGGCGTCCCGCAGATCGCCGTGATGTTCATCGACCTCGACGACTTCAAGACCGTCAACGACAGCCTCGGGCACGCAGCCGGTGACGAGGTGCTCCGGGAGGTCGGCCGCAGGGTGAGGATCGCGGTCCGCCCGACCGACACCGTCGCACGCTTCGGAGGCGACGAGTTCGCCGTCCTGCTGGACGGCGTCAAGGGCTCGGAGGACGCCGCAGACGCGGCCGTGCGGATCCTGCGCGCGCTCGATCACCCGGTGGAGATCGACGGCAAGAACGTCTTCCCGCGGGCGAGCGTCGGTATCTGCATGGTCAGCGAGGATTCCGCCACGCCGGCCGCGGAGGAGCTCCTGCGCAACGCCGACGTCGCCATGTACATGGCCAAGCGCGACAGCAAGGGCGGCTACCGCGTGTTCGAGGCGACCATGCACGAGCGCGTGGTCGAGCGGCTCGAGCTGCGGTCCGACCTGCAGCACGCGCTGAGCCTGGACCAGCTCCAGCTGCACTACCAGCCGGTCGTACGGCTGGCCGGGCGCGAGATCCTCGGCGTCGAGGCGCTGCTCCGCTGGAACCACCCCGAGCGGGGAACCATTCCGCCGAACCAGTTCATCCCCGTGGCCGAGGAGACCGGTCTGATCATTCCGATCGGACGCTGGGTTCTGGAATCGGCCTGTCGCGAAGGCCTTCGACTGCATCGGCAGTTCCCCCGCAACGAGCCGCTCACCATGAGCGTGAACCTCTCCGTCAGGCAGCTCCAGGCAGAGACGATCGTCGCCGACGTGCGGACCGCGCTCGAAGTGAGCGGATTCCCTGCAGACGCGCTCGTGCTCGAGATCACGGAGTCGCTGATGCTGGCCGACACCGAGTTCGCCATGAAGCAGTTGGACGAGCTGAAGTCGCTCGGCATCCGTCTGGCGATGGACGACTTCGGGACCGGCTACTCCTCGCTGAGCTACCTCAGCCAGTTCCCGGTGGACATTCTCAAGATGGATCGCTCGTTCGTCGGTTCGGGCGACAACGAGGCGCTGACCTCGGCGATCATCGCCCTCGGCGCCAGCCTGTCGCTCGAGGTCGTCGCGGAAGGGATCGAGCTGCCGGAGCAGGCGGTCGCGCTGCAGGCGGGCGGCTGCGAGATCGGCCAGGGGTTCCTCTTCGCCCGCCCGATGCCGTCGGACGCCCTCACCGAGTTTCTCACCATTGCGGCGGCGAACTCCGAAGACGAGGAGTCTTCGGCGTCGTTCAATGCAGCATAGTTACGACGGGCTCGACCGCTCGGCCGGGTTCGGCCGGGGCAACCTTCTCTCGCCGCTGAGGCACCGCGACTTCCGCGTCCTGTGGACGGGGATGGCCGTGTCGCTGATCGGCGACGGCATCTTCCTGATCGCGATCGCGTGGGAGAGCTACACGCTCTGGAACGCGCCGGCGGCGCTCGCGATCGTCGGCATTGCGATAACCGTGCCGATGATCGTGTTCCTGCTCGTGGGCGGCGTCATCAGCGACCGGCACGACCGGAGGGTGGTGATGGTCTGTGCCGACGGTCTGCGTGCTGCAGCCGTCGCGGTGCTCGCCGTCCTCGCGCTGGCCGGGACGCTGCAGTTCTGGGAGCTCGTCGCCCTCGTGGCCGTCTACGGAATCGGGACCGCGTTCTTCACGCCGGCGTTCGAGGCGATGGTGCCGGAGCTGCTTCCCGCGGCGGATCTGCCGGCGGCCAACTCCCTGGACCAGTTCGTCCGGCCGATCGGTCTGAGATTCGTCGGCCCCGTCCTCGGCGGGGCACTCGTCGCCGTCTCGTCGGGGCTTGCGTTCGCGGTCGACGCCGCGTCGTTCGTGGCGTCCCTGGCCGCGGTCGTCGCCATCACCTATCGCCCCGGTCCGCGTGTCGACCTCCCGGAATCGAATCGCGCGGCGCTCGTCGAGGGCCTGCGCTTCGTCCGCGGGCGCGTGTGGCTCTGGGGGACGCTGGCCTCCGCGGCGATCGCCTACCTCGTGTTTCTCGGGCCGGCCGAGGTGCTGCTGCCGTACGTGGTCAAGAACGATCTCCACGCGTCGGCCGGCACCCTGGGGCTCGTGCTCGCGGCCGGCGGGCTGGGCGCCGTCGGGGCTGCGATCTACATGGGCCAGCGCGGGCATCCGCGGCGCGACGTCACCGTGATGTACGCCACCTGGACGCTCGCGACGCTCGCGATAGCCGGCTACGGGATCGCCAACGCGGCGTGGCAGCTGATGCTGACCTGTCTCGTCTTCAACGCGCTGGAGGCGGCGGGCACGATCGTCTGGGCGACGATCAAGCAACGTCACGTTCCACGCTCGATGCTGGGTCGGGTCTCGAGCCTCGACTGGCTGATCTCGATCGCCCTGCTCCCGCTGTCGTTCGCGCTGACGGCTCCGGTGGCCGCGGCCCTCGGCGCGCAGACGACGCTCGTCTGCGCGGGCGCAATCGGCGCCGTCGTGACTCTCGGAGCGTATTTCCTGCCGGGCATGCGGGACATCGAGCGACCGTCGGCACAGACGCCGGACGGGTCCCCGGCTCCGTCGCCGCACGCACCTGCCGCCTCCCTGAACTGAGCGTCGCTGCCGGGACGCGAAGCCGTGGGTGCAGGCCCCCGCGGCACGCGCACTCCGCAAGGTCCGCCGGCCACGCCAGGGACGCCGCGCAGCTTCCCGCCTGCGCGCTAGCCTTCTCTTTGACTGCTCAAGTATCACCCAGCCGAAGGGGGCATTATGCGTGCGATCGTGATCCATGGGGGCGGTGGGCCCGAGGTACTGGAGCTCGAGGAAGTCCTGGACCCGCAGCCGGACGAGGGACAGGTGCTCGTCCGGGTCGAGGCGGCCGCCGTCAACCACTTCGATTTGACCCAGCGCCGGGATCCGGCCGCGACCGGCTCGTCGCCACCCTTTACGCCGGGGGTCGACGGCGCTGGGACGCGCCTCGACACCGGCGAGCGCGTGCTCGTCACCGGCGCGCACGGAACGTACGCCGAGCTGCTCGCGGCCCCGTCCGACAACGTCTGGCAGATCCCGGACTCGCTCGACACCGCCCGAGCGGCGGCGCTCGGCGTCGCCTACACGACCGCCTGGGTCGCACTCGCCGACGGCGGGCTGGAGCGCGGCGACACGCTGCTCGTCCAGGCCGGCTCGAGCGGCACCGGACAGGCCGCTATCGACATCGGCCGCCACCTCGGGGCGACGGTCTACGCCACCGCCGGCGAGGGGAAGCACGACCGCCTGCGCGCACTGGGCGCCGAACCGCTCTCCTACGACGACGAGCGCGTGCCGCAACTCGGTGCCGACGTCGTCTTCGATCCGGTCGGCGGCACCGTGTTCGAGCGCAGCCTGACCGCGCTCGCTCGGCGCGGCCGGCTCGTCACGCCCGGGGCGGTCGAGAGCCCGATGGTCTCGTTCAACCTCTGGCTCGTGATCGGGAAGCAGGCCCGGATCATCGGCACGGGCGCTCGTCGGTGACGAGCGAGGACTTCGAGCACCTGATCGAGCTGGCCGGGAAGGGCGAGCTCACGCCGGTGGTCGACCGCGAGCTGCCGCTCGCCGAGGCCGCCGAGGCACACCGCCTGATCGAAGCGCGCGAGGTGTTCGGGAAGATCGTGCTCAGGCCCTGACACCGCCCCGCCGGCAGGGCGTGCAGCGTCCCTCTGGGCAGCGGCTCGGGGCGATCGAGATCAGCGGTGGATCGTCGTGCTCCGCCCCGCGCACGGACGAAACCGTGGTTCTACCTTTTATTGCTCAAAACTTGTCAAAGCAGAGTAGGATTGCGCCACGATTAGCGTTCAACTAGGAGGAGAAGTCTTGAAGAAGTTCACGCGCTGGTTTACTCCGCTGCTCGTGGTCGTCGTGCTCGGAGGGCTTGCGGTAGCCGGCGCCTCCGCGCGCTCGACGGGGCAGAAGGCAGGCGCAGCCACGCTTCAGGCCTGTGCGTTGCTCCCGGATACCGTGTCGTCGACGCGCTACACGCTGTTCGACGCGCCGTACCTGAAGAAGGCCTTCGCGGCCGCGCACGTCTCGGCGCAGGTGCTCAACGCACACGCCGACCCGCAGAAGCAGAAGTCGCAGGCCCAGCAGTGCCTCGCGCAGGGCGCCAAGGTGATCCTGCTCGACCAGCTCACCCCGGCCTCGGGAATCGCGATCACGAATCTCGCGGTCGCCGGCGGGGCGAAGGTCATCGACTACGACCGCCTCGTCGTCGGCAGCAAGGCCGCGTACTACGTGTCGTTCGACAACGTCAAGGTCGGCAACCTCCAGGGCAAGGGCCTGGTCGGCGGCCTGAAGAAGATGGGCGTGTTCGGTAGCAAGCCCGTGGTCGCCGAGCTGAACGGCGGCATCACCGACAACAACGCGAAACTGTTCAAGAAGGGCTACGACGCGATCCTGAACCCGCTGTACAACTCGGGCAAGATCAAGAAGGCCGCGGCCGGCGACCAGTGGACTGACTGGAATCCCACCAAGGCCCGGACGATCTTCGACCAGATGCTCGCGCGCAACAGCAACAAGATCAACGGCGTGCTCGCAGCGAATGACGGGATCGCAGGCGCCGTCATCGCGTCGCTCAAGGCCCACGGCCTGAAGCCGCGTCGCGCTGACCGGACAGGACGCGACGCCGACCGGCGTGCAGTTCATCCTCGCCGGCTGGCAGACCGGCACCGTCTACAAGTCGGTCAGCGCCGAGGCCAAGGCCGCGGCCGCCGTCGCGATCAACATCATCAAGGGCAAGCCCGTGAAGACCAACGGCAAGGTGAGCGGGACGCCGTCGATCCTGCTGACGCCGATCTGGATCACGAAGGCGAACTACAAGCTCCTCTTCAAGGAAGGCTTCCTCAAGCGGACGCAGGTCTGCGCAGGTAGCTACAAGAAGTTCTGCAAGTAGGTCCTCCGGTGTGGATGGGGGTGCCGCGTGACGGCGCCCCCATCCGCGTGGTACAAGAAGCCCCCCGATGACCGAACCCGCGACCCTCGAGCTCCGCGGCATCTCCAAGCACTTCGGTTCCGTGCAGGCGCTGACGGAGGTCGACTTCGAGGTGCGGTCCGGCGAGGTGATGGCGCTCGTGGGCGACAACGGGGCGGGAAAGTCGACCCTGATCAAGTGCGTGGCCGGGATCCACCCGATCGACGGCGGCGAGATCCGCTTCGAGGGGCGACCCGTGCAGATCCACGGCCCCAAGGACGCCGCGCAGCTCGGGCTCGAGGTCGTCTACCAGGACCTGGCGCTCTGCGACAACCTCGACGTCGTCCGGAACATGTATCTCGGCCGCGAGAGCCACGACTTCCTCTACCGGCTGCGGGAGGCGGACATGGAGCAGAAGACCAAGGAGACGCTGGCGTCGCTGTCGGTGACGACGGTGCGCTCGGTCCGCCAGCCCGTGGCCACGCTCTCGGGCGGGCAGCGCCAGTCGGTTGCGGTCGCACGCGCGGTCATGTGGAACTCGCGCGTGGTCATCCTCGACGAGCCCACCGCGGCGCTCGGCGTCGCGCAGACGCAGCAGGTGCTCGAGCTCGTGAAGCGCCTCGCGGAGCAGGGGCAGGGCGTGGTGATCATCTCCCACAACCTCCACGACGTCTTCGAGGTGGCCGACCGGATCACGGTTCTGCGCCTCGGCCGCAACGTCGGCGTCTTCGAGCGGGCCAAGACCACGCAGCAGGAGATCGTCGGCGCGATCACCGCCGGCGTGCCGACGAAGGTCTCCGGCATCCCCGCCACGGCCGAGCTCGAGGTCGACGCGTGAGCGCGGCGGCCGCGCCCGCGGAAGCGCAGGCACAGGTGCCCCCGGAGGAGCCGCAGAGCATTCGCGGCGTCGTGCACGACCGGATCGAGGCGATCCGCGCCGGCGACGTCGGCAGCCTGCCGGTGCTCATCGGCATCGTCGCGATCACGATCTTCTTCACCGCGAAGTCGAGCTTCTTCTTCACCGCGGTCAACTTCACGAACCTGATCGGCCAGATGGCCGGCGTCACGGTGATCGCGATCGGCGTCGTCTTCGTCCTGCTGATCGGCGAGATCGACCTGTCGATCGCGTATCTCGGCGCCGTGGCGGCCGTCATCATGGCCGAGCTGCAGATGCCGGGCTCCGGGCACGACTGCCGGGCATCCTCGCGATCGCGGCGGGGATCGCGGTGGGCGTGGGGCTCGGGGCGCTGCAGGGGACGTTCATCGCGTTCGTCGGCGTGCCGTCCTTCGTCGTCACGCTCGCGGGCCTGCTGGCCTGGGAGGGGTTGGTCCTGAAGATCATCGGCACGCAGGGCGTGATCGGGATCCAGGACGCCCTGATCAACAACATCTCCAACTACGTGCTGCCGAAGAACGTGAGCTGGGCGCTCGCTGCCGTGTTCGCGATCGGCTACGGCGCCGCCGCAATCGGCGGGCAGTGGTCGCGGCGCCGCCGGGGCCTGAGCCACGAGAACCCGATCCTGACCGTGATCCGGGTCGTCTCCTGGGCGCGTGGTCGCCTTCACCGTGGTCGCGGTCTGCAACCACGCGCGCGGCGTGCCCTTCGTGGGGCTCCTCGTCGTCGCGCTGACGCTGATCGGGTCGTGGATCGCGGGCCGCACGAGGTTCGGATTGCACGTGTACGCGGTCGGCGGCAGCGCCGAGGCAGCGCGGCGCGCGGGAATCAACGTGAAGCTGATCCGGATCCTCGTCTTCATGATCTCCGGCGCGATGGCCGCTATGGGCGGCATCATCCTCGCGTCGCGGCTGAACTCGGTCGACCTCACGTCCGGGGGCGGCACGATCCTGCTCGACGCCATCTCGGCCGCGGTGATCGGCGGCGTCAGCCTGTTCGGCGGCCGGGGATACGTCAAGGGCGCCCTCTACGGCGGCCTGATCATCGCCATGATCGCGAACGGGATCGACCTCGTCGGCTACAGCGACGCCACGAAGTACATCACCACCGCGGTCATCCTGCTCGCCGCCGTGACCCTGGACACCGTGCTCCGCCGCCGCCAGGCCGCCACCGGCCGCTGACGCCGCCCTTTCCCGGCCCTGGAACGCAGGTGCGACGTTGGGAGCGGGCCGTCATGGATCCCGCCCCCGCAGGACTACACTCGGAGTCATCCGTCTGCGCGCCCTTTTCCTCGCTGCGCTGGTCGCACTCGCCGTCACCGGGGCGGCTGCAGCGAAGATCCAGCTCCGCAGCGGAGCGGCCGCACCCGGTCGCCCGATCGCCACGGCGACGGCCGCCCCGAATCCGACTCCGGGCGGCAGAGGAGGCGGCAGCGCAGTCGGCTGGCGGCGCGTTGTCGCCCCGGTCCTCCTGATCGCCGGCGTGGCGTATCTCGGGCGGTGGATCGTGCGCGGATCGAGGGGAACCGAGGCGAGGGCGCATCCCGCGGGTGGTATCACGACCTCGGCGGCGGACGGGGGTCGCGTGACAGCGAGGTCGAGCGACGAGCGACCGACGCAGCCGCGACACGCGCAGCGGCCACTGGCGAAGCGGCGACTGGGGAGACCGGGACTCCGGCGGCAACGGCGAGCCCGGCGCAGGGGACCCGGGCTCAGGAGGCGGGGAGAACTCCGGTTAGCCGATGACAGACGGCGCAGGCCGCTCGCGCTGTGGTCGCGCTTTAGCCCCAGACCTCCTCGGCCACCTCGACGATCAGCCGCAGCTTCGCCCACTGCTCGTCCTCCGTCAGCACGTTCCCCTCGACCGTCGAGGAGAAGCCGCACTGCGGCGAGAGGCAGAGCTGCTCGATCGGCGCGTACCGTGCCGCCTCCTCGATGCGTCTCAGCAATACGTCTCGCGACTCGAGCTCGCCCCGCTTGGTCGTCACGAGCCCGAGGACGACCTGCTTGTCGCCCCGCGGGAGGAAGCGCAGCGGCTCGAAGCCGCCGGAGCGCTCGTCGTCCCACTCCAGGAAGAACCCGTCGACCTCGAGCTCGTTGAGCAGCGCCTCGGCGACGAAGTCCCAGCTTCCCTCGGCAGCCCACGCGGAGCGGAAGTTCCCCCGGCACGCGTGCGTCGTCACGCTCATCCCCGGGGGTCTGCCCGCGAGCGCCTCGTTGATGTGGCGGATGTAGTCGAGGTGCTGGCGCTCGTGGTCGCCGCCGATCGAGGCGATGTAGTCGCGCTGGTGGGGGTCGTTCATGTACGCGAGGCTCGTGTCGTCGAGCTGCAGGTAGGTGCAGCCGAGCGCGCCGAGCCGCCGCACCTCCTCGCGGTACGCGCCGACGAGGTCGGCCCAGAACTGCTCCAGATCCGGGTACACGTCCGGGTCGAGAGCCGCCTTTCCGCCGCGGTAGTGCACCATGCTCGGCGACGGGATGGTGAGCTTCGGCACCGCGCGCGCGACCGTCCCCTGCAGGAACGCGAAGTCGTCGCCGAAGATCGTCGTCGAGAGGCCGAGCTTCCCGTCCACGTGGAGCGCCGCCGGAGTGAACTCGATCTCGCCGTCCGCGTTGAAGAACGTGACCGCGATGTGGCCGGCCTCCTTCGTCACGCCGTCGAGCTGGTAGATGAAGTCCATGTGCCACGACGCGCGGCGGAGCTCGCCGTCGGTCGCTACCGGCAGACCGATCCCTTCCTGCCTGGCGACGATCTCGCGGATCGCGTCGTCCTCGATCGCCCGCAGCGCGGCCGCGTCGATCCGGCCGGCCGCGAGGTCCTCGCGGGCGGCCAGCAGCCGGGCAGGACGGAGCAGGCTGCCCGCGTGGTCGGCCCGGAACGGCGGCCTCGTGCGTCTCCCCGGCCCGGCCGCGGCCGGCGTCTCGTGCTGCATCCCCATCTCCTTTCGCGAGGTCGGACCGTAACCGATGGCGACGAGCGCCCGACCGCAGTGGAGTACGCTTAGCTCGTCGGCCCGAGCCGAATCGCCGAACGAAAGGAGATCGAGATGGCCACCGCCGAGAGCGAGATCGTCAAGTGCCGGCAGTTCATCGGCGGAGACTGGGTGGGCGCCGCAGACGGTCGCACATTCGAGGACCTCGACCCCTATACCGGCGACGTCGTCGCGCACGTTCCCGCAGGGAACCGCGAGGACGCCCGGCGCGCGGTGGATGCCGCTGCGGCAGCGTTCCCGGCGTGGTCGGCCGCGCCGCCGGCCGTGCGCCAGTCGGTCTTCCTGAAGGCCGCGGACATCCTCGAGAGCAGGCGCGACGAGGTCGTCTCGTGGCTCGCCCGCGAGACCGGCTCCACGTTCGGCTTCGGGATGTTCCAGATGAGCTTCGTGCCGGGCCTGTTCCGCCAGGCGGCCGGCACGGCGTACGCGCCGATGGGCCAGATCCTTCCCTCGGACACCGGCGCGTTCGCGATGGGCGTCCGCCGGCCGGTCGGCGTCGTCGGCTCGATCGCGCCCTGGAACGCGGCGCTGATCCTGTCGGCGCGCTCGATCGCCGCACCGCTCGTCCTCGGCAACACGGTCGTGCTCAAGCCCTCGGAGCTCTCGCCGTACGTTGGCGGGCTGCTGTGGGGCGAGATCTTCGCCGAGGCCGGCCTGCCGCCCGGCGTGCTCAACATCGTCACCCACGCGCCGGCCGAGGCCGGGCCGATCGGCGACGAGCTGGTCGAGAACCCGCACGTGCGCCGGCTCAACTTCACCGGCTCGACGCAGACGGGCCGCAAGCTCGCCGAGGCCGCGGGGCGAAACCTGAAGCGGGTCGTGCTCGAGCTGGGCGGCTACAACCCGCTGATCGTGCTCGCGGACGCCGACATGGAGTACGCCGTGAACGCGACTGCGTTCGGCGCGTTCCTCCACCAGGGCCAGATCTGCATGTCGGCCCGGAGGATCATCGTCGAGCGGCCGATCGCCGACGAGTTCGTGCGGCGCCTGGCCGAGAAGACGTCGGGCCTGAAGGCCGGCGACCCGAAGGAGCACGACACGATCATCGGGCCGCTCATCACCGAGGGAGCGCTGGAGACGGTCAAGGCGCGGGTCGACGACGCCGTGTCGAAGGGCGCCAAGATCGTTGCGGGCGGCGAGGCAGCCGGCTCGTGCTACCGGGCCACGCTGCTCACCGACGTGCCGGAGGACTCGGAGTTCGCCCAGGTCGAGACCTTCGGCCCGGTTGCCGCGGTCGAGGTCGTCGACAGCCCGGACGAGGCGGTCGATCGCGCGAACGCGACGTCATACGGCCTTTCGTCGGGGATCATCACCAGCAACGCCGATCGCGGGCTGGCGCTCGCCCAGCGGATCCAGGCCGGGATCGTCCACGTCAACGACCAGCCCGTCGGCGACGAGCCGCAGATGCCGTTCGGCGGCGTCAAGGACAGCGGCTGGGGTCGGTTCGGCGGGACGGCCGCGATCGACGAGTTCACGGAGCTGCACTGGGTGACGGTCAGCCACGCGCACCCGTTTCCGTTCTGACGCGGGGGTCGCATGGCCGAGATCGTCCCGCTGGCAGACGCAATCGACGACCTCGTGCACGACGGTGACACGGTCGCGCTCGAGGGCTTCACCCACCTGATCCCACACGCCGCAGGGCACGAGCTGATCCGTCAGCGCCGTCGCGGACTGTCGCTGATCCGGATGACCCCGGACGTGATCTACGACCAGCTGATCGGCGCGGGCTGCGCCCGCAGGCTGACGTTCTCCTGGGGCGGGAATCCGGGCGTCGGCTCCCTCCACCGGCTGCGCGACGCGGTCGAGCACGGGTGGCCGGCGCCGCTCGAGCTCGAGGAGCACTCGCACGCCGGCATGGCCGCCGCGTACGCCGCGGGCGCCGCCAACCTTCCGTTCGGCGTCCTTCGCGGCTACGCCGGCACCGACCTCGCGGCGCACACGAGGGTCGCGCAGATCCGCTGCCCGTTCACCGGCGAGGAGCTGGCGGCGGTCGCCGGCGCACCGCCCGGACGTCGGCATCGTGCACGCCCAGCAGGCCGACAGGAAGGGCAACGTCCAGCTCTGGGGGATCACCGGTGTGCAGAAGGAGGTCGTCCTCGCCGTCGGCGCGGAGCATCGTCACGGTCGAGGAGGTGGTGGACGAGCTCGAGCCGCGTCCGGGCGGGGTCGTTCTCCCGTCGTGGGTCGTCGGCGCGGTCTCGGTCGCGCCCGGCGGCGCGCACCCCTCCTACGCGCACGGCTACTACGAGCGGGACAACGCGTTCTACGTGCGCTGGGACGAGATCAGCCGAGACCGCGGGCGGTTCGGCGCCTGGATCGAGCGCCACGTGCTCGCCACCGACGGCATCGAGGGCTACCACCGGAGCCTCGCCGAGGCCGGGGTCGCAGCGTGAGCGTGGCCGCCGGGTACGACTCGGCCGAGATGATGGCGATCGAGGCCGCACGGCGTCTGCGCGACGGCGACGTCTGCTTCGTCGGGATCGGGCTCCCGAGCGTGGCCGCGAACCTCGCCCGCCGCACGCACGCCCCGGGCTGCGTGCTCGTCTACGAGAGCGGAACGATCGGCGCCAAGCCGGCCGAGCTGCCGCTGTCCATCGGCGACGGCGAGCTCGCCGACACCGCCGACGCCGTCGTGTCGGTGCCCGAGATGTTCGCCTACTGGCTGCAGGGCGGGCGCATCGACGTCGGCTTCCTCGGTGCGGCGCAGATCGACCGCCACGGGAACCTGAACAGCACCGTGATCGGGAGCTACGACGCGCCGAAGGTGCGACTGCCCGGCGGCGGCGGAGCGCCGGAGATCGCGCTCGGAGCCAGGGACGTCTTCGTGCTGCTGCGCCACTCCCCGCGCACGTTCGTCGAGCGGCTCGACTTCACGACGAGCGCCGGCGACAGGGTCCGCGTCGTCGTCAGCGACCTCGGAATCCTCGAGCCGCGCGGCGGCGAGCTCACGCTCGTCGCGGTCCACCCCGGCGTCGAGGTGGACGACGTCCTTGCCGCAACCGGTTGGCCCCTGCGCGTCGCCGATCACGTGCACACCACCGATGCGCCGGCCGAGCGAGAGTTGCGCGCCCTGCGCGGCCTGCGCACGAAGGGAGCGCCAGCGTGACGCCAAGCCCCTACGAGGGCCCGGTCGTCCTCCCTGACGACCCGGCGTTCGGCCCCGACGTCCAGATCGACTACCCGGGCTATCGGTCGACGCGCTGGCGGGCGCCGAAGCGGCCGCTCGTCTCGCTGCCCGAGGAGTTCCTCGACCTCGACGGCCCGGTGTTCGGCGAGGACACGCTGGACCCTCTCGACGCCGACCTGACGCGCCGGCACGACGGGGAGCCGCTGGGCGAGCGCATCATCGTGCACGGCCGGGTGCTCGACGAGGACGGCCGGCCGATCCCGGACGCCCTGATCGAGGTGTGGCAGGCCAACTCCGCAGGCCGCTACCGGCACATCGTCGAGCAGCACCCCGCCCCGCTCGATCCCAACTTCGACGGAGCCGGCCGCTGCCTCACCGACGGCGCCGGCGCTACCGCTTCGTCACGATCAAGCCGGGTGCGTACCCGTGGGGCAACCACGATGAACGCGTGGCGGCCGGCGCACATCCACTTCTCGGTCTTCGGCCGCCGGTTCACGCAGCGGCTCGTGACGCAGATGTACTTCCCGGGCGATCCGCTCTTCGCGCACGACCCGATCGCCACCTCGGTGCGCGACCCGCAGGCGCGGGCGCTGATGATCGCGCGCTTCGACCTCGATTCGACGGAGCCCGAGTGGGCGCTCGCGTACGAGTGGGACGTCGTCCTCGGCCGCGGCGGGCGGCGTACGACGCCGCTGGAGAACGCGTCATGACCCTCGGCCGGACGCCGTCGCAGACCGTCGGCCCGTACTACACCATCGCGCTGAGCCCCGACGCCCAGCGTCGGCTCGCCGACGAGGGCGTCCAGCTCGCCGGCCGGTTGCTCGACGGGCAAGGCGCCCCCATCAACGACGGGCTGATCGAGCTCTGGGACGCCGCCGGAAAACGCTGGGGTCGGTCCGGCACCGACGCGGAGGGCCGGTTCTCGTTCGTCGTGCCGAAACCGGATCGCCTGCCCGGTCAGGCGCCGCATCTCGCCGTCACCGTCCACGCCCGGGGGCTGCTCCGCCACCAGCTGACGCGGGTCTACTTCCCGGACGAGGCCGCGGCGAACGCAGACGACCCGGTGCTGTCGTCGCTCGAGCCGGCCGATCGTGAGACGCTCGTCGCCGAGGAGGACGGGGACGGGCTGCGCTTCGACATCCGCCTGCAGGGCGACCGCGCGACCGTCTTCTTCGCGCATTGACGACGTTCGCGCCGCTCTTCGTCCCGGTGGCGGCGCGCGAGGCGGTGTCGGATCGAGGCGTGGCTGCGGGCGATGCTGGCGTTCGAGCGTGCGCTGGCGAGCGCGGCGTCGCGCGCCGGGGCGATCCCGGCGGAGTCGGCGGCGGCGATCGCGGGCTCCTGTCGCGTCGAGCTCTACGACATCGAGCAGCTGTGCGAGCAGGGGCGCGCGATCGGCGCCCCCGCCGAGCCGCTCGTCCGCGCACTGCGCGAGCAGGTGGGAGGCGAGGCCGCGCACCACGTCCACCACGGCGCCACGAGCCAGGACGTCCTCGACAGCGCCGCGATGCTCGTCGCCCGCGATGCGCGGGCGGTGATCGACGGCGAGCTCGACGGGGTCGCGCGCGCCTGCGCCCGGCTCGCGGACGAGTATCGCTCGACGCCGATGGCGGGCCGGACCCTGCTCCAGCACGCCGTGCCCACGACCTTCGGACTGAAGGCGGCCGGCTGGCTGCTCGCGGTCGTGGAGGCGCGGGAGCGACTGCAGCGCGTCCGGCTGCCGGTGCAGCTCGGCGGCGCAGCGGGCACGCTCGCGGCGCTGGGCGGACACGGACCGGAGGTGCTCTCCCTCCTGGCGGCGGAGCTGGGGCTGGACGAGCCCGTGCTCCCCTGGCACGTCCACCGCGGTCCGGTGGCCGAGCTGGCCTCGGCGCTGGACGGCGCGGCGGCCGCCTGCGCGAAGATCGGCCTCGATGTCGTGTTGCTGGCGCAGACCGAGGTCGGCGAGGTCGCAGAGCCCGCGGGCGGCGGCTCCTCGACGATGCCGCAGAAGCACAACCCGCGTGCGCTCGACCCTGGCCCGCGCCGTGCGCGCGCGGCGTGCACGGCCAGGTGGCGGTCCTGACCGGCGAGCACGAGCTCGAGCGGGCGGCCGGCGCCTGGCATGCCGAGTGGCCCGCGCTGTCGGAGGCTCTCGCGCTGACGGCGGGCGCGGCGGGCGCGATGCACGAGTGCCTCCAAGACCTTCGCGTGTTCCCGGAGCGCATGCGCGCGAACCTCTCCCCGGGCCTCACCGCCGAGCGCGTCGCGTTCGCCCTGACTGGCCGTGTCGGACGCGAGCGGGCGCACCGAGCTCGTCGCGGCCGCGTTCGCGTCGGACGACCCGCGCGCGGCGCTCGCGGCGCACGTGGACGAGACCGAGCTCGACGACCTGCTCGACCCGACCCGCTACCTCGGCTCTGCACCCGTCCTCGTCGACCGCGCGCTCGCGCGCTACCGGGAGACGGCGTGAAGCTCGCGCATCGGCTCGACGGGCCCGACGCCGCACCGGTGCTCCTGCTCGCCGGCTCTCTGGGCACGACGACCGCGCTCTGGGAGCCGCAGCTCGCCGCGTTCACGGCCAGGTTTCCGCGTGCTCCGCCTCGACCAGCCCGGCCACGGCGGGTCGCCGGTCCCGGAGGCGCGGTTCACGGTCGACGACATCGCTCGCGCCGCGCTCGCGGTGCTGGACGAGCTCGAGCTGGACCGCGTCGCGGTCTGCGGTCTCTCGCTCGGCGGGATGGTCGGAATGTGGCTCGGCGCGAACGCGCCGCAGCGGGTGGAGCGGCTCGTGCTCGCCTGCACGGGCGCCGCCCTCGGCACCCCCGAGGCCTGGGAGGAGCGGGCGGCGCTCGTCCGCTCCGAGGGCATGCGCGCAGTGCTCGAGGGCTCGCGGGAGCGCTGGTTCACGCCCGCGTTCCGCGACTCCGCCGCTGCGCGCCGCACCCTCGACGAGCTGCTCACGATCTCGCCGGAGGGCTACGCGCGCTGCTGCGAGGCGCTCGGCGCCTTCGACTTCCGCGCCGACCTGGCGTCGCGTGGCCACGCCGACCCTCGTGGTCCACGGCGAGCAGGACGTGGTGACCCCGCCGGAGGTCGTCGAGACCCTGGCCCCGGCATCCCCGGCGCGCGGCTCGCCGGGATCCCGCAGGCGGCACACCTCGCGAACGTGGAGCAACCGGCGGACTTCGCGGCTGCGGTGCTCGGTCATCTCTCGGAACGGAGGGCCGCGTGAGCGACGACACGTACGAGCGGGGCATGCGGATCCGCCGCGAGGTGCTGGGCGACGAGCACGTCGACCGCGCCGAGGAGCGGAAGACCGAGTTGACGCGCGACTTCCAGGATCTGATCACCCGCTACGCGTGGGGTGAGATCTGGGCGCGGCCCGGGCTCGACCGCCGCACGCGGAGCTGCATCACGCTGACGGCGCTCGTCGCGCTCGGCCGCTTCGACGAGCTCGCGATGCACGTCCGCGCGGCGCGCCGGAACGGGCTCTCGCTCGACGAGATCCAGGAGGTGCTGCTGCAGACCGCGGTCTACTGCGGCGTGCCCGCGGCGAACAGCGCGTTCGCCGTCTTCCAGCGGGTGGTCGAGGAGGACGGCAGCGCGTGAGGACGCGCGGACGCAGGTCGGGATCGTCGGCGCCGGCCCGGCAGGGCTGACACTCGCACGGCTGCTCGAGGTGGAAGGCATCGAGTCGGTCGTGCTCGAGGATCGAAGCCGCGACTACGTCGAGCACCGCATCCGCGCCGGGGTGCTGGAGCAGCGCACGGTCGACCTGCTGGTGGGCGCCGGCGTCGGCGAGCGGCTGCGACGGGAGGGGATCGTCCACGACGGCATCTCGCTCCAGTTCGCCGGGGAGCGGCACCGGCTCCCGCTCAGCGAGCTCACGGACGGGAGGACGATCGTCGTCTACGGCCAGACCGAGATCGTCAAGGACCTCATCGCGGCCCGGCTGCAGAGCGAACTCCCGCTCCTCTTCGAGGTCGACGGCGTGAGCATCCACGACCTCGACTCCGCACGACCGTCGATCCGCTACCGTCACGAGGGCGAGCCGACCACGCTCGAGTGCGACGTGATCGCCGGCTGCGACGGCTTCCACGGCGTCTGCCGGCCGAGTATCCCCGAGGGCGTCCTGCGCTCCTTCTCGCGGGAGTATCCGTTCGGCTGGCTCGGGATCCTGGCCGAGGTCGCGCCGTCGGCCGACGAGGTCGTGTACGTCCACCACGACCGCGGGTTCGCGCTGCTCAGCCTCCGCTCCCCGACGCTCAGCCGGCTCTACCTCCAGTGCCGGCCGGACGAGGACCTCACGCAGTGGCCGGACGAGCGGATCTGGGAGGAGCTGCGGGCGCGGACGGCGCTCGAGGGCTGGACGCTCGCGGACGGACCGATCCTCGAGAAGGGCGTCACCGGCATGCGCAGCTTCGTCGTCGAGCCGCTGCGGTACGGGCGGCTGTTCCTGGCTGGGGACGCCGGTCACATCGTCCCGCCGACCGGCGCGAAAGGGCTGAATCTGGCGATCGGTGACGTGCGCGTGCTCGCCGAGTCGCTGGTGGACTGGTACGGGACCGGGCGCGACGACGGGCTCGATCGCTACTCCGAGACGTGCCTGCGCCGCGTCTGGCGCGCGGAGCACTTCTCGTGGTGGATGACGTCGATGCTGCACCGGCTCCCGGGCGGCGATCCGTTCGACCTCATGCTGCAGCTCTCGCAGCTGCGCTACGTCGTCACGTCGGAAGCCGCCGCGAAGAGCCTGGCCGAGAACTACGTGGGGGTCGAGCTGGCGTGACCGGCGGCCGCGGCCGCGCGCTCTGCGGCGGCGGCGAGCTCCCGGGCCCGGTCGACACGCTCGTCTACGCGACCTTCGAGGTTGATCTCGACGAGCGTGGACGCGATCGCCGCGCCGGCGCTGGCCGCGTACGCGGCGCCGACCGCGTCGCCGCGCAGGTTCGGATTGCCGTGCTCGGCCAGCGCTGCGGCGAGCGCCGCGACCTCGGCCCCGCACTCCGCGATCTCGAGCGGCACCGCGGCCGCACGCGACCTCGCCGCGCTGTCGTCCGTACGCCGCCGGCGCGCAGCGAGGAAGTCCGAGTACGCCTCGGCGTCGGCCTTCGCCAGCGGCGCGACCCTCACGCGAATGGCCTGCGCGCCCGCAAGCGCAGCGTCTGAGCCGTCCCAGTCGGCGGAGAAGCGGGCGGCCATCTCGACGAGCGCGGCCCCGAGCGCGACCGCGACGGCCGCGACCGCGCCGCTGGCGGGAGCCGGCGTCTCGGCCGCGACGTCGTCCAGAAACGAGCCGAGCCTCTTCTGCAGCGGGTCAGAAGAGGCCAACGGTGCGACCCTGCTCGTCGATGTCGACGTCGAACGCAGCCGCCTTCACGCCCAGACCCGGCATGGTCATGACCTCGCCGCAGAGGGGGACGAGCCATCCCGCGCCCGTGTACGCCCGGATGTCTCGAACATGCAGGGTGAAGTCCTCCGGCGCGTTGAGGAGCGTGGAGTCGTCGGACAGCGAGAGGTGCGTCTTCGCCATGCAGATCGGCACCCGGTCGAGCCCGTCCGCGGTCAAACGTTCGATGCGCTGCTCGGCCGCCGGCAGGAAGTGGACGCCCGCCGCGCCGTAGATGCGCGTGGCGATCGCCTCGATCTTGGCCGGGATCGACGCGTCGAGCGGGTACGTGTACGCGAACCGATTCGGCCGGCCCGCCGCGTCGACGACAGCCTCCGCGAGATCCGCCGCGCCCACGCCCCCGCGCTCGAACGCGTCGTTGATCTCCGCCGCGTGGGCGCCGTAGTCGAGGGCGAGTCGCCGAACGGCCTGCAGCTCTTGCTCGGTGTCGCCGCCGAAGCGGTTGACGGCCACGACGGCCGGCAGGCCGAACGACTGGATGATCTCGAGGTGCCGCCGCAGGTTCGCCGACCCCCGTTCGATCGCCGCGAGGCCGCCGCCGGGCTCGCCTCCGTGGTGCTCGAGCGCGCGGACGGTCGCCACGAGCACGACGGCGCTCGGCGTGAGCCCGCCCACGCGACACACGATGTTGAGGAACTTCTCCATTCCCATGTCCGAGCCGAAGCCGCCCTCGGTCACGACGTAGTCGCCGAGCTTCAGCGCGACGCGGTCGGCGACGAGCGAGTTGTTGCCGTGCGCGATGTTGGCGAAGGGACCGCAGTGGACGAGCGCGGGCTGGCCCTCCAGAGTCTGAACCAGGTTCGGCTGCAAGGCGTCCTTGAGGATGACCGCCATCGCTCCCGCGGCCCGCAGCTGCTCCGCGGTGACGGGCTCGCCCTCGAACGTGTACGCGACGGTGATCTCGCCGAGACGGCGGCGGAGGTCCTGGAGGTCGCGCGAGACGGCGACGATCGCCATCACCTCGGACGCGGCGGTGATGTCGAAGCCCGTCTCGCGGGTGTAGCCGTTGGGGCGCCCGCCAAGGCCGACTGCGATGTCCCGCAGAGCACGGTCGTTGATGTCGACGCACCGCCGCCAGGTGATCGCGAGTGGGTCGATGCCGAGCCGGTTTCCGTGCAGGACGTGCGCCTCGAGGATCGCCGCCAGCAGGTTGTTCGCGGCGCCGATCGCGTGGATGTCCCCGGTGAAGTGGAGGTTCAGGTCCTCCATCGGGACGACCTGCGCGTAGCCGCCGCCGCAGGCGCCGCCCTTGATCCCGAAGACGGGGCCGAGCGACGCCTCGCGCAGGCACAGGACGGGCTTCTCGCCGATGTGGCCGAGGCCCTGCGTCAGCGAGACGCAGGTCGTCGTCTTCCCCTCCCCCGCCTTCGTCGGCGTGATCGCCGTCGTGCAGATCAGCTTGCCGTCGGCCTCGGCCTGCAGACGGTCGAGCAGCGACAGGTGGATCTTGGCCTTGTACGGGCCGTACAGGTCGATCTCGCCGGGCTCGAACCCGAGCTCGCCGGCCAGCTGGGGCATTGGACGGAGCGTCGCCGCCTGCGCGATCTCCAGGCTCGAGGGAATGGTCGTCATGCATCAACCTCCTGATCGGTTCCGCTGTCGAGTCGGGCCTGGTGGTCCCGGCCGAGGAACGTGTTCGCCCACGCGCTCGTCCGGGCGAGCGCGTTGTCCTTGATCACGACCGGGCCGTCGAGCATCGACTCCTCCTCGCCGTAGGCCTTGAGCCGCTCGTAGGCCTGCGACCAGATGCACTCCGAGTCGTAGACCTCGCACAGGCCGTCCCGGGTCCCGCCGCACGGCCCGTTGCGCTGGTTCTTGGCGCACACCGACTCGGGGCAGACGTAGGCGATCTCGGGCAGCGAGCAGTCGCCGCAGTCGCGGCAGTGGAACAGCGGGACCTTGACCGCCTGCTCGGCCGCGTGCACGAGCTTTCCCACCGCCCGCGGAGCCTTCTCGACCGCCCGGTAGAACCCCCGCCCGGCAGGGAAGAGCGGCGCGTCGCCGGCGAAGGCGGCGTCGTGGAGCCGCCGGCTGAACCGGTACTTGAGCGGTACCCGGAGGTCTGTCTTCCGCCGCCGCCTGGAGTCCAGGTACGCGTCGTTCACGCGGTCCGAGGAGAGCCCCGTCTCGGGGTCGGGCTCGAAGAAGTAGAACTCGTCCTCGAACGGGAACTGCAGCTCGCGGGCGAACTCCCGCCAGTCGTCGCCGCCGAACGACCGCGCGAGGTCGAGGATCTCGCCGAAGGTGGCCGCGGGCATGTGCCCGCCGAGGTAGACGCCGTCGAAGCCGAGACCGCGGGCGATCGCGACGTGCCTGGCGGCGAGGTCGACGAAGAACCCCCGCCCCTTGTCCGGGCCCGCACCGTGGCGCTCCGCCAGCGCCAGCAGCTCCTCGGTGACGACGACCCCCGGGATCTTCCCCTTGCGGAACGCGCGCGCCGCGGTTCGGGAGAGGAGGTAGACGTTGGCGAGGGCGTGGAGCCCGAGCCCCTCGCGCCGCATCCAGCGCAGCAGCTCGTCGTCCTTGCGCACGTCCCAGCCGATCTGGTTGATGACGAAGCGCGCGCCGGCCCGCACCTTCTTCTTCAGCTTCAGGTACTGGGGCATCACCTCGCGCTCGTATCGCTTGTGGTTCGTGACGACGCAGCCGAGGAAGAAGTCCGTCCGCTCCAGCCGTCCGTCCGGCCTCCGCCCGTCGGGCAGCCCCTCGTTCATCTCCGAGAAGAGGCTCAGCAGGCCCACCGAGTCGATGTCGAAGACGGGGGCAGCGAGACCCCGGTGGCCGGTGACCGGGTAGTCGCCGGACAGCGCGAGCACGTTGTGGAATCCCTGCGAGCCGAGCTGCCAGCCGCGGCTCTCGAGCGCGTTGCGATTCCAGTCCTTGCAGGCCAGGTGGATGATGACCTCCTGCCCGCGCGCGATCATGTCGGTGCCCAGGGCGTCGGGGGCGAGCATTGCGTGCCCGCCCGGGTTGTCGGTGATCGAGAGCACGTCGATGCGCGGATCGGCGGCCAGCTCCCGCGCCAGCCCCAGCACGCTGGTCGCCCGCCGTCGGCGGTGATCAGCCCGCGGCTGGTGACGATCTCAGCGGCGACGACGAACGCGCCCGGCTGCGCCAGCTGTTCCCTGAGCGTCACGCCCCGCCCTCTTCGCGCTCCACTACGAGGACGCCTCGGCAGCCACGGCGTCGCGGATCGCGGCACCCGGTTCGGCGACCGCCCGGTCCGCACTCTCCATGAGGTTCACGAGCACGAAGAAGACGTGTATCTGATCCTCGTAGCGTGTCACGGTCACGGGCACGCCGGCCGCCTCCAGCGCCGCTGCGTAGGCGAGGCCCTCGTCGCGCAGCGGGTCGTGCTGGGCGATGACCAGGTACGCGGGCGGCAGCCCCTCGAGGCTCGAAGCCCGGATCGGCGACGCGCAGGGGTGCGCGCGTGTGGCCTCTTCCGGCATGTACTGGTCCCAGAACCAGGCGATCTCCGCCGTGTTGAGGATGAGCTTGGTGTCGGTGTACTCGGCGTAGGAGGGCCGGGTCAGGTCGCAGTCGACGACAGGATAGACGAGCATCTGGAGCGCGATCTTCGGCCCGCCCGCCTCGCGAGCCCGCAGCGCTGAGACCGTGGCGAGGTTTCCGCCCGAGCTGTCGCCCGCGACCACGATCGGGCTGCCCGGATGCTGCTCCGCGACCCACACGAGCGCGGCGAACGCGTCGTCTGTCGCCGCCGGGAAACGATGCTCGGGCGCGAGCCGGTAGTCGACGCTCACGAGGCGTAGCCCCGATGCGACGGCAAGCGCGCGGCAGACCGCGTCCCAGTCGTCGAGGCTGCCGATCACCCAGCCGCCGCCGTGGTAGTAGACGACCGTGCCGAGGGGATCGGGAACCGGCTCGTACAGCCGCGCGGGGATCACCCCGGCAGGGCCGGGGATGTCGATGTCGCGCACCAAGGCGACGTCAGGCCCCGACCCGACTAGCTCCATGAGGATCGCCGGCACCTGCCGCGCTTCCTCGGGCGTCATCTCGGTGAGCGGCGGCGCGCCGGACTCGGCGATCAGGTCGAGCAGCTGCTGGGCCTGCGGATGGTAGGCCAAGGATCTCCTCTCCTCGTCGCCCATCACTGAGCGATCTCCTCAGCAACGTCCGGCGTCCCGTACGTGTGGAAGCTCTCGATCGTGTGCACGCCCCAGAACTGGCCCCGGGCGCGCTCCTCCGCCGTCCACACGACCGGCTCGAAGTCCGGGTCGTAGACGAAGTACCCGCCGGTCGTCACCTCGATCCGGTTGCCGCCCGGCTCGTAGCCGTAGAGGAAGAAGCCCTGCGCGACCCCGTGCTTCGACGGCGCCGCCTCGATATAGACGTCGTTGTCGACGAAGAGGTCCGCCGCGCGGAGGCATTCCTCGCGCGTGTCGACCCAGAAGGAGAGATGGTGGAGCCTGCCCCGGAGGCCGTAGGCATCGGCCACGTAGATGAGCTCGTGCGCGGCGATCGAGAGGCTGAGCCACGCGCCCGCCTCGGTGCCGTCGTCGCGCTCGATCCGCTCGTACAGGCGGTAGCCGAGCACCTCCTCCGCGAAGACGCGGTTCGCGCGCACGTCCGCTGCGAGCACGTTGACGTGGTCGAGCCGCTTCACGGCCGCGCCCCGGCCGACATACCGCTGCGGCTGGTTCTTCCACGACGGACGGAGATGCTCGGGCGGCGTGTAGCGCTCGGCCTCGTAGTAGAGCTCGAAGACGTGCCCGTCGGGATCGGTGCAGCGATAGGCCGGGCCGTGGCCGACGTCGCCGTCGATCCATCCGCTGCCGAGCCCGGCCGACTCGACTGCCGCGACCCGCCGCTCGAGCGCAGCAGGGCTCCAGGCTCGGACAGCGACGTGGCCGAGCCCTGCCTGCGGCGACTCCGTGAGCTTCAGGCTGTAGCGGAGGTAGTCGCCCCAGCCCCGCAGGTACACCGACTGGCCCTCGCGGGCCTCCTCCTCCATCCCGAGCACGTCGACGAAGAACCGCAGGCTCTCGTCCGGCCTCGGGGTCAGCAGCTCCGCATGGCCGATGCGGGCGAGGTCGTGCAGCGGCTCCTTCATCGCTCGACGAGCTGCCGCAGGCCGTCGAGATCGTAGGAGAGCGCGCCGGCCTCGAGCTGCGCGCGCTTCTCGCGCTCGCGCTCGGCCCGCGCGCGGGCGGCGGCCAGCACCTCCTCGACGCGCTCTTGCGGGACGACGACCGCGCCGTCCGCGTCCAGCACGACCGCGTCGCCCTGGCGGATGACCGCGCCCCCTACCTCCACGGGCTCGCCGATCGCGCCCGGAAGCCGTCTTGGCGGCGCCACGCACGCGAACCCAGCGGGCCCAGATCGGCAGACCGAGCTCGCGGAGCTCGTCGAGGTCGCGCACGGCGGCATCGACGAGCAGCGCCGCCACGCCACGCACCTTCGCCTGTGTCGCGAGCAGCTCGCCGACGAGCGCGACCGGCGCAGGCTCGGGCATCGTCAGCACGAGCACCTCGCCCGGACGGGCCTCTGCCACTGCGGCGTGGACCATGAGGTTGTCGCCCTGGCCGCAGCGAACCGTGCGCGCCGGGCCGGCGGCGCGCGAGCCGGGCAAGACCTGGATCAGCGGCACGTCGACGAGCGGCGCACGGGCCGCCGCCTCGTGCACGGTCGCGGACCCCAGGCGCGCCAGCTCGGCGAACGTCGTCACAGCGCGCTCACGACCTGGGGGGTGACCCGCTGGAACGCCTCCGCGTGGCGGATCGCCGCGTTGCCGGAGGAGCGGCGCGCGTGGTTGCCGCGCTGCTCGGCGCGCTGGCCGTAGTACGTGTGGAGGTACGCCTGTGCCTTCATCTCCTGCCATCGCAGCCCGCTTCTGCTCGATCACCGGCGTGATGTCGACGAACGTCGTGGGGACGAAGTTGCAGAGCTCCGGCTGGTGCGGCTCGAAGAGCAGCAGCTCCGGCGGCTGCACCGTCTCGAAGGCGCTGGGCACGCCGGCGCCTGCGGCCAGCGCCCGGGCCCGCTCGACGGCGAAGAACGCGGCGGCGTGGTCGGGGTTGAACGGGTCGCGGTCGGTGTGCGTGATCAGCACGTCCGGCGCGAACGCCCGGATGCGGTCGGCGATCGAGACGAGGGCGGCCCGGTCGATCTCCAGCGGGTAGTCGCCGAGGTCCAGGCACTCGAACCCGGCACCGAGCGCGGCCGCGGCACGCTCGGCCTCTCCGTGCCGGATCTCCTTCACGCGCTCGACGGTCTGCCCCGGCTCCTTCCACAGCTCGCCGGACTCCCCCCGCTCGCCGTAGGAGAGCGCGAGCACGCTCGCCGCGCCGCCGGCGGCGGTGCTGACGGCGATCGCGCCGCCCGCCCGCCACACGAAGTCCGCTGAGTGAGCGCCGATCACGAGCAGCCTCCGGCTCATGCCGCCCCCGCCAGCCGCCTGGATTGCGTGACGATCATCTCGCGCACCTCGTCCTCGTCGAACCCCGCCGCCAGCAGCCGCTCGGCCCAGAGCGCGAGCCCGTCCTCGACGGGCGGGTAGCTCGGATTGCCGAGGTCGCTGGAGCAGAGCGTACGCTCGACGCCGACCGCGCGCACACCGTCGAACACGTGCTCCCAGGTGGTCTTGCCGCTGAACGGGGTGCTCAGGGCACGCTCGATCACGCAGCCGCGGTCGGCGAGCGCGACCTGGTCCTCGATCGAGAAGTTCTGGCACGGGAACTCCGGGTGCGTGACGACGATCCGCGCCACGCCCTCCTCGAGCGCGGCGTCGACGACCGCGAACGTGTCCTCGCGGGCGAGGTGCCCCGTGGCGAGGATCAGCCCGTGCCGCGCGATCGCGCGCAGCACCTCCCGGGTCTCGGGCAACAGCCGCCCGTCGTCGCCGGTCACGTGCACCGGCTCGTTGCTCAGCCCGAGCCCGTGCAGCTCGTGCTGGAGACGCGCCCAGAGCGGTACGAGGTCGCCCGGCTTCGGCTCCGTCCGTCCGGCGGTCTCGGCGGGCGAGTCGACTGTCGGCATCCAGACGATGCGCGCGCCTTCGCGGGCCGCGATCTCGACCGCGAGCGGGTTGAGACCGCCGACCGCCCGGTTCAGGGACAGCGTGCCGAGCACCTCCACGCCGGACACGAGACCGCTCACGACCTGCGCACGCTCCGCGGTCGACGTGTAGTGCGACTTGAGCGCGAACCCGGCCAGCCCCACCTCCGCGCAGCGGCGCGCCAGCGTCACGTCGTCGATCCGCCTCGGGATCACGTCCGGACCGACGTGCGTGTGCAGGTCGTAAGCGCCTTCGACGACCGCCCGTGCGCGCTCACTCGGCCTCGCCTCAGACACTGCGGCGTACTCTAACGCTGCGCAGACGGGGGAGCGGCGGCGGCCAGCCCGGCGAGCACGGACGCGCTCGCGGCCGCGATGCGGGGCTCGATCCCGAGCGTGAGCAGCAGCTCGCACGCGGCCTCCATCTCGTCCACCCGCCGCGCCGCATGCGTGCGGCTGCCCTCGACCAGGCGCTCGAGCAGCGGCTCGCCGATCACGGCCGCGAGCTGGCCCTCGAGCCACGTGCGCTGACCGGCGGCCTCCGCGGCCTCGAGACTCTCCAGCACGGCAGCGGCGAGGCCCTTCATGAACACCGATCGCAGCAGCTTCAGCGACATGGCGTCGCCCGGACGTTCGGAGATGACCTCCACCGGCATCCCGAGCGGGCCGAAGGCGTCTGCGAAAGCTCGCGCGCCGGATCCGGATGCGAGCGCGGGGGTGCCCAGCCCGCGCGAGGGAACGGGCCCGAGCAGCGCCACGTCGGCGAAACGAGCGCCCTCTCCTTCGACGAGCGCGGCGACGTCGCGCTTCAGCTCCGGCGCCGCCGTGTTCAGATCGGCATAGACCGCGTCGCGCCCCAGCGCGGGCAGCGCCGCCGCCGCCGCGCCGGACGCGGCCGCAGCGCTGTTGACGCTGAGCACGACATCCGCGCCTGCGACGGCCGCCTCCGCGTCGAGTGCCCGGGTGACGCCGGGTACGTCGGGCGGCGTGCCGGGGTCGTAGCCGCGGACGTCGACGCCCGAGGCCGCCAGCTCCCCCGCGAGCCGTCCTCCGGCCTCGCCGAGTCCGAGCACCGCGACGGTGAGCTTCACCACGGCAGGACAGTAGCCGAGCGGCCCGAACCGTCCGCCGCTCCGCGGGCTCCTAGCGCCCGAGCACGGCGCGCACGGCCGCGGCCACGTCGGCCCGACCGGGGAGATACGCGTCCTCGAGCGGCGGGCTGAACGGAATCGGGGTGAACGGCGCGCCGACGCGACCTACCGGCGCGTCGAGCTCGTCGAATGCCGCCGCCTGCACCTCCGCGGCCACCTCGGCCCCGAAGCCGCCGCTGCGCACGGCCTCGTGGGCGACGACGAGCCGGTGCGTCCGCGCGACGGACTCCAGGATCGCCTCGAGGTCGAGCGGGACCAGCGTGCGCGGGTCGATGACCTCGACTTCGATTCCCTCGGCCGCGAGCTCCTCGGCCGCGGCGACCGACTCGTGGACGAGGCGCGACAGCGCGACGACGGTGACATCGCTCCCGGGGCGCACGACCCGCGCGCGGCCGAGCGGGACCGGCACGCGGTCGCCCCGAGCCTCCTCGCGGCGAAAGTAGAGCGTCTTGTTCTCGACGAAGACGACGGGGTTCGGATCGGCGATCGCGGCGGTGAGCAGGCCTGCAGCGTCGGCGGCGGTGCTCGGCATCGCCACCTTCAGCCCCGGCACGTGCGTGAGCCACGCCTCGAGGCTCTGGGAGTGCTGTGCGCCCCCGCGCTGGCCGGCGCCGCCCTGCGTGCGCAGGACGAGCGGCACCCACAGCTGGCCGCCGGACATGAAGTGCGCCTTGGCCGCCTGGTTGACGAGCTGGTCGAGCGCAAGCGTCAGGAAGTCGATGAACATGATCTCGACCACGGGAAGCAGCCCCGACTGCGCCGCGCCGATCGCGATGCCGCAGATCGCCGCCTCGCTGATCGGCGTGTTGCGGACGCGCTCGGCGCCGAACTCGTCGACCAGACCCGCGGTCGCTCCCCACGGCCCGCCCTCCGCAACGTCCTCGCCGAGCACCAGCACGCGCGCGTCGGCGCGCATCGCCCCCGCGAGGGTGGTCGTGATCGCCTCCAGGTACGTCGTCTCCGTCACGACGCGTAGACGAGCTCGGCCGTGAGGGCGCTCGGCGGGAACGGACTGTCGCGTGCAAACCGGACCGCCGCCTCGACCTCCTCGCGCGCCTCCTGCTCGAGGCGCGACGGGGTCTCGTCGTCGAGCCAGTCCTCGACGGCGCCGCGCCGTTGCAGTCGCAGGATCGGGTCGAGCTCCTGCCACTCCTCGGCTTCGAGCGCCTGGCGGTAGCGCTGCGGGTCGCCCTCGTAGTGGCCGCGCAGCCGGTGCGTCAGACATTCCAGGAGCATCGGCCCCCCGCCCCGGCGCGCCTCGGCGAGGAAGCGGGCGAAGGCCGCGCGAACCGCGACGACGTCGTTGCCGTCGACGGTCTCGCGCTCGAGGCCGTACGGCGCCACGACGTCGCTGACCCGCTCGACGTTGGTGTGGGCCGAGCGCGGAGTGAACTCGGCGAAGCCGTTGTTCTCGCAGACGAGGATCGCCGGCAGCCGCCACAGGGTCGCCAGGTTGACCGACTCGACGAAGATGCCGCCCTGCACGGCGCCGTCGCCGAAGAAGACGACCGCGACGCCGTCGCCGCCCAGCAGCCGGGCGGCCAGCGCGCTGCCGAGCGCGAGGGGGACGTTGCCGCCGACGACGCCCGTCGCGCCGAGCAACCCGTGCTCGACGTCGACGAGGTGCATCGAGCCGCCCAGGCCGCGGCAGAGGCCGTCCGAACGCCCCATCAGCTCCGCCATCAGGCGGCCGAGCGGCGCGCCCTTCGCGATCGCGTGCCCGTGCGCGCGGTGGCCGCTGTAGACGGCGTCGTCGGAGCGCAGCTGGCCGCAGACACCGGCAGCCACCGCCTCCTGGCCGACGCTCAGGTGAACGAGGCCGTGCACCTCGCCGGCGCGCGTCAGCTCGCCGACGCGCTCCTCGAACACGCGGATGCGCCACATCGTGCGGAGGAGCTCGAGGCCGGCGCGGCCGTCGAGCCGTCCGCCAGAGTCGTCCATCACGCGCTAGGCGGTGACCGGCGACAAGCCCAGGACCTGGCGGACGGCGCCGGCGATCTTCGCCTCGTCCGGCAGGAGGTACTCCTCCATCGGCTGGCTGTACGGGATCGTCGCGTCGAGCGCCGTCACCAGCCGGATCGGCGCCTTCAACGAGGAGAAGCCCTCGGACGCCACCTCCGCCGCGATCACCGCCGCCGCCGACCCGTGCCGGGTCGACTGGTCCGCGATGACGAGCCGCCCCGTCTTCTCCACGGATCGGAGGATCGTCGCCGTGTCGAGCGGCGCGAGCGTGCGCGGGTCGATCACCTCGGCGCCGACGCCCTCGGCCGCGAGCTGCTCGGCGGCGGCGAGCGCCTTGCCCACGAGCCAGCCGATCGCGACGATGGTGACGTCGCTTCCCTCGCGGCGCACCGCCGCCTGGCCGAGCGGGACGACGTGCTCGCCCTCCGGCACGTCACCGTGCTCGAGGGTCAGCAGGTAGTGATGGAAGTAGACCACGGGGTTGTCGTCGCGGATCGCGGCCGCCATCAGGCCCTTTGCATCCGCCGCCGTCGCAGGCACCGCGACCTTGAGGCCGGGCACGCCCATGAACATGCCGTAGATCGAGCCGGTGTGCTGCCCGGCCCAGCCGGCGGTGAACCCGTAGCCCGCCTGGAGCACGATCGGCACCGTCACCTGCCCGCCGGTCATGTAGTGGAAGCGCGGCGCCTCGTTCACGACCTGGTCCATCGCCACGAGCATGAACTCGGCCATGTACAGCTGGACCACCGGCCGGTAGCCCGCGAACGCCGCGCCGACCGCCATCCCGATCTCGGCGGTCTCGGAGATCGGCGTCACGCGGACGCGGTCTGCGCCGAACGCCTGCAGGAACGGGTCGTTCTCGGTCGTGGCGATGTTCTGGCCGAAGTAGAGGACCGTCTCGTCGCGCGCCATCTCCTGGTGGATCGCCTCGCCGATGGCGGCGATGTAGGGAAGCTCACGTGCCATGGCTCGGTCCTCCTAGGCGTAGACGTAGTTGACGGCCCGCTCCGGCGCCGGGAACGGGCTCTCGAGCCCGAAGGTGACCGCCTCCTGCATCTCGTTCCGCGCGGCCTCGGTGATCCGATCGGCCTCCTCGGCGCTCAGTGTCCCAGCGGTGACGAGCCGCCCACGGAAGCGCGGCACGGGGTCGCCGCGCAGCGCGGCCTCGTACTCCTCCGACGCGCCGAAGACCGTAATCGCCTCGTGCTCCGGAAAGTGGAGCGGGATCCCGGGCGGGGCGATGATGTTCCCGTGGGCGCTCAGGCGGTAGACGAGCGACTCCACGAGGGTCGGCCCCTCACCCGAGCGCGCGCGCCCCACGGCGGCTGCGACCTGCTCGTAGACCGCAACGGGATCGCCCCCGTCGACGGTCGTGCCGGGCATCGAGTACGCCTGCGCCTTGACCGCCAGCGGCTCGCCCGCGGCCGCGTTTGCGTCCTCCTGCTCGCTGCGCGTGACGACGTTGTAGCTGTTGTTCTCCATCACGTAGACGATCGGCAGCTTCCACAGCGAGGCGATGTTGAGCGACTCGTGGAACGCGCCCTGTTTCGAGGCGCCGTCGCCGAAGAAGCCGAGGACGACCTGCCCCTTGCCGCGGATCTGCGCGGCGTAGGCCGCGCCGGTCGCGTGCGGGATGCCCTGCGCGACGATGCCTGACGTGCCGAGGAAGCCACGGTCGACGTCGGTCAGATGCATCGAGCCCCCGTAGCCCTTGCAGAGCCCCGTCTCCCGGCCGTAGATCTCGGCCATCATCGCCTTCGGGTCGGTGCCGAGCACGAGCGGGTAGCCGTGGCAGCGGTAGGTCGTGAGCAGCTGGTCGTCGGGCTCGAGCGCCGCGAGCGAGCCGACGATCGAGGCCTCCGCTCCGTCCGCGAGGTGCGTGTGGCCGCGGATCACTCCCGGGTGCTCCTCGAACGTCCGCTTCACCCGCTCCTCGAACTCGCGGATCCGCACCATCTGCGTGAACATCCAGGTCAGCCGCTCACTGTCGAGGCCGTGCTCAGACACCGACGCTCCTTTCCTGCTCGGCAGCGAGTTGCGCGCTGCTCGTCTCGTAGGCTCGTTCGAAGATCTGCTCGATGGGGAGATTGCGCAGCTCTTCCGAGAGCACCTCGACCCCCCAGGGGCCTGTGTAGCCGATCTCGCGGACGACGGCGACGTAGTCGCGGATCGGAAACTCGCCCTCGCCGGGGAGCTTGCGGTGGTTGACGGTCTCGTCGATGAGGTCGGGCATGCTCTCGTAGCGGCCGTCGCTCAGCTCTACCCAGCCGAGGTGCTGCGGCGCGATCCGGCGCAGATCGTCCGGCTCGATCCCGAGCTTCGCCATGTGCCACGTGTCGATCGCGAGGCCGCCGTTGGGCGCGTCGGCGCCCTCCACGACCGCGAGCGCCGAGTCGAGGTCGTGCACGTTCACGTCGAACGGCATGAACTCGTAGACCACCGTCGCATCGTGCTGCTCCGCCGCGTCGGCGCAGAGCTCCGCGTAGCGCTCCGTCAACTGCGGCAGCTCGCACGGCGTCCCGGGGATGTTGCCGACCTTCACATGGTGGGCGTCGAGGGCCGCCGCCGCCTCGAACAGCAGCCTGCGCGTCTCGTCCGAGGCGCGCCGCCGCTCGTCGGCCGGATCGAGGAACCACTCCCACAGGAACTCGAGCTCCAGGTGCTCGAGACCGTGATCGTCGAGCAGCTGCTTCATCTCGGCCAGCGTGCGCGTCTCGAGGACGTGCTGGAGGTCGGCATGCCAGAGCCCGATGCCGCTCATGCCGACTCGGGCAGCCTGCTCGCAGCGGTCGCGCAGGTCGAAGAGGCTCCACTCGCGGCCGACGTGGACCTCGACCGGGCCGGAGACCGTCCAGTAGAGCCCGAGCAGGTCCGCGTCGCCCATCCGTCCCCAAACCTAACGCCTCGGCGCCCCTCCCGCCAAGGCGCTGCATCCGCGCTTGGAGCGGCACGACCAGCCGATTAAGCTTGGGCCGGAACCGAGACGAGAGGGGTGCTCGATCGTGGCGGACTACGTGATCGTCGGAGCCGGGTCGGCGGGGTGCGTCCTCGCGGGGCGGCTGAGTGAGGATCCGGACGCGAGCGTGCTGCTGCTGGAGGCAGGCGGCCCTGACACGGCGCCCGAGATCCACATCCCGTTCGCGTTTCCGGCGATGTTCAAGTCGAGCCTCGACTGGGATCTGCTCGGTGAGCGGGAGCCCGGCCTCGGCGGCCGGCGGCTGTACCTGCCCCGCGGCCGCATGATCGGCGGCTCGGGCTCGATCAACGCGATGATCTACCTCCGCGGCCACCGGGTCGACTACGACGACTGGGCCGCGGACGGCGCGACGGGCTGGTCGTACGACGAGGTGCTCCCGTACTTCAAGCGCTCGGAGGACAACGAGCGCGGCGAGGACGCCTTTCACGGCGTCGGTGGGCCGCTCGCCGTCTCGGACAGCCGCTCGATGCAGCCGCTGATCGAGATGATGCTCGAGGCGTCGGCGCAGGCCGGGTACGAGGTGATCGGAGACCTGAACGTCGACCGGCCGGAAGGCGCCGGGCGCTTCCAGCTCACGCAGCGGGGAGGCTGGCGCTGCAGCACCGCCGACGCGTTCCTCCACCCGGCGGCCGATCGGCCGAACCTGAAGGTGCGAAGCAGCGTGTTCGCGCAGCGCATCGCCTTCGAAGGAACCCGAGCCGTCGGCGTCGAGATCCTCCAGGACGGGAAGGTCGAGACCGTGCGCGCCGAGCGCGAGGTGATCCTCGCCGCCGGCTCGTACCAGTCGCCCGTGCTGCTGATGCTCTCGGGGATCGGCCCTGCGGAGGACCTCGCGCTCTTCGGGATGCCCGTGCGCGAGAACCTGCCGGTCGGCCGCAACCTCCAGGATCACTGCATGGTGAACCTCAACTACACGACCGACGCGCCGACGCTGTTCGGCGCGTTCAACCCGGGCAACCTCGAGCTGCTCCAGAAGGAGGGGCGCGGTCCGCTCAGCTCGAACATCCCGGAGGCGGGCGCCTTCTTCCGCACGCGCGACGACCTGCGCGCTCCCGACATCGAGTTCCACTACGCGCCGTCGATCTTCTTCGACGAGGGTCTGAACGCGCCGACCGAGAGCGGGTACGCGTTCGGCCCGGTCGTGATCAAGCCGACCGGGCGCGGCACCGTGAAGCTGCGCACGCCGATGGCCGACTCGAAGCCGCTCGTGCGGTGCAACTTCCTCACCACGGAAGAGGATCGGCGGAGCATGATCGAGGGCGTCCGGATCGCGCTCGAGATCGCGAAACAGCCCGCCCTGAAGGCAGTCGAGCGAGCGCCGTTCAGCGTCCCCGACTCGGACTCGGACGCGGACATCCTCGCCTGGGTCGAGCGGTGCGCGCAGTCCGTCTACCACCCGACCTCGACCTGCGCGATGGGTTCGGTCGTCGACCCGGAGCTGCGCGTCTACGGGACGGAAGGGCTGCGGGTCGTCGACGCCTCGGTAATGCCGACGATCACGCGTGCCAACACGCATGCGCCCACCGTTATGATCGCCGAGAAAGCCGCCGACCTGATCCGGTCGCGCGTGCCGTCGAGGGCGGGAGCCGAGGCAGCCGGATGAGCTGCCACCGACGATGAAAGGAACGTCATGACCGTGATCACGGACCCGGTCGATGCGGCCGTCGAGGACCTGCTCGACGAGCGGGAGTGGACCGGCAAGATCTTCAGCGACGGCTGGGTCGATGCGCCCGCACGGATCGAGACCGTCGAGCCCGCCACCGGCGAGGTGCTCGGGACCGCCGGGGGCGGCGACGCCGAGACGATCGCCCGCGCCGCGAAGTCAGCCGCAGCCGCTCAGCGCGCCTGGGCGGAGACGTCGATCGCCGATCGCGTGGCCGTCGTGCGCCGGGCCGGCGAGATCATGGAGCGGCACCGGCCCGAGCTCGAGCGCTGGCTCATCCGCGAGTCCGGCGCGATCCACGGCAAGGCCGCCGTCGAGATCTCGGCCTCGATCGGCCAGCTCGACATGGCCGCCGCGCTGATCTCCCATCCGTTCGGGCACGTGCTGCCGTCGCTGACGCCGGGACGGACGAGCATGGCCCGGCGGATCCCGATCGGCGTCGTCGGCGTGATCACGCCCTGGAACTTCCCGTACGTGCTCGCCATGCGCTCGATCGGGCCGGCGCTTGCACTCGGCAACGCCATCGTGCTGAAGCCGGACGTCAACACCCCGGTCACGGGAGGGGTCGTGATCGCACGGCTCTTCGAGGAGGCAGGACTACCGGAAGGGCTGCTCCACGTACTCCCCGGCGGCGCCGACGTCGGGACCGCCCTCGTCGGGGATCCGAACGTCCGGATGATCTCCTTCACCGGCTCGACGGCGACCGGCCGCCTCGTCGGCGAGACGGCGGGCCGCATGCTGAAGCGCATCGTGCTCGAGATGGGTGGGAACTGCCCGCTCGTCGTGCTCGACGACGCCGACGTCGAGGCAGCCTCGTCCTCCGGGGCTTGGGGCTCGTTCCTCCACCAGGGTCAGATCTGCATCGCAGTCAGCCGCCACCTGGTGCACGAGAGCATCGCCGAGGAGTACACGGCGGCGCTCGTCGAGCGAGCCAAGCGGCTGCCGGTGGGCAACCCGGCGACCGGCGAAGTCGCCCTCGGGCCGATCATCAACGAGCGCCAGGTGGCGCGCGTGCAGCGGATCGTGGACGAGAGCGTCGCCCAGGGAGCGCGCCTGCTCGCGGGCGGGACGCACGACGGGCTCTTCTACGCGCCGACGGTCCTGAGCGGCGTCACCCGGTCGATGCCGGCGTTCGCCGAGGAGATCTTCGGGCCGGTGGCGCCCGTGATCACGTTCCGCGACGACGCGGAGGCCGTGGAGCTGGCGAACGCGACCGACTACGGGCTGGCCGCCGCGGTGCATTCCGCGTCGCCCGGGCGCGCCGCCGCGGTCGCCGACCAGCTGCGGGCGGGGATGGTGCACATCAACGACCAGACGGTCAACGAGGAGCCGCCCGCACCGTTCGGGGGTGTCGGGTGCTCCAGCAACGGCGGCCATTTCGGCGGTGTCGCCAACCTCGAGCTGTGGACGGAGTGGCAGTGGGTCACGGCGCGCGACAAGGCGACGCCGTTCCCGTTCTGAGCCGGTAGCGAGACGTCCCGGCGGCGCTAACCCGCCGGGACGTTGAGCTCGATCCGGATCCCGTTCGGGTCGGTGACGAAGAGCTGGTGGACGACGCCGGGGATCGTGTTCGTCACGGCCGGAAGGCCTGCAGCCTCGAGGCGGTCCGCCAGCTCGGCATAGTCGTCGCCCTGGAACGCGACGTGGTCGACCGGCTCCGCGGCGGCCTGGAATCCGCAGCTGCGGCGCCAACGCCTCGTAGGGGCCACGTTCGGCGACGTGCACGCACGGCCGATCGCCGAGATACAGCCAGTAGCCGGGAAACGGCAGCGGCGGCCGCTCGCCCAGCGAGAGGCCGAGCGCGTCGCAGTAGAAGGCCCTCGTCGCCTCGAGGTCGTCCGTGAGCACGAGCAGGTGGTCGAGGCGCTCGAGCGCCATCAGCCGAGCGACCTTCATCCGCACCATCCCGTAGGCCTCGAGCGCAGCCAGCAGCTCGCGGTGACCGAACGCCGTGCACGGCGAGGCGAAGCCGACCGCGTGCGGAGGCTGGAAGACGAGGTGGTGCGCGGCGAACGCCTGGATCAGGCCCGTCTGCAGGTACGCGCCGACGCCGTGCACGACGATCTGGATCGACTCCAGGTTGCCGCGCGCGGAGACGACGTCGACGGTGCGCTGCTGGCGGCGGTTCTCACGCGGCGGCATGCCCGCCTGCACCGAGTCGGCGATCCCGGCCAGGATCTTCCGCTGCTCCTCGGGCGGCAGCGGCCTGAGCTTCTCCTGGTAGTCCCGCTGCCCGGCGACGACGTTCTCCATGATGCCCCGGTTCAGGATGCCGCCGAACGCGTAGACGTTCGCGATCCGGGGATCGTCCTTGAACCAGGTCGGGTGCGGGAAGCCGCCCCACGGGAGTGCGAGCTGCGTCTGGAACGTGCCCGGGATGACGGCCTCGATCGTCGTCACCGGCGGCCACTCGACGTACTCGTTCTGCTCGAGGTAGAACGACTCCCACTGCAGCTGGCCGAAGATCGTCTGCGTCGAGCCGTAGGTCGGCGAGCCGCGGAACATCGAGAGCACCTCGATCGTGTCGATGCCCGGCTGGTGCTCCTGCGCGACGCGGATCGCCGTCTCGGCGGTCGCGGACATGTACGCGGTCGCCGGCGCGACGAGCAGGCCTGCCTCGGCGAACGGTTCGTGCCAGGTCTCCCGGACGCGCCGCACCCACGGCGCCTCGCCGCCCGTGTCGACGTAGTGACAGCCGGCCGCAAGCGCAGCCTCGATCACGGTGTCGCCGTAGTAGATGCAAGGCCCGGTGGCGTTGCAGACGACCTTCGCGCCCCGGAAGAGCTCCGTCAGCTCGTCGACCGAGTGCTCGACCTGGACGACCTCGTAGTCGGCGGTGCCGATCCCGGGCACGTGGTCGAGCACGTCCTCGATCCGCGCCCGGTCGCGGCCGGCCGCGACGAACGAGACGTTGTACTCGCGCAGGAACTCGACGACGAGGCGGCCCGAGAAGCCGCTCGCGCCGTAGACGACGACCGGTCGCCGGTCAGGCATGCTCGTTCTCCTTGTCGGTGGGATGCGTGCGGGTCTGCGCGTAGGCGGCGAACGGCTCGATGGAGTCGGGATCCACGAGCATGTCGCGGCTGACCACGTCGGTCACGGCGGTGCCGGTGAGGATGCGCTTGACGGGGAGCTCGAGCTTCTTCCCCGTGAACGTCCGCGGGATCGCGGGCACGGCGACGATCGTGTCCGGCGCGTGACGCGGCGAGAGCGCGGCGCGCAGCGCGCCCTTCATGCGCGCCGCGAGCTCGTCGTCCAGCTCGACGCCCGGCCGCAGCACGACGAACAGGAGCAGCTCGTCGCGGTCCTCGAGGTGCACGATGAGGCTGTCGAGCACGTCCTCGAACTCGTCCACCACGGAGTACAGCTCGCTCGTGCCGAGCCGGACGCCGCCGCGGTTGAGCGTGGCGTCGGAGCGGCCGGTGATCACCGAGCTGCCGCGCTCCGTGAACATGATCCAGTCGCCGAACCGCCAGACGCCGGGGTAGTGGTCGAAGTAGGCGGCCGGTAGCGCGAGCCGTCGGGGTCGTTCCAGAAGCTCACGGGCATCGACGGCATCGGCTGCTTGATGACGAGCTCGCCGAGCTCGCCGACGACCGGCTTCCCCTCCGGCGAGAACGCGGCCGAGTCGACGGCGAGGCAGCGTCCGGACATCTCGCCCGCGTAGACCGGGAGCAGCGGGTTGCCCTGCACGATCCCCGTGCAGACGTCGGTGCCGCCGCTGCCGAGGTTGACGAACACGTCCGAGCCGAGCTGGTCGTAGAGCCATTCGAACCCCTCGATCGGCAGCGGCGAGCCGGCGGCGCCGATCGCGCGGATCGAGGAGAGGTCGAAGCGGCGGCCCGGCTCCACTGCCTCCTTGCGGCAGGCGAGGACGAACGCGGGGCTGACGCCGAGCATCGTCGGCCGCGTCTCCTCGGCGAGCCGCCACTGGAACGAGAGGTCCGGGTAGCCGGGGTTGCCCTCGATCATCACGATCGACGCACGCAGGAGCAGCGTCGAGACGAGCGCGTTCCACATCATCCAGGCGGTCGTCGTGAACCACTGCAGCCGGTCGCCGGGACGAAGGTCCCAGCTCAGCGCATGGTTCTTCAGGTGCTCGAGCAGGATGCCGCCGTGCCCGTGCACGATCGCCTTCGGCAGCCCCGTGGTGCCGGACGAGAAGAGGACGTAGAGCGGGTGCGCGAACGGCAGGGGCTCGAACTCGAGCGGCCCCGGCTCGGCCGAGGAGATCGTCCCACTCCCGCGCGCCGGGGAGCACGTCGCCGGCGCCGCCCGCGTAGGGAACGTGGACGACGGCCTCCAGGCTCGGCAGCCCGTCGCGGACTGCGGCGACCTGCTCGCGGCGGTCGACGAGCCGCTCGCCCCAGCGGTACCCGGCGACGGCGAGCAGCAGCTTGGGCTCGAGCTGGCCGAGCCGGTGGAGCACGCTGCGCACGCCGAACTCCGGCGGGCACGTCGCCCAGATCGCGCCGAGGCTCGCGGTGGCGAGAAAGGCGACGAGCGTCTCCGGGATGTTGGGGAGGTATGCGACGACGCGGTCGCCGGGGCCGACTCCGAGCCGCTGCAGTCCGGCCCGGGCGCGGGCGACCTGGTCGCGGAGCTCGCCGAACGTGAGCTCTCGCGGCCCGCGCGACTGCGAGTGCGCCGACGATCGCCACCGCGTCGAGATCCTCGTCGCGGCCGAGCATGTGCTCGGCGTAGTTCAGCCGCGCGCCCGGGAACCACTCCGCGCCCGGCATCTCGCGCGACCCGAGCACGCGCTCGTACGGTTCGTGCGCGCGAACCTCGAAGTGCTCCCAGATCGACGACCAGAAGCCCTCGAGATCCGCGACCGACCAGCGCCACAGGGCGTCGTAGTCAGCGAATTCGAGCTCGCGCTCGCGGCGCAGCCACTCGAGGTAGCGGCCGAGCGCCGACCGCTCGCGCAGGGCCGCAGACGGTGTCCAGAGGATCTGCCCCTGGGTCGCCGGTCTGCCCGCAAGCGTGTCCATCGCTCGATCCTAGTTCAGCTGCACGCCGCTCACGGCACGAGGACGGCGCGCCCGGTGACCTCCCCGGCGCGGAGCCGGTCGAGCACGTCGTTCACCTCGTCGAGCCGGTACGTCTCCGTCCGCAGCGTCACCGCGCCGCGCCCGTGCAGCTGCAGGAGCTCCCAGAGGTCGATCCAGCTGCCGACGAGGTTGCCCGCGATCGCCGTCTCGCTCGACGACGAGCGCGACCGACGGAACCGAGACCGTGCCGCCGTAGCCGACGATCGAGTAGAGGCCGCGCCGCGCCAGCATCCGCGAGGCCGGCCGCGTGCGTCTCGTCGGTCGCGACGAAGTCGAGCACGACGTCGGCGCCGGCCCCGTCCGTCACCTCGCGCACCGCGCCCGCGACGTCGGCCTGCTCGCCGAGGACCTCGTCGGCGCCCAGCTCACGGGCGAGGCGCCGGCGCCGCTCGTCGGTGTCGATCGCGACGACCGCGCCCGCGCCGAGCACGCGCAGGAGCTGCAGAGCGATGTGCCCGACGCCGCCGACGCCGATCACGGCGGCGGTCGTGCCCGGCACGAGGCGCGGGACGAGCTTCTTCACCGCGTGGTACGCGGTGATCCCGGCGTCCGCGTGCGGCGCCACGGCCGCAGGCTCGACGCCGGCCGGCAGCGGGACCAGCGACCGCTCGTCGACGAGCACGTAGTCGGCGAAGCCGCCGTCGCGCGTGAGGCCGGTGAACTGGTGCCGCTCGCAGTGCATGTCGAGGCCGCGCCGGCAGGGCACGCAGAGCCCGCAGCTGTACGGCGGGTAGAGGAGGACGGCGTCGCCGACCGCGGCCGCAGTGACGTCGTCGCCGACGGCGTGCACCCACCCCGCGTTCTCGTGGCCGAGCACGACCGGCGGCCTGAGGCCGGCCGGCTCCATCAGCCCGTCGATCGCGTGCAGGTCGGTCGCGCAGACGCCGGCGCCGCCCACGCGCACGACGACGTCGCGCGGACCCTTCGGCTCCGGCTCGGGCCGCTCGACGAACTCGAGCGGCCGGTGGTACTCCGCGAGCAGCGCCGCCTTCACGCGGAGCGCTCACGCGGCGGCTCTGGAGCCGAGGTAGCCGCCCGCGTCGGCGTCGAGGTGGTCGGCGAGCCTCGTCGCGAGCGCCATGATCGTCAGCGACGGATTCACCGAGAGCGTGCGCGGGACGAGCGACCCGTCGCCGACGAAGAGGCGCTTCACGTCGTGCGACTCGCCGTTCCGGTCGACCACCGAGCGCCCTGGGTCGTCGCCCATCCGGCAGCTGCCCTGGACGTGCGTCGAGGCCAGCCCGGTCCAGCAGACCTGCCTCGCACCGGCGGCCTCGAGCACGTCGCGGGCGAAGCGGAACGAGGCGTCGATCCGCTCCAGCTCGGACGGCTGGAAGTCGATCTCGAACCGCTCGCCGCCGTCCTCGTCGACGACCACGGCGGCGTTGTTCTCGTCGTTCACCATCGCCAGCACGCCGACCCAGTGCCGGAATCCCCGGACCGCCTCGACGAGGCGGCTGCCCCCAGAGCGGCCCGTTGCTCGTCGCAGAGCGTGGTCGCGAAGGAGATCGGGTCCTGGATCGTCGTGGCCTCGATCACGAAGCCGCCGTCCTCGTCGTGCTGGAAGTCCATGCAGTGCGCGGTGATCGGGTAGACCATGTGCGCGTCCTGCGGCTCGTCGAAGAGGCCGTACACGAGACGAACCGGGTGCAGGCCGAGGTGCCGGCCGATCGCGGCGTTGCCGAGACCGGAGCGGCTCAGCAGCTGCGGCGTGTTGAGCGCCCCTGCCGCGACGACGACCGCGCCCGCCCGCACGGTGCGCCGCTCCCCGGCGGAGTCGGCGTACTCGACGCCGGTCGCCTGCGGCCCCCGGCAGAGTCCTCGATCAGCACGCGCTCCACGTCCGCGTTCGCGCGCAGCTCGAGCAGGCCGCGCGCCCACGCGTCGTGGATGTACGTGTTCATGGTCGACTTGCCGGCGTTGGTCGGGCAGCCCTGGAGGCACGAGCCGCAGCGCATGCAGTTGGCGTCGGTGTACGAGTGAACCGGCTCCAGCTCGGCACCGAGCGCGCGGAAGCCGGCCTCCACGGTGCGGACGCTCTTCGTCCAGTCGCGCCGCTCGCGCACGCCGAGCACCTGCTCCACCCGGTCGTAGTAGGGCTCGAGCTCGGCGGCGGTAAAAGGCTCGCCGCGGTCGTTGGTCAGGCCGGTCGCGGCGTGCCACTTCGCGACGTCGCGCTCGTGGGCGCGCAGCGCGACCTTCGTGTTGATCGTCGTCGTGCCGCCCACGCAGCGGCCGGCGAGGAAGGCGAGCATCTCGCCGCCCGGCAGCGGCGCGAGGCGCAGCGGCCAGAAGAGGTCGTGCGTCGCCTTCGCCTCCCAGCGGACGAAGTCGGCAGCCGTGAGGTGCGGGCCGACCTCGAGCAGCAGGACGTCGCGGCCGCGTTCCGCGAGCTCGCCCGCGACGACGCCGCCCCCCGCGCCCGACCCGACGACGACGACGTCGAACTCGTCCTTCACGCGACCCCCATGTACGACCAGTCCTTGTGCAGGCGCGTGGCGAGCGGCGAGTTGAAGTCGATCTCGGCCCACGCGCCCGGCCCTTCCCTCCCCGGGGCGACGAAGTCGCTGTAGTACGCCTCGACCGCGAGCGCACGGACGAAGGCGAACTCGGGCGTCCGCTCGTGCTCGGCGAGCGCGTCGGCGCCGCCGGCGGCCGCGGGCGCGAGCGCGTCGATCGCGTCCAGCGCGTAGGCGCGCGCACCGGGCGGCATCCCCGTCAGCAATGCATCGACGTAGACGGCGGGACCGACCCGCTTCGACCCCGGAACGAGCAGCTCACAGAGCGCCTCGACGGTCTCGGCACCACCCGTGTCGAGCGTCCTCAGCGCCACGCGCCGACTCTAGTGAGCGCCCGAGAACGCGTCAATCGACTGCAGCGGCGGTGAGCGTCAGCCACCCTCGGCGGCGCCGTTGGGGGCCGGGGTCTCGTCCCGTGCGAGATACGCCGAGTGGAGGATGTCGGGGCGGCGCTTCAGCTCCTCGGCCGTCCCGTGGTAGCGGATGCGACCGCCCTCGAGGACGTACGCCGTGTTCGCGAGCGCCAGCGCCACGTGGGCGAACTGCTCGATGAGGAGGACGCCGACGCCCGACGCGGCGACCTTCTCCAGAGTGGGCACGAGGCCCTTGACGATGATCGGCGCCAGGCCGAGCGAGAGCTCGTCGACGACGAGGATCTTGGGCCGGGAGACGAGCGCCTGCGCCAGGACGAGCATCTGCTGCTCGCCGCCCGAAAGCGATCTGCCCTGGGCCCCCCGCCGCTTCACGAGGCTGGGGAAGAGCTCGAACGCGTCGCGGACCGCGCTGCGCGCATCCCGGCGGGGGAGCGCGAAGGTGGCGACGCGCAGGTTGTCCTCGACGCTGAGGTCGGCGAGCAGCCGCCTGCCCTCGGGGACGACGGCGACCCCGGCCGTGCGGATCCGCTCCGGACGCTGCCCGGTCAGGTCCAGCTCGCCGAGGAACACCTTCCCGGCGCTCGGGCGCAGGACGCCCGCGAGCGCCAGCACCAGCGTCGACTTGCCGGCGCCGTTGGCGCCGAGCAGTGTGGTCACTTCGCCCGTGGCGATCTCGAGGGAGGCCTCGTGAACCACGGTCCGCCCGGCTCGCGCAACGGACAGGCCTTCCACCCGCAACTTTGCGGCGGCCGGGGCGTTCACAGCTCCTCCTCGGTGCCCAGGTAGGCCCTGATCACGTGCTCGTTCCGCAGCACCTCCGCCGTGGGGCCGGAGGCGATCAGCTTGCCGAAGTCGAGCACCGCGGTCGTCTCGCAGCACGCCGAGACGAGGGTCATGTCGTGGTCGACGAGGATGACGAGCGCACCGAACTGCCCGGGGATCTGCTGGATCACCTCGCCGAGGTGCTCGGTCTCCTGGTCGGGCAGGCCGGCCGCCGGCTCGTCCAGCAGCACGATCCTCGGCTGCCCGACCACTGCCCGGGCGATCTCGACCAGCCGGCGCTCGCGGGCGCCGAGCCCGCCCACCTTGGCGGACGGCGGCGCCTCCAGCCCGACGAAGTCGATCGCGGTGAGGACCGCCTCCCGTCGAGCTGCACGTCCCTGGCCGGAGTGCTCGTGGATCATCGCCACGTTGTCGAACACCGAGAGCTGCTCGATCGCCTGCTCGGTCTGGAACGTGCGCCGGAGACCCCAGCGGGCCCGCCGGAAGTCGACCATCTTGAGGAGGTCGTCGCCGAAGACCCGGATCGAGCCCGCGGCCGGCTTGACGAAGCCGGAGAGGACGTTGAAGAACGTCGTCTTGCCGGCGCCGTTGGGGCCGATCAGGCCGCAGGCGCCCTCGCGGAAGGTGACGCTCATGTCGTCGATCGGCGTCACGCCGGCGAAGCGAACGGTGAGGCCCTGGACCTCGATCACTCGGATCCCTCCGACTCGCCCGGGCGCTTCCGGAGAGGCCGGGTGATCAGCGCCCAGAGCTTCGCCAGGTCCTTCGGCACCTGATCTGCGAGACCGCCCGGGGCGGTGAGCAGCACCTGCAGCAGGCCGACGCCGAAGATGATCAGCAGGAAGTTCGGATTGAGCCCCCACTCGGCCTGGAAGACGAAGGGCACGAGCTGCAGGAAGATCCCCGCGATCGAGCGCGCCCCAGAGCGTGAAGATGCCGCCGATCAGCGCGGTCGCGATCAGCGTCAGGGAGTCCTGCGTCGGGAAGCCGTAGACGGTGGGAACTCCGACGTCCGCCGCCAGCAGGCAGCCGGCGACGCCCGTCATGAACGAGGCGAGCGCGAACGCCCAGAGCTTGTAGAGCGTGATGTTCACGCCCGCCGCGAGCGCGCCAGGCTCGCTTTCACGGATCGCCGCCCACGCGCGACCGGGCTTCGTCGCGAAGTGCACGAGCGCGAGCAGGAACATCAGGACGCAGACGATGACCACGTAGCGGTAGTAGGCGATGTCCCCGCCGGCGCCGGCCGGCCTGCTCACCGGCGCGAGCCCGGACAGGTTGGGCGAATTCGTCCGGCCCGTGAAGCCTCCGCCCCCGTTCGGGAAGTTGATCGTGCTCAGCACGACGCTCACAGCGCCGGCGCCCATCAGCGTGATCAGCGCGAGATAGAGCCCGCTCAGCCGGAGCGCCGGAAGTCCGATCAGCACCCCGATTACGCAGGTGATCGACCCGGTGATGAGGATCAGCAGCGGGAACGGGATATTGGTGCCGAAGCTGAGCCTGGTCGCCGTCCACGTGCCGATCGCGAGCAGCGCGATCTGACCGAGCGAGATCATCCCGACGCGGCCGTAGAGGACGACGAGACCCGCGGCCACGACGGAGTAGATGGCGACGGCCGTGAACGTCTTGATCCAGTCGGTGCCGAGCGTGGCCGGCAGCAGGAAGAGCGCGATCGCGAGCAGACCGGCGACCACCAGCGCCGCGCACGACGGCCGAGCGGTCGACGGCGGCCCAGCGCGAGGGTCTCCGCCCGATCGCCGCGCGGCTCTGCGGCGTCCATTCGACTAGCGCGTGGTCGGGGAGAAGACGACGACGCGCCGGCGTCCGAGCCAGAGCAGCGCGATGATGGAGAGCACGAACGGCGTGGCCGACCGGTACTGCGTCACGTTGCCGTACGGGGTGAGAACGCCCTGGACCAATCCGACGGTGAGACCTCCGGCCAGCGTGACCCATAGCGACCGCAACCGGCCGATCAGCGCGGCGGCGAGGGACGAGATGACGAGGAACGTCAGCGCCGAGTAGTCGAGCGTCGTGTACAGATCGGCGAGCAGCAGGCCGGCGGCGCCGCAGACGAGCCCGGAGCCGAGCCATGCGGACGCCTCGACGCGGCGGACGGGCACGCCCAGCGTGGCGGTGATCTCCCGGTCGTCGGCGATCGCCCGGTACGCGGTCCCGAGACCGGTGTAGCGCAGGAACAGAGTCGTCACCACGGTCAGCACGACGGCGAAGGCGAGAGCGAGTAGCTGCGTCAGATTCACGACCGCGCCGAAGATCTGGTAGCGGTGAGTCGAGCTCGGGAGCGTCAGCACCCGAACGAACGCCCCGCCCGCCGGAGCCCGCCACGCCATCAGCCCGAGCAGGATCAGCGCGAGCGCGAGCGTTCCCATCATCTTCACCAGCGGATCCCGCTGCGCGAAGGCGGGGCCGAACACCACTCCGTAGGCGAGGTTGATGACCCCGCCGAGCACGATGCAGGCCGCATAGGCGAGCCAATGCGGCCAGCTCGTGTGGGCGATCATCCAGTACGCGATCAGGGCACCCGCGGCCCCCACTGCGCCGAACGCGAGGTTCAGCACGCCGGTCGCCTGGTACAGCACGACGATGCCGACGCCGGAGAGGGCGTACACCCCGCCCAGCGCGAGGCCGAGCACGATGTACGGCTTGAGGAACACCCAGTCCACGCCGAACACCGCGAAGCCGACGACGCTATGCATGGGCAGCCGCGGGCATCCTGATCACGTCAGTTTCCGATTTTCTCCTGTTCTCTGTCCGTCAGCCCGTGTTCAGCTTGTACTTCTTCTCCCAGACACGGGTCTGTGCGATCTCCTTGTCGACCGGTGCGATTGCGAAGCACGGGTCGACCTGGACGACCTTGCCGTTCCTGTACGTAACCGTGATGTCGTAGTTGTTCGGGATGTGGTAGGGCAGGTTGCCCACATACCACTTCTTGCAGAGCATGTCGGTCTTGACGTTCTTGAGCTTCCGAACCGACTTGTTGTACGAGGCAGCGGTGATCGGGCCCTTGACGTTGAGCAGTGCCATGGGTCGCGAACTTCGCGTCCATGTAGCCCATCTGCCCGAACGCCTGGAGCGCGATCTTCGGCGCGTACTTCTTCGGTGATCTGCTTGTACAGCGTCGTGTCGGGCCCGGTGTCGGTGATGTTGTGGAACTCCTGGTTGATGAAGATCTTGTTGTCGAACTTGCCGAACTGCGTCGCCATGAACTCGTTGGCGATCGGCGTCGACGATCCCCACTTCACCTTGTCGACCACACCCTGGGCGATCGCCGCATTCAGCAAAGCGGGCGCCGTGTCGGGCGTGAAGTCGAGGATGACGCCGCCGCCGGTGCCGGCCGCCTGGACGAGCTGCAGGATGACCGAGTTGGCATCGGTGACGGGCAGCTTCGTGGGGAAGCTCTGCCCCTTGATGCCCTTGCGCCGCGGCGAGCTTGAGCACGCCGCCGTCCGCGTACGCAGCGATCGTGTCAGGTGAGGCGACGATCAACGACTTGGCGCCACGCTTGAGCAGGGCCTGTGCCGCACCGATGTTCGAGTAGCGTGGGCCCATGTTCGACTCGACGATGGGTGGAGTGCCGAAGCACTCGGCCTGGACGCCGGCGCCGATCACGGTGAAGCCCTTGGACTTGTAGTACTTCCAGTTCGTCCCGCACTCGGTGAAGCTCGTGTTGCCCACGACGCCGACGACCTTGTCGCTCTGGATCAGCTTCCTGGCGAGCGTCGCCTGCTGGACGGGGTTGAGCTGCTCGTTGTAGAGGATGTACTGGACCGGGCGACCGTGGATCCCGCCGTTGTCGTTCACGCACTTGAAGTACGCAGCGACGATCTTGCCGACCGTCGTGAAGTCGACACCCGGGATGAGCATGTCGATCCCACCCACCTTGATCGGCCTCCCCGTCGCCTTCTTGCCCGTGCCCATGCCGCACTTGGCCGCCTTGGCCGAGCCCGATGTCCCCACCTTCGTGGCGGAGCCCGCGCCTAGGCCGGTGGCGACCGCCACGGTCCCGAGCAACGCGACGGTAAGAGCGAGCGCAAAGGCTGCCCTCTTAAGCGTCATTCCTTCCTCCTCCCTTGCTTCGTGTGACCCCCGACATCCCGCGGCATCGCCGGCGAGATGGCGAACAGGCGTCAATCCTGCTTCATTGGAAGCATCTCCGCAAGGTGCGAGGTTTCGGATGTTCCCCGCCCATCGCCTGCGACCGGGGCGGCGACAGGCCCGGCGTCAGGGGGCGAAGGCCCGCGTGGGCGCGATCACGACGTCGAGCAGCAGCGGCTCGTTGCGGCTCGCGAGCGTCGGGATCACGTCGTCCAGCGTCGCCAGCAGCTCGTCGTGCGTCGTCGATCCTGCGGGCGGGGCAGCCGAAGCCGTTCGCCACAGCTGCGAGCTCGACCTCGCCGAATGACGGCCACGGCCCCGCCGCGCCCTGCCGCTCGGCCAGCCGGTCCATGACCACGTATCCCGCGTTCGAGAGGATGACGAACAGGACGCCGACGCGGTAGTGCGTGGCGCTCCAGACCGCGTGGATCTGGTAGATCGCCGACCCGTCGCCGACGACCGCGACGATCGGGCGGCGCGGCAGCGCCATGCGCAGCCCGGTCGCGCCGGGCAGCGCGAAGCCGAGACCGCCCATCGCGGCGCTCAGGTAGCCGAGAGGCTCGCGGGCGCGCAAGCCGCTCGTGCAGCTCCGGCCGGTCGACGGGCGCCTCTTCCAGGACGACCGCATCACGGGGCAGCCGCTCGGCCAGCGCCGCCAGCACGTGGGAGGCCAGCAGCGGCTCGCCCGGCCCCGGTGGCGCGGGCGGTGGCGGGGGCCGGAACGGCTCGGGAGCGGGGCTTCGCGCGCCGGCAGCCGGCGGACGAGCTCGCGACAGACGGCCGCGGGCGGCGCCAGCACGGCGAGCTCCACGGGGCTGCGGTGCACCTCCTCGGGATCGTCGGCAACGAGCGCGACCCGCGTGCCCGGCTCGGTGAAGCGACCCGGCGCGTAGGCCGACTGACGGAACACGGGCGCGCCGACGACGAGCACGGTGTCGAACGGTGCGAGCTGCTCGCGGAGCCGCGCCCGGTCGGCCGGCAACCACGCCTGCGAACAGCGCGGTGGTCCTGCGGGAAGCCGGCACGAGCTCCGAACGACTCCTGGAAGACCGGCGCGACGAGCCGCTCGGCCAGCTCGACCAGCGCCGACCAGGTCGCCGGATCGTCCGCGCCCGCGCCGACCACGAGCGCGGGCGACTGCGCCCCGGCGAGGAACGCCACGAGCGCGTCCACCGCCTCCGGGGCAGCGGCGGCAGCACGCAGGATCGGCCCGACTGCGGCGGCGGGCTCACGCTCCTCGTCCGCCGGAGCCTCCCAGTCGTCCATCGGCACGATCACAATCGCAGGCCCGCGAGCAGTCGCCGCGGCGTGGAATGCCCGCTCGATCGCCGCCGGCACGTCCTGTCGCCCGGACTGGCTGTTCGACCCGTACCGGGTAGTCGCCGCCGAGACCGGCCAGCCGCCCGGCGAGGAATGGCTCGTACGCTAGGTGCCGCCGGTCCTGCTGACCGACGACGACGACGAGCGGCGCGCGGTTCACGCGCGCCGTCGCGAGCGCGCTGACCGCGTTGCCGAGCCCTGCCGTCGTGTGCAGCAGCACGAGAGCCGGCTCGCCGCGCCCGATCGCCCAGCCGGTCGCGAGCCCGACGACCGAGCCCTCGTGGAGTCCGAGCACGAAGTCGAAGTCGTCGGGGAGCCCGGTGAGGAAGGGAACCTCCGTGGAGCCGGGGTTCGCGAAGAGCGTCGTCAGGCCCCGCCGGCGGAGCACGTCGAACGTCGCGTCGCGAACGGCCGGCCCGTTGCGGGCTGGTCCCGCGCCTCGTCGTCCCGGGCCGGAGGTCGGTGCGGAGCGCCATGCACGGCCGTGTATAGCACGGCAGCGGCGGACGGCCGTCGCAGTATCCGGCGACGTGGGATGATCGCACCGTGACCGATGCGGCCGACCTGGGAGTTGCGGACGCGGCCGCGGCGCTCGCCGGGCGAACGCTCTCCTCGCGCGAGCTCGTCGACGCCTGCCTCGCCCGCATCCGCGAGCGGGACGGCACGCACAGCCACGACGGCGACCCGGGCTCCGTCAACGCCTGGGTTCGCGTCTACGAGGAGGACGCCCGGGCGGCGGCCGCCCGCGCCGACGAGCGGCTCGCGCGCGGCGACGCCCCTTCGCTCTGCGGGATTCCGATCGGCCTGAAGGATCTCTACGCGGTCGCCGGCAAGCCGCTGACCGCCTCCAGCCGCGTGCTCGACGAGGTGCCCGACCGCGACTGCGACGCCTGGGCGCGGCTCTCCGCCGCGGGCATGGTGCTGCTCGGGCACCTGCACACGCACGAGTTCGCGGCCGGCGGCACGACCGACCAGGTCGGCAACCCGTGGGCGCTCGACCGCTCGCCCGGCGGCTCGAGCGGCGGCTCCGCGGCGGCGCTGGCCTCCCGCACGGTGCCCGCCGCCACCGGCACGGACACGGCCGGCTCACTGCGCATCCCGTCGGCGATATGCGGGACCTCGACGATCAAGCCGACGCGCGGCCTCGTGCCGACGCGCGGGATCGTTCCGCTGAGCCCGACGCTCGACCACGCCGGCCCGATGACGCGCAGCGTCGGCGACTGCGAGCCTTTGCTGGCGGCGCTGGCGGACGTTGTCCCGCCGAGGTCACGCCGCCCGCTGCGGCGCGTCGCCGTGTCGCCGCGGGGCGCCGACCTCGATCCGGACGTCGCCGCCGGCTTCGAAGCAGCGCTCGAGGCGATCGACACGAAGCTCAGCGCGAACCGCGTCACGCCGCCGCCACCCCCGGCGGCGCTCGACCTCGGGCGCCGAGTTCCTCGACGTCGTCTGCACCGAGATGCTCGTCTACCACCGCCGCTTCGACGACCGGCGCGCGCTCTACCGGCCGTCGATCCGCGGTTTCCTCGAGCACGCCGAACGCCGCGCCATGACCGCCGAGGAGTACATCGCAATACAAACCGGCCGAGCGCAACTGACAGACGCATGGCTCGACTGGCTCGCGGAGCACCGGATCGACGCGATCGTCGAGCCGACGGTGCCGATCGTCGCGCACACCCGCGGCGACGGCTACGACGTGGCGTTCACCGACTTCGCGGAGATCTCGCTCACCCACTACTGGAACTGGACGGGCTTTCCGGTCGTCGCGCTGCCCTCCGGCGTCGGACGGCGAAGCGGCCTGCCGGTGAGCGTCTCGCTGATCGGGGCCCCGGGCGCCGACTGGGACCTGCTCGCCGCAGGCGCGGCCCTTCAGGACGCGCTCGGGACGGTCGCGCCGTGATCGACGTCGCAGCCGTCACCGCGATCGACGTGCACGTGCACACCGAACGGTCTCGCGCCGGGCACGACCCGATGCCGCCCGGGCTGCGCGCCGCGGCAGAGCGGTACTTCCGCGGCGACGGGTTGCTGCCGACGGTGGACGACGTCGCCGCCTACTACCGCGAGCGTCGCCTGGCCGCGGTCGTCTTCACCGTCGACTGGGAGTCGCGGAGCGGTATCCCGCCGATCCCGAACGAGGAGATCGCCGAGGGCGCGGCCGCGAACCCCGACGTGCTGATCCCGTTTGCGAGCGTCGACCCCGCGCGTCCCGACGCAGTCTCCCGCGCCCGCAGTCTGATCGCCGACTACGGCGTCAAGGGGTTCAAGTTCCACCCCACGCTGCAGGCCTTCTTCCCCGACGACCGCAGCGTGTACCCGCTCTACGAGGCGATCGCGGAGGCCGGCCTGCCGGCGCTCTTCCACACCGGCCACAGCGGCATCGGCACCGGCCTGCCCGGCGGCGGCGGGCAGCGCCTGAAGTACTCGAACCCGCTCTGCCTGGACGACGTCGCCGCCGACTTCCCCGAGCTGCCGATCGTGCTCGCGCACCCATCGTTCCCGTGGCAGGACGAGGCGATCTCGATCTGCCTGCACAAGGAGAACGTCTGGATCGACCTCTCCGGCTGGTCGCCGAAGTACTTCCCGCCGCAGCTCGTCCAGTACGCGAACACGCAGCTGCGCGAGAAGGTGCTGTTCGGCTCGGACTTTCCGCTGCTCACGCCCGACCGCTGGCTCGCCGACTTCGAGCAGGCGCCGTTCCGCGACGAGGTGCGGCCGCTGATCCTCAAGGAGAACGCGGCGCGGCTGCTCGGGCTCCGGCCGGAGTAGAGCGGCCGCGCCGCTGCGACTCAGACGACGCCGGCCTTCGTCCTCCATCCGTCGGCGTACGACGTGCGGGCCACCTCGGAGTACGGCGCAGGGCTGACGATCGCGCGGATCTCGGCCTGCGTGTGCCGCTCGACAACCGGCTTCGACGATCCTCCACCTTCCTCGCCCCACACCAGCGTGACCTCCGTGCCGATCTCCGTGTCGACGTCGACCATGGCCAGCGAGAGCATCGAGCGCTCGTTGTAGCTGTAGCCGGAGAACGTCGACACGCCGATCAGCTCGCCGTCGCTCAGCACCTTGTCGTACGGCCATGTCGCGTAGTTGGACAGGGGAAGGTCGATGTACTTGACCGCATCTCCCCGCTCGAACATCGAGCCCATTGCGCCTGCGACGTCCATGCCGTTCCACGCCAGCGTCACCTTCTTGCGCTTCGGGCTCTCGACGATCTTCTCCAGCGCGGCCCGGCCGACGAAGTCGTGGTCGAACTTGACGAACGGCCCGTATCCGAGATCGTGGGGCGTCAGGTAGTAGTCCGTGATGTCGTCCGAGTAGTAGCTGCCGCCGAGCGAACCGGTGCCCTCGTAGCCGTTGGCCGGCAGCCATTCCCGGTAGGCCTTCATCTCGTCGCCGGTGAAGATGGCGGGAAGCGGACACGGAATCCATCCCGATTCGAGCGTGTTCGTGGCGTACACCCTGGAGCCGACCTGCCGGAGCCCGAACTCGCGCCCGGCTTCCACGATGGCCGCCTTGACCTCCTCGCCGTCCTCCCAGGGACCGAACAGCTCCATGCCCGGGGCGCCGGACATGCCGTGATGCAGGGCGCGGACCTTCCGCCCGGCGATGGTCAGCTCGCCCATGTTGAAGAACTTGATCTCGGGCAGAGGCCCGTCGTTCGCAGCGCCCAGGACGTCGAGCGCGGTCGGCCCCTGGACCTGGTAGCGGTAGAGCTTGCGCCGGCCGGTCGGGTTGGCGGCGGTCCTCTCGTCCCGTTCGACCTTCACGTCGTAGCCACCGGTCTCGGCGTGGTACTGAACCCAGTTGTGAGCAGAAGGGCGTCCAACGAGACTGACCCTGTTCTCGTCCAGGAAGAAGAGGATGCCGTCGCCGATCACGTAGCCGTCGTGGCTGCACGCCACGAACTGCTTGGCCTTGTCGACCTGAAAAGTGGCGAACGTGTTGACGCCGAGGGCGGAGAACAGCTTGATGACGTCGGGCCCCTCGACGTAGAGATCGGTCATGTGGTGCGACTGATTGAAGAGCGCACAGGTCTCCCGCCAGGCCACCTGCTCGTCTCTCCAGTTCGAGAACTCGGCCGGAACCGCCGGATAGACGTACGGCCCGATCTGCGAGTTGCGCGCCAGCTCGACCGGTGACCCCACGGCCTGCAGGAGTTCCTCCAGGCTTCCGTAGCTCGTGTTCTGCATGGCCTCCTCCTCCTGTCAGGACAAAGCCTCTGATGGTGCCGAGACGCCTCCAGTCTATTGCGTGATTGGAGGTCGCGCCGCGGCGGCGGGTCCCGTAAGCTCCACCGGATGAGCCGCGAGACCGTCACCGTCGAGCTCGACGACGGCATCGCCTGGGTGACGCTGAACCGACCGGAGAAGCGCAACGCGATGAATCCGGCGTTGAACCGCGGAGATGGTCGACGTCCTGCTGGAGCTGGACGCCGACGACGCCTGCGGGGTGCTCGTCCTCACCGGCGCGGGGGACTCGTTCTCTGCGGGCATGGACCTGAAGGAGTACTTCCGCGAGGTCGACGAGCAGCCGGAGCACGTGCAGCGGCGCGTGCGGCGCGACGCGAACTACTGGCAGTGGCGACTGCTGCGCACGTACCCGAAGCCGACGATCGCGATGGTGAACGGCTGGTGCTTCGGGGGCGCGTTCACCCCCCTTTGCGCCTGCGACCTCGCCGTCGCCGCGGACGAGGCGACCTTCGGCCTGTCCGAGATCAACTGGGGGATCCCGCCGGGAAGCCTCGTCAGCCGCGGTCTCGCGGAGACGGTCGGCCTGCGCGCGGGTCTCCTCTACGTCATGACCGGGCGGACGTTCGACGGCCGCGAGGCGGCGGAGATGGGGCTCGTCAACTGGAGCGTCCCGCGTGAGCGCCTACGCGGCGACGTCGAGGCGCTGGCACGCGAGCTGCTGGAGAAGAACCCGGTCGTGCTGCGCGCGGCGAAGCTCGGCTTCAAGCACGCCCGCACGATGAGCTGGGACACCGCCGAGGACTACCTCTACGCCAAGCTCGAGCAGTCGCAGTTCCTCGACCGGGAGCACGGCCGCGAGCAGGGCCTCGCGCAGTTCCTCGACGAGAAGTCGATCCGCCCTGGGCTCGAGTCCTACAAGCGCGACGGCTGACAGCTCACGACCCGACCGACGGTCTGTCGAGGATCGTGACGACGCCGGACGTCGGCGTCGACGCGGAGGAGGTCGCCCGTCCTGATCCGCTTCGTCCCCGTGCCGGTTCCGACCACCGCTGGAAGCCCGTACTCGCGGGCGACGATCGCCGCGTGGCACATGATCCCGCCGGTGTCGAGGACTGCTGCGACGATCGTGTCAAAGACCGGCGTCCAGCTCGTCGAGGTCGACGGCGCGACGAGGATCTCGCCCTCCTCGAGCTCACCGAGCTGGTCGGCGCGCAGGAGCACGCGCGCCGGCCCTTCGGCAACTCCCGGCGACCCGGTGCAGCCCGTCACTACCCGGCCCACAGTGTCGGACGAGAGCCACTCCTGCAGACGCTCGGTTCGTGATCCCCCAGAGCATGACCGTGAACGGGTCGGTGATCTCGTCGGGTACCGGGCCGAGAACCGGGGGCGGAGCCCACGCGCACATCGCCTCGTAGATCGACCTGCGCCGCTCCACGATCGGCGGCCAGTAGCCGCGGCCGCGCGCGACCCCGGCGCCGCCCGAGCTCCAATCGAGCCGGAGCTCCTCGAGCGCCGAGCGCACCTCGTCGTGACGCAGGTAGAAGATGTCTTCCAACTCGTTCAGGAACCCGTGCCGGGAGAGCAGCGCCCCGAACTCGCGCACCTTGTTCCAGAAGATCGTCACGTAGCGGTGGTCGATGTAGAAGTTGTGGTTCTCCACATAGGGAAAGACCGTGCGGGCGAGCGCGAGGCCCTCGTCGAAGGTCCGACGCTTCTCCTCCGGAAGCAGCAAGCGGTGCTCCTCTGTGACCCGCTCGCGCTCGGCGACGGCTGCCTCGCGGGGACGCGAGATGTCCTCGCCCGCCTCGAGGCGCGCAATGTAGGCGCCGATGACCTGAATGGGCAGCGTGGTGTCGTCGATCCAGGACCGATGGTGATGATGGAAGACGCCGGTCCCGTACGAGAAGTAGAACCAGGGATCCTTTGTCTGCTCGAAGTCCGCGAGCCACCGATCGCCCGCACGGCTCCCGGCCAGCAAGCGCGACGAGCTCGTCCTCGCCGCCGGCGGTCTTGACCGCCTCGGCCACGCCGAGCTCGAACGCAAGCCGGGCGAGTCGCCGGAGCTCGGCGTCAGGCCGAAGGACGAGCACGTCGATGCTCGACACCATCTTCGCGATCGTCTGGTCCGGAATGTCCGGGAAGGCCTCTCGACAGAGCTCGTAGAAGACGAGGTACGCCGCGTAACCGAGGCCGAGGAACTCGAAGTGGAACTGCATGACGCGGTCGATCCCTTCGAGCAGGCGGTCGTACGCGTGGAGGAGCGCGTAGCTCGACCCGAGGCCGCCCCCCCGGGTAACGACCGACTCGCCCTCGATCTCCCGTAGCTCGGGCACCTCGAGCGTCTGGAGCTCCGTTGTCGCGGACTCGACCTTCTCGACCCAGCGTTCGTACAGCTCGTCCCAGTGCTCGTAGTAGTACCCGCTGCGTCTCTCGAACAGCTCCGCTCGTCGGGCGATCGTCGCCTCGTCGGTCACCGAGCTCGGGCTGACGTAGACATAGCCGTTGAGAATCCGGAACTCGACGCCGAGCGAGAGCGGGAACACGAACAGACGCACGCTCGCCTGGTTGAGGGCGACGACACCGGAGTCGAAAAGCATCGCGTCGAACGGGCAGAGAGGCTCGGCGGCGTGCAGCCCGTCCTGAAACCAGAAGCGGCTCTCGTCGAAGGCCCGGCGATCCTCGCTGAAGCGGACGTGGTAGGCATACATGTCCTCCCACCCGTCGCAGCCTGCAGGGATCCTCACCGCGAATGGGCTCTGGAATGCCCGGTCGTCCGCTTCCACCTGCCCAGCGATCGTCATCGCGCTCGCCTCCTATGGACAGCTCTGCATTGTGGGATTCGCGTGGGCTCATTGCAATCCGGGCGGGAGGAGAGGGCGAGGGCAGCTCGACCCTCTCCTCCCGCGCACGGGCCTTACGGAGCGCCGGCGGCTCCGGCCTTGAGCTGCCTGAACGTGAGCCCCATGACCGCCTCGGTATACGCCCTTGTCTGCGGGCTCATCGAGCGCAGCACGGCCGCCATCGTGGGGCCGGTGTGACGGATCGGGAGCTGGTACCCGGTCCCGAGCGCACCTGCCGCGAGCCGCGCGGGCGTCAGCGTCATGATCGACGGGTCTCGGCCTGCGTCTTGCATGGGAGACCGGCCCGCAACGGGCATGAGCGGCCGGCTCTTCGCCGGGGCCGCCGACGAGCCGCCGGCGAACACGAGTACGACGGCGGTGACGGCCGCCGCCAGCGCGGCGACCCCGCCGATCAGGCCCAGCAGGCGGCTGCGGCTGATCCAGGCGGTCGGGGGAATCGAGGTGGAAGCGCTCATCGAACTTCTCCTTTCGGCTTGACGATCACGGCGGGGACGATCCGGTCGAACGACAACCCCGCCATGCGGTTTGCGGCGGCGACGGCCGCTTCCGACGGTCCTTCGAACCGGCAGAAGCAGGCCTCGTCCCGCAGCACGATGGTCGAGCCGAGGTAGCGCACCGCCGGCCTCTCGGCCCCTTCCTCCAACTGCTCGAGCCGTGAGAGCCCGCACAGGAGGTCGGAGCGGAGAAGCCCGGGGAGGTAGCGCTCGACGACGTAGACCATGCCGTCGAACCTAGGGCTCAGGGTCGGGGGCCCGAAACCCGGAAAGCCCTAGGCTTGGGCGGCGTCGCCCCTTGCGTTCGCGGCTTCGTCCCTCGGTATGGCGATCCGCCCCGCGAGCTCGGTGCGGGAGCGGATGCCGAGCTTGCGGTAGACGTGGGAGAGATGCGCCTCGACCGTGCTTACGCCCATGAACAGCTCGGCGGCGATCTCCTTGTTCGTGCGGCCCTGTCCGGCGAGCTCGGCGACACGCCGCTCGGTCTCCGTCAGGTCCGCGGACGCCGGCGCTCGGCCGCTGATCCGCCTGAGCTCCGCCCGGGCCTTGTCGGCCCAGGGCCGGGCGCCCAGTTCCTCGAAGATCTGGCAGCGCCTGCTCCAGCGCCTCCCGTGAGGCCCGCTTCTGTTGCGCCTGCCGGCGCACGGCGCCCAGGCAGAGGAGAGTGCGGCCGCGCTCCAGCGGGTACGGATGCTCCTCCAGCTCGGCAAGGGCGTGCTCGAAGCCGGCGAACGCCGCTGCCGTATCGCCCTCCGCGGCCGCGAGCAGGCCGCGGCAGCGCGCGGCGGCGGCGAGAGCCCATGGGCTCCCCAGGCGTCCGCGCGTTCGCCTCGTACCGCTCGCAGGTAGGCGCGCGCCCGCTCGAGCTCGCCCAGTGCCGTCAGCGTCTCGATCGCGTCGGCCCAGACGGTGAGCGTCGGATCGTTCACCCCTCCGGCCAGAAGCCGCGCGGGAAGCTCGCGCAGATACTCGCCGGCTTCCTTCAGGTTGCCCGAGCACGAGCTCCAGGCGGCCGCAGAACGCCAAGGATGATGAGAACGAAGATCTCGTTCGAGAACGCCCGCGAGTACGCGAGCCCTTCCTCGGCCGAGGCACGCGCCTGCTCGACGAGGCCGAGATCCGTCTCCACGAGCGCCTTGACGCGTCCCACCCATCCGCTGTGCAGTGCGCCTTGGCCGAGCTCGAGCGCCGACGAGGAGAGGGCGAGTGCCTGCTGCCAGTGGCCGGCCAGCCACTCGAGCATGCTCAGGTACCAGGAGATCACCATGCGAGTTTCCTCATGCCCTCGCGCGGTCGCCTGCCTCTCCAGCTCCTCGAGCATCGCGCGGGGGCGGTCGACCTCGCCCTGCCGCATGAGGAGCCGCGGGGCGTAGAGACGCGGGCTCTCCCGCCAGTCGAGCGCGAGTCCCAGGCGCTCCTCGATCTCCGCCCCTCGCTCGAGCAACCCGGGAGTGATCTCGGCGCCCCAGGACTCCGCCTGAACCAATCGTGCGATCACCGCCACCAGCAGGGCTGGTTCACCAGCCCGTTCGGCCTTTCCGAGGGCCTCCCGGGCGTCGGCGAGAGATGCCGGCACGTCTGCCTTCATCAAATTGACCCACGCCCGCAGAGCCAGGACGCGCGCTGCGCGGACATCGTCAGCCGCGGCGGCGACGAGCGCCTCGTCGCAAAGTGTCACGAGCGCCGGAGTGTCGCCCCGCACGGTGAAGATGCGCGCGATGAGGATGTCGGCCCGCTCGACCCCGGAGGGATCCTCAGCGAGGAGCTGCTCGAGCAGGGTCACTGCCCGGTCGGGGTCGCCTCCCAGACTGTGGAATCTGGCCGCCGTGAGGCGGCGTCGCCGCGCGAGAGCCGGATCGTCCGGAGTCAGTTCGGCAGCGAGCTCACAGAGCTCGCCTGCGGCGGCAGGTGCGCCACGGGCTGCCGCCTGCTCTGCGGCGCCGTCGAGCTCCAGGGCGATTCGTTCGTCGGGGCCGTCGGCAGCGAGCGCCAGATGGCGGGCTCGCTCCTCCGCGTCTGTCACCACGGCGGCGAGCGTCCGGTGCACAGCGCGCCGTTTCCACACGGGAGCCTGCTCGTAGCAGATCGAGGCAAGCAGCGGGTGTGCGAAGCGCACGGTCGAATCGTCGAGCTCGACGACGCCTTCCCGCACAGCCGCCTCCAGCGCCTCCAGGACGGGCTCCCGGTCTCCGTGGGCTGCCGCGACCAGGTCGACTGTCGGCCGGGCGAGCGCTGCCGTTTGGAGGAGAACATCGCCAGTGTGGGTGGGCAGGCGGGCGAGGCGGCCGCCGAGCAGCTCCTGCAAGCTCGCGGGCATTGGCAGGGTGCGGCCGGCCGTCGGCCTTGAGTTCGTGCGGACGAGCTCGCGCCCGAGCTCGAGCGCGAAGAATGGATTGCCTGCCGTCGCCTCCAGAACGCGGGCCAGCTCCGGACGCGTCAGCTCGAGCCCGAGCCGCTCCTCGAGCAGCGTGTGGACGGCGCCTAGGGTGAGCGGCCCCACCGAGAGCTCAACGAGTCGCGACTCGGGGTACAAGCGGTCGAGCTCGACGGCACTCTCGAGCTCCGGCCCCACCCTGACGGTCGCCAGGAGGCCGATCGGCTCATCGCGAAGGCGACGAAGTGCGATCTGCAGCACGCTGGCGGAAGCGGGGTCGAGCCACTGGACGTCGTCGAGCGCAACGAGCAAAGAGCCTCCCTCGGAAAGGGCGCGCAGGACGTCGAGCACGGCCAGCCCGATGGCGTGCGGATTCGGTGCCACCTCGCCCGGCTCAGCGAGCAGCAGCGCGACCTCGAGCGCCCGACGGCGCGGCGGAGCAAGCGAGTGCCCTGCCTCCTCGAGCACGTCGCCGAGCAGATCGGACAGCCCGGCAAAGGAGAGCGAAGCCTCCGCCTCCACACCGCGACAGGTCAGAACTCGCCCGAACCGCTCACGGCCCTCCTCGACACCCACCTCCCACAGCACCGTCTTACCGATGCCGGCCTCGCCGGAGAGAACAAGTGCACATGGGCCGTCCTGAACCTGCGCGAGGAATGCCTCGATCGAGCCGAGCTCACAATCTCGTCCGATCACCACCGCGGACATCGAGCTCACACCTCCGCCGGGGTATCAGCCGCCAGCGCGAGGCTTCCGGCAAGCCCCGCCCGCGAGCGGACGCCGAGCTTGCGGTAGACACGCGAGAGATGGGCCTCGACCGTGCTCACGCCCATGAAGAGCTCGGCCGCGATCTGCTTGTTCGAGCGCCCAGAGGCGGCCAGCTCCGCCACACGCCGCTCCGTCTCCGTCAGCTCCTCGGAGGCCGGCGCACGCCCGCTGATTCGCCTCAGCTCCGCCCGCGCCTTCTCCGCCCACAGCCGGGCCCCGAGCTCCTCGAAGACGACCAGCGCCTGCTCCAGCGCCTCCCGCGGGCGGCTCTTCTGCTGCGCCTGCCTGCGCACCATGCCCAGGCAGAGCAGCGTGCGCCGCAGCTCGAGCGGGTAGCGGATCGTTGGCCAGGTCAGCGAGGGACGACTCGAAGGCCGCGAAGGCGCGCGGCAAGATCGCCCTCGGCAGCAGCGAGGAGGCCGCGGCACCGCGCAGCGCGGCAATGGCCCAGGGGCTGCCCGAGCCTGTCGCGCGTTCGACTCGTACGGCTCGAGGTAGGCACGGGCCTGCTCCAGCTCGCCCACGGTGATCAGCGTCTCGATGGCGTCGGCCCACAACGGGAGCGATCGGGTCGGTTACCCGCTCCGGCGAGCAGACGTCCCGGAAGCTCGCGCAGGTAGTCCGCGGCCGACTCGCAGGTTCCCGAGCGCGAGCTCGAGCGGCCGAGCATCGCCGACGGTGACGATTGGGAAGAAGTCGCTTGCCGTCGCTCTGCATGATCGCGAGACCTTCGTCGACCGAGGCGCGCGCCTGCGTCGACCAGGCCGAGGTCCGCCTCGACGAGCGCCTTCAGCCGTCCCACCCAGCTGCGTCCGTGTGCGTGCTGAGTTTGCTCGGCGAGCTCGTATGCGGCGACGGCTAGGTCGAGAGACCTCTGCCAGCGGCCGGCGAGCCATTCGAGCAGACTCAGCGTCCAGAGAACCTGCCCGCGCGTGCCCTCGTCGCCACGCGCCACGGCCTCCGCCTCCAGTTTCTCGAGGAATGCTCGAGGCCGTTCGATCTCGCCGAGACGCAGCCAGAGCCGAGTCAACCCCATGCGCGGGCTTTCGTAGTACTCCAGAGCGAGCCCGAGGCGCTCCTCGATCTCGACGCCCCGCTCGAGGAGCCCGGGGTAATCTCGCAGCACAGCGACTCCGCGATCCCCAGGCGGGCGATCGCGTCGGCGAGCAGGCCCGGGTCGCCCACCCGTTCGGCCCTCTCGAGCGCCGTCCCGCGCGTCCGCGAGCGCGGCGCTCGACGTCGCCGGCGAACAGGTGAAGCGCCGCCCCGGAGGGACAGGATTCGCGCGGCAGCGCACGTCGTCCCCCGCCGCGTCGGCCAGCGCCTCCTCGCAGAGCTCGTCACGTTCGTCCGGCCTCTCCGTCGAAGGTCACGGCAAGCGCGAAGAGAACGTCCGCCCGCTCGACCCCCGACGGCACCTCCTCGAGGAGCGACTCGAGCATCGTGACAGCTCGGTCGCATGTCTCCGGCGAGACGGTGGAAGTTCGGCCGCGCGCAGGCGGCGCCGTCGAGCCGGCGCAGGATCGTCGGGCGTCAGCTCGGCGGCGAGCTCGGAGAGCCCGGCCGCCGCGGCAGTCGCCCCGCGCGCGGCCGCATGTTCGGCGGCGGAATCCAGCTCGGCGACTACGAACGGGTCGGGGCCTTCGGCGGCGAGCGCCAGGTGCCGAGCCCGCTCCTCTAGGTCCGATACGGCCCCGGCCAGCGCCTGGTGAACCGCGCGGCGCTTCCAGACCGGTGCCTCCTCGTAGCAGATCGAGGCGAGCAGAGGGTGCGCGAAGCGGACGCGCGAGTCGTCGAGCTCGACGACCCCTTCCCGTTCAGCCGCCTCCAGCGCTCCGAGGACGCGATCCCGGTTTCCGTGCGTGCGGCCACCAGCTCGACCGTCGGCCGCGCCAGCGCGGCGACCTGCAGCAGCACGTCGAGCGTCTCTCCGGGCAGGCGCGCGAGGCGCTCGCCGAGCAGCTCCCGCAGGCTCTCGGGCACCCGCAAGGCCCGCCCCGCCGTCGGCCGCGTGCCCGTGCGGACGAGCTCCCGGCCCAGCTCGAGCGCGAAGAACGGGTTGCCCGCCGTCGCCTCCTGCACGCGGACGAGCTCCGGCCTCGTCAGCTCGAGCCCGAGCCGCTCTTTGAGCAGACTGTGCACAGCGCCCAGGCTGAGCGGGCCGATTGTCAGCCTGTCGAGCCGCTCTTCCGGGAACGAGCGCTGCGAGCTCGAAGGGGGTCGCGATCTCCGGCCCCGTCCGGAGCGTCGCCAGCAGTCCGACCGACTCCTCGCGCAGCCGCCGGAACGCTATCTGGAGCACCCCGGCGGAGGCCGGATCGAGCCACTGGAGGTCGTCGAGCGCAACCAGGATCGAGCCCCGCTCGGCGAGGGCGCACAGCAGGTCGAGCACGGCCAGCCCGATCGCGTGCGGATCGGGAGCATCCGCGCCCGGCTCGACCAGCAGCAGCGCGACCTCGAGCGCCCGCCGACGCGGCGACAGCAGCTAGGCTGCGACCTCCTCGAAAACGGGTGCCAGCAGCTCCGAGAGGGCCGCGAACGAGAGCGAGGCCTCGGCCTCGACCCCGCGGCACGTCAGCACACGGCCGAAGCGCTCCCGGGCCTCCTCGACGCCCGCCTCCCAGAGGATCGTCTTGCCGATTCCCGGCTCTCCGGAGAGAACGAGCGCCCGCGGGCCTCGTCCGACCTCGGCGAGAAACTCCTCGATCGCGCCGAGCTCCTGCTCCCGGCCGATAACGGTCTGCGCCATGGTCTTCGCGCGGATTGTTACGTGCGCGGGCGGTGAATACCACCACTCGCCGGCCTGGTGCGCGGGTGGCACCGGTCAGTCCCAGGCGCTGGTCAGTGATGCCCCCGACCCCATATGATCGGTCGCCGGAGGTTCTCGATGACGTCAACGCTCCCGCCGCACCTGTCCGAGACGGAGCTCGAGCTCGCCCTCGACGCCTTCACGGCAGCCCTGGGGGCCGACGCCGTGCTCACGAGCGAGGACGACCTGCGGGAGTATCGGGACCCGTTCGCATTCGCTACCTGGGACGACTACTCGGCGTCCGCCGTCCTCACGCCCCAGACGGTCGAGGAGATCCAGCAGATCGTGCGGATCGCCAACGAGCACAAGGTGCCCCTCTGGACGCACGGGGCCGGCATGAACAACGGCTACGGCGGGCCGGCGCCGCGTCTGAACGGCTCGGTCATCGTGAGCCTGCGGAAGATGAACCGTGTGCTCGAGATCGACGACGAGTGCGCGTACGCCGTGGTCGAGCCGGGCGTCCGCTGGTTCGACCTCTACGAGGCCATCCAGGCCGGCGGGCACAGGCTGATGGTCTCGATTCCGGATCTCGGGTGGGGCAGCGTCATCGGCAACACCCTGGAAAACGGGATCACGTACCTCCCGACGGGACACGACATGGCCGCTTCGTGCGGGATCGAGGTTGTGCTGCCGAACGGCGAGGTGATGAGGACCGGCATGGGGGCGATGCCGGGCAATCGGTCCTGGCACGTCTACAAACGCAGCCTCGGCCCGTCGCCCGACCACCTCTTCATGCAGTCGAACCTCGGCATCGTCACGAAGATGGGCTACTGGCTCATGCCGTACCCGGAGTGCTACATGCCGCTCTGGCTGAGGGTCTGGAACGAGGATGACCTCCCGGCGCTCGTGGAGACCCTGAGGAGCCTCATGCTCGACCGGACGATCGAGAACGTTCCGCAGATCTGGAACACGATCTCGTTCGCCTCGGTCATGTCGTCGCGGTCATTGTGGTACCAGGGCGAGGATCCCGTCCCCGACCCGGTCATCGACAAGATGGCGCGCGAGCTCGAGGTCGGCCGCTGGATGATGCGGTTCGCCCTCTACGGGGACGAGCAGGTCGTCGACCACCGGTTCGCCAAGATCAAGGAGGCGTTCGGGCGGATCCCCGGGGCGGAGGTGTGGGGTGAGAAGTGCTCCCCCGACGCGATGGCTGCGCTCGAGAACCCACACGAGCGCGTCCAGGGCGGTGTGCCGAACCTCGGCATCAACCAGATGACCGGGTGGTACGGAGGCGAGGAGGGGGGCCACATCGGGTTCTCCCCCGTCGCGCCGCTCACCGGGCGAGACGCGGTCGCGCTGCGCGACCTGATCCGCGGTCTGGTCGAGCGACAGGCCGGGCTCGACTACGCAGCCGTCCTCATCCCGACCAACGCGCGGAGCTTCGTCCACATCACGCTGGTCATATTCGACACGAAGGACGAGGCAGAGGCACGCCGCGCGTACGACACGTGCAAGCTGCTCGTCCGCGAGGCCGCGAAGGAAGGGTACGGGGAGTACCGCGCCCACCTCGACTTCATGGATCTGGCCGGCGACCAGTACAGCTTCAACGACCACGCCTACCGCCGCTTCACGGAGACGATCAAGGACGCGCTGGATCCGAACGGCATCCTCTCGCCCGGCAAGCAGGGAATCTGGCCGCGGGCGCTACGCGAGGCGCGAGCGCACGCACCTCACTGAGCCGTCCGGACGCAGCTCAGAGCCAGCCCAGCAGATCCGCCACGCCGTCGACGACCGCGTCCGGGCGGTCCGCCTCGGGTACGTCATCGAGCTCGACGCGGCTGCTGATCCCGCTGCGCACGAGGATGGTGCGCGAGCCGCCGAGACGGCCCAGCGCGATGTCCATGCCGAGGTCGTCGCCGATCACGGCCAGCTCGTCCGGCGGCGCGCCGAGCCGGTCGCCGATCGTGTCCAGCGCCGCCCGGGACGGCTTGCCGACGATGACCGGTCGCACACCGGTGGCCTTCGCGAGCGCCGCGGCGAGCATCGCGCCGCGGCTGAAGATGGGCCCGTCCGCCCCCGCGTAGGCGGGCGCGAAGCTCGCCGTCAGCAGCGGCGCGCCGGCCAGCACGGCGCGCGCCGCGCGTTCCAGCTGCACGAAGTCCACGGCGTCCGCGTGCGCGACGAACACGACGTCGGCGTGCTCGGCCTTCTCCCAGTCGAGGATCCGCACCCCGCAGCTGGCCAGGTAGTCGCGCGCCGCGCCGGTGCCGAACAGCAGCACCGAGCCGTCGCGATGGTGCGCGCGCAGATAGGTCTGGACACTGCACAACGGCGTCAGCAGCTCGTCGTCGGAGATGGGCAGTCCGACCGCGCGCAGGCCTGCGGCGAAGGTCTCCGGCGCCGCGTGGCTGCCGTTGGTGAAGAGGACGACCCGACGGCCCGAGTCGCGCATCCGTGCGAGCACCTCACGGGCTCCGGGCTGCACGTGAGCCTCGTCGCCGGCACGGTGCACGAGCGTCCCGTCGATGTCGAGCACGAAGCCGCGCACGCCGTCAAGTCGCACGGCGCCACACCACCAGATCGTCGCCCTTCTGCACGCGCAGATGCGTGATGGACTCACGCCTGGCCACCTCCTGCAGCAGCGTCACCACCGGATGGCGGCCCGGACGCGCAGGCGGCCGGTAGGCGGCCGCCGCAGGCGGAGAGGCGAGCATCGCGTCCACCTGCTCACCGGGCATCGTCAGCCGGAGCAGCAGCTCCTCGTCCGGGATCCGCTGCCCGAGGCGCTCGCGCGCTCCCTCGAGGTGCAGCGGCTCGAGTCGTCGCAGCTCCTCGGCGCGCGGTCGCGAGAGAACGCGCTCGGCCACGTCCGGTGCCACCGGCGCGGCCGGATCGCCGTAGTGACCGAGGAAGTAGCGGACGGTCTCGTCGGAGACGGTCGACCAGCGCTCGCCGTCGATGACGTTGCGCACCGCCTGTGTGGCCACGAGCTGCGACACCGGCGTGACGATGATCGGGTAGCCCATCTCGGCCCGGACCCGGCCGACCTCCTCGAGCACGGCGTCGAACAGCTCGGGCCGGCGCAGCTCTTCGAGCATCCGCCGCGTTGTCGACACCATGCCTCCCGCGAGCTGATGGTGGTAGTAGGTGGCGTCGAACTCCTGCGGCCGGCCGACGGGCAGCCCCTTCTCGCGTGCGAGTCCGCGAAAATGCTCGGAGACCATGGCGAGGGCCGCGACGTCGAGCCGGTGCGAGAAGCCCTCGGCCTCCAGGTCGCGGAGCGTCGTCTCGGCCGCGGGGTTGGACGTGCCGCGGGCCAGCGGGGCGACCGCCGTGTGCAGGACGTAGAGCCCGGCCCGCAGCCCTTCCATGTAGACGAACGGCGCGAGCCCGATCGTGCAGTGGCTGTGCAGCTCGACCGGACGCTCACCGGCGGCACGGAGGAAGTGCGGCGCCAGCTCGCGCACCGCGGCGGGAGTCAGCAGGCCGCCGGGATCCTTGAGGTAGAGCCGGTCCATCTCGGCGCAGTCGGCGAGCGCCGCGGCGCGCTCGGCGAAGTAGGCGTGCGTGTGTACCGCGCTCACCGAGTAGGTGAGCCCGATCACGACCTCTTCGACCCCCTCCCCGCGCGCCATCGCGGCGAGCCGTCGCAGCCGCGTCGGGTCGTTCGAAGGGTCGGCGATCTGGAAGCGGCGGATCCCGTTGCGCACGACGCAGCGGAACGCCAGCCGCATCACGTCCTCGTCGGCCGGAACCCACGAGATGAAACGCATGCCGGTCGTGATGAAGCTCAGAGGAGTTGCAGGCATAGCGCCGCTGACGAGCCGGATCCGCTCCCAGGGATCCTCCCGGTGGAAGCGCACGGAAACCGCCATGTGCGTGCTCGACGTGAAGTCGGCAGCGTGGAACCCCACACGGTCGATCGCCGGTGCGATCGCCAGCACGTCCGGGGTCGTCAGGCCCGTCGCGCTCCACAGGCTCTGGTTCCCGTCGCGCGTCGTGGTGTCGACGATGTCGACGAGCCGGTTCATCCGTCGGGCCGGACCTGGAAGAGCGGCGTCCCGTACTCCACGGGCTGCGCGTTCTCGGCGCACACCTCGACGATCGTCCCGGCCACGCCCGCCGGAACAGCGTTCATCATCTTCATCACCTCGACCAGGCAGACGACCGTGTCCGGCTCGACGCGGGTTCCGATGCCCACGAACGGGGGCGCCCCCGGCGCCTCGGCCCGGTAGAAGGTGCCGAGCATCGGGGCCGAGATGGTGTGCAGATCGCCGGTTGCCCCGCCCTCCGTAGGGGCGCGCTGCGGAGGCGGGGCCTCTGCTGCCGCGCCGCGACGGACGTGGAGCGAGAGGTCCTCCGTCTCGATGCGCAGCTCCTCGACGTCCGACTCGTCGATCAGGCGCAGGATCTCGCGGATGTCGTCCTCGCTCAGCGGCATGCGTGGATCAGGACGGCTTCTCGGGCGCCGGGGCGGCGCCGAACGTGCTCATCACGAGCGACAGCGCGGAGGCGGAGAGCTTCGGCTCCGGAGCCCGGAGCGTCGTCACGGGACGCGCCTGGAGCACGAGCAGGGCATCGGGCAGCGCCTGCCCGCGCGCGATCGCCCACTCGATGTCCTGGTGGGAGCCGAAGTGACGCTCGACGCGCCGGGCGACCTCGAGGAGCGCCACGAGCTGGGCCTCGCCGAGACACGGCTCGTCCCGCCGCTCGGGTTCCACCTCCAGCCGCACCGTGCCGCGGCCGGCGGCGTCGGGCACGTACTCGATGTGCTTGGCGCTCACCGTCCGCCGCACGACCTCCCCCGTGATCTTGCTCACCAGGTAGTCGTCCGGCGTCGTCTCGCCGCTGACGACGGCGATTCCGAGGCCCCAGCTCGCGTTGAGCGCGACCATGCTCGGGTCGCCGCTGACCGGATTGCACGTGAACATCACGCCCGAGACCTCTGCGTCCACCATGAGCTGGACGGCCACGCCCATCGCCGGCTCCGCCTCGGCGGCACGGAGCGCCGCGCGGTAGCTGATCGCGTGCGGGGTGTAGAGGCTCACCCAGCAGTCGCGCACCGCGTCGCAGACCTGCTCGATGCCGCGCACCCAGAGGAAGCTCTCCTGCTGACCGGCGTGGCTGGCCTCCTCGCTGTCCTCGCCGAGCGCGCTCGAGCGGACGGCGACCGGCGGCCGCTCCTCCCCCGTCGCGCCGGCAAGCTCGTCGTAGCGCCCGACGAGCTCGGCGCGCAGCACATCCGGAAGCGGCGCGAAGCGCATCGCCTCGCCGATCGTCTTCGAGGCGGCGCCGACCGCCTCCACGTCTCCACTCGACGCACGCGTCAGCGCCGCGGCGATCATTCCCTCGAGCCCGGTCTCCTCGACGAACGCGCGGAAGGCATCTGCGCTGACCGCGAACCCTGGCGGCACCGGAATCCCGGCCGCCAGCAGCTCTCCCAGGTTCGCGCTCTTGCCGCCGAACGCCGCGGCGTCGGATCGCCGCAGCTCGGCGAGCGGACGGGTGGAGCCGGCGGCCACGGCGCCTAACCGTCGAGGATCGTGACGACGCCGTTCGAGCCGTCGACGCGGACCGTCTGCCCGGTGCGGATCTCCGCCGTCGCGCGGCCGGTGCCGACGACCGCGGGCAGCCCGTACTCGCGGCAGACGATCGCCGCGTGCGACATGACGCCTCCGATGTCCGTGACCACGCCCCTGACGTTGGAGAAGATCGGCGCCCAGGCCGGCGAGGTGATCGGGCAGACGAGGATGTCCCCGTCCCGCACGGCGGCGATCTGCTCGACGTCGATCACGACCCGCGCCACGCCCTCGACGATCCCCGGCGACGCCGCAGCGCCGGTGAGACGGCCGCCGCCCTGCTCCGCGTGCGCCCACTCCTGGACCCGCTGCGTGGTCACTCCCCAGAGCATGATGCTCATCGGGTCGGTGATCGCCTCGGGCGTCGCGCCGAGGGCGGGCGGCGGCGACCAGTCCGCGAGCCCGGCCAGCAGCTTCTTGCGCCGTGCGACGATCGGCGGCCAGTGCGCCGGTCCGAGCGGTGCGCCCCCGGTCGCCCAGGTGAGCAGCAGCTCGTCGAGCGCCGTCGCGACCTCGTGGCGGCCGAGCTGGAAGACGTCCTCGGCGTCCTCCAGGAACCCGTGCCGCGCGAGCAGCGCGCCGAACTCGCGCACCTTGTTCCACCAGCGCGTCAGGAACCAGTAGTCGCAGTAGAACTTGTGCTCCTCCACGTACGGGAAGACCATGCGCGAGAGCCCGAGCAGCTCGTTGAAGGTGGCCCGCGTCTGCTCGTCGAGCAGCGCGCCGTACTCCTCGGCGAGCCGGTCGCGCTCGCGCTCGAGCTCCTCGGTCGGGCGCTCGACCTGCTCGCCCTCCTGCAGCGCGCGCACGTGCCCGACGACCGACGCGTAGGCGATACGCGGATCGTCGTACCAGCTGCGGTAGTAGTGGTACAGCCCGTCGCCGGTGGCCATGTTGAACCAGGGATCCTTGACCTGCTCGAGCGCGTCGAGCCACGCCCGTCCGGCCTCGCTCCCCTCGAGCTCGGCGTCGATCTCCGCCGGCGACCGACCCTCCACGAAGGCCCCGTCGACGCCGCCGTCGATCGCGAGCTTCGCCAGGCGGCGCAGCTCCGCGCTGGGCTTGAAGAGCAGCACGTCGATACCGGCGACCATCTGCGCGAGGTGCTGGTCGGGGATGTCGGGGAGGTGGCTCTTGCAGAACTCGGTGAAGGTGACGTACGCGCCGTAGCCGAGGAGCAGGAGCTCGAAGTGGTGCTGCCACATGAGGTCGCCGCAGCGCAGCGTGCGGCTGTAGGCGTCGAGGATCTCGTAGAACGCGGTGTTCCGCCCGTCCTCGAGCATGAGCTCGTCGGGCTCGTACTCGGGGAGATCCGGGGACCGGGAGATCCGTGATCTCCGCGATCAGGGCCTCCATCTTCTCCTTCCACTTCCGGTACAGCTCGTCCCAGTTCTCGAAGTAGTAGCCGGCGCGGCGCTGGAAGTACCCGACGCGCTCGGCGATCTTCTCGGGATCCGTGACCGGGTTCCCCGAGATGTAGACGTAGCCGTTGACGACGCGGTAGTCGATGCCCATCGCCGGGGGCACGGCGAAGAAGCGGTTCTGCCACTCACCCACCGCCTGGTACGGGGCGTCGATGCAGGCGACGTCGAACGCCGGCATCGGGAGCGGGAAGTGCATCGAGTTCCAGAACCAGAACCTGCTCTCGTCGGCCTCCCGCCGCGAGTCGTCGAACAGGGAGTAGTACGGGTACATCTCCTCCCATCCCTCGCACCCGGGAGGCGTCGCGATCTCGTACGGACTCGGAAAGGCGGAACTCGTCTGCGTCGGCGCGGCCATGCTCTCCTCCGATCGGGGGCCGGCCTGTATACAACAATCGCAGATGACCGGCACGCCCGAAGATCACGAGACTGGGGCGACGATGCGCACGATCCGGCAGCAGACGCTCGGCGGGCCCGAGGTGCTCGAGGTCGTGGAGGTCCCGCGGCCCGACCCGGGCCCCACGGAGGTGCTCGTGCGCATGAGGGCCGCGGGAGTCAACCCGGTGGACTGGAAGGTGCGCCGGGGCGGGGGCTTCCTGGGGCAGCCGCCGTTCACGGTCGGCTGGGACGTTGCCGGCGTCGTGGAGGCCGTGGGCCGCGGCGTGACTCGGTTCGAGCCGGGCGACCGCGTGTTCGGAATGCCCCGCTTCCCCCGCGAGGCGGCCGCCTATGCCGAGTACGTGACCTCGCCCTCGCGCCAGCTGGCCCGGATCCCGGACGGCCTCGGCGACGTCGAGGCCGGGGCGCTCCCGCTGGCGGGGCTGACGGCATGGCAGGCGCTCGTCGAGACCGCCGGCGTGGGACCCGGGCACCGGGTGCTGATCCTCGCCGCCGCCGGCGGCGTCGGGCACCTCGCGGTGCAGATCGCGAGGTCGCGCGGCGCGTACGTGATCGGCACTGCCCGCCGGACCAAGCACGCCTTCCTCGCGGGGCTGGGCGCGGACGAGGCGATCGACTACACGAGCGAGGCCGTGGAGGACCGCGTCCGGGACGTCGACGTCGTGCTCGACCTCGTCGGGGGCGAGACGGGTCTGGGCGCCGTGCAGACGCTCCGCGACGGCGGCCTCTTCATCGCCGTGCCGTCGGCGTCCGGCATCGGCCCGCTGCTCGAGCTCGCCGGGGACCGCGTACGTGTCACCGGCATCCTCGTCGAGCCGGACCGCGTCGGGGATGGAGTCGATCGCCGGGCTCGCCGCGGCGGGCGCGCTCCGCCCTCACGTGGCGCGGACCTTCCCGCTCGAGCAAGCCGCCCGCGCGCACGAGCTGGGCGAGACCGGCCGCACCCAGGGCAAGCTGGTTCTGACGGTCGGCTGAGCGGGCAAGCTGTGGCCCGGGCTACGAACCGGAGAGCAACGCGCGGGCGCGTAGCGCGGCTTCGGCAGCCGCTCGAGCCTCACTCTCGGCGTCGGCAGGTAATGCCTCGGCGAGCCACAGGTTCGCAAGCGCCTCCTCCCAGCGTGCACCGAGCGCGGCCCGACCCTCGAACCGTGCGCCGGCCCTCGAGCTTTCGAGCAGTGCAAGGTCGCATGGCATCGCCGACCTCACTCGGGTCGGTCAGGAGCTGCGCAATCTCTAGCTGTCCTACCCACGGACGTTGTGAACGCGGCTGATCGGGGGTTGGTCTCCGATTGAGCTTTTCGACGGTCCCGCACCCTGCACGAGTTTGGCATCAAGTCATACTGATACTATGATGCTCATATGGCGAAGGTCAGAACCACGCTCACGATCGACGAGCAAGTACTCCGGGCTGTCAAGGTCCACGGCGCCCGCACCGGCAAAGGCGACAGCGCGGTAATCGAGGAAGCCCTCCGGCGCGAACTCGGCCTCGACCTGCTCGAGCGGCTTTGGCAGCGCAACGACAGCGCCGAGGACGAGGCCATCGAGCTATCCGTCGAAGCGCAGCACGAGACACGGCCGCGCTGAGTGCGCGCCGTCCTCGACCCGAACATCCTGATCGCCACGCTCCTCTCGCCCAACGGAACACCCGCACAGATCATCACTCGATGGCTCGGCGGCGACTTCGAGCTGATCGTCTCCGAAACGCTCCTCGGCGAACTCGAGCGAGCACTGTCCTACCCCAAGCTCCGCAACCGCATCCCGCCGGACGACGCTACCGCGTTCGTCGCCATCCTCCGTCACACCGCAACCCTCGCGCCCGACCCCGACACAGGCGGTCACCACTCCGCCGACCCAGGCGACGACTACCTGCTCGCCCTCGCCGAACACGAACACGCCGTCCTCGTCTCCGGCGACCAGCACCTCCTCGAACTCGCCGACGACCTACCGATCGAAACCGCACGCAGCTTCCGCGACCGACTGACAGACGCATAGCCCCTCGCTTCGAGGGACTTAATGGGCAGTCGACTCCAAGTAGATCGACAGGTTGAGCCCGCCAGAGGCTCTGCAAAAACGCCTGAAACTGCCGCGTTGTCGTTCAGATCGACTTGCTCGGCGCCGAATAAGTGGTGGGCATGCAGCCGTTCTCGAGCTTTCACGCTCGTGAGGCGGAGTTCTAGATGGGCCCGCCAGGATTCGAACCTGGGACCGACGGATTATGAGTCCGCTGCTCTAACCGCTGAGCTACAGGCCCGCGCGGGCCAGGGTACTCCCGAGGCCCGACGCCGGGGCCTCTACGCGATCAGCGACTGCCGCAGCGCCGTGGCGACGGCCTGGGTCCGCGTGTCGGCGTCGAGCTTGCCCATCGCCTTGCGCACGTGGGTGCGCACGGTCTCGGGGGAGATGAAGAGCTCCTTCCCGATCTGCTCGTTGGAGCAGCCCTCGGAGAGCAGGCGCAGCACCTCGCGCTCGCGCTGGCTCAGCGAGGGGAGCTTCTGCGTCGCCGCCGAGGTCGCGAACACGCCGGCCAGGACGGGGTCGACGTACGTGCCGCCCTCGGCCACGAGCTCGACGGCGCGCACGAGATCGGCGAGCGGCGCCTCTTTGAGCACGAACCCGCGGGCTCCGGCGTCCATCGCCTCCATCAGCAGCGCACGGTCTCCGTAGGCCGTGTACAGCACGACGGCCGGCGCTGACGGGAGCTTCGAAGCGCGGCGGGCCAGCTCGATTCCCGAGAGGCGCGGCATCCGCAGATCGACGATCGCGACGTCGGGCTGCAGCGACTCGAGCTTCGCGAGTGCCTCGGCTCCGTCGCGCGCGCGACCGGCGACCTCGAGGCCGTGTTCCTTCAACACCCCCGCAACGGCTTCTACCATTGCGGGATGATCGTCTGCGATGAGGCAGCTGATGACTCTCGGCAAGCGTTCCTTTCCTTGTCTGCCTCATTGTGTCTGGTTTGCACCCGCTTTCGTCAACCCGCCACCCCCGAGGGTGACAGGCGCCACGCCAAAACGGGGATGGCGCGGACGCTAGAGCGGGACGACGTTCATGAGAATGCTGGAAGGCCCGACCATGCTCCGCGCTGAACCGCCGCGCCTGACCGAAGAACAGCTGCTGGACGCGGTTCGCCTCCTCGTCCTCGGCGGGATGGCCGGCGAGGTCGCGCACGAGCTGAACAACCCGCTGTTCGCGATCCTCGGGCTCGCGGAGCTGATGCTCAAGGGCGCAGAGCCTGGCTCGAAGCTCGAGCACAGGCTGGCGCTCGTCCAGCAGACGGGTCTCGAGATGAAGCAGCTCGTTCGTGCGCTCGCCGACTTCACGCGCGACGACTCCCGCACGATCGCCGTCGTCCGGCTCGGCGCGATCGTCGACCGGGCGATCGAGCTGACCCGTCTCACCAGCGCGGCGAGGGACGTCGAGCTCGTCGTCCATCCTGCGGGCGAGGATCTGTACGTCGAATGCGGCGCGACGCAGCTAGCGTCGGTGATCTTCGACCTGATCGCCAAGGCGCGCCGGGCACTGCCGATGGGCGGGTCGGTCGAGATCACGCTCGCCGGCAACGACGAGTCGGCATCGCTGCACGTCACCGCACTGGGGCGCCAGGTCGAGCCTCTGTCATTCGACGCGGGCGTCGGGCTGACGGTCGACGTCGCCGTCGTCGAGGCCTTCGGCGGCACGCTGACGCACGGCCCCGGTGCCGAGTTCCTCGTCCGCTTGCCGCTCTCCGACCGGCAGGACGACCGATGAAGCACGAATCAGGGCTCGCGCCTCGCTGCCTGATCGCGGATGACCATCCCGCGCTCCTCGTCGCCGTCGGCGACTTTCTCGGGGCCAACGGCTTCGAGGTCATCGCCACCGCCGCCGACGGCGAGGCGGCGCTTGCGGCGGCCGAGCGGCTGGTTCCCGACGTCGCGCTCATCGACTACCGCATGCCCCGGCTCTCCGGGGTGGAGCTGCTGCGACGGCTCGCGGCAACGGTGCCGGACATGCGCGTCGCGATCTACACGGCCGAGGCCGACCGCGAGCTCGTCCGGAGCGCGCTCGCAGCCGGCGCCAGCGCCGTTGTGCTGAAGGAATCGCCGCTGGTCGACCTGCTGCGCGCGCTGCATTCCGCCCTCCGCGGCCGACCGTACGTGGATCCCATCCTCGGGCGCGCCGCCTTCGAAGGCCGACCCGACACCGCAGGACTCACGCAGCGCGAGTCGCAGGTGCTCCTGCTCGTCGCCGACGGACTCTCGCACGATGAGATCGCGGAGCGCCTGCAGATCGGCCCGGAGACGGTGCGGACGCACGTCCAGAAAGCGCGCCAACGCCTCGGCGCCGAGAACCGCACACACGCGGTCGCCACGGCGCTCCGCCTCGGCCTGATTGCCTAGCGGCGGCAAACCGTCTCCGGATGACGGCCACGCTGACGCTCGGAGGCTGGCCGAGGTCCAACTCGGGCGGGACGGCACGACCACCTCGAAGACCGGCGGAGGCTACGGCTACGGCTACGGCTACGGCTAACCCGACGCGATCCCACCGCAGCCGTCAGAATGCCGGTTCCGGCGTCCGCCGGAACCAACCGGGGCGGAGGAGGGATCCGAGTGAAGGTCTACCAGCTCGAACGGCGCTTTCGGACCAGCGGCGGGCTCTCGGTCCGGGACATCACGGAGGACGTGACTCAGGCGGTCCATGAGAGCGGCGTCACCGACGGGATCGCGTGCGTCTACTCACCCCACACGACGTGCTGCGTCCGCGTCAACGAATTCGAGAGCGGATTTCTGGAGGACTTCGCGAGCCTCCTGAAGCGCCTCGTCCCGAGCGACTCGTACTACGCGCACGATGACTGGGACCGGCGGACGGAGAACGTCTGCCCGGAGGACATGGACGTCGGGAACGGGCACTCGCACTGCATGGCGATGCTGCTCGGGACCGCAGGGGAGTCGATCCCCGTGCGCGACGGCGAGCTCTGCCTCGGCACCTGGCAGCGCGTGCTCTTCCTCGAGCTGGACCGCGAGCGCGACCGTCGCTGGCTGGTCCAGGTCGTCGGAAACTAGACCTCCGCCCGCTGCTCGGCCTCCGGCAGTCTGTGCCGGAACCGGAGCGAGCCCTGCATCAGCAGCAGCGCGACCGCTCCGATGAGCACGTTGGCGACCGTGAACACGACGTACATGCCGACACTGAGGCTGAGCAGGGTCGTGGCCGGCGCCTTGCCGCGCAGCATGTAGACGATCAGCCCCTGCTTCGTGCCGACGCCGCCAGGTGAGAACGGCAGGATCGTCGCCAGGCTGTCCACGACCTGAACGGTGAGCGCGTTCTCCACCGTGGCCGGCACGTGGAAAGCCCGCAGGCACCAGTAGACGGTCGCAAGGCGGAAGACCCACGACACGAGCTGCCAGCTCACGACACCGCTGAGGTAGCGGGGCAGGTCGTAGAGGATCGCGATCCCCTGGGCCAGGCGGGCGCGCAACTCGTCGACCTTGCGGTTGAGCCGTACCGCGACGAACACGAGGACGACCACAACAACGCCCGCGATCACGGCGGTCAGCTCGGGGATGGTTGACGGGCCACCACCAGTCGATCGCCGGCAGGCTCGGAAGGACGTTGAGCCCGGGCAGGATCCCGGCCGTAAACGCCCAGATCAGGAAGCACGACGCAACGACGAAGTCGAAGAGCGTCTCGACGAGCAGCGATGACGCAAGCGCCGGATAGTTCGAGCCGTCGATCCGGCGGTGGATGAGGACGAGCTTGAGCGCGTCGCCGCCGCGGGCCGGGATCACGGCGTTTGCGCCGACGCCCGCGGCGTAGGCCCCGAACACATGCCGGGTACGCACTCGCGAGCCGGGGAAGGCGGCGACAAGGATGTTCCTCCAGGCCCGTGAGCGGACGAGCAGCTTGAGCAGGTGGAACCCGAGCGCGATACCCAGCGCATCGAGGTTGACGTCCGCGAAGTTGCGAAAGAACACCCCGACCGCGTGCCAGACCTGGACCACGTCTCAGCACGGTAGCTCGCGCAGCCGTCCGGGTCGCTCGGGGTCAGACCCCTTACATCGCCGTTTCGCAGAGCTGCAGATGGAGCGGCCGCTTGCGGCCACGAACCAAGGACGGCTGCTTCAGGCCGCGCGCAAGGCGTCGATCTCGCGCTGCATCGCGAGCAGCTCGAGCGCCGTCGCCTCGATCTGCCGGACCCGCTCCCGTGTCAGCCCGAGCCGGCGGCCGATCTGCTCGAGCGACTGCGGATCGCTGTCGCCGTTCAGCCCGTAGCGAAGTCTCACGACTTCACGCTCCCGCTCCGGAAGCGCTGCGACGGCGCGCCGCAGCGTCTCCTCCTCCAGCGACACGTGCACCTCGTCCTCGGGCGGAGCCGCCTCGCCGGCGAGCAGGTCGCCGAGCGCGCTGTCGTTGTCCGAGCCGATCGGCCGGTCGAGGCTGGTGACCGCGCGCGCCGCCTGGAACACCTCGTGCACCTGCTTGAGCGGCAGGTTCGTCGCCGCCGCGAGCTCTTCTCTCGTGGGCGCTCTTCCCAGCTTCGTGACGAGGTCGCGCTCGGCCCGTGAGATCTTCTGCTCGCGCTCGACGATGTGCACCGGGATGCGGATCGTGCGCGACTTGTTCGCGACGCCGCGCTGGACGGCCTGCCGGATCCACCAGGTCGCGTAGGTCGAGAACTTGTAGCCGCGCCGCCAGTCGAACTTCTCGACCGCACGGATGAGTCCGATGATGCCCTCCTGGATCAGGTCGAGCAGCGACAGGTCGTGGCCCTGGTAGCGCTTGGCGATCGAGACGACCAGGCGGAGGTTGGAGTTGATCATCCGCTCCTTGGCTGCGAGGTCGCCGCGCTCGATCCGCTTGGCGAGCTCGACCTCCTCGGCCGCGGTCAGCAGCGCGTAGCGGCCCGCCTCGTTGAGGAAGAGCTGGAGCGCGTCGGTGGTCGCAACGTTGAGCTCGTCGCTGCCGTACGTCGAGTCCTCGTGCGGGCGCCCGCAGTCGTCGGTGAGCTCGACGCCCCTCTGCTCGAGCTGGCGGTACAGGTCATCCACTTCGTTGTCCGCGAGGCCGAGCCGTTCGACGGCGTCGTTGAACTCCGTCAGGCCGATGCAGCCGTGCTCCTCACCGTGTTGCACCATCAGTGCCAGCTCGTCGTTGGTCATGTTTTCTCTATCCCCAGTCGTCGCCACGTTCTAACCCTTGCACTCGCGCAGGCCCGGCGCCACCCGGATGCAGGCCGTCGATCAGATCAGACCGCACATCCTGGCCGTGTTCGGCCACGGGTAAAAGCCCCGGCCCTGTTGGAGAGCCCGCTCGGCGACCCACATCTGCTGGAGCGGCGACCACCGGTCGGCGGTGCCGCGGCTCGCGAGAAGCCAGCCGCCGTAGGCGTGCATGAAGCCCCAATCCATCTGGAGCCCGCCGTAGTAGGGGGCGCCGTCGTCGTTCCACGCACCTTCGTAGCGGTGGAGGCAGAGCCAGGCCCGCAGGTGCGGGGGTCGATGCACGGCACTCCGAGCCCGCTTCAGCCGGCTCGACCAGACCGCGTAAGCTCGCTGTGGGTGGGAGCTGTCGAGAGCGTAGAAGCGCCTGGGGCGCATCCTGCCCATCAGCCGGTGGAGCGAACGGGTCTGCGTCATCGTGGAGTCGGCACGACGGAGGATCGTCATGGGCGACACCGGAGCCGCCGTCGCCCGGCTCGAAACGGGGCCCGCAACCGCGAACATCGTCGTGATCGCTGCGATCGCGAGCCAGAGTGAAGCGCTTTGCACGCATTGACCTCCTGAGAGCTGACATGGTCGGGCAACGGACCCGTGACCTCGTTGCCGCAGCAAGCTCCGGCGGGTCCGTAACCGCTGGCCCACGGTTCTCTCCGCGGGCGGCTGATCCGAAACCTAGCGAATCAGTCGGTCGAACCGTCGAGCACGACGTGCTCGAGCGTGACCGGCTCGCGCGGCCGATCGTGGCCGTCGGTGGGGAGCGCCGAGATCCGGTCGATGACGGCCATACCGTCACGCACCTCGCCGAAGACGGTGTGCTTCCCGTCGAGCCACGGACACGCCTGCGCGGTCACGATGAAGAACTGGCTCCCGTTCGTGTTCGGCCCTGCATTCGCCATCGCCAGTGCCCCGCGGACGACCCGGTGCTGATTGGGCTCGTCCTCGAACTCGTAGCCCGGGGCCTCCGGTTCCGTCGCCGCGCGGGCAGCCGCCCTGAATCATGAAGTCCGGGATCACGCGGTGGAACGAGAGCCCGTCGTAGAAGCCGTCGGCGGCGAGCTTGCGGAAGTTCTCGACCGTCTTCGGGGCATCCTCGTCGAAGAGCTCGACCGCGATCGCGCCGTAGTTGGTCTCGAGGGTCGCCCGGCTCATCGGCGGGACGCTACCCGATCGCGACCGCGGCCGTGTCGGTCCCCGGCTCCAGGGAGCACAGCTGGCGTCTCCGCTCTGACGAGAGCACGGGAAAGTCTGCCCGGACAACGATTTTATGTGACTCGAAAGGGGGGTTTCCGAACGGTGACAAGTCGAGTAGTCTGCGTCGCATGGGCGTCCGCCGCACCCTGCCCCTAACCGTGCGTCTGTCTCTGAGCCTGCTTGCGGCGGCCATCGTCGCCGCGGTGGCTCCGGCCGTAGTGCACGCGGATTCAGGCAACGGCTCGGCGCCACCCGGCGGAGCGAATCTGGTCGTGACGGGGTTCTTCGACGGGAACGGCGCAGCCCTCGCCGGGCTAACCGCCGCCGACCAGGCGGCCCTTCGAGGGTTCTTCGACGGCAACGCACCTGCTCTCGACGGGCTCACGCCCGCCGGCCGGGCGGCCCTCCAGGGGTTCTTCGACGGCAACGGCGCCATCCAAGGGTTCTTCGACGGCAACGGCGCCATCCAGGGGTTCTTCGACGGCAACGGCGCCATCCAGGGATTCTTCGACGGCAACGGGAACGTCACGGGCGACGCGGGCTCCAGCGACGCGGCGCCGCCGGGCCCGGCCGCGACCCCGGACCCGACGCCTCCCGCCGACCCCTCCCCGCCCTCCGACACCAGCGACCCATCGGGGTCGGACGGTACGACACCGCCCTCGGATCCGGCCGCCTCACCGAGCGACACGGGCGGCTCCGGCTCCCCAGGCGACACCTCCCCGCCGGCAGACGCAACACCCCCGGCGGGCGCGGCACCCCCGGCGGACGGGACGCCGCCGGCAGACGGCTCTCCGCCTCCGGACGCCACCCAGCCGGCTGACGCGACCGCGCCTCCGACGGGCGACTCCTCGGGCAGTGGTACGGGCCAGGCCGACCCCGGCGGTTCCGCCGGCTCGGACGCCGCGCCGGCCGGCGACGCCTCGGAGCGCCCGGCGGCAGCGGCCCGGACTCGAGCGGCGCCGCTCCGGCTCCTACGCCGTAGCGGCCCAGCTGCGCAGCGCGGCGAGCACGTTCTCCAGCCGCTGTCCGCGCTCCGTCAGCAGGTACTCCACGCGCGGCGGCCGCGAGTCGAACACCCGGCGCTCGAGCAGGCCCGCCTCCTCGAGCTCGGTCGAGCCGCACGGCCAGCGTGCCCGGCGGGATCGGTGCGAGCACCTGCCGGAACTCGTTGAAGCGGGACGCGCCCGCATGGCTCGCGAAGATGATCGATACCGAGTAGCGCCGCTCGAGGATGTCCGCCGCACGGCGGACATCCTCGGACAGCGGCTCGCAGCGCTTACACCGCATGGAGACGCGGAGCCAGCTCGAGGGCCAGCTCGAGCACCTCGCTCATGCTCATCACCGGATGGAAGGTCGAGCGCCTTCCGGACTTCCTCGGGCACGTCGTCGATGTCGGCCCGGTTCCGCTCCGGGATGACGACGTCGGTCAGCCCGGCGGCGTGCGCGGCGAGCACCTTCTGCTTCAGTCCGCCGATCGGCAGGACGCGGCCCTGGAGCGTGACCTCTCCGGTCATCCCGACCGTGTGCTTGACCGGGCGGCCCGTGAGCAGCGACGCCAGCGCGGTCGTCATCGTGATCCCCGCGCTCGGCCCGTCCTTCGGGATCGCGCCGGCGGGAACGTGGACGTGGAAGGAATGGCCCTCGAAGGCGTTCTCGTCGACGCCCAGCTCCGCCGCGTGGGCACGGACCCAGGTGAGGGCGATCCGCGCCGACTCCTTCATCACGTCACCGAGCTGGCCCGTCAGCACGAGCCCGTCGCTGCCGCCCATCGTCGTGGCCTCGACGAACAGGACGTCGCCGCCGCTGCCCGTGACCGCGAGCCCCGTGGCGACGCCCGGGACAGCCGTGCGCTCGGCGGCCTCCTGGAAGAACTTCTGCCGGCCGAGCGCGTCGCGCACGACCGCCTCGTCGACGTCGACCGGCGGCTCGACCTCGGCGGAGGCGATGCGGGTCGCCGTCTTGCGCAGCAGCGTGCCGAGCTCGCGCTCGAGCTGGCGCACGCCCGCCTCCCGCGTGTACTCGGCGATCACCTTCTCGAGCAGGCCGTCGGCGACCGCGACCTCGTCCTCGAGCAGGCCGTTGCGCTCGCGCTGCCGCGGCCAGAGGTAGCCGCGCGCGATCGCGACCTTCTCGTCGACCGTGTAGCCGTCGAAGCGGATCACCTCCATGCGGTCGAGCAGCGGGCCCGGGATCGTCTCGGCGACGTTCGCCGTGGCCAGGAAGACGACCTCGGACAGGTCGAGCTCGACGTCGAGGTAGTGGTCGCGGAACGAGTGGTTCTGCGCCGGGTCGAGCACCTCGAGCAGCGCGGCGGACGGATCGCCGCGCCAGTCGGCGCCGACCTTGTCGACCTCGTCGAGCAGGATCACCGGGTTCATCGTTCCGGCGTCGCGCAGCGCGCGCACGAGCCGGCCGGGCAGCGCGCCGATGTAGGTGCGCCGGTGGCCGCGGATCTCCGCCTCGTCGCGCACGCCGCCCAGCGACATGCGCACGAACTCGCGGTTCAGGGCGCGTGCGACCGACTCGCCGACCGACGTCTTGCCGGTTCCGGGCGGGCCGATCAGCGTCAGGATCGCGCCGGAGCGCTTGTCCTCGCTGATGCCGCGCTCCTGGCGGAGCTTGCGGACGGCGAGGTACTCGACGATCCGGTCCTTGACGTCCTCGAGCCCGGCGTGGTCGGCGTCCAGCACCTCGCGGGCGTGGACCGGCTCGAGAGTCTCCTCGGAGCGCTTCGCCCACGGGACCGCGAGCAGCCAGTCGAGGTAGGTGCGGAGCATCGAGGCCTCGCCGTTGCCGTCGCCCATCCGCTCGAGCCGGCCGAGCTCGCGCTCGGCCTGCTCGCGGACGGCGTCGGGCATCCCGGCCTCGGCGATCTTCGTGCGGTAGTCGTCCGCGACCGAGCCGTCGTCCTCGCCGAGCTCCTTGCGGATCGAGTCCATCTGCTTGCGCAGGAAGTACTCGCGCTGCTGCTGCTGGGCGCCGGACTCGACGTCGTCGCGGATGCGGCGGCGAACCTGCAGCTCGACGAGCCGCTCGCGCTGCAGGCGGATCGCGAGCGAGAGCCGCTCGACGACGTCGATCGCCTGGAGCAGCTCGACCTTCTGCTCGAACGTGAGGTCGGGCGAGTAGCCCGCGGTGTCGGCGAGCGCGCCGGGCTCCGAGATCGAGCGCACGAACGGCGGAGATGCGGCCGTCGTCGCCGCGCAGCTCGAGGATCTCCTCCACGACGGCGCGGTACTCCTGCTCCAGCTCGCGGGTCTGAACCGGCGGCGGCGTCTCGTCGGGCCGCTCCTCGACCTCGACGCGCAGCGCCCCGTCGGTGCCGGTCGCCGCCGCGCCGATCACGGCGCGGTGCAGGCCGGAGAAGCTCACGGCGCGCATCCCGCCGGGCAGGCGGACGCGGTCGACGACCTCGGCGACGAGGCCGACCGTCGCGTACTCGCCGTCGTGCACCGGCACGAGCAGCACGCGCTCGTCGTCCGCGGCGACCTCCACGGGCAGGGTCACGTTCATGTTGGGGAAGACGACGATGTCTTCCAGCGGGACAAGCAGCAATGTACTCACGTGGTGCACTCTCCTTAGCAGCTACAAGTTTTGTAGCGGCAGTGTAGCCGACCGCGGCGAGGCTCGCGCCGGGCAGTCTGCGGCAGGCGCTGCGGGTCCGCTACTCGACGCGCTTCCTCGCCGCGTAGAGCAGCGCCCCGACGGCGAGCACGGCCCCGCCCTCGGCGACCGAACGCCACGGCAGCGTGAACGCGAGCAGGAGGCAGCCGGCGAGGCCGACCACGGCGACCGCGGCCGCCCGCGCCCGCAGCGTCAGCGCCGCCGCGTTCGCGATCGCGTAGTAGACGAGCACGGCGAACGAGCTGAAGCCGATCGCCGAGCGGACGTCGCCCGCGGCGACGACGGCGACGACGACCGCGGCGATCGCCAGCTCGGCCCGGCGGGGCACGCGGTGGCGCTCGTCGACGTGCGGCCAGCGCTCGCGGGAGGTCGCCGTTCGCCGCCATCGAGAAGACCGTGCGGCCGACGCCCGCGAGCAGGGAGAGCAGCACGCCGAGCGACGCGACGGCCGCACCGATCTGCACGACGGGCGCGAGCCCCGAGAGCGAGCCGGCCTCGACCGCGGTGCGCAGCGGTGCGTCGGACGCGGCGAGCACGGCCGGGCCGACCGCGGCCAGCGCCGCGACCGCGACCACGGCGTAGACGAGCAGCGCGATCCCGAGCGCGAGCGGGATCGCCCGCGGGATCGTGCGAGCCGGATCGTCTGACCTCCTCACCCAGCGTCGCGATCCGCGCGTAGCCGGCGAAGGCGAAGAAGAGGAAGCCGGCCGAGCGCAGCACGTCGAGCGCCGACGCGCCGTGCGGCGCGAGCCGCCCCGCGTCGGCCGTGCCGCCCCCGAGCGCGGCGACCACGAACACGGCCAGCGACGCGAGCACCACCGCGACCACGACCCGGGTCGCCAGCGCCGTCTTCTGCACGCCCAGCAGGTTCACGGCGGTCAGCGCCACGACGGCCCCGACGGCGAGCGGGCGCGCGGCGCCGGGCGCGGCGTAGTGCCCGAAGGTGAGCGCCATCGCCGCGCAGCTCGCGAGCTTCCCGACAACGAAGCCGAAGCCGGCGAGGTAGCCCCAGAACGGACCGAGCCGGCGGCGTCCGTAGACGTACGTGCCGCCCGACTCCGGGTAGAGCGCCGCCAGCCGGGCCGACGAGGTCGCATTGCAGTAGGCGACCAGGCCGGCGACGACGAGCCCGATCAGCAGCGCCGAGCCCGCCGCCCGGGCCGCCGGAGCGATCGCCACGAAGACGCCGGCGCCCAGCATCGAGCCGAGCCCGACGAACACCGCGTCGCGAAGGCCGAGCCGGCGCGCGAGCCGCGAGGGGGACTCGGGCGCGGCCCCGGCGCGCTCGGTGCCGGCGGTCACGCGAGAGACGCTACCGGCCGCGAAACGGTGCTGCCGGGCCTGTACGATCCGCCCGTGCCGCTCTGGCTCCTCCCGATCATCGTGCTCGGCGCGCTCGTCCTGCTCGTCGGCATCTTCGCGCTGCTGTCCCGGATCCGGGGCGGCCGCTACCTGCGTCCGATCGTCGCGCTCGTCGCGAAGATCCCGTTCATGCGGCGCCTGATGATGAAGGCGTCCGCGAAGGCGATCGAGCGCGAGAACCCGGACCTCGCGAGCGCCATGCGCAAGGTCGAGCAGTTCGGGACGCCGAAGACGCCGCAGCAGGCCCAGAAGCTGCTCGGCCGCCTGACCCCGGCCGAGCGCCGCGCGTACATGGCCGCGGTCGGCGAGCAGGGAGCGATGCCCGAGCCCGCAAACCGTGAGCAGCGCCGCGCCATGGAGAAGATGCAGGCCGGCGGTCCGCCCGGCCTCGGGCAAGAAGAGCGCCGGCGGCGGCAAGACCGGCGCCAAGGGCAAGAGCACGGCGGGCGGCAAGAGCGCCGGCCGCAAGAAGCGTTGAGAGCCATTTAGCCCCGTTTCAGGTATCGCGGCTCGTGCGCCGCGAGGTCGACAGCGCTCAGGTGGGACTCCTGAGACCGTTCGGCACGCTCCTTGGGGCGCATCACCTGACGCACGGACCGCGGGCACTCGTCTTCTTCGTCTGGCTCGGCGGCGTCCTGGCCTTCGCTGCGCTGGCAGGCGTCACGTGGGCGGCCGGCTTCGGCGCGGTCGAGCACCTGCTCGTCGCTCCCGCGTGGAACTGGCTCGGTATCGCCGTCGCCGCGGAGATCGTGGCCTACATCGGATACATCGCGGCCTACCGCGAGATCGCCCGCATGGAGCGCGGGCCACAGCTCGGGTTCCCCCACGCCGCAGCGCTCGTCGCCAGCGGCTTCGGCATCTTCATCCCGCGCGGCGGCTTCACCGCCGACTGCGAGGCGCTGGAGCTCGCCGGCTGCGACCGGCGAGACGCGCAGCGGCGAGTGGTCGGCCTCGGTGCGCTGGAGTGGGTCGCGCTGGCCCCGGCAGCGTGCGTGGCCGCGATCGTGCTCCTGGCGCGGGGCTCGCGCGTCGCCGGGGGTATGACGCTGCCGTGGGCGATCGCCGTCCCGCTCGGCTTCGCGGCGGCGATCGTCGCCCTGCGCTACCGGGGCCGGCTCGGCCCGGCACGCTGGAAGCAGCCCGTTGCACACGGGCTGGACGCGGCCGCCAGCGTCCACGGCCTCCTTGCCCGGCGGCACGGCGCGGGCGCCCTGGCCGCCATGAGCCTCTACTACGCGGCCGAGATCTTCGCGCTCTGGGCGTGCCTGCGGATCTTTGCCGGCCACGCGCCCTCGATCCCGGCCGTCCTCGTCGGCTACGCGACCGGGATACGCCCTGACGCGGCGGTCGCTGCCGCTCGCCGGAGCCGGCGCGGTCGAGGCGCTGCTGCCGTTCGCGCTGCTCTGGGTGAACGTCCCGCTTGCGCAGGCCGTACTCGCCGTGCTGTTCTACCGTGTGGTGAACCTCTGGATCCCCCTGATCCCGGCCCTCGCGGGGCTGCGCACGGTGCGACGCCGGCACGGCGACGACATGCTCCGCCTCCGCGCCCAGGCGTGACGGGCGAGTACGACGCGCTCGCGGGCTACGCGCGGGCCGTCAACCCGCAGTTTGTACGCGTGCTGCGCACGATCGGTTTCGACCGGCGCTGGGTCGGCGCGTCCAACTCGCAGCTGATCGACGACGAGGGGAACCGCTTCCTCGACCTGCTCGGCGGCTTCGGGATGTTCGCCGTCGGCCGCAACAACCCCCGGGTGCGGGCCGCGCTCGTGGAGACGCTGGAGCGCGAGACGGCCAGCGCGGTGCAGCTCGGCGTATCGCCGCTCTCGGGCCAGCTTGCCGAGGCGCTGCTCGCACGGCTGCCCGGCCGGCTGGAGCGGGTGCTGTTCACGAGCTCGGGCACCGAAGCCGTCGAGGCCGCGCTGAAGATGGGACGCGCGGCGACCGGCCGCCCCCGGGTCGTCTCCCTGGAGCACGCGTTCCACGGGCTCACGATCGGCTCGCTCTCGGCCGGCGGTACGCCCGAGTTCCGCGATCCGTTCGAGCCGCTGCTGCTCGGATTCGCCCGCGTGCCGCAAAACGACCTCGAGGCGCTGGAGACGGAGCTGCAACGCGAGGACGTCGCCGTCTTCCTCGCCGAGCCGGTGCAGGGCAAGGGCGTGAACCTGCCGGAGCCGGGCTACCTGGAGGGCGCGCAGGCTCTGTGCCGCCGCTACGGGACACTGTTCTGCATCGACGAGGTGCAGACGGGCCTGGGTCGGACGGGCCGCATGTTCGCGCTCGAGCACTGGGGGCTCGAGCCCGACCTCGTGACCATCGCGAAGGCGCTGTCCGGCGGCTACGTCCCGATCGGCGCGTGTGCGATGACGGCCGCCGTGATGGACGCCGTCTTCGACTCGATGGAGCACGCCGTCCTGCACGGCTCGACGTTCGCGCCCAACGACCTCGCATGCACGGCGGGGCTGGCGACGCTCGCCGAGCTCGACTCGGAGGGGCTGGTCGAGCGTTCGGCCCGGCTGGGCGCGGAGCTGCTGGAACGGACGAAGCCGCTGGAGGAGCGCGGCATCGTGCGAGGATGTGCGCGGCCTCGGGCTGATGTGGGCGATCGAGCTCACGGAGCCGAAGCGCGGCGGCCGGACCTACCGGATGCTGGAGCGCCGGCAGCCGGGGTTGTTCGCGCAGCTCGTGGTCGTCCCGCTGTTCTCGCGGCACCGCATCCTGACGCAGGTGGCCGGGCACGGGCTCAACGTGGTGAAGATCCTGCCGCCGCTGACCGTTCCGGAGGAGGAGCTGGATCGCTTCGTCGCCGCACTGGAAGACGTGCTAGGGCGCGCGGAGCATGTTCCCTGGGCTGCGGCGAGGTTCGGCCTCGGCGTGGCGGCACATTCGGTCCGCCGCTAGCTCTCCGCCGAAAGTCCGGCCCGGCTGCGCCTGGGCCATGCCGACTGAGACATGGCCACAACTTGACCCGTGGGGTCAGACCCCGAACACGCCGGGCAATCTCCCCCGCAAACGGAGGGCTGGGCGCAGGCCGAGGACATGGCTCGTCGTTTACCGCCTGGGGTCAGACCCCGTTGACTCCTGTGCCGGTTCGGGCTCGAGGGCGCCAGCGGCTGCGTTTAATCCGCGGCTGCTGCAAGCGCCCGCGCAGTGGGCGTGGCCTCCCACATCCGTCGCTCCTCCTCCTTTGGGAGCGACCCCGCCTTCCGCTCCACTGCTGCGCGCGCCCGCTCCCGCAGCGCCTCAGCCTCCGGGGAGCCGGCAGCCGCCAGGCACCGCGCGTACCGCCACAGCACCTCCTCCATGCGCACGATCGGCTGGTCGCCCGACGCGTCGAGCAGCTCCACGGAGCGGCGGCCGTGCTCGACCGCGGCCGTCGTGTCGCCGCGGCGCAGCGCCAGCTCGGCGGCGAGCGATTCCGCCCACACGACGCCGTAGCCGAACTTGCCGTCCGCGGCGTCGCGGAGCTCGTCGTCGACCAGCGGAGCCGCCTCCTCCAGCTCGGCCGCCGACGAGCCCGGGCGCAGCAGGAACTCCACGAGGTAGGCCCGCACCAGAAGGCCGAGGCTCAGCCGCCAGTGCGCCTGGATGTCGGCCCAGGCGGCCCGGATCAGGCTCCCGGCTTCCTCATAGCGCTCCGCGTCGAGGAACACCTTGCCGATCATCGCCGTGTTGTAGAACGCCCAGGGCCCGGGCTCCGCGCCGTCGAGCGCCTGGCGGAGATCGGCCTCAGCCGCGGTGAAGTCGCCGCGCGCCAGCGCGATCTGGGCCCGGTAGTTGAGGAACCGCGGCAGATCCGACCGCAAGCCGAGCGCGAGCAGCCCCTCGATGCTGTGGTCGAGCAGGCGCCGCGCCTCCCCGAGGTTGCCGCGGTCGAACTCGCCAACGCCCATGAACCCCTCGAGCCGGAGATCGAGCCGGGCGACGCGGGATCGGAGTCGCCCGCGGACTGGAGCTTCGAGACGTACAGCTCGTGCGCCTCCCGCAGCACCGCGAGTCCGTCACCGATGCTATCCACGTCGATCGCGTTGCCGAGGTCGATCATGATCGCGATCGCGGTCAGGACGGCACCCGCGTTGCCGGCCTGCTCGGCCCTGCGCGCCAGCTCGACCGCGGCCTCCAGCGTCCGCCGCGACTCCTTCACGTCACGGATCCAGAAGAGCAGGTTCCCCTCTGCGTGCAGCAGCCGCGCACGCAGCTCGTCGTCCCCGACCCGGGCGGCGGCGGCCTTGCCCTCCGCCAGCAGCGCCTCCAGGTCGGTCTCGCCCGTCCAGGACACGTCGCTCGCGGAGAGGAGCAGGTTGACGAGCTCGGCGCGCGTGCGGTCGAGCTCCGGGTCGTCGGCCTCCCGCGCGAGCGCGAGGCCTCGCCGGCACAGGGCGACCGCCTGCGGCGAGGCGCCGTCCAGCACCGCCGACTCGGCTGCAGGTAGCAGATACCGCGCCGCGGCGCCGGGATCGCAGCCCTCCTCGAAGTGCCGCGCGACGTCCAGCAGCACCGGCCGCGGCGCGTTCTCGCCGAACGTCGCCGACGAGCGCCTCGGCGACCGCGCAGTGGTACTCGACCCGCTCCGGCTCGCTGAGCCCCGCGTACATCTGCTGCTGCAGGAGAAGGTGCGTGAACTCGTAGGCGTAACGACGCCGCTGCACGACGCGCTGCGCGCGGATCAAGCCGTGCAGCTTCTCGACCTCGCCGAGCGTGCGCAGGAGCTCGCGCTCCTCGACCTCGGCCACCTGGGCGAGGGTCGAGCTGAGGAAACGACGGCCCTCGACGGCCGCGATCTCCAGCAGCTCGCGGTCCTCGCCCTCGAGCCCCGCGAGCCGGCGTGCGACCGCGCGGGTGACGCTCGGCGGCAGGGTGATGCCGTCGAGGCGGCCGGCGAGCGAGAGGACGCGGCCGTCCGCGCTCGCGTCGTCGTCGAAGGCGAAGACGCCGCTCGCGCTCGACGAGGATTCCGCTCTCCTCCAGCACCGGCAGGAGGTGGTTGACGAACATCGGGTTGCCGTCGGTGAACTCGCGCAGCCAGGCCGCCACCTCGGGTGCAACGCCCCGCCCCCGGAGCGCCTGGACGAAGTCGGCGACACTGGCTGTGTCGAGGCCGGCGAGGTCGATGTGGGTCGCCAGGTCGTCGATCACGAGCTCGTCCTCGACGGCGTGCAGCCGCTGATCGGGCCCGACGTCGTCCGGGCGCGAGAGCACGACGACGGTGACCGCGTGGTCGGCAGCGAAACGGGAGACGCGCTCCAGCAGGCCCGCCGAGGGCCCGTCGATCCACTGAGCCTGGGCGATCGCGAGCACCACCGGGCCACGCTCGAGCCGCGTCTCGAGCGCTCCGAGGAACTGGGCCGCGCGATCCTGGGCGAGCCGCTCGCGTTCCTCGTTCTCCTCCTTGCCATAGGCCTCGCGCAGCCGCAGCGCCGTCTTCACGCCCGCGCCCAGGCCGGCGCCGACGACGGGGATCATCCCCAACCAGTCGGGAGCGGTCTCCTTCAGGACGTCGACCACGGCGCGGCGTGCCTTCTCCGCCGGTCCCGTGGCAACGAGCGCGACGAGGATCTCCGCGAACGGCTCGTACGGGTTCTGACCCTCGTGCTCGCGCTGGCACCGGCCGGTAAGCAGGACCGTTGCGGCGAGCTCCGCGTCGTCTGCGGCGCGACGGGCTACTTCGCCCAGCAGCGCCTGCTTCCCCATCCCCGCGTCGCCGCTCAGAAAGACAGTGCCGCCCTTGCCCGCGGCGGCCGAGCGCAACAGCTCGAGCAGCTGCTCGAGCTCGGGCCCGCGGCCGACGAACGTGGCGGCTCCGTCCGGCATCCGACCGACGCTAACAAGAGCCGCGGCCGCCCGACCAGGCGGGGCCGCTTTACGCGCGCGCGGCGGCAAGGCGGATCGCCGCCGCGTCGAGCGCACGTACGCGCAACTCGGGGGGTGGACGGCGCAGGAACGGCGCCAGCGCCAGCAGCTCGTCCGCGTCCTCGGGCCCCAGCGACGGATCGGCACGAGAACGCCGGGTCGCGGCGAGGCCGGCCTCGATCTCGAGCGCAGCGCCACCCCCCGGCGGCAGCGTGCGGCGTGCACAGATCCGGCCGCCTGCCACGAACAGCGCCCGCATCCAGCCGTCCTCCAGCGCAGGGACGAGCACGCAGAGCTCGGCCCGCCGCAGCGCATCGAGCCGGCGCAGGTGCGCGGCGACGTCCTCGAGCGCCTCGACCTTGTCCCTGAGCCGACCGGCCTCCTCGAAGCGCAGGCAGTCCGAGAGATCGCGCATCCGCTCGCGCAGCCGCGCCGCCGCGACACCGTCCAGCAGCCCGTCGACGCTGCAGCCGCGCAGCGCGCGTGCCGCCAGCTCGGCCTTGCGTCGGCTGCGGATCGGCCCGAGCGCGGACGGCAGGCGGGAGACGACGAGCTCCTCGCCACGCACGCGCAGGTAGACGTAGCGCTCGGGCGTGGAGCGGCGGGCGTTGGCCGGCGGACGGAGCTCGCGGATGAGGCGCAGCTCCTCGAGCGCCGCCTCGAGCTCGGAGCCGTGGAGCCGCCACTCGATCCGCTCCACGGCGGCGAGAGCGGTCTCCACGGCGGGCCGCTGCCGCTGCGAGCGGAAGTACGAGCGCAGCCGGGCCTCCAGGTCGCGCGCCTTGCCGACATAGAGCACCTGTCCGTGCCGGTCCTGGAAGAGGTAGACGCCGGGCCGCGGCGGCGCGCCGTGGGCGAGCGCGCGCTTGCCGTAGACGCGGCGCCTGCGCGGCGCAGCCAGCGCCTCCAGATCGGACAGCGTGCGGGCGCCGCGCTCCTGGGCGAGCCCGATCAGCGCGACGAGGATCTCCGCGGTCGCCTCGGCGTCCGCGAGCGCGCGGTGGCACGGCTGTACCGACGTGCCGAAGAAATGGGAGAGCGAGGCGAGGCTCGTCCTGGCCACGCGGCCCTCGAGCAGGCGGCGGGCCAGGCCGACGGTGTCGAGCGCCGGCGTGGCGATGCGACGACCGGTCGCTCGCTCGAAGGCGCGGTCGAGGAAGGCCATGTCGAAGCGGGCATTGTGGGCGACGAGCAGGGCATCGCCTGCAAAGGCGGCAAAGCGGCGAACCGCCGTGTCCACATCGGGGGCGCCCCGGAGCTCGGCGTCGCGCAGCCCGGTGAGCCGTCCGATCGCTTCCGGCAGCGGCACCCCCGGACGCACGAGTGTCTGGAAGCGCTCGCCGAGCTCCAGACCGTGCACCCGCACGGCGCCGATCTCACAGATGCGCGCGGACGCGGCCGAGAGCCCGGTCGTCTCCAGGTCGACGACGACGAACCAGGCGTCCTCCAGCGGAGGATCGGGCGACCCCTGCGCCAGAGCGACCGCGTTCCCACGCCAGGCGACGCGGCTGTCTCCGGCGACTATCTCCCCCAGCAGCGTGCGCGCCAGCCCTTCAGGGGGTTGCTTGAGTGCCAGCAGGTGGCGTGCGGCCTCGGCGGCGGGCACCGGGCGGCCCCGCTCCTCGAGCAGCTCGACGAGCCGGTCGACCGCATCGAAGGCAAGTTGCATGCGACGATCCAACAGAACATGTGTTCGTACGTCAAGTGACGTGCAGCCTGCGATAATCGGGCGACCCGATGGCTCACAGGAAGATCCGGCAAAAAGGCGACGACGAGGCCCGGCAGCCGGCACGCCTGCAGCGGAAGGACGGGGCAGGCGCGGAGCAGCAGGTAACGAGCCTGCACGCGGCGATCGGCAACGCGGCGTTCACGCAGGTGGTCCAGCGGGAGCAGCCCATTGAGCTCGTCGCGCGGGCGCAGAGGGGCTGGAAGGGACTGGACGAGAAGGGCGCCGGCCTGGGCGAGAAGGGCGCCAGCATCGACGACAAGGCCTTCGTCATGGACGAAAAGGGCGGCGGATTCGACGACAAAGGCTACAGGGACGAAAAGGGCGCCAGCATCGACGACAAAGGCTTCGGCACCGACCAAAAGGGCGGCGGATTCGACGAAAAGGGCGGCAGCGGATTCGACGACAAAGGCTACGGGGACGAAAAGGGCTACGAGATCGACGACAAAGGCTTCGACACCGACCAAAAGGGCGGCGGATTCGACGAAAAGGGCGGCAGCGGATTCGACGACAAAGGCTACGGGGACGAAAAGGGCTACGAGATCGACGACAAAGGCTTCGACACGGACGAGAAGGGCGCCGGGGCGCAGGAGGAGTTCGCGAAGATGGAGCTCGAGGACGACGCCCTGGGTAGCTACACCCCGCGCTCCAGGAAGCCGCGCTGGTAGAGGCGGCGCACGGCCTGCCGGGCCGCCTCTGACATCGCACCCGGGTCGAGTCGCCGCTCGGCGGCTACCTCCTCGACCACATCGCAAACCGCCCGCGTGCCGTCGAGCCGCAGCAGCACGTGCACCGCGAGCGGCTCGACAGATGCGCGAAGCCCGACGCCGTCCTCGAGCTCGAGCGTGGCCCGCTCGAAGACGTACTCCCCATCATCGTGGGCGAGCACATGCGTGAGGCGATGGCGCGGAGCCGGAGCGAAGACCTCGGCGAGCAGGTCGCCGGAGTCGCCGGCGAGGAAATCCTGCGCCTCGAACATGCGGAGAATCTGCTCGCTACCCGAACCGCTCGGCGAGTCAGGGACGTCGAAGCCCGCGAACCACGCCCGCCCGGCCGACCGCCGGCGCAGCACGACGGCGCCGAGCCAGAGCGACTCGATCCCCTCGCGCCGGTAGAAGTCCAGCCAGCGGGCTACCGTCACGGCTCGCCTCCCGCCGTCCCGCGCTGCCGGCGGCCCCGTCCAGGCCGCGGCATAGCGGAGCGCCGATTGGAAGCCAAAGCTCAGCACGAGCGCATCGCAGCCGTTGCCCTCCACCCAGCGCCGCACCGGCTCCCAGCGCTCCTCGCCGGCCCGCGTGGCCCAGTTGCAGAGGATGCACGCGAAGCCGCCCTCGCGCAGGAAGGTCGGAGCCTCCGCCGCGATCCTCCGGCAAAGCTCGCCGGGTGCCAGCCCGCTGTCGCGGAAGAGGTAGTCGGCGTCGGGCGAGATGACATACGGCGGATTCGCCACGACGAGGTCGAACATCTCTCCCGCGACCGTGGCGAAGAGGTCGCTCTCACGGCAGTCGACGTTCCCGGTGCGGTTGAGCTCTGCGTTCAGGCGCGCCAGGCGGACGGCGCGCGGATTCAGATCGACCGCCACGACCCGCTCGGCGTGCGGCGCCGCAAGCAGAGCCTGGATCCCGGACCCCGTTCCGAGGTCGAGGGCTCGCTCGACCGGCCTACGCACGGTCACCGCCGCCAGGAGATCGGCCGCACGGCTCGGGCCTCCGACCCAGTCGCGCTGTAGCCCGCTCCCGCCCGCATCGTGCGCGAGGAGGAGCCCCTGCCGTAGGCTCACGCGCAGCCGAGCCCGGAACGCGCCGTCCTCGGCGATGAGCAGGCCCACATCCACGAGCGACTCGGGCGGGACGGGCGCCAGCGCCGCCCGCGCCGCGTCGGCGTCGACCCGGGCACCGAGAGTAAAGAGATCGACCAACGGCCCCGAAGGCCCGGCGGCCCGGCGCCCCAGCGTCCTCGCGGTCGAAGGCGAGAGTCCGCCGAGAGCCCGCGCCGACTCCCGCTTCGGTGTAGCCGGCAGCGACGAGCACGTCGCCTAGGCGGCCCACCACGTCGTCGTGGTCATCCTGCGCCACGCGTAGTGCTTATCACGCCCCGGCGAGGGCTAGCGCTGAGCGCGCTCGAGCTGGCGGATGCGGGCCAGCGCTACGACCCCTCCCGACATCCCGGCCAGCAGCCCGAGCGAACAGAGCAGAAGAAACAGTCTGAGCCCCAGATCAGTCATGCAGCGCCTATTCGCGATGACACCTCCGGCCTCCTGCCACCATGGCGTGCAGCACGGCAACGGCGGGAGGCCGTCAGGAAGACGGCCTCCCGCGCGTCAGATCTACTTGCAGTTCTGGGTGACCCAGGTCTCGATGTTCGTCGACGCCTGCTGGACCTTCGTCTCGTCGGCCTGGAGCGCCTGCAGCTTCGTCACGTCCGGCTTACCGCCGTTGAACGCGGCCGCAGCCTTCGAGATGAAGTCGCTGATCGTCTGGAAGTCAGGCTTGATATCGCTCGGAGCCTTGTCCGCCAGCGCCTGCAACTCCTTCGAGGCCGTCTTGATCTGGTCTGCCTGGCTGGCGCCGGACGACGAGATCGACGACATGTCCTTGCTGATCTGCGACGTCGCGTTCACGAAGTCCTTGCACTTGGAGGACGCGCCCGAGCCCACCGCCCCGATCGTGCTCGCCTGCGTCGCGGTGCTCGCCTGCGTCGCGGTGCTCGCCTGCGTCGCGGTCGTTTCCGTCTTGGTCACGGTCGTTGTGGTGGTCGCGCTCTTCTTCTTGCTGCCGCAGCCCGCCGCCACCAACAGCAGCGCGCACAGCACGACGAGGACCGCGATCGAGATCGGCTTTCGACTCATATGCTTCTCCACTCCTTAAGGATTTGCCTGTCGGATATGACCCTACGCGCCTGTCCGGACGGGAGCAACCGGTGATCAGTGCGAGGGTCTGGCCCCTGGACGCAGAAGCATCCCCGGATCTTGCAGTGGACGCTGTGCCCGATCGGGCACGCTGCTGTGCAGAGCTCAGGCGTACCGCTCCGCCCAGCGCAGCGGAGTGTTGATGTGGCCCGGAATCAGCTCGAACCAGAGCGCCGGATCCTCCTCCTTCGAGACCCACCTGTCGACCCTGGGGTCGCGCACGCGGAAGAGCGACAGGAAGTCGACGCTCGTCGGCTCGCCGGTGACCTCGATCGTCCCGTCGGCGAGCAGGGTGGCCACTGCCACCGTCCGCGGCGGCCGTTCGCCGATTCGCTCGCGGAGCTCGATCCTCGTCACACGACGAGCGCGGGCGCCGCTCCGGGCAGGTCGTTCACCGCCCGGAACCCCTCGTTGATCGCACTGTGCGTGTACGCAAACCCTTCGGAGTCGGAGCATGCGATCGCAACGTTGCCGAACGGCACGCAGCCCTTGCGGTGGGGCTGGTCGGCCCACGCGCCGTAGAGCGACGCGTCGAAGCACGAGCTCAGCTCGTGGGCATAGCCGTAGTTCCAGCGGTTGAACATCACGGAGTGGACGTCCCGCGCGGGATCGAAGTCACCGCCCTGGGTGCCGACGACACGTTGGATGACGTCCCAGAGCGAGTTCTCGAGGTCCGCGAAGCTCATGTTGAAGAGCATGTCGCGCCCGCTCTCGTACGCGTACAGCTGCGGGATCGCGTCCGGCCGGTTGGGCACCACGGTGAAGGTGATCTGGGCCGGGGACGCGGAGGCTGGTTGGGCGTCGGCCCGTAGACGGGCGACCCGGTCGGTCCGAAGCCCGCGCCGGCGGAGACGCTCGTCGAGTCCCAGAAGAGACTCGTGCCCCTCGGGCTGATGCTGCTGACCTTCGCGTCGGCCCACGCCTGCCAGTTCTTGAGCGCGACGCGGCCGTAGATGAGCGGCACCTTGCGGGCGTAGCAGAGGTTCTCGACCTGATCCTGCGGCAGACCCGTGACGAGCCGGGCCGTGACCCGGTTCCAGCAGGCCATGATCACGTGCTTCGCCCGGACCCGCTCGTTCTGGTTGTGGCCCTTCTTGTCGAGGCCGATGTACGTGACCGTGGCGAGCTGGCCGGCCCCGGCCGCGGGCACGACCTCGCACACGGTGCTGTTGAGCCGGATGCGGACATTGCTCGCGGGATCGTCGAGCGCCGAGTAGTCGGTCTTCGACTGGAGGATCGTGAGCTGGGTCGGACCGGCGCCGTTGACGCCGGGCTGCGCCGCGGGGATCAGCTTGCTCACGATGAGCTTGAGCAGCGAGATGTTCCCGTCCGGCCACGCGCGGGTCGGCCCGCTGCCGGACTTCGAGTCCTGCTGCGGCGTCCTCCCGATCCCGGGGAACACGACGTCCGTCGTGCTGGGTAGGCCGAGCGCCGCGGGGAAACCGGGCCGGCCGAGCACCCAGCAGTCGGCCGCCGAGACGGCCTGGCCGCCGGCCCCGAGCAGGCTGCCCGAACCGCGCCAGTACTCGCCGAAGAACGCGTCGTCGGGGCAATCCCAGTAGTACTGCAGGTACTGCTTGTACGTCATCTGCGTGAGCCGCTGGACCTTCTCGGCCTGCGTCAGCGGCCCGTCCTTGGCGGTCATCACGTCCGTGTTCGTCGTCTGGATGTTGATGATCGCGGCCCTGGCCGCATCCGAGTACGGCGTCCTGCCCATGAAGGCCGTCCAGCCGGCGGCGGTGTTCGGCTCCAGACCGGCAAACGGGCCGGCGTTCCGCGCAGCGACCACGTGGTCGGACCCGAACTCCGCCGCGGGGAACAGCAGCTGCTGGTAGAGCCCGTACGACGCAGGGATGCCCGCGGCACCGCCGTTCTGCCACAGCGAGGCGGTCGAGAAGTCCACGCCGGCCCAGCCGAGGATGTCGACGGCAGGCTGACCGTACGAGCCCGGGATGTCCATGAGCCCGCCCTGCGGCTTGTTCCAGGCGCCGATGCTGTCGAGGTTGACGGTGCCGCCGTTGCGCAGCGTCATCACGTCGGCGTTCCCGCGAAACGCGTCGGGGACATGGAACTCGTTGCGATGCGAGTTGCCGCCGAAGTCGGGGAGCTGGTCAATCAGCAGGATCTTCGTGTCCGGCCCGAAACGGTCGCGGTAGAACTTCGCCGCCCCGAGCCCGCTCGCGCCGGCCCCGACGATGACGCAGTCGTAGTCGTTGTCCACGTTGCGGACCGGCCCCTGCGGCACGATGCCGTGCCCTTGCTTCGTCGAGTGGATGTCCTTCGGCTTCTGCGCCGGTGGGTCGAGCCGCATGGTGTTGCGCACGACGAGATCGGCCTCGCCGGTGAGCCCCGTGCTGGTCGGCGGGTAGTAGCCGGGCGGCAGCCCCGTGCTGGAAGGCGGCGGGCCGGTCGCGGCGTGTGCGGCCTCGGCGCCGGTCAGGTAGGGCGCGGCCGCAGCGACCGCAAGCCCGGCGGCGGTGATCGCCACCCCGTCGAGGAAGTCGCGGCGGGTGATGCCGTCGTCGCGGGCCGACCCCGCGGTGTGGTCGGGCTGCTGCTGCTCGGACATGGCTCCTCCTGGGACGGGTGCGCAACTCGACGAGCGCCTGCTCGCGCTCCGACCGGCCGTTTCTCTCATACACGCCGGGACGGGTCAAGGGCGCCGGTCAGCCCAGCAGCTGGTACGGCACGCTCGTGAGCACGACGTTCGGCTCGAAGAGCAGGAGGCGCTTGATGTAGAGCGCGCGCTGGTTGTGCAGGAGCTGCCGCCAGCCGGCGACCCGGAGCTCGGGCATGATCACCGCCGCCAGGGTCTCGCCGTCCGCGGTGAGGTCACGGACGTAACCGAGCAGCGGATCGCCGATGTCTCGGTAGGGCGCCTCCACCACCTCCAGCGGCAGATCGAATCCCCGCGCGCGCCACTCCGTGCGCAGGGCGCGCCCTTCCTCCTCGTCGAAGGCGAAGAAGACCGCGCTCGCGTCGCGCAGGCCGAGCGTGTTGACGTAGTTGACCGCCCGCAGGCTGGCGGCGTGAGCGCCCGAGACGAGCACGCGGCACGCGATCTGCTTCGGGAGCGTGCGCGGCCCCTCACCCACCGCCGTGACGTTGGCCACCGCGATGCCGATCTCGGAGAGGAGGCGCGCCTTCAGCCGCAGCGTCTCCCGCATGCGGAGGGCGTCGCGCAGCCGCGGGCGATCGAACTGCTCGGGGACGATGACCGTGACGAAGTCGGCCTCCCCGCGCGGCAGCCCCCAGACGTACTCCCGGACGGCTTCCGACCAGTGGCCGTCGACGGGGGGAACGACCTCGAGCGGATCGCTGCCTCCCGAGAACTCCCACCAGCTGCCGCGCGGGTCGCGGCCACGGGCCTGCGGGACGTAGATGCCGCGGAAGCTCTTGCCCGCCACGGCTCGGGCATACCAGACGGCGAAGCGGGTTGCTGCGTCCAGTTCACCTACCGGCAGGAGCGTCTCGTTCGTCAGTCCGCCGCGGGCCCGCTTGACGGCGTCGATTCCCGCGGCGAGGCGTCGTTTCACGCCCTTGTAGTGGCGGCCGATCCCGTAGAACGCGGCGACGAAGATCGGCACGGCGACCATCACGATCCAGGCGCCCTCGCGGAACTTCGTGAGGATGACCACGATCGTCACGATTCCGGTAGTCACGGCGCCGAGTCCGTTGATACCCGCGCGCCACTGCCAGCCCGGGTCGCGGCGGCGCTGCCAGTAGCGCACCATCCCGGTCTGCGAGATCGTGAATGCGGTGAAGACGCCGAGCACGTAGAGATGGATCAGCGAGTTGACGTTCGCCTTGAACACGACGAGCAGGGCGATCGCGACGCCGGTCAGGACGAAGATCCCGTTCGAGTAGACGAGCCGGTCGCCGAGGTTGACGAACTGGCCGGGGAAGAAACGGTCGCGCGCGAGCAGCGCCGCGAGCCTGGGAAAGCCCTGGAACGACGTGTTCGCCGCGAAGATCAGGATTCCGAACGTGAACGCCTGCAGCAGGTAGTAGACGAACCCGGCCGACGACCCGGCGGGGAAGACCCCGCGCCCGATCTCCGACAACACCGACACTGTGGAGCTGGGTCGCGCGTGCATCTCGTAGGCGAGGTACGAGACGCCGAGGAACAGGGTCACCGCGATGCAGCCCAGGATCAGCAGCGTCTGCCCCGCATTCCTCGACTGCGGGCGGCGGAAGGCGTTGACGCCGTTCGCGATCGCCTCCACGCCGGTGAGGGCGGAGGATCCCGAGGCGAATGCCCGCAGCAGCAGGAACACCGTGACGGCACCAGTGCCGGCCGGGAGCGCGTGCGGCGCGACGGCGGTGGGGCAGGTTCCGGCCGCGCACTTGCTCAGCCCCGTCCCGATCGTCACGAACATCACCGCGATGAACGCATATGTCGGCAGCGCAAAGGTGACGCCCGACTCGCGCACGCCGCGCAGGTTGACGAACATGATCAGCAGGACGATCGCGACGCAGAGCCCGACCTCGTAGCCGTGCAGGAACGCCGCCGCGGACGTGATCGCGAACACGCCAGAGGCCACGGAGACGGCAACCGTGAGGACGTAGTCCGTCATCAGCGAGGCGGCCGCGATCAACGCCGGCGCCGTTCCGAGGTTCTCGCGGGCGACGACATACGCGCCGCCGGACACCTCGTACGCGTGCACGGTCTGGCGGTACGACAGCGTCACGATCGCGAGCAGGATCGCGATCGCGATCGAGATCGGGATGATGTACCGCTCGGCGGCCAGCGATGCGCCGATCAGGACGACGAGCGCGGCCTCGGTCGCGTACGCGACGGACGAGATCGGGTCGGAGGCGAAGATCGGCAGCGCGAGCCACTTCGGCAGCAGGGTCTCCTCCATCTCGCCGGACGCCATCGGCCGTCCGACGAGCGTCCGGAGGACCGGGGCACGCTTCGGCGGCCCTTCGCTCGCTGGGCGATGCGCGCGCGGTACGCCGGCGGGCGGTTCGTCGGGCAATGCCGCTGGGACGATACGCGCCCGGGGCTTTAAGGTTTCTTTGAGGCCCGCGGCCGGAATCTTGACGGCCCATTCATGCGGGCCGGCCTACGGTTGGACTGATGGCAGTTGGCCTGCTCCAGCGACGGCGGACCGGTACTCGCGAGTCGAGACCGGAGTCGCGCCACAACGGCCGGGTGCCCGCCTACCAGCGGCTGGCTGTGTGCCTCTCGCCCGGCGCAGCGGACACAGCCGTGTCCATGGCCTGCGATCTGGCCGCCGACCGCGGCGCGCGCCTCACCGCGATCGCGGTGATCGAGGTACCGCCCGAGGTGCCGCTCGAGACCCCGGACCGCGATGTCGAGGAGGCGGCTCGGGAGGCCGTGCGAACGGCCCAGGCACTGGCGTCCGCCCACCAGATCGACACTGTTGGCACGGTGCTCCACGCGCGCCACGCAGGTGAGGCGATCGTCGACGAGTTGACTGCACGCCGGGTCGAGGTCGTGATCCTGGCCGACGCGTGGCCCCAGAGCCGCGGTTCCATGGACCTCAGCGCGACGACCCGCTACGTGCTCAAGCACGCACCGTGCCGGGTGATGCTGGTCCGCGGCGTTGCGGCGCCGAGCACAAACGGGTCGGAACGGCGCGAGACGGTGTTCCGTTCCAGCCGCCCGACCCACGGCAACTGGCCGACCGGCGAGTTCATCGAGCCCGTCTAGGGCTCAGCTGCCGAACCAGCGGGCCCGGCGGCTCGAGCCGAAGTGCTCCTTCTCCGCGACGAGCGCGGCCGACGGCTCCTGGAACGTGCCGGTCGGCGAAGGCCCCGAGAAGAAGTCCACGTCGACGCGACCGACGCGACCGGCGCCGAACTCGATGTAACAGGAGCCGCGCCCGTCGTAGCCCTGCGGCTGTTCGCCGCCCCGAAGCTTCGCGACAAGCGACTCGGCGACGACGCGTGCGGCTCTCTCAGAGAACACCCCCGCCTTCGGCACGCCGACCGTCGCGACGTCCCCCACCGCGTACACGCCCGGGAACCGCGTCTCGAGCGTCCTCGGGTTCACGGGCACGTAGCCGTCCACGGTCATTCCGCTCGCGATCACCACGTCGGGGGCGCGGTGCTTCGGGACGCCGAGGAAGAGGTCGTACGGCAGCTCGCTGCCGTCGTCGAGCACGGCGACGTGACGCGCCGTATCGAGAGCGCTCACCCGGCGGCCGGGCACGAACTCGATGTCACGCTCGGCAAAGGCTGCCATCAGCGCGCTCGAGGTATCCGGCGACGGAGGAACCGGGGTCCCGAACGGGATGACGAACGAGATCTGGCAATCGTCGCGCACACCCCGGGCCGACAGGTAGTCGTGCAGTAGCAACGCGCACTCGCTCGGCGCGGGAGGGCACTTGAACGGCGCTCCGCAGACACCGACGATCGCTTTGCCCTGCGAGAAGGTGGGAAGCAGCTCGCCCATTCGCTCGGCTCCGGCCACGGAATAGAACTCGTTGTGACCGTCGGCGAGTCCCGGCGTGGCGTCCATGTCGTAATCGGCACCGAGCGCCACCACGAGGAAGTCGGCCTCATGGACGCCGCCGTCAGTCGTCACGCGTCCGCGCCTCGGGATCGATCGCGGTGATCGTCTCCTGCAGGAACCGCACCCCCGGTTTCGCGATGTCCCGGTACGGGAGGCGGACCGCGTCGGGAGTCGTCCGGCCGAACATCACGTCGAGCTTCGAGTACCCGAAGACGAAAGCGTCGCCCTTGTCGATCAGGGCTACGTCGACGTCGTCGCCGAGCGCCTCCGACAGCATCGTCGCGAGCTCGAGACCGCCGAAGCCCGCTCCGAGAACGACAACCCTGGTCTTCATGGGGCGATCATAGGCCAGTCTGCAGCGAGGGGCCGAACCGGGCTGCAGGGCGCTTCGAGCCCTTTGGGAATCAGGCCGTGTGGTCTAGGCTTGTGTTTCTCGACACGAAAGGCCGTGCACCATGGCCGCGCTTCCCGGCGGTACCGTCACCTTCCTCTTCACCGACGTGGAAGGGTCGACCCGGCTGCTCAATCAGCTGGGTCCTGACTACGCCGAGATCCTCGCGGAGCACCACCGGATCCTGCGTGCGGCGTTCGCGGCGCACGGGGGCCGCGAGGTCGACAACCAGGGAGACTCGTTCTTCGTCGCGTTCCCGGCCGCCAAGGACGCCGTCGCCGCCGCGGTCGACGCGCAGCGCGACCTGTTCGCACACCCGTGGCCCGCCGGGGCCGAGGTGAAGGTGCGGATGGGGCTGCACACCGGCGAGCCGCGGCGCGGCGACGACCGCTACGTCGGGATCGGTGTGCATCGCGCAGCCCGGATCGGGGCGGCCGGGCACGGCGGCCAGGTGCTGCTTTCCTCGACCACGAAGGAGCTCGCCGAGGAGGACCTGCCTGCAGGCGTCACGATCCGCGATCTCGGTGAGCGGCGGCTCAAGGACATGGAGCGGTCGGAGCGGCTGTACCAGCTCGTGATCGAGGGCCTGCCCGGCGAGTTCGGGCCGCTGAACACGCTCGACGTCGAGCTGCAGCGCAAGCGGCGCCGTATGTACGCGGGAGCCGCCCTGATCGGCGTGCTCGCGGCCGCCGTCGCAGTCCCCGTGTTCGCGTTCGGACAGGGCGGCTCGGGCGGGTCGACGACGGTGGACGGCAACGCGGTCGCGATCATCGACCCGGCCTCTAATCGAGTCACGGGACAGGTTCCCGTTGGCGTTGCGCCATCCGCGCATCGCCGCCGGTGGGACCAGCGTCTGGGTCGCGAACACCGGCGACAAGACCGTCTCGCACATCGACGTCGCCGGCGGCAAGGTCGTCGGCAACGTCCCGGTCGGGGGCGTCCCGACGAGTGTCGCCGCCGGGCCGAACGCCGTCTGGGTCGCAGTCCAATCGCCCGGCGGCTCCCCCGGATCGTCAAGGTCGATCCGCGCTACGGCCTCGCGGGGAAGCGGCTGGTGGTGCAGGGCGACGCAAACGGGGACGCAGCCGTTGCGGTCGCCCGGGAGGGGGTGGTCTGGGTGATTTCCGAGGGAGGGTTGCTCGAACGCCTCGATTCCGCCGGAAGCCATGTCACCGCCAGGATCGACACGGGCAACAGCCCGTCCAGCATCGCGGTCGGCGCGGACGGGGTCTGGGCCGCCGACGGCCAGGGCAACAACGTCGCGCGCATCGACCCCGCCACCAAGGCCGTGGCGGCCGCGATCCCGGTCGGCAACGCTCCGAACGCCGTTGCCGCCGGCGCAGGAGCGGTCTGGGTCGTGGACGAGGCCGACAGCGCCGTCGTCCGGATCGACCCGGCGAGCAACTCCGGCACGTCGACGATCCCGGTCGGCCGCTCCCCCACCGGGATCGCGGTTGGCCTCGGCAGCGTCTGGGTGACCAACAGCCGTGACGGCACCGTGTCCCGGATCGATCCCGTGTTCCCCTACCGCGTGCAGACGATCACGGTCGGCGGGAGCCCGCAGGCGGTAGCGGTCGGCGGCGGACGGGTCTGGGTGTCCGTCCAGAACGCGCTGGTCGGTCCCGGCAAGCAGGCAGGCGGCGTCGCCCACATCACCTTTGGCTCCACGCTCGACTCACTCGATCCGGCACTTGCCTACACACTCTGGACCTGGGAGATCGAGTACGCGACCTGCGCGAAGCTGGTCAACTACGCCGACAGTCCGGCACCGGCCGGGTCGCGACTCGAGCCGGAGGTCGCGACGGCGCTGCCCGTCCCCACCAACGGCGGCAAGACCTACACCTTCACGATCAGGCCCGGCTTCCGCTTCTCGCCGCCGTCGAACGCACCGGTGACAGCCCAGAGCTTCAAGTTCGCAATCGAGCGAAGCCTCGGTCCGAAGACGAAGGGCCCCCGCACGGGCTACCTTGGCGATGTCGTCGGCGCCCAGGCGTACATGGCAGGCAAGGCGAACCACATCTCCGGGGTGATCGCACGCCGCAACACGCTGACGGTCCGGCTGACGCGCGCCGACCCGGTCATCCTGTCGCAACTCTCCACGCCGTTCTTCTGCGCCGTCCCGCCCGGCACCCCGGTCGAGGCTTTCCCAGGCGTGAGCACGGTGCCCTCGGCCGGGCCGTATTACATCTCCTCGTACAACCCCGCGCAGGGCACGGTGCTGAAGCGAAACCCCAACTACCACGGGGCGCGGCCGCACACGCTCGACGAGATCGACTTCCGCGTGAACGTCGGCCCGGCTGAGAGCGTGCGGGAGATAGAGGCGGGCACAGCGGACTTCTCCGCCGGGGGCGTGCCTGCCGACCAGGTCGCGAGCCTCGCCGCCCGCTACGGTCCCGGCAGCGCCGCCGCCCGTGCCCGCGGCCAGCGCTACTTCGTCAACCCGCAGATCGGCCTCTGGTATCTCGCCCTGAACACGAGCCGGCCGCTGTTCAGGGACGCGAACCTGCGCAGGGCGGTCAACTACGCGCTCGACCGTCGCGCGATCGCGCGATTGGAGGGGGGCCCGCCGGGCGTCAACGTCAACACGCCGACCGCCCAGTATCTCCCGCCGGGCGTGCCCGGCTACCGCGACACGCACGTCTACCCGCTCACCCCGGACCTGACCCGCGCGCGACAACTCGCCCGCGGCCACGGCGGGAAGGCAGTCCTCTACTACCTCGCTTCGCCGTCCCTGACTCGCGTGGCGCAGGCGATCCAATCCGAGCTCGCGCAGATCGGGATCAACGTCGAGATCAAGGCCCTCAGCTTCAACTCGTTCTTCAACCGCGCCGGAACACGGGGTGAGCCATATGACATGGCCCTCTCCGGCTGGAACGCGGACTACCCCGACCCCTCGAATTTCCTGAACACGCTCTACGAGGGGAGCGCGATTCGGGCCAAGGGAGGCGCCAACTTCAGCTTCTTCAACGATCCCGTCTACAACCGCAAGTTCGCGGCCGCGGCAAGGCTCTCCGGTCCGCGTCGTTATCTCGCCTACCAGGCGCTCGAAGCCGATCTGGCCCGCAACGGGGCGCCGGCGGCGCCGCTCTGGAACGGCAACGAGGCCGACTTCTTCTCCGCCCGCATCGGCTCCGGCTGCAAGGTCTACCAGCCCGTGTACGGGGTCGACCTCGCCGCGCTCTGCCTCAAGCGTCACCGCTGAGAGGCGGATTTAGCCTGCCCGGGAGCTGACGAGACGCGCGAGCTCGGTCGTGGCCGGCACATCGATGCCGTGGCGCTGTCCACCGCGCAGGATCGGACCCGCGATCGCGTCGAGCTCGGGCTGACGGCCAGCGGCGACGTCCTTCTGCATCGAGCTCCTCACCTCGCCGGGAGCGGACTCCTGCAGCGCACGGAGCGCTGTCTCGTCGACCCACGCCCCCTCGGCGCGGGCGACGGCGAGGACCTCGTTCTGGCAGCCGCGGTACCGCGGGTCGTCGCGGACGGCGCCGAGCGGGGCGTCGAGCGCAGTCGTCGCCAGCGCAACCGGTGCGAGGAACGCGAGCTTGTCCCAGAGCAGCGACAGCTCGTCGTCGCGCGTGCGGCAGTAGATATCGGCTCTGCGCAGCTCGGCGGCGGCCGGTTCCGCGCCTGCCAGCTCGACGCTCAGAAACGGAGAGGTCTGGCGGATCCGTCCCGGGGAGACGCGCTCGGACTCGACCCGGATCGCTCCTGCAACGACGTTCGACGTAGCGCTCGCGGAGCAGCGCGACGTGGTCGATGCCGTTCAGGAGCGGGATCACGACGGCCTCGCCGACCCGCTCGGGCGGCGCGAGCGCCAGGGCCGGCTCGAGCTGCGTCGCCTTGGTCGCAACCCAGACGACGTCCACTTCCCGATCGAGACCGGACGTCGCGGGAACATCGACCTCGAAGTCGCCCAGCACCGCGCTTTCGACCGAGAGACGGCCTTCGTACCGCCCAAGCGCCTCCGGCCTCACGAGCAAGAGCACGTCGGCGCCGGAGCGCGCCAGCGCGGCCGCAAGCAGTCCCCCGATACCTCCGGCTCCGACGAACGCGTGGCGCATCTACCCGAGGTCGCCCGGCGGCCGCTGCTCGGAGTCCGTCCTCCACTCCACGGGACTTCTCTCCCGCGTGTCGACGGTGAGCGTGAAGAGATCCGGGCGGCTGCAGTGGCCGGCGGCATCGAGGTCGTACCGGCCGTGTGTCACCTCGCGACGCCCGCTGCCTTTTCGACCTCCCCGGCGGTGCTCGACGGGGCCCGCACCTGTGCAACCGCCGCCCGAAAGCGTGTCATGGCGAGACGATACTCCCCGGCCACCTGGCCAAGGGCCCGACGGGCGAGCCCGCACCGCTCCACGAGGAGCTGGTCGCTCTTCGCGCGCAGCTCCAGGCCGTGGACACCCGGCTCGGCGAGTTGGCCGACAGGCAGCCGCGCGGGCTATCCCAGCAGGCCGCTGATGCCCTGGCTGCCGAGCCAGACCGCGAGCACGAGGGCGACGACCGCGAGCGCCGCCTGCTGGTTCCGCGTGATCCACTCGCGGATCCGGGTCAGACCGACCGCTGCGCGCTTGGGCAGCAGGTACGCGTAGAGGATCAGCGCTCCCTGCACGCACAGGGTGACCAGGGTGAAGGCGGCGAAGACGACGATCGACTGCCTGTTCGAGAGCTCCGCGCGGAGCGTGTCGATGCCCGCGGCCACCACGAGCGTTGTGTTGATCCAGAAGGCGCCGATCAGGAACGCCCAGACCGGGCTCATCTTGCCGATCCTGGTCATCCAGCCCGGCTCCTTCGGAAGTTGCCCCGTGCGGGCGGGCCGGCGGGCCCAGAACCGCGCTGCGGCCATGAGCAGCAGCACGCCGAGCGCCACCTGGACGATGCACGCCGCCTTCGTGGGAGTGGTCGACTTGGAGAAGTCGTACCCGCCGAAGAAGAGCACGATCAGGACGCCGATCCCGAAGGTCGACAGCGTCCAGCCGACGAGCCACCACACCGCGTTCGACGGCCGGTCGGAGGCGAGCATCAGGATCACGGCCACGATCGCCCACGGCGAGAGCGCGCACACGATCGCGAGCGGCAGGAGCTGAACGAAGAGGGCGCCGATCGGACGAGTATCGCGGACACGCCGGCTCGTCCTGCCGGCCGAGGTCTCCCGTCCGGCCGTCGCCATACCATCGCGTTATCGCACGCCTCGTTCTCATCGAGCGCTCGATGTCGCGGTTCCTGCGGGAGCCTGTCTCGATACGCGGTGCAGTGAGCACGATCGTGACCGCCACCTTCGTCGTCGTCGCTGTGAGCGGCACCCTGATGAGAGTGCTCGACCACCGTGAGTACCCCAACATCTTCCGCGGGATGTGGTGGTCCCTGCAGACCGTTACCACCGTCGGCTACGGGGACGTGACCCCGCAGGCCAAGATCGGGCGGCTCGTCGCCGCCGTCGTGATGTTCGAAGGCATCGCCCTGATCGCGATCGTGACCGCGGCGGTTACCTCGACGTTCGTCGAGCGCGCGCAGCGAGCCCGTCAGATCACGGAGGACACCGAGGAGAAGCAGGCCGAGGCGCGGGCGAACGCCCGCTTCGACGACCTCGCCGCCCGGCTCGAGCGCGTCGAGACGATGCTGCGCACGCTGGCGAAGAGCTGACCTACCGCCCGAAGAGCTGACCTACCGCCGGGTGCCGCTGCTTCGCCCTGCCCGTTGACGGGGCGAAGCAGCGAACCCAGGCGGCTACGCCGCAGCAGCGCCCGGCGCTGCGGCAGGCCCCTTGTACTGGTCACTACCGAAGCCGAGTATCGGGAAGAAGATGAACGAGAGAAGGGCAAGGCCGATGCCGAATCCCGTCCCTCGCCCGAAGCTCTTGGCGACGTCGAGCGCGACGATGATCCAGACCACGAATCCGACGATCGGGATGATCAGCAGGATGATCCACCACCACTCCCGGCCGACGATCTTCAGGACGATCAGGGTGTTCCAGATGGGGATGATCGACTTCCACCCTTCCTCACCCGCCTTGACGAACACCTTCCAGAACCCCGCGATTACGAGGACGACAATCGCGATGTAGACGATCCAGAGTATTGCCATGCGCACCTCCGACGGTGACGGACAGTTGCGGCGTTACACGCGTCTCCGCACGTGAACCACCACGCGGGGCGCGCCTGCTCTACACGAACGATCAGTCTGAACGCTCTCCAGCTCTGCTCGACGCTGACGGCGCCATCATGACGGAAGCCCGGGACGGACACTCCGGCTCTCGCCGATGCGCGCCGCGCGCTCGGTCGATCGCGATCAGGATGTGGCGGGCCGACCGTGTCACCGACCAGGACAGGCGGGAAGGAGCGACCGGAGCCGCTCCTTCCCTGCGCTACGGAACGGTGTTACTGGCCGCCGACGCGGCAGCCGTTGGTCAGGTCGCCGCTGTTGAAGTTGTTGAAGCGGCTGACCGTGGTGAACCCGGCAACGGGGTAGACGGTCTGTGAGCAGCGGCCCGAACTCCGTCGCCGAGCTGCCGCCGAAGTGTGTTGGTCGGTGCCGGGGATGAAGTTCCCGCCCTCCTGCCAGGTGCAGGAGTGCTGGCCCCCGTTCCCCGTCCCGATCCCGTTTCCGTCCCCGCGTGGTGAAGAACGGGATAGAACTGCGCGCCCGGCGGCGGGTTGACGCAGCCGGCGCCGGTCGTCCGGTCGCACGGTGCTCTCGATCGCGGGGCAGGTCGGCCTCGAAGGCGATCGTGGGGTAGTCGTGACCGTCCGGCCCGTCGTCGGGCTCGTGAACAGCAGCGGCTCGGGATGGAGCTTCTGGTCGACCTTCGGATTGGGATTCGTCCCCGGCCAGTCGTTCTGGTACGAAGGCCCGTCGAAGTCGTCGTCGCTCGGAGAAGCAGCCGTTGATGTGGCACGACTAGAGCGTCCTCCCCGGAACGCAGAAGTTGTTGTCGTCGTCGGCGTCGAGTCCGCCCGGGTCGTCCGAGCCCGGCGACGGCGCAGTTGAAGTTCGCGTCCACCGTGGTGCAGTGCTCGAAGTGACCGATCTCGTCGGAGTAGGCGACGTTGTACGTGTGCGCGGACCACGTGTTCCCGCGCGGGTTCGCGGTGCTGTACTCGGGGTGGAAGGCGTACGGCGCCGACTGTGCACGTGCTCGACGTTCGGCGTGTACAGGACGTGCGCGAAGCCGTTCGCGACCGATGCGGTCATCGAGCCGCTCTGGTGGGTGCTCAGGTCGGACAGGTCGACACGGAACCCGGCCGGCGTGTCGTGCATGTGGATCGAGACCCGGTCACCCGGGCTTCATCAGCAGATCCTGGTTGTAGTCCGGGTTCACCGCGGCGAAGTTCGGGTTGTCGAACGTGCCGGTGAACAGCGGGTCGGCCGGGCGCCTGCGAGACGCCGTTCTTGGTGATGTACGCCCAGTTGATCGGCTCTTCGCCGCCCAGGATGTAGTTGTCGCAGGCGGCGTGTTGGCCACCCCGGTGTTCTGATTGAGGCCGAGGCTGTCGATCGTCATCGCCGCGCAGTACTGCCGTCGCCGCGCAGCCGAAGCCCTCGAACTGCGGGACGTAGCCGGGCCCGTAGAACTGCAGCTCCATGAACGCGTTGCCGGGGTGCTTGCCGATGTAGTCGGGCGTGTTCGGATTGGTGCCGACGAGGTCGTTGGCGTCGGAGTCCGGGAGTGCACGTCTTCGTGAACTCGGGCGCCGACTCGCGAGTCGCAGAGCGTGAGCCCGAACCAGAACGTCGGGCGGAGCTCGAAGTTCCACGTCCCGCCCGAGCCGTCGTCCGCGGGCGCACCTGCGGCTCTCTGGGCAGCGTGATGGTGTAGGTCATGTCGTTGCCCGAACCGGGCTCGCCGGACTTGAACTCCAGCGACGGCTCGTCGTGACCGACGTACTCGCCGCCGGGGTTGTCGTAGGCGTCGGTGCACAGTGACGAGTGGCTCGTGCACACGGGCTCGTCGTAGCCCGAGGAGTTGGCCGCCTTCGGCGCCGCACGCTTGGCGCTGCTGCTCGCGGATGCGGTCTGCAACGCGATCAGCAGGCCGGCCGCCATGGCCAGGAGCACGACCGTGCGCAGAGCCTTCGGGGCGGACATTCTCCGGCGGCCCTGCAGGACCAGGCCGAGTTTCTTCATGCGTCCTCCTTTCGATCCCCGTAGCCGGGCGACTCGGGGAGGCGGTGGGCGCAGGGACAACGTCCGCGCCCGGAGTGCGGAGCCGGTGGGCACAACTGACTCGACGAAGCGTCGGTGGAGCTAGACGCGGAGCGATCGATATCGACTCCTCCCTGCTTGGAGCGGAGTCTCTCGCCGCAGCCGCGCGGTTGTCAAACGCGGTCGGCTACTCGCTCGGGCTCGCCGCGTCATGAGATCGGCGGCGACCACAGCCTCGGGAGTCTCTAGGTCACGATGGCGCACGCACGACGAGCACCACACGATCTGCAATCAGTCAATCCGCGATACAAGGAAGGAGAGATCAAGATGCTCACGTGCCCCTACCCGGCGTACGCTGCGCGGGCGCCCTCGAGCATCTTCAGCGGAGCGATCCGCGAGCGGCCTTGAACCACCAAGCGACACGAAGGAGACGACGATGAGCCCGAATCTCGACACCCCGGCAGGCCTGACCCTCGTCAGGCCCGGCGACGACGGCTGGGACGAGGCGCGGCAGGCGTGGAACCTCGCCGTCGACCAGCAGCCGGAGGCCGTGGCGCTTCCCGAAACCGCCGAGCAGGTGGTCCTCGCGGTAAGGTGGGCTCGCGAGCAGGGCCTGCGCGTAGCGGCCCAGGGAACCGGTCACGGTGCCGCAGCGATGGGGGCGCTCGACGGCACGTTGCTCGTCAAGACCCACCGCATGCGCGGAGTCCGGATCGATCCCGAGCTGCACCGTGCGCGGGTCGACGCCGGCGTCCTGTGGGCCGAGGTGGCCGAGGCGGCCTCCCAGCACGGACTTGCGGGCCTGGCCGGCTCCTCGCCGGACGTCGGCGTGGTCGGCTACACGCTCGGGGGCGGCCTCAGCTGGCTCGGGCGCCGTCACGGCCTCGCGGCCAACAGCGTCCTCGCCGTCGAGCTGGTGACCGCAGAAGGCCGGCTCGTCCGCGCGGACGCCGACAGCGAGCCCGACCTGTTCTGGGCCCTGCGCGGCGGGGGCGGGAACCTCGGCGTCGTGACCGCACTCGAGATCGAGCTCTTCCCGATCGCCGAGGTAGTCGCCGGCGTCCTCTGGTGGCCGATCGAGCGCAGCGGCGAGGTGCTGCACGCCTGGCGTGAGCTCACCGCGAGCGGCCTGCCCGACGAGCTGACGACCGTGGGCCGCTACCTGCGGCTCCCGCCGCTCCCCGAGATTCCGGAGCCGGTCAGGGGCAAGTCGTTCGTCGTCGTCGAGGCGATCCACCTCGGCGACCGGGCGGAGGCCGACCGGCTGCTCGCCCCCCTACGGGCGCTCGGGCCGGTGATGGACACGGTCGACACGATTCCGGTGCAGGCGCTCAGCCGAATGCACATGGATCCCGAGCACCCGATCCCCGGCGGCGGCGACGGGGTGATGCTCGCAGCGCTGCCGGCCGAGGCGATCGACGCGCTCGAGCGGGTCGTCGGACCGGAGGCCCAATCGCCGCTCCTCTCCGTGGAGATCCGGCAGCTCGGCGGCGAGCTCGCGAGAACCCGGGACGGCTGCGGCGCGCTCGCCTCGATCGACCGCCGAGTACGCCCTGTACGCGGTCGGCATCACGCCGACCCCGGAGGCCGCGGCAGCGGTCGAGCGCCACGCCGACGAGCTCCAGACCGCCGTCGCCCCCTGGGCGGCGATGCAGACGTGTGCGAACTTCGCGGAAACCCGCCGCGACCCCGGCACTCTGTGGGACGAGGCGGCGTACGAGCGCCTCTGCAGGATCAAGGCGACGGTCGACCCGGACAACGTGATGCGCTCCAACCACCCGATCGTCGTCTAGGCCAAGGCAACGTCGAGTCCGGCCGCGGGGAAGCCCGCGGCCGGACTCGCAACAGCGCTGCTTGACAGGTCCCCTAGACGTCGCCACGCTTGTTCGATGGGGGGTCGGCGCATCGTCGTAGGTGTGCTTGTGGTCACGGTCGTGCTGGCCGGCGCGCTTGGCACCGGCGCCGTCGTCGCTAGCAGCCGCACCTCATCGCCGTGGACACTCCGCATCGCGCAGACCGGCCCCAGCTCGTCCATCGGCTCCATCGATCCGGCCCAGGCTGCCGGGTTCTTTGCGAACCAGCTGCTGTGGTCGACGTGCGCCTTCCTCTACGACTATCGGGACGCTCCGGCGCCCTCGGGCGCCGTCCTTCGACCCGAGGTGGCCGCTGCCTTCCCGGCCGTCCGGCGCAGCGGTCGCAATTACACGTACACGATCACGGTGCGTTCCGGCTTCCGCTACCAGGACGGCCGGCCCGTCACCGCAGGCGATTTCGTCTATGCGATCAACCGCGACCTCGCGCCCGGCCTGGCGCCGGGGCCGGGGCCGAGCGTCCTGCACGATCTCGTGCGCGCCACCTCCCACGGTCACACCATCGCCATCACCATGGATCGGCACGCGTCCGACCTGCCGGCGATGCTCTCCTCGACGCTCTTCTGCGCGATCCCCGCCGGCCTGCCCGCTCAGCCCAACCAGATGGCGCCGATGGCCGGGCCCTACTACATCGCGAGCTACACGCCGGGTGAGATCGTCCTCAAGCGCAACCCGCACTACGCCGGCGACCGACCGCGCCGCGCGGCCGAGATCGACTGGATGTTTCAGGTTCCGGGCGACGCGATCCCGCTCCAGGTCGAGCGCGGTGCCGCCGACTACGGCATCGTCTCTCCGGCCGCCACCACTGCGCTCGCGGCCCAGTACGGAATCAACAAGTCCCGGTTCTTCGTGGCTCCCGGCTACCAGACCCTCTGCCTGGCCCTCAACACGTCGCGGCCGCTCTTCCATGACAACCCGCAACTCCGGCGTGCCGTCAACTTCGCGATCGACCGGCGCGCGCTGGTGGCGGCGTTCGGCTCCTTCGTCGGACGGCGCACCGACCAGTTCCTGCCGTCCGGGATGCCCGGCTTCGCGGACGCGAACATCTACCCGCTCACCGGGCCGAACCTGAGGAAGGCTCAACGGCTCGCGAGCGGCCACACTCGCGACGGCACTGCGGTCATGTACGTGCGGAATCCTGCGCCGCTCGCCACGGCCCGGGCGCAGATCGTCCAGTACGACCTGAAGCAGATCGGGATCACCGTGCAGATCCAGCCGTTCTCGCCGGCACGGGATCCGTCCCGCCGGGGCGAGCCCTTCGACATAGCCGACCGCGGTTGCGGCGACATCGCCCCCTATTTCGACCCCTTCGCGCTGCTCAATCTGCCCTTCGACGGGTCGCTCATCCGCGCGACCGGGAACACGAACCTGTCCTATTTCAACAGTCGGGTCTACAACCGGAAGCTGGAGGCAGCGGCGGCCCTGACGGGGGCTGCTCGCTACCGCGCCTACGGTCGACTCGACGTCGCGCTCGCCCGCGACGCGGCACCGGCGGTTCCCTACGCCGTCTTCAACCACACGGCCTTCGTCTCGGCCCGGATCGGCTGCGTCAAGATGAGCCCCATCTACGGGGCGAGCTTCGGCGCGCTCTGTCTCAAAGGAAGCTGACCGGCCCGGCCACGGCCCAGACGACGCCTCTGCCGACCGTGATCGCGTTGAGTGCGGACGCGACCTTGGTGGGACGGACGGTGTCTGTGCCCGCGTCGATCCGCGCCACGGTTCCGTCGGCGAGCGCCGCCCAGGCAGCACCCTCGCCGAACGCGACCGCGACCGGATCGCCTCCCACCGGGATCTGCGTCTTGCCGCTGTAGCCGTCGCTTCGCTTCAGGCGCCAGACCGCCTTGTCGTCTGCTCCGGCCACCCACAGCGAACCACCGCCGACCGCGATCGCCGCGGGGCCGCCGATGCTGATCGTGCGCAGTCTCTTCAGCGTCCGGGGGTCGAATTCGACGACCTTGTTCGCGAGCAGGTCGCTGACCCAGACCCCGCCTTGACCGACGGCGATCGTATGCAGTGAGTCGACGCCGACGGGCGCGCTCTTGACGATCCGCCCGCTCGCCGGGTCGACCTGCAGCAAGACCAGTCCCTGCGGCAGTCCGCCGCCTATCCAGAGCGAGCCCTTGCCGTACGCGATCCCCTTTGCCGAGTAGGCCACAGCGCCGGGAGAGAGCAGCGGAACGGGGGCCGACGTCGTCTGCGTGGCTGGGTTCACGCTGGCCAGACCGGCAGTCTGCTGGGTCGCCCAGATCGCATTCCCCCCGGCGGCAAGCTGGTCGAGCCCTGCCTGGAAGCCGCCGATCGGCGACGTGGCGTACGTGCGAGCGTCTATTCGGGTGACCGTGTCCGTCCCGCTGCTCGCGACCCATGCCGCGCTCGGGTCGAGGGTGATCGAGCCCGGCGCGCGCCCGACCGGGACGGCGCGGAGCACCTTGCCGCTACCCGGATCGATGACCGCGACGCTGTTCGCAGGAACGTGTACTGCGGCGGGCCCACCGCCCAGATTGGCGACGAGCGCCACCGCCACGGCTGCTCCGACCAGCGCCACGGCGACGATCGAGACGAGGGCCCATCGCCTCCTCTTCGCCCGCGCGCGCGGTCGGCGGTCGACCTCCGCCAGCCCGGGGGCGGCCAGCCGGTAGACGCGGATCGGCCGGTCGAAATCCTTCAGCGCGAGCGGCCCGAGGTCGCGAAAGCTGATCCCGCTGAGCTCCTCCTCGTCGGCCAGCAGCGCCCGGGTCGACTCGGAGAGCAACACCTGGCCACCGTGCGCCGCCGACGTGATCCTGGCCGCCCGGTGCACCGAGAGCCCGAGGTAGCGCCCCTCCTCCAGCCGCGCCTCGCCCGTGTGCAACCCCATCCGCACACGGACGGTCACGCCATCCGGCCACTCCTGTCCGGCCAGCGCCTGCTGTGTCTCGATCGCCGCTCGCACGCCGTCCGAGGCACGCTGGAAGGCGAAGAAGAACCCGTCTCCCTGGGTGTCGACCTCGGAGCCACGGTGCCGTTCGACCGCCGCGCGCACCAGCCGCCGGTGCGTTGCCAGCACACCGCCGTACTCGTCGCGCAGCCGGCGCAGCAACTCCGTCGACCCCTCGATGTCGGTGAACAGGAACGTGACGGTTCCGGTCGGCCGCTCTGCCACCGCCGGACCATAGTCGACTGCCTCCCTGTCTCCCTTCGGGTCGGCAGCCGGGCCCACGCTCCAGCGACGGGCCTGGCGAAGGGCTCGTTGTCCATAATCGGTCCGTGGAGTCGATCCTGGACACGATCGGGAACACACCGCTCGTGCGTCTGCGGCGGTGCGCTCCGGCGAACGGCGCCGAGCTGTGGGTGAAGCTCGAGTACCGGAACCCGAGCGGCTCGATGAAGGACCGGATGGCGCTCGCGATGATCGAGGGCGCCGAGCGCGACGGGCTGCTCTCAGCCGGGCGACACCGTCGTCGAGTACACGGGCGGCAGCACCGGGCCTGCGCTCGCGCTCGTCTGCCGGGCGAAGGGCTACCGCCCGCTGATCGTGATGGCCGACTGCTTCACCGAGGAGCGCTTCCTGCTGCTGCGGGCGCTCGGGGCCGAGGTCGACGTGGTTCGGTCGGTCGAGGGCCGTCCGAAGGTGACGCCGCAGGACATCCACAACATGGTCGCCCGGGCCGCCGAGCTCAGCGCGCAGCCCGGGCACTACGCGACGGATCAGTTCAACAACCCGTACATCATCCCCGACCACCGCGACCGGCTCGGGCGCGAGATCTGGGAGCAGACGGACGGAGCCGTGACGGCGTTCTGCCACGGCCTGGGGACCGGCACCTCCGTCATGGGCGTCTCGGACGCGCTGCGGCCGCACGGCGTCTTCATCCAGGCGCACGAGCCGGCCTCGTCGGCCGCGATCGGCGGAGGCCCTCCGGGCGCGTTCGTGATGCAGGGCTGGGCGGGCTTCGTCATGCCGCTCTGGGATCCCGACCGCGTCGACCACGTCGAGCCGATCGGCAACGACGAAGCGCTCGAGATGACCCTCCGCCTCTCGCGCGAGGAGGGGATCTTCGCCGGGATCTCGACGGGCGCGAACGTCGTCGGAGCGCACCGGCTCGCGGAGCGGCTCGGCCCGGACGCGGTGATCGTGACGCTGGCCGTCGACACAGGCTTCAAGTACATGAGCGTGAGCCCGTTCCTCGACCTGTAGCGCTCTCGGCGCGCGGGTGCCCTACGCGACGGCGATCCAGAGGCTGCCGTCGCGCACGGATCCGTCTGGATCCAGGCCGCCGCCGCCTCGGCGATCCGGCGCGATCGACTGCGCACGCCTTGAACCGATCCTGCTAAGCACCGCAAACCCCTCAGGCTCCCCGCACAGGGGACGGTCGCTGCTCACTGCTCGGCTGAGCTCCGAGGTTCGTAGCCCCGCACGGCTCAGAGATAGCCCTGCGCCGCCGCGTACTCCTCCGCGACGTACCTCGGCACCGCCCTCGACCACGCGCCCTCGACCAGATCGCGCATCTCGTCCGCGTCGATCGCCGCGGGGTCGACGTGGATCCAGTTGAAGCGCATGTCCGCCTTGCTCGGCAGCGAGAACTTCTCCCGCTCTGCCTCCACGGCCGCCGCGCGAAACTCTTTCGGGAAGCCGCAGCCCATGCTCGAGCCGTCCGGAGCCAGGGCGAGGTAGACGATCTGACCGATCCTGAACTTCACCTGACCGTGCACGAACGCCTCGCTGCTGCGCGGCAGCGTCGCCGCCAGCGCACGAATCTCGTCGACTGTCACTCCCACGACGCCAGCATGACGGACCACTCGTCGGCCGTCGGCTTCCTCTGCGCGTCGAGATCGGCTCAAGCCGCCTGCGACAGCGGCGGCCTCGGCTCGACCCCACTGACGGGCACGGGGCTGTCGTTCGTGTAGCGACCGAGTGCAGGCACCGAGACGAACCGGCCCTCCGGCCAGCGGAACGCCGACAGCGTGCCGCCGAACACGCAGCCGGTATCGAGGCCCACGACGTTCCCGTGCCCGTAGCGGCGGGGGAGCGGGCCGCACACGTTGTGGCCGAAGACGACCGTCGTCGCCGGATCCCAGGTGCCGACCCAGCCGAAGGTGCGCACCGCGCGGCCCCGAACGTCGAGCTCACCGTTCGTCTCGCCGCCGTGGCAGAGCCGTGAGACGGGATCACTGCGGTCGGCGAGGAGATCGCCGTCGAGCAGATCGGGGCGCATGGCAGCATGCACGACCAGCAGGCGCCCGCCGTCGAGCCGTGAGAACGACGGCGCGAAGGAGAACAGCCTGGCGACAGCGGCGACAACCCGCTCCGGGTTGGGATGGGCGTCGATCTCCGCGAGCGTCGCCGGCAGCCCACCAAGACGCTTCGGCGTACGTCCGAGCACCACGGCCTCGTACAGCCGGAGATCGTGGTTGCCGATCGAGCCGATCGCCGCGCAGCCGTCGGTGACGAGCCTGTCGACGAGCAGCAGCGTCTCGACGCTCGCCGGCCCCCGGTCGACGAGATCGCCGAGGAAGACCACGACCCGCCCCCTTGGATGCCGCCAGCGGCCGTCGTGCTCTTCGTACCCCAGAGCGGCGAGCAGCAGCATCAGCTCGTCGAGGCATCCGTGCACGTCGCCGACGACGTCGACGGGGTGAAGCGCCGTCCCGGCTCGGCTCCACGATCCTCCTGGGGGGCGTGCGGGCCGGAACGCACCTCGCCCGAGGCGGCGCGGAGCACCGACTCTCCGGCGACGGTTCGGACACGCGAACCGCCCGGACCGGGCCGTTCTCGACGATGATTCGTTGTGCCGTTCCGGAGTCATCCCGACTCCAACGCCGATCGGCGGGTTCTGGACACGCCCTGGAGGCCGCTCGCGGCGGACGGAGCCGGTGGGAGTGACCGGTCAGCCGCCCGGAAGGTTCGGCGCGGTCAACGCCGTCCGCGTACGGTCGCCTGGGTCGGCGGCCTATCCGCCGGGCGGCGGGAAGCGGACGTGCATGTGGTAGTCGTGGTTCGGGTACGGGATCACCACGCCGGCCGGGCCGCGGAGTCCGGTCGAGGGGCCGACGAAGACCATCTGCGCCCCGGCGGCGACGAAGCGGTCGAGGAGATCCTGCGCGAGCCGGCGGTCGATCTGGTCGGTCGCAACCGGGGCGCTGAGCTTGCGGTCGCGCCGCGGGTAGTAGACGTCGACGTCGAGCCCGTTCTGGTGGGACACGTGCTCGTCGGTCATCGGGCCGCCGCCCCTCAGGCTGATGTCGCCGACGACGACGCGCGGCGCCTCCGGGTTCGCGGCGCGATAGGCGGCGGTTACCGAGAGGATCGCGTGGATCGTGCGTTCGTTGCCGTAGAGTCGGTCCGGCTCGTTCGGGACGCTGTCTGTGACGGGATCCCAGGTGACCCAGGACGGCCCGCTGAGCGGGAGCTGCGTGCCGTTGATCAAGCGGCCGTTGAACGGCAGACCGACCGAGGTGGCGTGATGCCATTCGATCATCGGCAAGACGTGCGCGGGCCTGACGCTGCGATGCACGCGCTCCGGCCTCGCTGCGGGGGGCCGAGCGACCACCCCGGGGACCGGCCGATCCCCGGACATCGCTGTTCCGAGGCGGAACGTCAGGCTCGGCGGATCGCTCGCGACGAGCTTCGTTCCGTGACCGGCAGCGTTCCGAACGGCGGCGACCGGTAGGACTACGGCCGGCGCCACCGCGAGCACTGCCGCCCGGACCCTGCGCGCGCTCCGACGCTGCTTCCACGCCTCCCGGCGCCGACGGGAAGCGATCAGCCCCGGCGGCGAGGGCTTCGGGGGCGAACCCTGCGGCACGAAGCCGGCAACGGCCGGTGCGCCGGCTGCCTCGCGGAACCAGAGCACATCCGTATCGAGCCACACGTCACCGCGTCTCCAGCCCATGGGGAGAGAGTCCTTCGCGCGCGAAACGGTGTGTCCTCCGAACAGACGCGAGGGCTCATCGCGAACCTCACCCACGATGCGTGTAGGAATTCCATACGAGTTGATTCGCGACGTTCGGTATAAGCCGGGTTGCCGGCGATCGAGGGAGGAACGGTTATGAGCAGCAAGGCGCCCGGCAGAAAGGCCTCCAGCAGCAGCGCGTCCGCGTTGACGATCACCGAGCACGAGGCTGCCCAAGCGAAGCGCGCGAACGCGACGGGCCGTCCCCCGGTCGTGTTCATCCACGGCCCGTGGCTGCTGCCGAGCAGCTGGGACCGCTGGGCCAAGGTGTTCGAGGACGCCGGCTATACGGCATCGCCGGGCGCGGCCTCTCGGCAGTATCGGTCGCGATCGACCCGGCGCCGTTTCGCGGTGTGCTGCCGCTACCGATCTCGGCGCTGAAGTCGGCAGCCCCGGTTCTGGGCAACCCGGCTAACCGCAACCGCGCCGTCCCCCTCACCTACGAGCAGTTCCGCTACGCCTTCGCCAACGCCGTCAGCGAGAAGGAGGCCAAGGAGCTGTACGAGACATTCGCGGTGCCCGGCTCCGGCGCGCCGCTCTTCCAGGCGGCGACCGCCAACCTCAACCCCTGGACCGAAGCGAAGGTCGACAGCAAGAACCCAGACCGAGGACGAGTTCGTCAAGCGCTTCGCATAACGGCTGCAAATCGGGCGACCCTCGAAACCCGCTCCCATAACGGAGGCAGCCGCATGAGCCGAGATTCCGGATGAGCCGACGCCACGGGAACGCCGCGCGGTCTACACGGCGGCCGTTTGAGGAATCCTGGCCAGGTCGAGCGCTTCCCTGATCGTGAGCCTGCGGCCGACCTCCGTGGCATGGGCGACGTCGGCGGCCGAGAGTGCAGCTCGAGCCTGGTCGACGAACTCGCGCCCCGGCGTCTCGTCGGAATAGACGTTGACGATGCCCTCCTGGTCGGCGTACACCTCCGCCGCGGCGGCGATCCGCACCGCCGTCTCGGGTCGGTCCTCTACTGCCTCCGCGGCCGCGAGTCCGATCAACGAGAGGCCGACCCCCCGCACGCTCGCCACGTCGGTGTAGGCCTGTACCGAGTCGAGGAAGTACCGGCGCGCGAGCGTAGAGTCTTCGTGCCGGAGGTACGTCCAGGCCGTCTCGGCCAGGATCCGGGCTTCCTCGGCCCGGTCACCGATCGCCTCGAACGCGGCGAGAGACCGCTGGTAGAGGTCGAGAGCGCTCGCCAGGTCACCGCGAATGGACGCCAGTTGGGCGAGGCCGCCGAACGACAGGCCCGCTCCTTCCTCGTCACCGATCCTCTGCTGGATCTCGAGCGCGTGGGTGTACCTCGCCTGCGCTGTGTCGAGGTCGCCCGCAACGGCGTGGAGGATGCCGTCGACGGTCGAGCCAAACCCCTCGGCCCACACGAAACCGAGCTGGCGGCTCCGCTCGACGCTCTCCGCTGCACACCTGAGCCCTTCCTGCAGATCGAACCCGATCAAGCCCAGGCCTCGCATGTGCGCACTGATGCAGAGCTCTCGATCGGCGTCGAGCTCCCAAGCGATCCGATACGCCTCGCCCCACTCGTCGTTCGCCCGCTCGAACTGGCCCAGCACCCACGACGCCAGCCCGGCCGTAATCAGCACGCCCGCCCGTCCGATCGTGGGAGATCCTGCCACGTCGGTGTCAAAAAAGGCCGCTGCGTACTCCCGAGCGGTGAGGTTCTTGCCCCGGATGTGCCAGTACAACCACAGGTCGCCGGACAGCTGCATGCCTTCCTCGGAGGCGGCCGCATCACCGCCGCGCGCCGCCGCCAGGAGCGTGTCGAGGGCGGCCTGGAGGTTGGCCTCGTCGGCGATGCCACGCTCGACGGCTCGAGCTGATCGACGCCCTCGAGCCCCGTCGCGAATCTCGCCGGCGAGCGCCCCGTACCGGCGGGCGTGCCTTCGTGCGATCTCGCCCGTCTCGCCCGCGGCCTCGAGCCGCTCGCGAGCGTACTCGCCGATCGTCTCCAGCATGCGGAGCCGGTCACCCTGGCCGTCCGCCTGCACGAGAGCCTTGTCGACAAGGGACTCCAGCTCGTCGAGGATGGTCTCGCCGGGGTCTGCGCAGACGGCTTCGAGGTCGGTGAGGGTGCACCCTCCGGCGAAGGCGGCCATGCGTCGGAACAGGCGCTGCTCGGACTCCGTCAGGAGCGAGTGACTCCAGTCGATGGTCGCGCGCAGCGTCTGCTGCCGCTCCGGTGTGTCGCGAGGGCCGGACGTGAGCACGTCGAGAGCCCGGTCGAGCCGTTCGAGCAGCGCCTCCGGGGACAGGAGGCGCAGTCGGGCCGCGGCGAGCTCGAGGGCCAGCGGCAGACCGTCCAGGCGTCGACAGACGGCCGCTACGGCGCCGGCGTTCTCGGGTGTCAGCTCGAACGAGCCCCTGGTCGTCCTGGCGCGCTCGACGAACAGCGCGATAGCCGCATACGCCATGAGCGACTCGGCCGAGTCCGTGTCGGACGACGACGGGAACGCCAGCGGCGCGAGCGGATACTCCCGTTCGGCGACGATCCTGAGCGGTGTCCTGCTCGTGGTCAGAATTCGCAACCCGGGGCAGCGTCTCGACCAGCCAGGCCACCTCCGAACCTGCCGCCACGACCTGCTCGAGGTTGTCGAGGAGCAGGAGCGCCTTCCGGTCGCCGATGAGGGAGACGAGCCCGTCTCCAAGCGTCCGTCCTTCGGCCTCCTTCACGTCGAGCACCTCGGCGAGAGCGGGGAGAAGGTCGGCGGGATCTTCCACGTCGGCCAGGCCGACAAACGCGACACCGTCGAGGAACTCGGGTGCGAGCAGCCCGCCGAGCTCGATGAGGATCCGGGTCTTTCCGACACCGCCGGGTCCGGTGATCGTGACGACCCGATGGTCCCGGGCAAGCTCGACGAGCGAGTCCAGGTCAACGGCCCGCCCTACCAGCGGCCCGCCCGGGTCGGGCAGGTTGCTCGGCAGGCTTACGAACCGCTCGCCTTTCCCCTCGAGCGCCCCTGGGTCCGGCACGACGATGCCGTCGGCGGATACCGCGTAGAGCTCGAATGGGCGCCCGACGTTCTTGAGCCGGAACCGCCCCAGGCGGACGACGCCGACGTCGCTCAAGGTCTCGATCTGGTCGTGCACGGCGTCGGACACCATCACTCCCCCGGGCACCGCGAATGACTCGATCCGGGCGGCGATGTTCACGGCCACGCCGGTGAGCCGTTCTGGCTCGACGATCACTTCGCCCACGTGGATACCGATGCGAACCGGAACGTCCTGCGCTGCGAGCTCCCGCTGGATCGCGACTGCGGCGAGCACCGCACCCGACGAGCTCGCGAACATGCTCATGCTGCCGTCCCCGAGCCGCTGGACGATCGTCCCGCCGAAGGCGTCGTGGTGGCTCTCGAGCGCGCTCATGTACCGGTCGCGCTTGTCGATTCCGACGCGTTCGTCCGCCTGCATCAACGCCGTATACCCGGCCATGTCGGTGAACATCACCGCAACGAGCCGGCGGTCGAGCCGCTCACTCATCGATCCTCCCTCATCCCGATGGGAGGCGCGATCGGCACTCGCCGAGCCTATCGCACTCCGGGCGGGGTGCTCCCAGCGCACGTTGTCAAGACGACCCGAACCCGCGCAAGATTCAATCGGCCCTTCGATCCCGCAGAGGCGACGAGCGGGCCGGCTTGTGCGAGACTATCCGCCGTGCTTCGCCCCACGCTCGTCGCGGCCGTGCTGGCGGTCTCGGCCATATTGGCGGCAACGCTCCATCCCGGTGCGGGCGGAGCGGCGGCGTCGCCCCGCTGGTCGGGTTCCGCCTCGTGCACGATCATGGTGACGGGCCCGGGTTACCAGCACACGGAGACGCAGAGATGGCGGGTCAGCGGGCCCGCAAGGGTCCGCGGGAGGTTCCAGTTCGTCCCTTCGCGCTGGACGGATACAGGCAGCGGCTCCTCGAACCAGACGTTGGGCGACCAGACGAGGAACATCACATGGACCGTGAAGGCCGCCGCGGCGGGGAAGTTCCAGTTCGTCGTCAGGGCGTCGGACAACAAGCTCGTCATCGGTCAGGCGAACGCCCAACTCCGCGTCCCGAACGGCATCACCGGGACGCAGCAGGTCACGATCGGAGGCGTTGCGCAGACGCCCGGCCCGGTCGGGCTGGAGGCGTTCGAGACCCAACTTCCACCGATCGTCGCTCGCCGGACCAGCCGCAGGGTCTCCGGCTCGACGCCGGCGAGGCCCGTGAAGGGATCGGTGGCGCCGTTTCAGCCGGCTGCCGCGACTGCTACGAAGAGATGCGCCTGGAGGTTCACCAGGGCCGCATGACCGTTGGAACCAAACGGAGCAGGCGCGAACCCTTGGAACACAGACCCTCATCATGCGATCGCGACACGTGCGCGCAGCCGCCCGGCGGCGGCGACGTGGCCGAGTCGCACAACCAAGCGCGAGAACTCTGATGATGGAGGCGGCGGGAATCCGAACCCGCGCAGATTTCAATCGCCGCTCTGCTGAGGCTCAAGCATCTCGTAGAGGTGCATTGGCTCATCAAAGTCGGGAATCGTTCGTGCCCCGAGACTGCGCAGCACGGGCGCGTCGCGGTCGCCCTCGACAAGGGCCGCCGTCGTTTGCGACACGAGTATCTGCCCCGGGTCGACGAGCTTGGCGAGGCGTGTCATCCGGAGGAATGCCGTGCCGGCATCCGGTTGGCGTGGATCGCCGGACCAGCGGCCTGAATGCAGCACGAGCGACAGCGCGACGTCGCATCCGGGCGGCCCGGCGAAAGCGCGCAGCGCCTCGCGAACAGCAGCTGCGGCTCGTACAGCGGCGCCGGCACTGCGAAACACAGCCCAGACGTGATCGCCCGCGCGTTCGGTCACCGCACCCTCGTTTGCCACAACGGCCGCGGTGACCGTCGCCTGGTAGTCGGCGGCGAGCGCGGCGCTCGCCTCGTCCCCGAGTGCCCGGATGACGTGGCGCCACCCGGCGAGGTCGGCAAAGAGGAATGTTCCAGCACCGGGAGCCGGAGCCACGGCTGTTCGGGGCAAACCGAACTCCGATCGCAACCCCGGTCCCGCCAACTGGAACAGGCGCTGTTCGCGGGGAAGTCCCTTAAGTCGATACTCGCCCAGGTCGACCAGCTCGATCCCCGGCAGCTCGGCATCCTCAACAATGCCAGCCGTCGCGTTGGAAACGAGGATCTGCCCTCCGTGGGCTGCATCGCAGATGCGGGAAGCACGGTGGACCCCGACTCCGACATACCCGTCCCCTGCGAGGTGTGGCTCGGCCGTGTGGAGGCCCATCCGCACCCGCACTTCCGCGTCAGCAGGCCATCCGGACGCGACAAGCGCGAGTTGCGCCTCGACTGCGGCGGCGACGGCATCTCGGGCGCTGTCGAAGGCAACGAAGAAGCCGTCGCCGGCGGTGTCGATCTCCTGCCCGCCGTGTGCTGCGAACGAGTCGCGCAGGAGCCGGCGGTGATCCGCGCGGATTGCCGCAAAGCGGTCGTCCCCGACGCGCCGAACGAGATCCGTCGATCCCTCCATGTCACTGAAGAGAAAGGTCACAGTGCCACGCGGCAAAGGCCCGTCGCTCACGCACCCATCTTCGCACCTCGCAGAGCTCAACCTGGTTCGGGGAGCCGGTCAGACAGCGCCGTGCTGCGACCTGCTCAGGCGACGTCGCCGCGCAGCACCGACGATGGAGCGCCGTCTGGTAGCTCTCGTTTGCTCGGCCGCCGTGGTTGCCCGGATTCTCTCTATGCTCGTGGCTGATCCCGGCTTGGCCGAGGTAGTGACTAAGTAGCCGGTGCCCCCAAATGCGGGTTGTAGTCGTCGTTCGAGCCCGCGTCGAGCAGGATGCCGGACAGCTTCCGGAGGTTGTTGAGAGGGTCGTGCACGTTGACGACGGGGTCGAAGGCGAGCCAGGGACCCAGACCCAGACGCCGACGAGGCTGTGGCCGTGAAGCAAGGGGAAGTCGGCGTCTAGCTCCTGGCGGGCGAGGTCGGCCCGTTCTTGGGCGCGCTGCACGCGCTCCTCGGCCTCGGCCTGGGGTGTTTCAAGTATCTCCGCCACGCCATGTAGTGCCTTGGCGATGCCCTCGGCGTGGACGAGGGATTGGACGCCGTCCTTCGCGAGGCCGACGAGCCGGGTCTCAGTCTCCAGATAGTCGAGAAAAAGGTAGAAGGGCGCCTTGGACCATTCGGGCCGGTCATCGCGCTGCCGAGCAGTCGGCACGTTCGCGGGCACGACACGGGAGCCTACTCCGACTTGATCTCGTAAACCACGTCGGTAAACGACAAGGCATCAAAGGGTCAGGCGGCCTTCGCTCGGCTCCTGGGCGAATCCCCCGAGCGAGGGAGGTTTCGGTCGGGCCGGTGGTCGATGCTAGTGGGGTGTTCGTCGGCGGCCGATCACGGGGCTTGCTTGCTTTGGCGTCCGCGGGGCTGTTCGTAGGGGTCTTCTTCGTTGTTCTCTTCCTGGAGCGGCCAGGGCTGGGAGCGGGGCATCTCTTCTATCTAGCGATCCTCCTGCTCGCCTTCGCCGGGGGGCCTGCCACGGGGGCCTTGGGTGGCCTGGTCGCAGCCGGGTTGTACTCGACGGCGATCTGGATCAACCCCCACACGCCCCCAGCGTCGCTGTTCACGATCGCTACCTCGATACGGCTCGTCATGTTCGTGATCGTCGGTGCAGCCTTCGGCTGGTTTGCCAGTCGCAACAGATCGAGTCTGGCCGAGCTGCGGGGGCTGGCCGAGCGCGACCACCTCACCGGTCTGCTCAACAGCCGCGGGTTCGATCATGCGCTGGCCCGCCGCGCAGCCAGCCCTGGTGGCTTCACGCTCGTGTTCGGCGACATGGACTCCCTCAAGCAGATCAACGACACCTTCGGCCATGCCGGAGGAGACCGGGCGATCAAGAGCGCCGCCAACCTGCTCGCCGGGTCACTGCGAACCGACGACGATGTCGTCGCCCGCGTGGGCGGAGACGAGTTCGCCGCCCTCGTCTCCACAACGTCCCCACCTGGCGTGCAAGAACTCATCGAACGACTCGAACGAGCCCTCGCCCAGCAACGCTCGCCGCTCACCTTCGGCTGGGCCATCTACCCCATCGAAACCAACGACCCATTCGCGCTCGTGCGCATCGCCGACAAGCGCCTCTACCAACGCAAGAGCCACAACAAGACCGACGACCAACCCCGTCCGCTGCACCTCGCCGCCGCCGACTGAACACCCACGCGAAGTCCGGGGCGGCACCGGTATCGTTCTTGTGACCTCATACACCCGCCTGCGCGTGGGATAGCGCAGCCGTTTACCGCGGCCGGGGCCGCCGTGGCAAGGCTCGTGTGCCTGAGGGGGCTGCGTCCGTCATCGCCCGCTCCGGGCCGCGTGCGCGACGGCAAGCTCGCATGCGGAGGCGAGCATGTAGATGGCGGTCGCGAGGAAGCCCGCGAGCGGCCAGGCCGCTGTGTCAGTAACGAGATGGGCGATCAGCGAGGCGCCGCCGATCGCGACACCGACGGAAAAGATGTGCAAGCCGCCCCAGACGAACGCACGGGTCGGCTCGAGCACCAGACGCTCGGAGAGGCCACCGAATGCCAGGCTCCCGACGATCGCGTAGGCGCCGACCGCGCCTACGAGAAAAAGGAGCGCCTCCACCGTGCCCGGGATTCCACGTGCGTGCGAGAGCACCGCGCCGGTCGTCCAGATCGTGAGTGTGTACCCGTACGGGGCGGCGCTCGCAGCGACCGTCGCTCGGAGAGCGGACCTGTACCGAGGTCTCACCACACGCCGTCGTCGTAGGCAGCTCCGGTCACGCCGTCGCCTCTACATACGCCGCGAGCGACGTGCCGGCGATTCATCCCGACGTGGCTGTGTCCACGTTCAGGCGAGCGAGGAGGGACAGCAGGCGCGACCGCTCCTCGCCCAGTTCCTCCACGGCACCGGCGAGGCGCACGTCGCCCTCGTCGGTGAGCCGCAGGTAGTGGACGCGCGCGTCGTGGGCCGACAGCTCACGGCGTATCAGGCGGAGGTTCTCTGCCCGCCGTACGAGCTGGGTGACCGTGCTCTTTGCGAGGTGTAGCGCGGTGGCGAGACCTCCCACGGTCGCGACCTCGCCCCGCAGCTCCGCGACTTTGATGAAGAGCAGCAGCTGGTAGCGCTCGGTTGTCAATCCGTGCTTTCGGCTGATGCGCTCGCTGGTGCGGACGAACTCCTGGAGCGAAGCGCGCAGACGGGCGGCCTCCTCGTAGTTCGAGACCGCAGGCGCGGCTGGTGTGCCAAGCATGGATATAGATTTAGCCTAGCACATCTTTTTATGTAAATACGATTTTACATCGTATCAAGCTCTAGAGCGTATAGTGAACTATCACTGCGTACACCCTAGGAGGCTTGTGATGACGAGACCAACGCTTGTGAACGGAAGGCGCCGACCGCGCCGCATCGCTGCGCGCACGGCCATTGCACTCGCCCTGCTCGGGCTCTCCGCTCTGGCGCTCTCGGCCGCGGCTGCGCCTGCGACAACCTCGACGCCCGCCAACACGGCCCCGCCGTCGATCACGGGCGTCGCTCAGGAGGGCCACACGCTGACCGCCCAGAGCGGCTCCTGGTCGGGAACGAATCCGATCGGGTTCTCGTACCAGTGGCGGCGCTGCGACACGGACGGTGCCAACTGCAACGACATCAGCGACGCGACCTCGCAAACACGGGTCGCCACCGCCAACGACGTGCACATGACGCTGCGCGTCGCGGTCACGGCCACGAACAGCAGCGGCACCGGCAAGGCCCTGTCCGATGCGACGCAGATCGTGAGCGCCAAGAACGCCCCCTTCAACACCGGGCAGCCGTCGATCAGCGGCACCGCCCAGGAGGGCGAGACGCTGACAACTACGCACGGCACCTGGAGCGGCTCGAGCCCCATCTCTTACCTGACCACGTGGCAGCGCTGCGACCATGACGGCGGCAGCTGCAACCCAACCGGTGCCACAGGCACGACGTACAAGCTCACGTCCGCCGATGTGACGAACACGCTGCGCGCCAAGGTCACGGCGACGAACTCGAGTGGCTCGTCGTCATCGACGTCAGGCGCGTCGGCAGTCGTCGCCGCCCAGGGAGACGCACCTGCCAGTACCAGCCCACCCGTCGTCACCGGCACCCTGCTCGCCGGCTCCAAGGTGACCCTCAGCAACGGAAGCTGGAGCGGCAGCACACCCGTTTCCTACGCCTACCGCTGGCAGCGCTGCAACGCGAGCAGCACCAACTGTGGCTCGATCAGCGGCGCCACAACGCACACCTACACGCTGACCCACACCGACATCGGCAACACCCTCCGCGGCGTCGTTACCGCCTCCAACAATGCCGGCACGACCACCGCCTACTCCACTCTCACCGCCACGATCGGCTCGGTCGAGCCCGTCAACACGTCGCTGCCGAAGATCACCGGCACTCTGACGCTCGGCCACACTCTGACCGCAACCAACGGCTCCTGGTCCGGCTCCACGCCGATCCAGTACTTCTTCCAGTGGCAGCGCAGCACAAATATCAAGGGTCAGTACACCCTGATCGGGGGAGCGACCAAGAGCACCTACACGCTGGCCTCTGCCGACGTCGGGCACACCCTGGTCGTCCAGGTGAAGGCACAGAATAGCCACGGGCCGGCTTGGGCCAACTCGAACCCGACGGGCACGATCGGCGGTACAGCGACCGGCGCGATCCCGGTCTCCTCGGTCTCGCTCCCCGACCGGCTGGTGATCTCCCGGGTCGCGTTCTCGCCCGCACGGCTGACGAGCCGCGACCCGTTCCAGTTCCGCGCGCGCATCACGAACCTGCAGGGCAGGCCAGTCCAGGGAGCGCTCGTCTACCCCCTCCCGATCCCCTACAAATGGGTTCGAACTCCGACGCCGGAGCAGCCGACCGGCTCCGACGGCTGGGCCACCATCACCATCACCCCCACGGCCCTGCTTCCCCTGGGCCAAAACACGCCGCTCGTGGTGTTCGTCCGCGCGCGGAAGTCGACCGACCCCCTTCTCGCCGGCGTGTCCACCCGGCGCCTCGTACAAGTCAAGGTCAGCTAGGACGCGCAACGAGAGCACGCGAATCCGAAACGTTGCGTACGGTGCGCCGGCCGAAAGGCCGGCGCACCCGGCAGCGTGACACTCATCAAGCCGTCGACGCATCGCGAGGAGGTCACAAATATCGCGGACCCGACAGAGTGGCCCACGGGCCAGAGGGCCTCTCGACGCTCCCAGTCCGCGCCACCGCTCCGGAGCCACCCCATCTGCGGCGCCCGGTTCGCAAGAACAACGGATGGAACCAAACGGGCACGCTCGGACCCCTTCACAAAGTGACAAACCTCTGCTCAAGAGGCCCGGTCGGCCCCGCCCGTTGCACCTCGCCGCGGCCGACTAGCCTGCCTCCACCTGAGCTCTCGCGCCGCTCCCGTTGAACCTTCCTGCGGGCGATCAAAGGGCCTTGCTCAGTGGCCGATAGGTCATGCATGCCGTTGACGCGGATGACGTTGTTGCTCCTGACCGCTGCCCTAGCGCTCCTCATCGTCGCCGGCATCGCCGCTTCGTACCGGCGCGATAGCTCGCCCGCGCCGTGCCGGGGCAATCCCGGCCATCTCCTCGCTGTGCCCAAGCCAGGGCCGGGCCGACCTACTACCTGCCACTGAATCCGCCGACCAGCGTCTACGGCCGCTGACCCCGCAGCGGACGCTCCCTCTACGGTAATGAGGTGCGCTTCACGGTCGTCCGTTTCGAACTTCTAGGGCTGTCGTCAGACAACGGCTGAGGGGGCGGCGGCCGAACACGATCGCGTATGGCGAGATTCTGGCGGCTGAGCGGCTACGGGGCCGTCGAGGGCTGCTGTGCTGCACACGCGGACGGCAGGCAAGCCGGTACGTGTCCGCCATCGTGACGCCGACGGCCGAGACGTGGAGGCCGAGGTGCGGGATCGCGGGGTTCGCACCGTGCGCCAGAGCGCTTGCTCACTTGCCGGAGCCTTCGGGCTCTTACAGTGCCGCTCCCGCGTGTGTTGGGAGACCCATTGCTCGACCTCGACCGTGAACACGAAATCATCAAGCTCGGGTTGGAGATTGCGGAATGAGGCGCGTAGGGCCTCGATGACGTCCGGCGTCGGGTCTGCGGGAGGGCCGGCATCCGCGAGCTTGGCCCCCATCAGCTTCGCCACGGCTTCGCCAATCGGTTCATGCGCGAGAGCGGTCGTGACGTAGCCGCGCTGAAGGGCCTGATGGGCCACTCGCGTATCGACACGACGCAGGCCCGCACGGACGAGGTCGACCTGGACGAACTCGCGGCGGCACTTGTTCGGGCTGCTCTGTCCAGACGCGTACAAACGTCGCCCGACCTGGCGACGCTTGAGACGGAAGTGGCAAACGAGCTTCTAGCCCTTGAGTGGAGGCGGCGGGAATCGAACCCGCGTCCGCGGACGCACCGTACCGAGCGTCTACAAGCTTAGGCTGCCCTTTGCTTTCGCCCGCCGGTCGGTGTGCAGCCGACCTACCGACACGCTAGCCATCCTGCGGTCTCACCCCTCCGGCGATTGGCTCTCCTTCGGGGCCAGCCCGTTGTATGACGCCGCTGATCCGGGCCACGGGCGAGCTCGGAGCGACGCGTCACCTAACTGGGTTAGGCGGCGAGTGCGAGTTCAGAATCCGCACTTGCATTGGTTCCCGGTTGTTTTAGGAGGCCGACCGGGGACCTCCGCTTGCAGCTCAGCCGGAGAACCGACCACGTCGAAACCAGGTCGCCCCCGTATGTCTTTGCGTTCACTGTAGCCGCTATAGAGCGGTCGGGCACCCCCGCGCTCTAGGATCGGCCGATGGCGATCCGCCCGATACGAGTACCGGACGAGATCGGGTACTACTCGGCGCTGCACAACGCCGTCAACCCGGACGACCCGGTGACGGTGGAGGACGCGCGCGGCTGGACCGGGTCGCTGCGCGATGCCGGCTTCTTCGTGGCCGGCGCCGGCGAGCCTGTGGCCTGCGCCTGGGTTGTGCTTGACGCGAGACCGGTCCCGGAGGTGCGAATCCTCGTGCTGGAGGAGCACCGCGAGCGCGGGATCGGATCGGCGCTCTTCGCGGAGGTGTCGCTTTGGGCGGCGGAGCGGGGCCACGCCGAGGTGGTGGCGCGTGTTCGCGAGCTGCACCTGGACGGTCTCTCCTTCGCCGAGCATCGCGGCTTCGTCGAGATCGGTCGCGAACGAGGCCTGGAGCTCGATCTGACCGCGATCGACCCGCCGGCCGTCGAGCCGCCCGCGGGCGTCGAGATCGTCACCTGGGCCGAGCGGCCCGACGCGACCGAGGGCATCTACGCCGTCTACTGCGAGGCCGTGCCCGACGTCCCCGGCGAGGAGGACAGCGAGATCGAGTCGCTGGACGTCTGGCTCACAACGCACATGGGTAGCCCGGGGGATCGGCCCGAGGCGACCTTCGTCGCGTTCGCCGCAGGCGAGGTGGTCGGCTACTCGAAGTTCTCCCTCACCGACGCCCAGCCGACGACGGCGCATCACGACCTCACGGGAGTGAAGCGGTCGTGGCGCGGGCGCGGGGTGGCGGGCGCACTCAAGGCTGCGCAGATCCGCTGGGCGAAGGAGTCTGGCTACGAGCGGCTCGTCACGCAGAACGAGGAGCGCAACGCGCCGATCCGCCGGCTCAACGAGCGCTTCGGCTACCGGCCGGCGCCAGGGCGGGTGCTCATGCGCGGGCCTATCTCCCGCGCCGTGAAGTCTTCATAGCGCGCTCGATCTGGCGGTCGGCGTCCCGCTTGGCCAGGTCGCTGCGCTTGTCGCGGTGCTCCTTGCCCCGGGCGAGCGCGATCTCGACCTTGGCGCGGCCGTTCTTGAAGTAGAGGCGGGTCGGCACGAGCGTGAAGCCGCGCTCCCGCACCTTGCCGGTCAGGGACTCGATCTCGCGCCGGTGCAGCAGCAGCTTGCGATCGCGGTCGGGGTCGTGGTTGGCCAGGTTGCCGTGGTCGTAGGTCGAGATGTGGGCGCCGACGAGCCAGACCTCGCCGTCGCGCAGGTCGGCGTACGCGCGCTGGAGGTTCGCCCGGCCCTCGCGCAGCGACTTCACCTCGGTGCCGGTCAGCGACGAGGCCCGCCTCGAAGCGGTCGAGCAGGTGGTAGTCGTGCCGGGCCTTGCGGTTGTCGGCGATCAGCTTCTCGGCCATGCCTGCAGTCTAGGAGCCCGCGAGCGCGAGAAGTGCGACCCCGCCTGCGACCAGCACGGCACCGGCGAAGCGGGCCCGGCGTGACCCGCTCGCGGAGCACGAGCGCAGCGAGTCCGGCTGCGACGACGACGCTCGTCTCGCGCACGGCCGAGACCGGCGGGCGCAGGCGCGAGCTTCAGCGCGATGAGCACGAGCACGTAGGTCCCGAACAGCACGAGCCCGATCACGGCCAGCAGCGGCGTCGTCTCGGCGCGCAGCGCCGCACGGCCACGGACGCGGGCGATCGCCGCGGTATAGATCAGCGCCGGGCCGATCAGCACGAGCTCGATGTAGGGAATCGGCGCGGCATGCTGCAGCCCTTCCTTGTCGACGAGCGTGTACCCGGCGATGAACACGCCCGTGGCGAGCGCAAGGAGGAGTCCGAGGCGATCCCCGCCCACGCGCTGGCCGCGCACGAGAATGATCCCGACGCCGACTGCCACCACGCCGATGACCTGGCCGGCGCTCGTGCCGCGGTGCAAGACGACGAGCGTGCCCAGCAGCACGAGCACCGGCGCGGTCCCCCGGGCCACCGGGTACACGAGGCTCACCTCCGAGCGGCGGTACGCCGCAGCGAGCAGCGCGAAGTACACGAGCTCGAGCGCGGCGGAGGCCACGATGAAGGGGATCGCGGAGCGCTGCACGTGCCAGTCGAGCACGGCCACAGGCGCGAACGCAACCACGCCGAACAGCAGCATCATCGCCGTCGCGGCCTCGGGCTCCTTCCTGCTGCCGAGGAGCACGTTCCCCGAGCCGTGCAGCCAGGCCGCCGCGAACGCGAGCAGGAAGGCCGAAAGCGGCACCGGCCTAGCCGCCGGAGTCCGGCACGGCTGCGCCGGTGCCATGACGACTTCCGGCGGGGAAGCCGGCTTTCCTCGCGGCCGCAAGCGACCGCTCCCATCTGCTGCGCTTCGATCGTGCATCCGCCCGAAGCATCACACCTTCGTGGCGGTGTCTGAGCGAGTGCGGACTACCGCGGGCCGGTGCGGCGGGCAATCGCGACGAGTGCGGCCCGAGCGAGACGCTCGGCAGGAGCGCGAGCACGGTCGCGAAGGTGGCGGGGATCACCGCCCGGTGCGGAGGAAGACGCCGAGCAGGGCGAGGACCAGCAGCGCCACGAAGAGTCCCGAGATGAACAGTCGCTGTCTCATGAGCTCCATCCTCCGTTCCTCGTTCCAACCGTGTCGTTACGGCTGCCCCCACTATTCGCCGGGGCCACCTCGACGGTTCGAGCTCTGGACGGCCGGGCGCCAGCTCGATCTTCCCTTCGGCGCGGCGAATCGCCCTCGACCCGCACGGAGATCGGGTCGCCGAGCCGGTAGCGCCGGCCGGAGCGGCGCCCCGCGAGGGCCGTCCCCAGCGGCGTCGGCTCGTACCAGTCGTCGCCGAGCCTGCGCACCGGCACGTAACCCTCGAAGACGTCGCCGAAACGCACGAAGAGACCGGACCCGATGAGGCCCACGATCTCTCCCTCGAAGGCCGTTTCCCAGCCGAGCTCGAAGAGGCGCGACTCCAGCAGCCAGGCCAGGCAGATGTCCGTCGCACGGTGCTCGACCGCATCCGCCTCGCGCTCGCGGGCGGACGTGTGCTCGGCGAGCCCGGGCAGATCGCCCGGCTGCGCGTCGTCGCCCAGGCCGAGCTCGCGCAGCAGCGTGCGGTGGACGACGAGATCGGGGTAGCGTCGGATCGGGGACGTGAAGTGGCAGTAGGCGGTGCTCGCGAGCCCCGAGTGGCCGAGGTTCCGGGGGTCGTAGCGCGCCTGCTTCAGCGACCGCAGGACGAGCGCCGGGAAGGCCTCGCGGCCGCGGCCGGTCCGAGCGACGTACTCGGAGATGCGCTCGCTGGCCTCGGCGGCGATGCGGGCCCCGTCGGACGGGCTCAGGTGCTCGGGCGCGGCCGGCGTCGGCACCTCCAGGTCGGCAAGCTTCGAGAGCAGGTGCTCGATCGCCTGCGGGTCGGGCCGCTCGTGGACGCGGTAGAGCGTCCGGCGGCGACGACCCGCGAGGAGGCCCGCGACCGCCTCGTTGGCGAGGATCATGAGCTCCTCGACCAGGGCGTGGGCATGCGGCTCCGACTCGACCCACGCCCGCTCGACGCCGCCCCGGCCGTCGAACGCGACCTCGATCTCGGGCGACTCGATCCGCAAGGCCCCCCGTGCGAAGCGGCGGCGACGGAGCTCGAGAGCGAGCCGCTCGGCAAGCGACAGGGCTCCCGTCAGCTCGGGCTCCGCCCGCTCGCTGCCCGCCAGAATCGCCTGGGCGCGGCCGTACGTGAGCCGCTCACGGCTGCGAATCACCGAACGGTAGAACGTGGGCTCGCCGGCCTGGAGGTTTCCGTCGAACGGGCACCTCGACCGTGATCGTGAGCCGATCCTGATGCGGCCTGAGGCTGCAGAGGTCGTCGGCAAGCTCGGGCGGGAGCATCGGCGCCACGCGGCCGGGAACGTAGACGGACAACGCCCGGCCGGCCGCGCCGTGGTCGAGAGGGCTGCCGGCCGGGACGAAGTGCGAGACGTCGGCGATGTGGACCCAGGCGCGCAGGCCGTCGCCCTCGCGGCGGAACGAGAGCGCGTCGTCGTAAGTCCTCGGCTCGCTCGGGGTCGATCGTGAACGTGAGCAGCTCGCGCAGGTCGACCCGGCCCTCGGGGTCGGACGCGGGCGGATCGTACGGCTCGAAAGGCGTGCGCAGGCCCTCCTCGACGAACAGGCCCTCGAGCACGCTCTCGATCCGGCCGGCGGGGCCGAGCACCTCCTGCAGGCGGGCGCGGCCACGGCCCTTCCGGACGACGGCGAGGTCGCCCCGGCCCGCACCACCGAGGCCCTTGCGATCGAGCACGAGCGGGACTCCCGGACTGAAGTAGGGCTCACCGACGACGAGCTTGCCGCGGCCCGCGATCTCCACGACGACGAGCTCGCTCACGCCTCCCGCCTGCCCCGGGGGAGGAAGGTCACGCTTTCGTGACGGTCCCGTTCCAGACACGTGCGGATTTCCGCGATAGGGTCACATTCGGAGGGAGGCCCGCGGCCGGCCCCGGCGCGTACCGCTCAGACCCGAAGGAAGCGCCGCAGTGTTATCCCGGACCCGGCCGCCCCCAGCAGGAGGCCTGCGCCGAGCAGGATCAGCGCGTTGAAGGCGAACCCGAGCGCGCGAACATCCGATGTCGTGTTGATGTGCCCGAGGATCGACGGCAGCACGAGCTCCCTACCGAGCAGGAGCAGGATCACCGCGCCCAGCGAGCCGAGCAGCCCGCAGATCAGCCCCTCCAGCATGAACGGACCGCGCACGAACCAGTTGGTGGCTCCGACGAGCTTCATCACCTCGATCTCGCGCCTCCGCGAGAAGATCGACAGCCGGATCGTGTTCGCGATCAGCAGCGTCGACGCCGCAAGTAAGACGAGCACGGCGACGAGGAAGAACGACTCCACGACCTTCGCCACGCGCAGGATCTGGTGCGCCGTCTTCTTGCCGTAGTTGACCTTCTGGACTCCCTTCGGCTTCCCGAGCGCGGTCGCGATCTGCTCGACCTGCTCACCCTTCTTCGGGATCACCTCGTACGAGTCGGGCAGCGGGTTCCCGGCCAGCGGCGCGTTGAACAGATCGGAGCGCTGCTTCCTCATCTGCTGCAGGGCGGCCTCCTTGGACACGAAACGGATGCTCTTCACCTGCGGGATGGCCATGAGCCGGTCCCGGACCGCACTGACCTGGCGATCGGTCCGGTCCTGCCCGGCGCACGTGAGCGGCGTGCAGAAGTAGACGTGGACGACGAGCTCGCGCTTGACGTGGTTCGACCACGAGACGACCCAGGTGCCGAGCGCCGATGAAGAGGCCGAGCAGGAACATGCCGATGAGCACGGTCATCGTCGCCGCCAGCGACGTCGACAGGTTGGCGGTCAGCGACCGCACAGACTCGGAAAGGAGCAGACGGAACCTCACTCGGAGCTGTATCCCCCGCGTCGCTCGTCGCGGGCAAGGCGTCCGTCCTCGAGCGCGATCACGCGCTTCCTCATCTTGTCGACCATCTCGCGGTCGTGGGTCACCATGAGGATGGTCGTGCCCGCCCTGTTGATGCGGTAGAGCAGCTGCATGATGCCGACGGAGGTGTCCGGGTCGAGGTTCCCGGTCGGCTCGTCGCAGACCAGGAGCGGCGGGTGATTGACGACGGCGCGCGCGATCGAGACGCGCTGCTGCTCGCCGCCCGACAGCTCATCGGGCAGGGAGTTCATCTTGGCCGAGAGGCCGACGAGGCCCAGCACTTCGGGCACCTTGGTGCGGATCGATGCGCGACCCTCGCCCTGCACCTTGAGCGCGTACGCGACGTTCTCCGCGGCCGTGCGATTCGGCAGCAGCTTGAAGTCCTGGAAGACGCAGCCGAGGTTCCGGCGCAGCTGCGGCACCTTCGAGCGCCTCAGCCGGCCGAGGTCGCGGCCGCCGACGAGGATCCGGCCGCCGGTGGGCTCGATCTCCTTGAGCAGCAGGCGGATCACCGTCGACTTGCCCGAGCCGGAGGCTCCGACGACGAACACGAACTCCCCCTTGTCGATCACGAAGGTCACGTCCCGCAGCGCCTCGACGCCCGGGTCGTAGACCTTCGAGACCGATTCGAAGACGATCATCGACGACCCCGATGCAACCGGGGGCGGCGTCAACGACGGATCGGCGACCGCCGTCGGGGGCTGCTGGGTCTGAAGGCTCGGTTCCTGCACCGGGAAAAGAGAGGGAAACGCCGTCTTCGAGGCCACGCCGGCAGGTCCTCCGAGTGATGAAGTTTAGCGGAGTCCGCGACGCGGCTTACGGGAGGGCCGGCTAGATGACCTTGCCGGCCGCTTTCGCCAGGAGATAGGCCTGGATGAAGCCCTCCAGATCGCCGTCGAGCACGCCCTGCGCGTTGCCTTCCTCGAAGTCGGTCCGGTTGTCCTTCACCTTCTGGTACGGATGGAGCGTGTAGCTCCGGATCGTGTCGCCGCCGAAGCCCATGTTGACGCTGCCGCGCTCCTTGGCGAGCTCCTCCTCGCGCTCCTCCTCGGCGCGCTCGGCGAGCCGTGAGCGCAGGACCTTGAGCGCCGTCTCCTTGTTCGACGTCTGGGAGCGCTCGTTCTGGCACTGGACGACGATCCCGGTCGGCAGGTGCGTGATCCGCACGGCCGAGTCGGTCTTGTTCACGTGCTGGCCGCCGGCTCCGCTCGCGCGGTAGGTGTCGATCCGGAGCTCGGAGTCGTCGATCTCGAGCGCGCCCTCGTCGGGGAGAAGCGGCGCCACGATCACCTGCGCGAACGACGTGTGCCGCCGGTGCGCCTGATCGAAGGGGGAGAGCCGGACGAGCCGGTGCTTGCCGCGCTCGGCCTTCAGGATCCCGTACGCGTTCTCGCCGCGCACCGTGAACGTCGCCGACTTGATTCCGTACTCCTCTCCGGGGCTCACCTCGAGCAGCTCGGTCTTGAAGCCGCGATCCTCGGCCCAGCGCAGGTACATGCGCAGCAGGATCTCGGCCCAGTCCTGGGCGTCGGTGCCGCCGGCGTCGGCCTGGATCGTGACGACGGCGTCGTCGGCGTCGTACTCGCCGGTGAACAGCGCGTCCTCCTGCAGCCGCTCGAGCTCGCGACGGAGCGGAACGATCGACTGGGCGATCTCGTCGGCCATCTCCCCGTCCATCGCCAGCAGCTCGACGGCGTCCTCGTACTCGCGCTGCAGGCGCTGATAGCGCTCGAGGCGCCTCGTCAGCCTGCTGTGCTCGGCGGAGACCTGGGCTGCGTGGCGCTGGTCGTCCCAGAAGCCCGCCTGCCCCAGCTCGAGCTCCAGCTCCGCAAGTCTCTCCTCCAGGTGCTCGGGGTCAAAGGTAATCACGGACCCAGGCAAGCTGGACCCCGATTTCCTTCAGCTGCTCATCGAGCGGCGCCTGCTGATCGTCGGTCACGCCCCGATGCTAGCGATCGCACGACCAGTGATGCCGGACCCGGCCGGTTGCCCGTCACCTGAGCAGCAGATGGCAGCGGCCGCTTGCGGCCGCGAAGGAAGCGGGCTCTCCCCGCCGGAAGTCGTCATGGCCCAGGCGCAGCCGGGCCGGACTTCCGGCGGTCAGACGCCGTGGCACTTCTTGTACTTCTTGCCGGAGCCGCACCAGCACGGGTCGTTGCGGCCCGAGCTTCTCGTGCTCGGATGCCACGCGCTGCTGGACGACCGGTGCCGCTGTTGCGAGCACGCCGTCGCCGCCCATGCTCGCCGCGGCGATCGCCTCGGCGCCCGCCAGCGACTCGTGCTGGTACTGGAGATTGCCGCCGGGACCGCCGTTCGGCGCCGGCGCAAGGTCCAGGTCTGCGCCGCCCTCCTCGCCCTCGGGCGGCGCCAGCTCGGCGTGGAAGAGCAGGCCGATCACCTCGTCGCGGATCAGATGGCCGAGCTCCTCGAACATCGCGTGGCCCTCGCCGCGGTACTCGACCAGCGGGTCCTTCTGCGCCATGGCCCGCAGATGCACGCCCTCGCGCAGGTAGTCCATGTTCTCGAGGTGCTCCCGCCAGCGCTGGTCGACGACCTGCAGGACGACGAAGCGCTCCAGCTCGCGCATCAGCTCGCTGCCGAGCGTCTCCTCCTTGTCCACGTACGCCTCGTGCGCGTCCTCGGCGAACTCCTGGACGAGCGCCTCGCCGCGTGAGCTCGACCTCCTCCCGCAGCTCCTCTGCAGTGATCGGCTCGTCGGACGCGTAGAGGTTCTGCATCGCCAGGCAGAGCTCGTCGAGATCCCACTGCTCCGGGTACTCGCTCTCGGTGTAGGCCTCGACGACCCGCCCGATGACGTCGTCGATCCAGCTCTTGACCTCCTCGGACAGGTCCTCGCCCTCGAGCACGCGGCGGCGCTGCTCGTAGATGACCATGCGCTGCGTGTTCATGACGTCGTCGTACTTGAGGACGTTCTTGCGCGAGACGAAGTTCTGCTCCTCGACCTTCTTCTGCGCGTTCTCGATCTGCCGGGACAGGATCCCCGACTCCATCGGCTGGTCTTCCGGCAGCTTGAACCGGTTCATGATGTTGTAGATCCGGTCGCCGGCGAACAGCCGCACGAGGTCGTCCTCGCCGGAGAGGTAGAAGCGCGTCTCGCCGGGATCGCCCTGGCGGCCGGAGCGGCCGCGGAGCTGGTTGTCGATGCGCCGCGACTCGTGGCGCTCGGTGCCGAGCACGTACAGCCCGCCGCGCTCGACGACGCCGTCCGCGAGCTTGATGTCGACGCCGCGGCCGGCCATGTTCGTCGCGATCGTGACCGCGCCGATCTGGCCCGCGTCCTTGATGATCTCGGACTCGCGCGCGTGCTCCTTCGCGTTCAGCACGGTGTGCGGGATGCCCTGTCGCGTCAGCACCTCGGAGAGGTACTCCGACGTCTCGACGGCGATCGTGCCCACGAGCACGGGCTGGCCCTTCTCGTGCCGCTCCTTGATGTCGCGGGCGACGGCCTGCCACTTCGCGTCCTTCGTCTTGAAGATGTAGTCGTTCTGATCGGCGCGGGCGACGTCCACGTTGGTCGGGATCTCGACGACGCCCAGGTCGTAGATCTCGACGAACTCCTTCTCCTCGGTCTTGGCCGTGCCGGTCATGCCGCCGAGCTTCTCGTAGAGGCGGAAGTAGTTCTGGAGGGTGATCGTGGCGAGCGTGAGGTGCTCCTCCTGGATCTTCACGCCCTCCTTCGCCTCCACCGCCTGGTGCAGGCCCTCGGACCAGCGCCGGCCTTCCATGATCCGGCCGGTGAACTCGTCGACGATCTTCACCTCGCCGTCCTGGATCACGTAGTCCTTGTCGCGGTGGAAGAGCGACTCCGCCTTGAGCGCCTGGTGGAGGTGGTTCACGAGCTGGACGTTGCGCGGGCCGTAGAGGTTCTCGATGCGCAGCGCGCGCTCGATCTTCTCGATCCCCTGCTCGGTCGCCGAGACGGTCTTGAACTTCTCGTCGAACGCGTAGTCGACGCCGGGCGGCGGCCCCTTCTCGCCGGGCGGAGAGGCGTGTGCGATCAGCGTCTTCGCGACGCGGGCGAAGTCGTAGTACATCGCCGCGGCGACCTCGGGCTCGCCGGAGATGATCAGCGGTGTCCGCGCCTCGTCGATGAGGATCGAGTCGACCTCGTCCACGATCGCGTACGGGTGCCCACGCTGCACCGTCGCCTCGAGCGAGACGGCCATGTTGTCGCGCAGGTAGTCGAAGCCGAACTCCGAGTTCGTCCCGTACGTGATGTCGGCGTCGTACGCGACCTTGCGTTCCTCGAACGGCATCATGTTCTCGATCGCGGCGACGGTCATCCCGAGCGCCTCGTAGACGGGCCGGTTCCACTCGGCGTCGCGCGTGGCGAGGTAGTCGTTGACCGTCACGAGGTGCGTGCCCGCGCCGGCAAGCGCATTGAGATAGAGCGCGAGGCTGGCGACGTACGTCTTTCCTTCGCCGGTCTTCATCTCGGCGATGTCGCCCTCGTGGAGCACGATCCCGCCCATCAGCTGAACCGGGAAGAGCCGCTGGTCGGAGGCGCGGCGCCGGGCCTCGCGGACGGCCGCGAACGCCTCGAACAGCAGCTCCTCCAGCGTCTCGCCGTTCTCCAGCCGCTGCCGGAACTCGGCGGTCTTGGCGACGCAGCGCCTCGGGTGAGAGCTGCTGGAAGTCGGGCTCGAGCGTGTCGATGTAGGCGGCCTGCTGCGCGAGCCGCTTCATGCGCTTGCCCTCGCCGAAGCGGAGGACCTTTTCGAAGCTGCCGAGCGCCGAGGACATCGACCGTAGGGTAGCGGCTCCGGCGCTTCGGGCCGCGCTACAGAGCGTCGGCGCGAACCTCGAACAGCGGCGCCGTCGAGGCGCTCGGCACGGACGACGTAGTCGGGGCCGACCCGCTCGCCGAGCCGCTCCAGAGCCGGCATCCCGCCGAAGATGCGCTCGCCGTCGACCTCGCAGCTCCCGCGCGCCGTCCGTGCACCGTGAGCAGCAGGGAGTCGCCCTTCGCGTCGGGCAGCGTCGCGAGCTCGATGCCGGCGCGCGCCGGCGGCGAAGACGTCACCCTGCTGGCGCACCGCCTCGACCCGGTACGGCGGATCGAGCTCCGCCTCGACGGCGTCCGCGATCGGCCCCAGGTCGCCGGATTCGTCGCCCTCCTCGACGAGCAGGTCGCCGTTCGCGACGGCCACGAAGCGCACGGCAGCGCCCTTGACGCCGGGCGCGACGGCCGGTCACCACCGCGTCCCACTGGCGCCGCCGGGCGACGCCGTGGATGCCGGCGTGGTCGAGGTCAGGCCCCGAGCGGCCCGGCGGGCTGCGTCTCGAAGGTGCCGTCCCCTGCGCGCAGCAGCCGCTCGTGCAGGGGGCGGCGTCTGAACCAGCCCAAGCCTTCTACTGTGGCTCGATCAGCCCGAAGTTCCCGTCGCGGCGGCGGTAGACGACGTTGACCTCGTTCGACTCGGAGCTCCGGAAGACGAAGAAGTCGTGGCCGATCAGCTCCAGCTGCAGGACGGCCTCCTCGGGGCTCATCGGCTTGACCGCGAACTGCTTCGTCTTCACGATCACCGGCTCCTCCTCGGACGGCGACCGGGACGACGTCAGGCTGCGCGCCGTTCGACCGGGCCGACCGCCGGCGCCGCTTGTCGCGGTACCGCGTCACCTGCCGCTCGAGCTTGTCGACCACGTGGTCGATCGAGGCCCGCACGTCGGGGGCCGTCTCGCGCGCACGGAGGGTCGGGCCCTTCGTCCAGATCGTCGCCTCGGCCACGTGGTTGTCGGCGATCGACGGGTTGCGCTCGACCGCGAGCTCGAGCTCGACCTGGGTCGGATCGGCCAGCATCCGCTCGAGCTTGCCCAGCTTCTCCTCGGCGTACTGCCGAACGGAGTCGCTCACCTCGACGTTCCTGCCCTTGACCTGAAGTCGCATGAGGTCTCCCTTCGAAGGTGGGCGCCTTGTTGATCCACTGTAACGAATCCGTCTCAGCGAACGGCCCGTGCGAAGGTGACCACGTCCACCCAGCGCGCGCCCCCAGCACGCAGCGCGGACGCGGCGGCCGAGACGGTGGAGCCGCTCGTGTAGACGTCGTCGACGAGGCAGACGCGCGGCGGGACGCGCGCCGGTCGCGCCGAAGGCGCCGGCGACGTTGCGCCGCCGCTCCGCCAGCGGGAGCCCGCGCTGGCGGCGGACGGCCCTCGTGCGCACGAGCACGCGGAGCACCGGGAGCTCCCAGCGGGCCGCCAGCTCCTCGGCGAGCCGCTGGGCCGGGTGGTGGCCCCGCCTCAGGCTGCGGTCGCCGTCAGGCGGCACGAAGGCGACCGCCGGCGGCGGCGGGCCGGGGCAGCTCGGCCGCCACGAGCTCTGCGGCGAGGCCGGCGATCCCGCGCAGGCCGCGCTCCTTCCAGCCGCCGACGAGCAGCCGGGCCGCGTCGTCGTAGAGGATCGCCGCACGTGCGCTGGCGAACGCGAGCCGGCGGCCGGCGCACTCGCGGCAGCGCTCGACCGGCCACGCGGTCGGTGCGCCGCAGCGGCCGCAGAGCGGCGGTCGCACGCGGGGCAGGGCGTCGCGGCAGCCTGCGCAGAGCTCGGCTCCGGGCCGGCGGCAGACAAGGCAGCGGCGCGGGAACAGGAGGTCGAGCACGCCGCGGACGCTATGCGCGAATAGGACCGACTTCGTGCCGATTCCGTGCCGGACCGCGAGCAGGTGTCCCGTCCGGCCATGACCCGACAGTGCCCCCACCCGGGAGGGGCCGTCCCGCCGCCCTCGAGGTTGACGATACCCCGGAAGCTGTCACGGGACCGTGCCCGGACTGTGCCGATTGTGCGACGAAGAGCCCTACGACTCGGGGTCGTACTCGGCGCGCTCGGGCAGGCCGAGCCGGCTGGCGCAGCCGGTTGTCGGCCTCGAGCAGCTGCCGCGGGTCGCCGATGTCCAGCCACTCGCCCTCGAAGGCGTACCCGAAGACGGGCCGGCGAGGATGGAGCCACTCGATGAGCCTCCCCGGCTGGTCCGGCTGGTTGCCCTCCGCCAGGTAATCGGCAACGAGCGGGACATGCTCGCGGTGGTACAGGTACGTCGCGGTGGCGGCGAGCGTGGACGGCGGCTCGGCCGGCTTCTCGACGAACCCGATGACGCGGTCGTCGCCGTCCAGCTCGACGATCCCGTACCGACTGGCGAGCTCGAGCGAACCCACGTCGTGCACGGCGAGTGCGCTGGCGACGCCGTGCGAGCGCCAGAAGCCGACGAAATCGGCGAGCGAGTACGCGAACAGGTTGTCACCGGCGATCACGAGCAGGTCGTCGTTCGAGCCCGGCCCGCTCGACCGTGAGCTGGATGTCGCCGATCGCGCCCAGCCGGTCGGCGTTCGACGTCGTCCCGTCGTCGTGGACGGTCACCTCGCGCGCCGGCGGCCCAGCGCTCGAACTCCGGCGCCTTGCGGGCGTTCGTGACCACGTGCACGGCGTCGATCTCGGCCACGTCGGCCAGCCGCTCGAGAATCCAGTCGATGATCGGCCGGCCGCCGACGGGCAGCAGCTCCTTCGCCCGCGTGTCGGTCAGCGGCCGCAGGCGCGTCGCGTAGCCGGCGGCGAGCAGGATCGCCTTCATACGAGCACTCCGGCCAGGCTCTCGGCGTACGGGGCACGATGCACGCCAGCCTCGGTGACGATCGCCGAGATCAGCTCCGCCGGCGTGACGTCGAAGGCGGGATTGCGGGCGGGGAACCGGCTTGTCACCTCGGCGGGGTCGCGCTCCTCGATCGGGATGCCCGCGCCCGTTGGCGTCGCCAGGTCGACCGTCGAGCCCGGCGCGACGACGTAGAACGGGATCCGGTGGTGATGGGCCAGGACGGCGAGCGAGTAGGTGCCGATCTTGTTCGCGGTGTCCCCGTTGGCGGCGATGCGGTCGGCCCCGGTGAGCACGCAGTCGACCTCGCCGGCGGCCATCAGCGAGGCTGCGGCGGAGTCGACGATGACCGTGTTGGGAAGGCCGGCGCGGCCGAGCTCCCAGGCGGTCAGGCGGCTGCCCTGGAGCAGCGGGCGTGTCTCGTCGACGAAGACGTGCCGGAGCAGTCCGCGCGACCACGCCTCGAGCAGCGCCCCGGCCGCGGTGCCCACGCCGCCGGTTGCGAGGCCGCTCGTGTTGCAGTGCGTGAGGGCGCGCGTTCCCGGCTCGAACAGCGAGGCGGCGTGCTCGCCCATGCGGCGGCAGCGCTCGACCTCGTCGGCGTGCAGCGCACGGGCCCGCTCCGGGCGTCGGGTCGCCGCGCAGCTCGTCGAGGGCCCACGCGAGGTTGACGGCGGTCGGGCGCGAGCTGCGCAGCACATGGTCGGCCTCGCCGAGATCGTCGCCGCGCAGCGCGGCGAGCGCGAGCCCGTAGCCGGCGGCGACGCCGATCGCAGGCGCACCGCGGATCGCCAGCGTGCGGATCGCGTCGGCGACGTCGGCCGCAGAGCGGCAGACCAGCTCGACCTCCGCCTCGGGCAGCCGCCGCTGGTCGAGCAGCACGACACGCGGAGGGGGGCCCTCCTCGAGCCGGACGATCTCCTCCGGGGTCAGCTCAGCCACGGCTCGCCGGGCCGTGACCCGGGGTCAAGCCCCGGGACGCGGCCGGAAGGGACATTTGCCTGTAGCCATGCGGGTTTTCGGGCTCCTCGTGGACTGTCTGTTGGGGACGTGGGTTTGACAGATGCTTCGGAGCCCGGCCCAGATGCACTCGTCCAAGACGGCCGTGTCCGGGGTAGCCCCGGACACGGCCGCTCGGAACCCGACTCACGTGCCCTCGTCCCAGGAGGCCAGGTACTTGGCCTGCTCCTCCGTCAGCACGTCGATGTCGATCCCCATCGTCGCCAGCTTGAGGCGGGCGATCTCGGCGTCGATCTCCTCCGGGACGCCGTAGACCTTCCGCTCGAGCTTCGCGGCGTTCTCGATCGCGTACTCGGCGGCCAGGGCCTGGTTCGCAAAGGACATGTCCATCACCTGCGCCGGATGCCCCTCCGCCGCCGCGAGGTTGACGAGCCGCCCGTCGGCGACGAGGAAGATACGACGGCCGTCCGCCATCCGGAACTCCTCCACGAACTCGCGCACACTCCGCGTGTCGCCGGCGAGCGAGCGCAGCGCGGGGATGTCGATCTCCACGTTGAAGTGCCCCGTGTTGGCGAGGATCGCGCCGTCCTTCATGCGCTGCATGTGCGTGCCGCGTGATGACGCTCTTGTCGCCCGTCGCGGTGCAGAAGATGTCCCCGATCTCCGCGGCCTTCTCCATCTCGAGCACCTCGAAGCCGTCCATCACGGCCTCCAGCGCGCGCAGCGGATCGACCTCGGTGACGACGACCAGAGCACCCATCCCGCGGGCCCGCATCGCCACGCCGCGGCCGACCCAGCCGTAGCCCGCGACGACGAAGCGGCTCCCGGCGAGCAGGACGTTGGTGGCGCGGATGATGCCGTCGATCGTCGACTGGCCGGTGCCGTAGCGGTTGTCGAACAGATGCTTCGTCTTCGCCTCGTTGACCGCGATGATCGGGAAGCCGAGCGCCCCGTCGGCCTCCAGCGCCTTCAGGCGGATCACGCCCGTGGTCGTCTCCTCGGTGCCCGCGATGATGTCGCCGAGCTGCTCGCGGCGGTGCGCGTGGAGCACGCCGATCACGTCGGCTCCGTCGTCCATCGTCAGCTGCGGCTTGTGGTCGACCGCGGCCTCGATGTGCCGGTAGTAGGTGTCGTTGTCCTCGCCCTTGATCGCGAAGACGGAGACGTCGAACTCCTCCACCAGCGCGGCGGCGACGTCGTCCTGCGTCGAGAGCGGATTCGAGGCGCAGAGCACCACGTCGGCGCCTCCGGCCTTCAGCGTCCGCATCAGATTCGCGGTCTCGGTGGTGACGTGCAGGCAGGCGGCGACGCGGTAGCCGGCCAGCGGCCGCTCGCGGTCGAAGCGGTCGCGGATCGACGGCCAGCACCGGCATCTGACGGTCGGCCCACTCGATCCTGCGCTTGCCCTCCTCGGCGAGTCCCAGATCCTTGACGTCGTATCGGCGTGTCGTAGCCATCGATTCCCTTCTCGTTTGAGCGGTGATGCGGCCCGTCAGGCGACGAGCAGCCTCTCGTGCTTGCGCTGCTCCCACTCGACCCACGCCGACGCGGCCGCGTCTGACGCCGGCGAGACGCCTGCGAGCCACGTCTCGACGGCGTCGCGCAGGCTCGCGTCGCGGCGCAGCCGCAGCGCGAACGCGAGCTCGTCGAGCTCGACGCCGTACTGCCGGCGAAGATCGCCGAGCGACCGCAGCTGGTTGAGCTCGCGGACGCCGTAGAGTCGATAACCGGCGCGTGTCCGCGTGGGCACGACCAGGCCGGCGCCCTCGAGGTAGCGGAGCATCCGCGGCGACCAGCCGGTGCGGCTCGCTGCCTCGCTGACGGTCAGCTCGGTCACGCGCAGAACCTTAACACAGGCGTGTAAAGCTTAGGCGCGCCCGTACCGGTCCTCGAGCCGCACGACATCGTCGAGGTGCGGCGTCGAGGCCTCGAGCAGCAACGTGTCCTCGAGCGCGCGGACGCGGTGGATCGTGCCCGGAGGCAGGCGAAAGGCGGCGCCCGGGCCGACGACCTCCGAGTTCGGAATCGCGTCCCCGGGCGACCCGATCTCGAGCTCGGCGCGGCCCTCGTAGACGTACCAGGACTCGTCCTTCTCGCGGTGGAACTGGAGCGACAGCGCCTGGCCGGCCTGCACGAAGAGCAGCTTCCCGCAATAGACGTCGGTGAGCGCCCAGATCAGCTCCCAGCCCCACGGCTTCTCGACGCGCTGCGCCTCGAACGCGAACGGATCGAGGCCGCCGAAGTTGGGTGAGGACAGGTGGTCGGTCACGGGCGCCGGGCGAACCTAACAGGCCGCGGGCACCAGCCACTCGGGGTGCGCCCCGACGTGCTCCTCCGCGACGCGGAGATCCTTCGGCGTGTTCACGGTGAGCCACAGCCCGTCATGCCGGAACGCGCGCAGCAAGCCCTCCGAGGCCAGGGCGGGGAACGTCGTCGTCTCGTGGTCGCCCCGCTCCGGGAACCGGGCGATCGCCTCCTCGCCGAGCACGTAGACGCCGCAGTTGACCCATGACGTGACGCCGACCGCCTTCACGGAACCCCGTCACGACGTCGTCGTCGCCCAGCTCGACGATCCCGAACGGCGATCGCGGCCGGGCGACGGCGATCGTGGCCGCCGCTCCGCTCTCGCGATGGCGGAGCGAGCAGGGCCTCGAAGTCGATGTCGAGCAACTCGTCGCCGTTCAGCGCGTAGACGTCGCCGTCCTCGCGCCGCTCGCGGGCCGCGAAGCGGATCCCGCCGCCGCGCCCGAGTCGTTCCGGCTCCTCGGCGGTCACGACCTCGGCGCCGAGCCCGGCCAGCGCCTGCTCGAACAGGCCCCCGTCGCCGGCAGCGCAGCTCACGATCACGCGCTCGGACGCCCGCAGCTGCGAGCCGCGCCACCTGATAGGCGACGAGCGGCCGGCCCGCGACCGGGACCAGCGCCTTGGGAACGCCGCCCGCGGCGTCTCCGAGCCGCTCGGCCTTGCCGCCCGCGAGGATGATCGCTTCCACCGGCGACTACTGCAGCAGCCCGGGCTGGGGCTCGCCGTGTGACTGGAGTCCGGCGAGCGGCGACGCGGCACGGCCGATGCCCTCGTAGACGAAGCCGGCGTCCCGCACGGTCTGCGGATCGAGCAGGTTGCGCCCGTCGATCACCAGCGGCGTCCGCATGGCCGCGTGCACCTCGGCCGTCGGGAAGTCGCGCAGCTCGTCCCACTCGGTGACGATGACCGCTGCATCGGCGCCCTCGACCGCCTCCAGCACGGTGTCGCAGACCGTGACCGCCCGCAGCAGATCGCCGGGCTTCGCCACCGGGTCCCAGGCACGCACCTCGGCGCCCTCCGCGAGCAGCCGCGAGGCGAGCACGACCGAAGGCGCGTCGCGCATGTCGTCCGTGTTCGGCTTGAAGGCGAGCCCGAGCAGCGCGATCGTCTTGCCGCGCAGGCGGCCGAGGTGCTTCTCGAGCTTCCCGACCACGCGCCGCTTCTGGAGCTCGTTGACCTCGATCACCGCGGAGAGCAGCTGGAAGTGGTAGCCCGAGTTGGACGCGAGCTGCTTCAGCGCGAGGGAGTCCTTGGGGAAGCAGGAACCGCCCCACCCCATCCCGGCGCGCAGGAAGTGCGGGCCCAGGCGGTGGTCGAGGCCGACGCCCTCGGCCACCTTGGCCACGTCCGCGCCCGTCACCTCGCAGACGTTGGCGATCTCGTTGATGAAGCTGATCCGCGTGGCGAGAAACGCGTTCGCCGCCATCTTGATCATCTCCGCCGAGTTGACGTCCGCGCGTACGATCGGCGTGTCGAGCGGCTCGTAGAGCGAGGCGACCAGGTCGCCGTCGGCCTCGGCGAAGGCGCCGACGACGACGCGGTCCGGGGTCATGAAGTCGCGGACGGCGCTTCCCTCGGCGAGGAACTCCGGGTTCGCGACGTACCCCAGGTGGGCGAGCCCGCGCGCATCGAGCGCCGCACGCACCTTCTCGCCGGTCCCGACCGGGACGGTGCTCTTCATCACGAGCAGCGAGCGGCGGTAGAGGCGCGGCAGCTCGTCGAGCACGGTCCAGACGGCCGAGAGGTCGGCGTCGCCGGAGTGTGTCGGCGGAGTGCCGACGCAGATGAACATCAGCTCGGATCGCTCCGCAAGGTCCGCGACGTCGAGCGTGAACCGCAGCCGCTCACGGTTCTTCTCCAGCAGCTCCGGCAGCCCCGGCTCGTGGAACGGGAGCCCGCCCGCGCGCAGCGTCTCGATCCGCTCGGGGACGACGTCGCGCACGACCACCTCATGACCGAGCTCGGCGAAGCAGGCTCCGGTGACGAGGCCGACCCAGCCCGCGCCGAAGATGCCGATGGGTGGGCGGCCGCCGCTCACAACGGGCGCAAGCCTACCTGGGGAGCGGATGCAGGCCCTCGGCGATGGCGAGCATCGTCTCGTTCGACAGGGAGTCGAGCAGCGTGTTCACGACCCAGTACGTCGCCCCGTTCTGCCGCAGCACGACCATGTGCAGCTTCCCGCCTGCGTAGTAGAGCTGGTAGTGCCGGTGCTTGAGCGTGACCGCCGTGTTCGGGCCTTGCAGGATCGGCGCATCGGCCCAGTCGGTCTCGCCGATCTGCCAGTACTCGGTCGCGCCGGTGCGGTACGTCAGCCACACGGCCTTGTGCTTGCCGTTCAGCTTGTAGACGCGCACCGGCACCTCGCCCGGTGCCGGAGTCGGGCAGCGAGGAGCGCTCGATGATCGACGGCAGCTCCAGCGGAAACGGGACGCGTCGCCGCAGCGGCTTCAGCAGCGGCAGCGTCACGCCCGGGTTCGACGCGATGTACGGCGGCTGGCGCTTCGGGGTGTGGTCGACGGGCGCGGGCGCGATCGTCCCCTTGAAGGTCGAGCCGACGATCACGGTCACCGGCGCACCGTTCGCGAGCGCGAGCAGCGAGACGGGCAGCCTGCCCACCGCCGAATCGCCGAACAGGTTCGCCACCTGGTTCGCAGCCCGCTTCGTGCCGCCCGTGCGCCGGGTTGTAGAAGACGTTCGTGTGGAAGTAGTTCCAGTTCGGTGCGTTGGCGGGATGGCCGCTCGCCGGCGGGACGATCCTGTACCCGCGCTGCTGGAGAGCCGAGGCGGCGGCCGTGGCCGAGCCGGTAACGCCGTTGCCGTTCAGCGTGGTGATCGAGATACTCGCCGGCGGCACGGTCTTCGGGCGCTTCGGCTTGCGGCCGAGTGCCGAGTTGGTGGCGTCGGTCGAGGCGCGCACGTCCGGGTGCAGGAAGTCTCGAACGGCCGAGTCGATGGCCGCCGTCGAGCCTGCGAGCTCGGCGTTGCCCGGGCCCGTGTCCTGCAGCCCTTCGATCTTCGGCTGGAAGAAGTGGCCGGGCGGCAGCCCGTGGAGGAAGAGGGCGTACGACTTGAGGGTGTTGAGGTCGATGCCCTTCCCGCCGGCCTGCGCGATCTCCGTATTGCTGACGACGGCGTTCACGAGCTTCGGGATGTGCAGGAACGAGAACCGCGAGAGCTGCAGCTTGGACGCCTTCACGAACGCCTGCTGGCGGGCGACGCGGTAGAGGTCGCTGTCGGTGTGCCGGTAGCGCACGAAGTCGAGCGCGTCCGAGCCGTTCAGCTTCTGGTACCCCGGCTCCAGGTTGATCGTGGCGAACGTGTAGCCCGGACCCACACCGGAGTTGTCGTTGAGGTAGCGGCGGTCGACGTCGATCCAGACGCCGCCGAGCGCGTCCACCACCTGCTCGAACCCGCGGAAGTTGACGGTGATCAGGTAGTTGACGTCGATCCCGGTCAGCTTGTGAACGGTCTCGAGCGTTCCCTTCGAGCCGCACTCCGAGTACGCCGCGTTGATGCGGTCCTGGTACGTGATCCGGCCCGGACAGTAGATCGGGACGATCAGGTCGCGCGGGAACGAGAGCATCGAGAGCGTGTTCGTCCTCGGGTCGGCGCGCAGGAGCATGATCGTGTCCGAGCGCGACGGCACCCCGCGTGCGTCGCTCGCGCGGTGGTCGTAGCCGAGGATGAGGGCCGTCGCGGGCTTGCCGGCCTTGGGGATCCTGAGCACATGGGCCGCGATCGCCTGCTTGACGTCGAGCGAGTGACGCTGCGTTGCCGCGAGGCTGTCGTGCGCCCAGAGGTAGACCCCGCCCCCGAGACCGACGGCGAGTACGAGGAGACAGACGACGAACCAGCCGAGGATCGCGCCGGCCACGCGCCAGCGGCTGCGCCGCGGCGGGTCCGGCTGCCGGTAACGCGTCATCGGGCTCTTGCCGTCGGGCGGGAACACCGGCCGCCCGCCGCCGTTCGCGCCGACCGCACGCCCGTAGCCTCTCTTCAACGTCGTCCGCATAAGCGTCCAGGACGGCAAAGCGCCCCTCACGAGGCGCCGACCGACCCGCGTCAGGATAGCCGACAGTCCGGCGGGTGGCCGCCCTCGGTGGTCCTGCTATGCGGACTCGCCTGTCCGGTACCCGAGGTTCGGCCGCAGCCACCGCTCGGCCTCCGTGACGTCGATCCCCCGGCGCAGCGCATAGTCCGCGACCTGGTCGCGGTCGATCCGGCCGACCGAGAAGAAGCGCGACTGGGGGTGCGCGAGATAGAGGCCGCTGACGCTCGCACCCGGCAGCGTGGCGAACGACTCGGTCAGCTCGAAGCCCGCCTCCTCGGCGCGCAGCAGGTCGAAGAGCTGACGCTTCTCGGTGTGGTCCGGACATGCCGGGTACCCGAACGCAGGCCGGATCCCGCGGAAGCGCTCGGCCGTCAGGTCATCGCCCGTGAGCTGCTCGTCAGGCGCGTACCACTCGCGGCGCGCGCGCTCGTGGAGCCACTCGGCGGCTGCCTCGGCGAGCCGGTCGGCCAGCGCCTTCACCATGATCGCCCTGTAGTCGTCGTGCTCGCGCTCGAAGCGTGTCGCGAGCTCGTCGGCGCCGAACACGCCGACCGCAAAGGCACCGACGTGGTCGTTGGCGGGAGCGACGTAGTCGGCGAGGCAGCGGTTCGGGCGGGAGTCTCCGTGAGCCGACTGCTGGCGCAGGAACGAGAAGCGAACGCCGCCGTCGACCACGACGTCGTCGACCTCGGCGTGGGCGGGCCAGAAGCCGTACAGCCCAATGATCTGCAACAGAGCGTCACCCGTGATCTCGTCCAGGAGCTGCAGCGCGTCGTCATAGAGCTCCTGCGCTTCCGGTCGCTCGAGGATCGCCGGGAACCGGCCCTTCAGCTCCCAGGCATGGAAGAAGAACTGCCAGTCGATGTACTCGCGCAGCCGGCCCAACTCGGGCTCCAGCCGGCGGCGGCCCGTGAACGGCGGCACCGGCAGGTCGTCGAAGGGCGACGCGCTCGCGGTTCGCCCGTGCAGCTTCCAGCGGCAGCAGCGGCTTGCGCTCGCGCTCGGCGTGCTGCTCGCGGAGCCGCTCCTGGAGCTCCCGGTTCTCGCCGTCGAGCCGGCGACGCCGCGTGCCGTCGAGCAGGTCGGAGACGACGCCCACGACGCGCGACGCATCGAGCACGTGCACGACCGGCTGCGAGTACGCGGGCGCGATCCGCACCGCGGTGTGCTGCTTCGACGTCGTGGCGCCGCCGACGAGCAGCGGCAGCTCGAGCCCTCGCCGTTCCATCTCCCGCGCGACGTCGACCATCTGGTCGAGCGACGGCGTGATCAGGCCGGACAGCCCGATGACGTCCGCTCCCTCCGCGCGGGCGGTGTCGAGGATCCGCTCGGCCGGCACCATCACGCCCAGGTCGACGACCGCGTAGTTGTTGCAGCCGAGCACGACGCCGACGATGTTCTTGCCGATGTCGTGCACGTCGCCCTTGACCGTTGCGAGCACGACCTTGCCCTGCGTGCGGGCCAGCCCGGTCCGCTCCTTCTCCTCCTCCATGAACGGCTCGAGGTAGGCGACGGCGCGCTTCATGGCGCGCGCGCTCTTCACGACCTGCGGCAGGAACATCTTCCCGCTCCCGAACAGGTCGCCCACGACGGCCATGCCGTCCATCAGCGGCCCCTCGATCACGTCCAGCGGCCGCGGGAGCTGCTGCCGCGCCTCCTCCGTGTCCTCCTCGATGAAGTCGACGATCCCGTGCACGAGCGCGTGCGAGAGCCGGGTCTCGACGGGCGCCTCACGCCACGAAAGGTCGACCTCGCGCCGCGTTGCCTCGCCCTGCACGCGGCTCGCGTACTCGACCAGCCGCTCGGTCCCGTCGGGCCGCCGGTCGAAGATCACGTCCTCGACGAGCTCGAGCAGGTCGGGCGCGATGTCCTCGTAGACGACGAGCTGGCCCGCGTTGACGATCCCCATGTCGAGCCCGGCCCGGATCGCGTGGTAGAGGAAGGCGGAGTGCATCGCCTCGCGTACGGCGTCGTTGCCGCGGAACGCGAACGAGAGGTTCGAGATCCCGCCCGAGATCCGGGCGCCGGGGCAGCGCTCCCTGATCAGCGGGATCGAGTCGATGAACGCCTTCGCGAAGCCGTTGTGCTCCTCGATCCCGGTCGCCACGGCCAGCACGTTCGGGTCGAAGATGACGTCCTCGGGCGGGAACCCGGCCTCGTCCACGAGCAGCCTGTACGCACGCTCGCAGATCGACGACCTTCCGCTCCACGGTGTCCGCCTGGCCCTGCTCGTCGAAGGCCATCACCACGACGCCGGCTCCGTAGCGGCGGATCGTCCGCGCCTGCTCGAGGAACGGCTGCGGGCCTTCCTTGAGGCTGATCGAGTTCACCACGCCCTTGCCCTGCAGACACTTGAGCCCGGCCTCGAGCGCCGACCAGCGCGAGCTGTCGACCATGATCGGCAGCCGAGCGACCTCGGGCTCGGTGGCGACGAGGTTGAGGAACGTGGTCATCGCCCGCGTGGAGTCGAGCAGGTCCGCGTCCATGTTCACGTCGAGCAGGTTCGCGCCCCCGCGCACCTGCTCCAGCGCGACGGCGACGGCGCCCTGGTAGTCGTCGGCCTCGATCAGCCTCCGGAAGCGCGCCGAGCCGGTCACGTTGGTGCGCTCGCCGATGATCACGAAGCCGGTGTCGGGCGCGATCTCGAACGGCTCGAGCCCGCTGAAGCGCGGGCGCCGCGGCGGCGCCGGGATGCGACGCGGCGCGAGGCCGCGCACGGCCGCGACGATCGCGCGCGTGTGCTCCGGCGTCGTGCCGCAGCAACCGCCCACGATGTTCAGCAGCCCGTGCGTGGCGAATTCGCGCAGGAAGCGGCTCGTGTCCGCGGGCTCCTCGTCGTGGAGCCCGAACTGGTTGGGCAGCCCTGCGTTCGGGTGCGCGGCGACGTAGGTGTCGGCCACGGCCGCGAGGTCCTCGACGAAAGGCCGCATCTGCGCGCCGCCGAGCGAGCAGTTCACACCGACGATGAACGGGCGCGCATGCTCGACCGACGTCCAGAACGCCTCGACCGTCTGCCCGGAGAGATTGCGGCCGCTGAGGTCCACCGCGGTGAACGAGAGCCACAGCGGCAGGCCGGGCGCGACCTCCTGCGCGGCGACGATCGCCGCCTTCGCGTTCAGCGTGTCGAAGATGGTCTCGATCAGCAGCAGGTCGACGCCGCCCTCGGCCAGGGCGACGATCTGCTCCGCGTAGGCCTCGCGCACCTGGTCGAAGGTCGCCGCGCGGTACGCCGGGTCGTCGACCTTCGGCGAGAGGGAGAGCGAGACGTTGAGCGGACCCACGGATCCGGCGACGAAACCGCCCGCCTCGTCCGCGGCACGGCGGGCGAGCCGCGCGCCTTCGAGGCTCATCTCTGCGGCGAAGTCCTCGAGCCCGTAGTCGGCCTGGCCGATCCGTGTCGCCGTGAACGTGTTGGTGGTGGCGATGTCGGCGCCGGCCTCGAAGTACGAGCGATGGATGTCGAGGACGACGTCGGGTCGGGTGATGTTGAGGATGTCCGGATCGCCTGCGACGTCGCGCGGATGGGCGGCGAAGCGATCTCCGCGGTAGGCCTCCTCGCCCCTGATGCGGCGCTGTATGAGCACGCCCCACGAGCCGTCGAGCACGCCGATCCGCTCGGTGAGGAGTGTTTCGAGTCTGTCGCGCGCGTCCGTCAAACGATTCGGCTCCCGCCTAGAGAGTCGGGAGCCGGGCCGCTCGCGGGCTCTTTAGGCGTTTGGTAACCCGGTCGCCAAGCTGCCTTTCAAACCTCTCCGGGTGCCTCAAATGTAGCAGCCCGATGGGCGCAGGCATACCGCGCATCCGAACGACGTGAAGCGGGTTTTCCAGTCTGGTAGCCTCGGCGCGCGGCAGGTACGACCGGAAGGAGTTGGAGGATGCGCTCTCTCAGGCTTCTCGCGGTACTCGCTCTTGCCTGCGCCGTCTTCGGCATCGCCACGACAGGCGCGAGCGCGGGCGGCGGTTCAGCAGTTTGCACAGGCACGCTCGACACGCCCGGCGTTCTGGCGGGCACCTACCACTCGGATGTGCTCGTGAAAGGCATCTGTTTCGCCGACGGCGGCGCAGCGAAGATCGACGGCAATCTGATCGTCGCGCCCGGCGCTGCGCTGAACGCGACGTTCGCGCTCAACGACCAGCCCGGCGGCTCGGGCCCGTCGAGCATCTCTGTCGGTCAGAACCTCGTCGTCCAGAAGGGCGGCACGCTCGTGCTCGGATGCGAGCCGTTTGCCTCGCCCTGCTCTGACGACCCCGATGCCGCAACCGGCCCCGGAACGCTCACCGGATCGAACCACGTCCACGGCAACCTCATTTCGGTGCAGCCGCTCGGCGTGGTCGTGCACGCGACGACGATCGACGGCAGCGTGTTCGAGCTCGGAGGCGGCGGCGGTGTCAACTGCACGCCGAGCGGTGTCTTCGCCGCGTTCGGCTCGCCGGTCTTCAGCGACTACGAGGACAACACCGTCGGCGGGAACATGATCGTCGGAGGCCTCGAGACATGCTGGCTCGGCTCGCTGCGCAACACCGTGGGCGGCAACCTCGTGGACGCGCACAACACGATGGCCGACCCCGACGCCGGCGAGGTCGTCCAGAACACGGTCCAGGAACAACCTGATCTGCCTCGACAACAGCCCCGCCGTGCAGTACGGCGACTCGGGCGCCAGCCCCAACCTCGTCGGCGGGAACGCGATAGGCGAGTGCGGGTTCGACGTCCTCAGCCCCGACCCGAACTACCCGAACGGCGACGGCACCGGCGGGCCGCAGCCGATCTCCGTCAAGCTGGGCGGCCATCACCACGGCCACGGGGGCAACCGACGCGACCACGAAATCTTCCACCGCCACTGAGTGAGCTCGGGGGAGGCCCGGCCAGGCCGGGCCTCCCCGTCACGGGCACTTCCTACCGGCGGCTACTAGGCTGCGCCGGCGACCGCGAGCTGGTTCTCGGCGTGCTTGATGCGCTGCTCGAGCTGCCACCGGTCCGCGTCGGACTCGCCGCGCTCGAGCCGTTCCAGCTCGGCCTGCGCCTCCGCAAGCTGCTCTCGGGCGCGGGCCTCGTCGATCTGCTTCGCATCCACTGCATCGTCGACGAGCGCGAGCGCCCGATCCTGCTCGACCTTGAAGAAGCCCGGCCCTGTCGCGAACTCCAGCACGTCCTCACCACGACGTCTGTGCACTCGTGTCGAACCCGCCTTGAGCATGGCCACGAGCGGCGCGTGCCGCGCCAGGACACCGATCTCCCCGGCGGCGCCGGGGACGACCAGCATCTCCACGTCCCCCTCGAACGCGGCGCCGTCGGGTGTCACGAGGGAGACGCTGAATGTCCGGTGCTCGTCCGCCACGATCTCAGACCGGCACCGGCTCGCCCTCGCGGGCGCCGGACTCGGTCTCCTCCGCGGCCGGCGGCGGTGCGTCGTCGCCGCTCATCGCCCGGCCCCGCTCGGCGGCCTCTTCGATGGTGCCCACCATGTAGAAGGCCTGCTCGGGGAGGTCGTCGTGCTTGCCGGCGATGATCTCGATGAATCCGTTGATCGTGTCCTCGAGCTTCACGTACTTGCCGGGCGTGCCCGTGAACTGCTCGGCCACGAAGTTGGGCTGCGAGAGGAACCGCTGGACCTTGCGGGCGCGCTGGACGGTCAACTTGTCCTCGTCGGTCAACTCGTCCATGCCGAGGATCGCGATGATGTCCTGCAGGTCCTTGTAGCGCTGCAGGATCCGCTGAACCTGCGTCGCCACCTCGTAGTGCTCCTTCGAGACGATTCCCGGTTGGAGCGCGCGTGAGCTGGAGTCGAGCGGGTCGACGGCCGGGTACAGGCCCTGCTCGGCGATCTGCCGCGAGAGCACGGTCGTCGCATCGAGGTGCGCGAACGTGTTGGCCGGCGCCGGGTCGGTGAGGTCGTCGGCCGGCACGTAGATCGCCTGCACCGACGTGACCGAGCCGGTCCGCGTCGACGTGATCCGCTCCTGCAGCTCGCCCATCTCGGTGGCCAGCGTCGGCTGGTAGCCGACGGCGCTCGGCATCCGGCCGAGCAGCGCGGAGACCTCGGAGCCCGCCTGGACGAAGCGGAAGATGTTGTCGATGAAGAGCAGGACGTCCTGCCCCTGGTCGCGGAAGTACTCCGCCATCGTCAGGCCGGAGAGGCCGACGCGCAGACGCGCGCCCGGCGGCTCGTTCATCTGCCCGTAGACGAGCGCGGTCTTGTCGATCACGCCCGACTCGGTCATCTCGATCCAGAGGTCGTTGCCCTCGCGCGTCCGCTCGCCGACACCGCAGAAGACGGACAGGCCGCCGTGCTCGCGGGCGACGTTGTGGATGAGCTCCTGGATCAGGACGGTCTTGCCGACCCCGGCGCCGCCGAAGAGACCGACCTTGCCGCCCTTGACGTACGGCGCCAGCAGGTCGATCACCTTGATCCCCGTCTCGAGCAGCTCGGTGGTCGGGCGACAGGTCCTGGAACGCCGGCGGCTTGCGATGGATCGGCCAGCGCTCGCCGGCCTTCAGCTCCTGCTCGCTGCGGTCGATCGTCTCGCCGAGCACGTTGAAGAGGCGCCCGAGCGTCTCTTCGCCGACCGGCACCGAGATCTGCGCGCCGGTGTCGACGACGTCGACTCCCCGCGGAATCCCGTCCGTCGAGTCCATCGCGACGGCGCGCACGCGGTCGTCGCCGAGGTGCTGCTGAACCTCCGCGATGAGGTCGATCGCGGGGCGACCGTCCTGCTCGGGGAGCTTGATGCTGAGCGCGTTGTGGATCGAAGGCAGGCCCTCGGTGAAGACCGCGTCGATCACGACGCCCTTGATCTCGATGATCTTGCCGACGTTGTGACCGTTCGTGTTAGGCATGCGTCTCCTGGAGAGGTATCGACCGTCCGCGGCGGCGAGCCCGGAGCCGCCTGCCTGCGCGCGCCAGTCTACCCAACGGCACCTTCAGGTCGTCCTTCGGAACCGCACTCCTTGCCTCCGCCGCCGCCACACGGGCGGCATGGTCGAGGCTTCAGACGTGCGACGTGACGAGTGACGCGTACATGCCGTCACCATAGTGCCCGCGACAAGGCCCGGCGTTACGAGAGCCGAAGGATCCGCTGATTGTCCGGGCCCGGCGCGATCACCGAGGACGTGAATGCGAGGTCGTCCCGCCGCAGGCGCCGGATCTCCGCCAGATTGACGCTGCGGCTCGTCTGGCCCGCGCGCGGCGCATGGCTCGGGCCGCCCGGTGAGCCGAGGATCGCCAACATGCTCCCGACGCCGGCCACTGCAGCGACGGCCGCCGCGGCCGCAGCAAACTGAACGCTGCGCAGCGCGGTGCGCCGCCGCGGCAGCGTGACCGGGCGACTCGGAGACTCGAGGGGCGCCGCTCGCAGCTCGCGCGTGAACCCCCCGAGGCTCAGCACGAAGGCGCCGCACTCATGGCAGCGGCTCTGATGCGCGCGCAGAAGCGCGACCTCCAGCTCCGAGAGCTCGCAGTCCAGATGCAGCGACGCCAGCTCGCGCGTGCGCTCGCACTGACTGCTTCTCGTAGAGACGACCCACATACAGACTCTGACGCCGGACGAATGTGTCTTGTTAGGCGTCGACGGAGGCTCTCTCCGCGATGCCTGGAAACACCTCGCTCCAGGTGTTGCCTCGAGTCAGTCCGGGATCAGCCGGAGAGCTGCGGGCCGCCGGGCCCCTCCCAGGGGAAATGGACGAGCTCGACCAGTTGCGCCCGTCGTTCACTGCGCTGCACGATGAGATCGGCGTTGGACCGGACCACGCTCGCGGGTCGGCTGGACCGCTGCACGCTCGGCCTGACCGTATGCGTGGCGCCGAACAGTCGAGCGTTCGCGGTGATCGCCGCCACCGCCACGGCCGCTGCCACGGCGGCCGGTGCGAGGACGCGCTGGACGACGAAGCGGGAGCGCCGGGCGCTCGGGATGCGAATCGGCTCGGACGGGCGCTCGAGCGGGGTTGCCTGCACCAGAGCCGTCGCGCCCACGACCCCGGCTCGGAAGGCGCGACAATCGGGGCAGCGCGAGACGTGCGCCTCGAGGAGGGCCTGCTCGAAGCTCGACAACTCGCCGTCGACCTCGAAGGAGCACCACTCCCGGGCACGATCACAGGCACGCGGAATGACCTGCACGATGCGCATCTGTCAACTAAGACGGTAGCGGGACCCGGCGGTTAGCGCCTGCCGAGTTGTTCCGCGGCGGAGCCACTCGCCGCGTGCCCACCCTCAGAAGAGCCTGACGCGGCTGTCGACAAGAGCCCCCGCCAGGACCAGCAGGAGCCCGATCGTCACGAAGACCGCCGAGGTATTGAGCGTATCCTCGCGCTCGGCGGGCGTCGCCCAGCGCATGAAGCGCGGGCCGATGAGCGGCGGCCCTTCCTCGCCGCGCGGCCGCGCCGGCCCCCGGTTGCCGACGAAGAACCCGCACGCGAGGAGCAGACAGCCGGCGATGTAGAAGCCGACGGAGACGGCGCGATCGGCGCTCGAGCCGACGATGAAGCCCACGAGGAGCGACACGATCGCGGTCGCTGCGGCCGTGCCGAGCAGGAGGAGGAAGAACCGCCGCGCAGCCGCGAGCAGGAACGAAGCCTTGGGAACCTCTTTCAGAGCGAGCACCGGGATCGCCGAGTCAGGGTGCCTAACTCGCCGCAGCCTGCGTCGGCCGCCGGATCTCCTCCTCGGTCATCGGCCAGCGCTCGAGCGGGTAGTGGCAGGCGGCTTCCTGTTCTGCGTTGAACCGCCGCAAGCTCGGGCTCGTCCACATCGCAGCGGCCCTCGTGGAAGCGCGGGCAGCGCGGGTGGAAGCGGCAGCCGCTCGGCGGGTTGATCGGGTTCGGCACGTCGCCCTCGAGCACGATCCGCTTGCGGTTCCGACCGGCCTCGGGGTTCGGGATCGGCACGGCAGAGAGCAGCGCCCCCGTGTACGGATGCTTCGGCTCGTAGTACAGAGCCGCGCGAGAAGCGACCTCGGCGATCTTCCCGAGGTACATGACCATCACGCGGTCGGAGATGTGGCGGACGACGTTGAGGTCGTGCGCGATGAAGACGTAGGTCAGCCCGAACTGCTTCTGCAGGTCCTTGAGCAGGTTGAGGATCTGCGCCTGGACGGAGACGTCGAGCGCGGAGACCGGCTCGTCGCAGACGATCAGCTTCGGGTTGACGGCGAGCGCGCGCGCGACCCCGATGCGCTGCCGCTGGCCGCCGGAGAACTCGTGCGGGAACCGGTTGTAGTGCTCGGGGTTGAGCCCGACGATGTCGAGCAGCTCCTGGACGCGGCGCTTGTTCTCGGCCGCCGTGCCGATCTTGTGCACAGTAAGCGCCTCGCCGACGATGAACCCGACGCGCTTGCGCGGGTTCAGCGAGGCGTACGGATCCTGGAAGATCATCATCATCTCGCGGCGGTACGGGCGCATCTCCGCGCGCGAGAGCCTGGTGATGTCGCGGCCCCGGAAGATCACCTTCCCCGCAGTCGGGTCGAGGAGCCGCATGATGCAGCGCGCCATCGTCGACTTTCCGCAGCCGGACTCGCCCACGACGCCGAGCGTCTCTCCCTCGCGGACGTTGAAGGTGACGCCGTCGACCGCCTTCACGGCGGCGACCTGCTTCTGGAAGATGATCCCCCGCGTGATCGGGAAGTACTTCTGCAGGCTCTGGACGGAGAGCAGGCTGTCGCCGGCATCGCCGGCGTCCGTCCAGTCCGCGTCGAGATTCGTGGCTTGCGGCGTGGCCGCCATCGCGTCAGCTCGCCTCCGCCATCATGCCCGCCAGCAGCTTCGCCGCCTCGCGATCCTTCGTCTCCTGGTCGAGGTGGCACGCAACCGTGTGCACGTCCTCGGACTGCAGCTTCGTGAGCCGCGGCTCCTCGGTGTTGCAGACCTTCATCACGTACGGGCAGCGCGGGTGGAACCGGCAGCCGTGCGGCGGGTTCAGCAGCGACGGCGGCGAGCCCTGGATCTGGACGAGCCGCTCGACGTCGGCGTCGAGCGCGCGGCAGCGACCCGAGCAGGCCCCACGTGTACGGATGCGCCGGCCGCTGGAAGAGGTTGTCGACGGGCGCGTGCTCGGCGACCTGCGCCGCGTACATCACGACGACGTCGTCGGCGATCTCGGCGATCACGCCGAGATCGTGCGTGATCATGATCACCGCGCTCCCGAAGTCGTCCTGGAGCTTGTCGATCAGGTTGAGGATCTGCGCCTGCGTCGTCACGTCGAGCGCCGTCGTCGGCTCGTCGGCGATCAGGAGGTCCGGGTCGTTGATGAGCGCCATCGCGATCATCACGCGCTGTCGCATGCCTCCGGAGAACTGATGTGGGTAGTCGCTGATGCGGCGCTCGGCGCGCGGGATCCCGACGGCCTTCAGGATCTCCACCGCGCGCGCCTTCGCGACCCGCTTCGAGACGTCCTGGTGCAGCTGAATCGCCTCCAGCAGCTGGCGCCCGATCGAGTGCACCGGGTTCAGCGAGGTCATCGGGTCCTGGAAGATCATCGCGATGTCGTTGCCGCGGATCTGCCGCAGGCGCTTCGGGCTCGCCGTGAGCAGGTTCTCGCCCTTGAAGAGCGCTTCGCCGCTCGACATGGTGTTCCGCTTGGCGTTGAGGCCCATGATCGTCAGGCTCGTCACGCTCTTGCCGCTGCCCGACTCGCCGACGATGCCGAGCGTCTGGCCCTTCTCCACGGAGAAGCTGACGCCGTCGACGGCCTTGACGATCCCGTCGTCGGTGCGGAAGTACGTCTTGAGGTCGCGGACTTCGAGGAGCGCCATCAGGCGAGCCGGATCCGTGGATCGATCCAGGCGTACAGCACGTCGACTATGAGGTTGAAGATGATGACGGCAAGCGTCGCGAAGATGATCACGCCCATGACGTACGGCGTGTCGTAGTTCTGGAGAGCCTTGATCGACGTCGCTCCCAGCCCGGGCAGGCTGTAGACGGTTTCCGTGAAGACGGCGCCGCCGAGCGCGAGACCGAGGTCCATGCCCAGCATGGTGACGACGGGAAGCATGGCGTTGCGCAGGATGTGCGAGCGGAGGACCTGCGACTCGGGTGCGCCCTTGGCGCGCGCGGTCCGCACGTAGTCCTCGTTCATCGTGTCCATCGTGTTCGCGCGGATCATGCGCACGTAGAGCGCGGCGAACAGGATGGCGAACGTCATCCAGGGCAGGATGAGGTGGTACGCCCACTGCACCGGTCCGCCCGGCTGCCCGTAGTCGGGATTGAAGAAGTCCGCATAGCCCGTGATCGGCGTTATGTGCCACCGATACCCGATGAAGTAGGCGAAGATGAGCCCGATCCAGACCGGGTGCGCCGAGATCCCGATCAGCACGCCCGTCATCGACGCCCTGTCTAAGAACGAGCGCGGACGGAGCGCCGAGAGGATGCCGATCGGGATCGCGATCAGCATCCAGATCACGACGCCGCCGAACACGAGCGAGGCGGTGACGGGAGCCGCCGCGGAGGACCAGCTCGTTGACGGGCTGCCGGCTGTAGTACGAGTAGCCGAGCGAATGGTGGACGATCAGCCGGTTGAGGAACTGCCCGTACTGAACGTAGATCGGCCGGTCGAGCCCGTAGTGGTGCGCGACCCTCTTGACATCCGCGCTGGTGCACGCCTGCCCGCACGTCTGCTTCGCCGGGTTGGCCGGAATGATGAAGAAGAGGACGTACGTGATGATCGTGACCGCGAAGAAGAGGACGATCGCCCAGAGGATGCGCCGGATGAGGTAGCGAAACACGTCTAAGCCGTCAGCGTGGGGGAACGAACTTTACCTGACTGATCTGGCGGGAAACAGGTGGGCGCCGGCCTCCCGGCCGGCGCCCATGTCCTGCTGTCTGCTGTCTCTTCGACCCTGCTCCTTACTTGATGAACAGGGTGTTGAGGTCAGCGCTGGCGTTGGCGGGCTGGAAGATGTAGCCACCCGTCTTCGCCGAGACGAACTCGCGCTCGTTCCGGTTGTCGTAGGACGCCCACGGGAGCGTACTTCGACGTGATCTGGAGATCGAGCGCGCCGTAGGCCTTGTAGCGGGCCGGGCCGATCATCTTGTTGGCCGCAGCCATCAGCTTGTTCAGCGTCGGCACGTTGAGGTAGGCCAGGTTGTTGTTGTTCTCGGCGTGGATGTTGTTGCCGTTCAGGAGGACGTCGATGAAGTCGTACGGGTCCGGATAGTCCTGGTTCCATCCGGCGATGGCGGCGTCGAAGGGCTCGCCCTTCGTGCCGTCGGCAACGTAGAGCTGGAAGCCCTGCGAGCAGCTTGACCGTCACGTTGCAGCCCATCTGCGTGAGGTTGTACTTCATGACCTGGCCGAGAGCCTGGCCGACCGACGGACGTCGTGGTGTCGAGCCGGACGTTCCCGCACTTGTTGCCGGCGAGCGCCTTGGCCTTGGCGTAGTTGGAACCCTGGATCGGGTAGATCTTCGAGTCCCGGAAGCCGCCCATGCCGGGAGGCAGGATCTGGTCGGTCCGCTTGCCGGCGAACGCGCCGCGCTGCCGCAGCATGGCCGGGCGGTCGATCGCCTGGTTGGCGGCCTTGCGGAGGTGCGACGCTTGACGAAGGTGGGACGCGAGCGTGTTGAGAGCGACGTAGTCGGTCTCGACCAGCGGGTTCACGAAGTAGCGGCCCTTGTTGATGCCGAACTGCGAGGCCAGAGCAGCGTGGGCCGACGGCGGGAGGCCGCCCATGTCGTAGTTGACCTGCGCCAGCCTTCACCTGGAGCAGGCTCTGGTCCAGGTTCGTGTTGGCCGTGATCAGGAACGTGTCCACGTTCGCCGGGCGCTTGCCCGTGTAGTGCGTGTTCCGCTTGAGCACGATCTGACGACCGACGTCGCGGCTGGCGATGTAGTACGGGCCTGCCGAGGCGTACGCGTCGACGCCGTGCGAGTTGAGCGGCAGGTTCAGCGGGATCGCCTGGAAGAACGGCATGCCGAGCTTCGCCAGCATGCCTCCGTCCGGCTGCGTCAGCTTGATCGTGAGCGTGTTGCCCTTGACCTTGACGCCGCTGGCCGTCGAAGCCTTGCCGTCGATGACGGCCTGGGCGCCGACGATGTTCGAGATGAACGTCGCGGCGGGCGACTGCATCGTCTTGCTGAGCGCGCGGTTGATCGCCTTGGCGAAGTTCGCCGCGGTCACCGTGGCTCCGTTCGAGAACTTGAAGCCCTTCTTGACGGTGATCGTGTACGTCTTGCCGTTGTTCGTCACCTTCGGGCAGGCTCGTCGCTGCCTCGGGCTGGAGCTGCGACCCGATCGGTGGCTTGGCGTCCGGATAGTTGTACAGCTTGAGCGCGGTGGCGTACTCGATCTGCCACGAGATCGTGCCGTACGCGAGCGAAGGATCGGTGAAGTCAACGTCTGTCGCAGACATGTTGAGCTTCATCGTCCCGCCCTTCTTGGCGGTCGCCGCACTAGTACCGCTCGAGGCCGGGCTGGCAAAACCGGCCGCCACGAGCAGGGCCGTTCCGAGGGTACCCATGGCGACGAAGAGCCAGAGCCTTCTACGCATGTTGCTCCTTTCGCGTGGAAGAGCCGGCAATGAAGCCGACCCGGGCACAGCTGTGCACCCACTCGCTGAGACGTGGTCGCACAGATTTGGTTAGGCAGCGCCCGACCGGCTCGCCGCCCGGGCGGCCTTCCGGCCGCGTGAGTGCCGCTAGTGGGTGCCGGTGCCGCGCGGGTCGAACGAGTCGCGCAGGCCGTCGCCGAGGAGGTTGAAGGCGAGCGTCGTCAGGAGCACGGCCAGACCCGGCCAGACCATGAGCCACGGCTGGGTGAGGTAGTAGTCCGGCCCCGAGGAAAGCAGGCTGCCCCAGCTCGCGGTCGGCTGCTGGATCCCGATGCCGAGGAACGAGAAGCCGGCCTCGAGCGAGGATGTACGAGGCGACGGTGATCGACGAGAGCACGATGATCGGCGCGACGAGGTGCGGCAGCAGGTGCGAGCGGATGATCCGCCAGTCGCTGGCGCCGGTCATGCGCGCGGCCTCGATGAACTCCTTCTCGCGCAGCGACAGCACCTGGGCCCGCACGATGCGCGCGGGGTAGAACCAGCCGAAGAAGGCGAAGATGAGGACGAGCGTCGTGACGCCCGGCTGGAGGAAGCCGAACGTGATCTTGTCGAGCCTGTGACCGGCCGTGCCCGCCAGCGCGATCGTGAAGAGGAGGATCGGGAAGACCATGACGAGCTCGGTCAGCCGCGAGACGACGGTGTCGATCCAGCCGCCGAAGTAGCCGGCGACCGCGCCCATGAGGACGCCGACGAGCATCGACGAACGCGGTCGCGCCGATGGCGACCTCGAGCGACGTCTGGCCGCCGTAGAGGATGCGCAGGAACTCGTCGCGGCCGAGCTGGCTGTCGCCGCCGAGGACGAAGAACGTCTTCGGGAAGTGCCCGACGGCGCCGGGGTACGGCAGCGTGGTGACCCGCGACAACGGGCCCTTCGGAAGCAGATTCTTGTCCAGGCCGTCCGCGAAGATGGTCGTTCGGCCCGTGGCCGAGGAAGTGCGCCGCGATCGGCGCGCCCCCGAAGCAGACGAGGAAGAGGAAGATGATGAAGAGGCCGCTCGCGATGGCGAGCCGCTCCTTGCGGAACCGCCGCCAGACCTGCTCCCAGTAGCCGCGCGCCTGGACCGGCTCGGTCGACTCTCCGAGCACCCCGGGCGTCTCGACCGCAATCGAGGCGCTCAGTCCGGCACCGGCTGAAAGGACCTCTGGGGTGTGCTCCTGGGTAGCCACTGGTGACGAGGCGGATCGGAGCGCGCGCACCGATCCTCTGGTACTCAGACTACTATACGCCCGCGTTTGTTAGCTACCTGCCGCAGGCTCAGGACTCGAGCGCGTCCGCCCCGGCGACCACCTCGAGCAACTCCTGGGTGATCGCGGCCTGGCGGGCGCGGTTCATGGCGAGCGTCAGCCCGTCGATCAGCTCGCCGGCGTTCTTCGACGCGTTGCGCATGGCGGTCATCCGCGCGCCCTGCTCGGACGCGGCCGATTCGAGCAGCGCACGGTAGATCTCCGTCTCCACGTACACGGGCAGCAGCCGGACGAGGATCTCCGCGGGCTCGGGCTCGTAGATGAAGTCGCCGAGCAGCGCGCGTTCGCGCTCGTCCTGGTCGTCCCTGTCCTCCAGCAGCCCCTCGGGGATCGGCAGCACCTCCTGCTCGACGACGCGCTGCACGAGCGCCGACTCGAAGTGGTTGTAGATCACGATCACCTGGTCGACCTCCCCGGAGGAGTAGAGCTCCGCGAGCCGGTGTGCGATCGCCTGCGCATCCGCGTAGCCGGGCCGGTCGGTGTGGCCCGTCCAGGCCTGGAGTACCGAGTAGTGGCGGAAGCTGAGCGTCGAGCGGCCCTTCTTGCCGCTCGCCAGCCAGACCACCTCCTTGCCCTCCGCCCGCAGCTGCCGCTCGAGCGCGAACGAGTGGCGCAGGACGTTCGCGTTGAACGCGCCGGCCAGACCGCGGTCGCCGGTCAGCGGAACGAGCGCGACCTTCCGCACCTCGCGCCGCTGCAGGAGCGGCAGCCGCACGGAGCCGCTGGCGCGGGCGGTGCCGACCATCAGCTCCATCATCCGGTCGGCGTACGGGCGCATCGCCTCGATGCGCGCCTGCGCACGGCGCAGGTGCGCGGCGGCGACGAGCTCCATCGCCTTCGTGATCTTGCGCGTGTTGCGGACCGAGCGGATCCGCCGCTTGATGTCCTGGACGGACGCCATCAGACGATGCCGGCGGCCTCTTGCACGCTGAACCCGTGCACGACCTTCTCGAGCTCGACGTTCAGCCGCGCGGCCAGCTCGTCGGGGAGATCCTTCTGCTCGCGCAGGTCTTGCAGGATCGTCTGCTCCGCGCGCAGGTGCTCGCGCAGCTCGTCCTGGAACCGCGGCACCTGCGCCGGAGGCACCGCGTCGAGGTAGCCGTTGATGCCGGCGTAGATCGCCGCCACCTGCTCCTCCATCGGCCAGGGCTGGTACTGCGGCTGGTTGAGCGTCGCCACCATGCGCTCGCCGAGCGCGAGCGTGCGCTGGGTCTGTGCGTCCAGCTCCGAGCCGAACTGGGCGAACGCCTCCAGCTCGCGGTACTGCGCCAGCTCGAGCCGCAGGCGGCCGGCGACCTTCTTCATCGCCTTCGTCTGGGCGTTGCCGCCCACGCGCGACACCGAGATGCCGACGTTGATCGCGGGCCGGACGCCCGAGTAGAACAGGTCCGACTCGAGGAAGATCTGGCCGTCGGTGATCGAGATCACGTTGGTCGGGATGTACGCGGCGACGTCGCCGGCCTGGGTCTCGATGATCGGCAGCGCGGTGAGCGAGCCGCCGCCGATCTCGTCGGAGAGCTTGCAGGCGCGCTCCAGCAGGCGCGAGTGCAGGTAGAAGACGTCGCCCGGGAACGCCTCGCGGCCCGGCGGGCGGCGCAGCAGCAGCGACATCTGGCGGTAGGCGTCGGCGTGCTTCGAGAGGTCGTCGTAGATGCAGAGCGCATGGCGGCCGGAGTAGAGGAAGTGCTCGGCCATCGCGCAGCCCGTGAACGGGGCCATCCACTTGATCGGCGCGGCGTCCGACGCCGGAGCGGTGACGATGATCGTGTAGTCCATCGCGCCCTCGTCCTTGAGCCGCTCGATAGACCTGCGCCACCGTCGAGGCCTTCTGGCCGATCGCGATGTAGACGCAGATCATGTCCTGGCCGCGCTGGTTCAGGATCGTGTCGACGGCGATCGCGGTCTTGCCCGTCGTACGGTCGCCGATGATCAGCTCACGCTGGCCGCGGCCGATCGGGATCATCGAGTCGATCGCCTTGAGCCCGGTCTGGAGCGGCTCCTTCACCGGCTGGCGGTCGACGACGCCGGGCGCCTTGAACTCGAGCGGGCGGCGCTCGGTCGACTCGATCGGCCCCTGGCCGTCGAGCGGGTTGCCGAGTGGATCGACGATCCGGCCGACCAGCCCGTCGCCGACCGGCACGCTGGCGACGTTGCCGGTGCGGCGCACGGGCTGACCCTCCTTGATCAGCTCCCAGTCGCCGAACAGCGCAGTGCCGACGTTGTCCTCCTCCAGGTTGAAGGCGAGGCCGGTGACGCCGTGCTCGAGCTCGAGCATCTCCAGCGCGACGCAGTTCTCCAGCCCGTAGACGCGGGCGATGCCGTCGCCGACCTGGAGCACGGTGCCGACCTCGGCGAGGTCGGTCGCGACGTCGAACTGCTCGATTCGCTCCTTGAGGATCGAGGTGATCTCTTCCGGCCGTAGCTTCACGTGGTTCCTTTCATGGGATCAGCTTCTTGCGGTTGCGAGTTCATGGCGCAGTCGTTCCAGGCGGCCGCGGACGCTGGCGTCGACGCGCAGCGAGCCGGCCTGGAGCACGAGGCCGCCGATCAGATCCGGGTCGACCGTCCGCGACGCGTCGATCTTGCGGCCGGAGACCTGCTCGATCTGGCGCAGGATCGACCGTGCGTCGGCGTCCGACAGCTCGACGGCAGTCGTGAGCTCGACGGTGAGCCGGCCCTCCTCGCGGGCGACGAGGCGCTCGAACTCGACGGCGATCTCGTCGACCTCGCCGGCGCGGCCCTTCTCGGCGAGCAGGCGCAGGAAGTTGCGGACGAGCTCGTCGGCGCCGGCCAGGATCTGCGTCAGCGCCTGCGCCTTCGCGCGGGGATCGAGCTGCGGGTTGCGCAGGAGGTTGCGCAGCTCGGGCACGTTGCCCACGGCCTCGACGAACGAGACGAGGTCGTCGCGGACCGCGTCGAGCCGACCGACGTCCCGGGCGGCCTCGAAGAGCGCCTGCGCGTAGGTGCGATGGACGACCGCCACGCTACGCGTCCTCGGATCTGCGACAGGCAAGCCGAGACCGGTGCAGATCGCCGCAGGTCATCGGCTCCCCTCGAGCGCGGAGAAGTCGAGCTCGGAGACGGCCTCGTCGATGAGCTTGCGGTGCGCCGCGTCGTCGAGCGAGCGGCGGGTGACCTTGCCGGCCGCGATGAGCGTGAGGCTGGCGACCTCCTGCCGGATCTGCTCCAGCGAGCGGCGGGTCTCCGCCTCGATCTGGCGGCGCGTGTCCTCGAGGCGGCGCTGGCGGTCGAGCTCCGTCTCCTCCTTGACCCGCTCGCGCTGCGCGTCGGCGACGGCACGCGCCTCGCCGAGGATCTCCTCCGCGTCGGACCGTGCGCGGGCGATGAGCGCCCGGTGCTCCTCCAGCATCCGGTGGGCCTCGTCCCGGGCGCGGTCGGCCTCGTCGATCGAGTCGCGGATCCGCTGGCGGCGCTCGTCGATCGTCTTCTGGATCGGGGCGAACGCGAACCGCTTCAGGACGTAGAAGCTGATCAGAAAGCAGACGATCGTCCAGATCATCAGCCCCGGCTTGACCGAGATGAGTGCGTTCGCGGCAACCGGCATCGGATCAGACGAGGACGTAGGCGAGGATCGAGCCGAGCAGCCCGTAGAAGACGACGGCCTCGGTGAGGGCGAAGCCGAGCCACTGGATGCCCTGCAGCTCCCCGCGGAGCTCGGGCTGGCGCGCGACCGACTGGATCATCGACCCGAAGATGTTCCCGATGCCGACACCGGCGCCGAGCGCGCCGAGTCCGACGCCGAGCGCGAGGCCGATCGCCTTGCCGGCCTTCGTCACGTCACCCGACGTTGCGATAACGGTGGACAGCATGTTCCTCCTTTAGTGCTCGGGCTCGATCGCCGAGCCGATGTAGATGGCGGACAGGGCGGCGAAGATGAACGCCTGGATGGAGACCACGATCACGACCTCGAAGATGTAGAAGAGCGTGGCCACGGGGATCACGAAGGCCACGAGGACATAGGACTCGAGGATGAAGATCAGGCCGATGAAGGTCAGGATCAGGATGTGACCCGCCAGCATGTTGGCGAAGAGACGGACGGAGAGCGAGATCAGCCGCATGAACTGGCCGAGGATCTCGAGCGGGACGATGAGCAGGAGCAGCGGCTTCGGCGCCTCCGGGATCCAGCTCTTGAAGTAGCGCGTGGCGCCGTTCCAGCGCACGCCCTCGACGTGGGTGAAGACGAAGGTGAGCAGCGCCAGCGCGAGCGTCACCGACAGCGACGACGTCGCGGCGTAGATGCCCCAGAGCGGGACCCCGTGCCAGGTCTCCCCGGTCAGCGGCAGCGGGATGAACCCGAGCATGTTGATCGACCCAGATGAAGATCATCAGCGTCGCGACGTAGGGGAACCACTGCTTGATCGCCTTCGACGGCAGGCCCTGCTCCGCGACCTGCACCTGGGCGATCTCGTAGATCTGCTCGCCGACCGTCTGCCGGCGGTTGAGCGTCTTGCCGCGCATCAGCACCAGGCCGAGCAGGATCGTGATTCCGGTGCCGATGAAGAGGTAGACGACGGCCTTCGTGATCGAGAGGTCGAGCGGGCCGAGGTGGATCGAGACCCAGGGGTGCTGCTCGAACTCCGTCGGTCGGGTCGAACTGGCCGCGGGCCAGCGCCGACCCCGGGAGCATGAGCGCGAGCGTCGTGGCGGCGACGCAGAGCGCGCTTCACGCCGTCGGCTCCTGGCCGTAGTACGTGGCGAGCGAGAGGCCGAGCTCGACGGTGTAGGCGAGGCCGTACACGAGCGCCGCGGCCAGGCCGAGCTGCGCGTCGGAGGACGCCAACGCGAGCAGCACGACGAGCACCACGAGCAGTCGAAACATCATTCCGAAGGCCAGCACGCCTGAGCCGGCGAGATTATCCGCCGACGGCTTCAGCCGCGCGAGCAGCAGGCCGAAAGCCTGGGTGGCGACCCAGAGCAGCGCGGCCGACCGCCCAGCCGGCGACGGGCCAGCCGGCGACCAGGAAGAGCGGCAGCGCGAACGCGATCACGAGGCCGGCGGCGAGGACGGGGCCCATCCGCGAGGGGATCCGGCGCGGGGCACCGAGGATGCCGACGCGCATCAGAAGGAGTCTCGGTAGCGGAAGTAGACGGCCACGATGCCCGCCGGCATGCCGACGAAGGCGCCGCTCAGGACGCCGAGCCCCACCGAGCCTGCCGCCCAGCCGACGAGCGCGCCGACGCCGACCCCGGCGGCCGTCGTCCCGACCAGGACCGCGCCGGCTCCGGCAGGGTCGAACGCGGGACGCGAGGAGGGCTCCACGAGCGGCGCGAGCATACCAGAACCACCCCGCTTGTAACACCGTGAAGCCCGCACGGAGACAGGAGTTCCGCCCGAGTTTGTTCAGGTGCGTACGATGCCCGGGTGCGCCTCGTCCTCGTGCACGGAAGCGTCGCGAACGGGGCGGCGACGTGGGTCGGAGCAGGCGCCCCTCGCCGAGCGCTTCGAGCTCCTGGTCTGGAACCGGCCCGGCTACCCGCCCGAACCCGCCGCTCGGCCGGATCGACTTCGAGGAGCAGGCGGCGGAGCTCGCGAGCCTCCTGCGGCCGGGCGATCACCTCTGCGGACACTCCTACGGCGGCGTTATCTCGCTGCTCGCGGCAGAACAGCGGGCGGACGAGCTCGCCTCGCTGACCGTCGTCGAGCCGCCGGCGTTCTCGGTCGCTCCGAACGATCCGGCGGCGCGGGAGTTCGTCGCCCGTTTCGAGGCGATCCGCGCGGCCGGGCCGCACGCGCCGGAGGAGTACCTGCGCCGGTTCCTGCCGCTCGTCGGCTCACGGTTCGACGTGCCGGAGCGGCTGCCGCGTACGCTCGAGCTGGGAACGCGGGCGGCGATGGTCGAGCGACCGCCGCAGGAAGCCGCGATCCCGCTGGACGAGCTGGCCGCGGCGCCGTTCCGCAAGCTCGTCGTGTCGGGCGGGCACGACCGGGCGCTCGATGCGGTCTGCGACGTGCTGGAACGGAGACTCGGCGCGGAGCGGGCGGTCGTGCCGGGCGCGGGACACTCGATCCCTCGCCTCGGCGAGCCGTTCAACCGCGTGCTCGTGGACTTCGTCGAGAAGGGCGTACGGCGCTAGCCGCCTTCTCCCAGACGGAGACGTGCTTGGTGCTCTCGCGCGTGAACGGCTCGCGCCTCCAGCCGCTCCAGCGCTCGCGCAGCGTCATCCCGGCGAGGCGTGCCATCAGGTCGAGCTCCGACGGCCAGACGTAGCGGAACGGCGGCGACTGGACCTCGAGCTTGCCGTCGACGACCCGGTAGTGATGCGAGATCAGGCCCTGCGACACGACGTCGTACTCGTCGAAGCCGAGATGCGTCGCGCTCACGTCGAACGGGCGGAAGGTCTCGCCGAACGGGAGCCGCTGGAGCTCCGGGACCATGACCTCGATCACGAAGCACCCGCCCGGCTCGAGATGCGCGGCCACGTTCCGGAAGCAGGCGATCTGCTCGTCCTGCGTCGTCAGGTTCATGATCGTGTTGAAGACGAGGTAGGCGACCGAGAACGTGCCCGTCGACCCTGGCCGTCGCGAAGTCGCCGATCGTCACATCGATCTGCTCGGCACCCGGCTTGGCGCGCAGCCTCGCGACCATCGCCTCCGACAGGTCGATCCCGTGCACGCGGATGCCGCGCTGCGCGAGCGGCAGCGCGATGCGGCCCGTGCCGATGCCGAGCTCGAGCGCGGCCCCGCCGCGGGCGAGCCGCGCGAGGAAGTCGACCACCGGGTCGACGACGGCAGGCTCGAACATGTCGGCGGCCGACGCGTCGTACCGCGCGGCCACCCGCTCGCCGAAGTGGTTCTCGGGCATCTCCGTCGAGAGCGCTAGGCGCTCCGGCGCTCGGCCCTTGCCTCGCGGCGGCGGCGGGAGCGCCCGCTGGTGAGCTTGACGATCTCGAGCAGGAACGCGATGTAGATCGAGGCGCCTATGGCGACGAGGCCGATCGCGGCGGCAATGCCCGCGTGCCACGGGCGCCAGTCGCCGTGCGGGTGGATCTTGAGGAAGTTCGTGGCGAGCGCCGCGCACGCCAGCGTCGCGCACCAGACGTAGAGGTACGTGACCGCGCGGCGCTGGGAGAAGCCGATGTCGAGGAAGCGGTGGTGGAGGTGCGTCTGGTCGGCCTCGTAGATCGGCTTCCCGTACTTGAGTCGCTTCGCGAGCACGAACGACGTGTCCAGGATCGGCACGGCGAGCACGAGCAGCGGCAGGAAGAGCGCGACGGTGGCCGCGGTCTTGAACAGCCCTTGCACGGAGATCCCGGCGAGCAGGAAGCCGAGCAGGAGCGCGCCGGAGTCGCCCATGAAGATCCGCGCGGGGTAGAAGTTGTGGCGCAGGAAGCCGAGGCAGGCGCCGAACACGATCGCCGAGTAGACGGCCGGGTTCGGGCGCGGCGAGCGAGAGCGCGATCACGCAGAACGTGAACGCCGAGATCGCGCACACGCCCGCGGCGAGCCCGTCCAGGCCGTCGAGGAAGTTGACCATGTTCATGATCGCGACGATCCAGAGCACGGTCAGCGGCGCCCCCACCCACTCCGGCAGCGCGTGGACCCCGATGAGGGGAAGCGTGAAGCGGTCGATCCAGACCCCGAAGACGACCGGGATCGTGGCCGCGAGCACCTGACCGCCGAGCTTCTGCCACCACGCGAGTCCGCGGAAGTCGTCGATCGCCCCGACTGCGGTCGCCACGGCGCCGCCGATGAGGAGCCCGCGTATCGGGCGGGTCAGGTCGAGGAAGGCGAGCGCCGGTACGAAGATGCCGATGAAGAGCGCGAGACCGCCGAGCCGCGGCACCGGCAGGAGGTGGACGCGCCGGCCGCCGGGCTCGTCGACCGCGCCGACCCGGCGCGCGAAGCCGCCCACGGCGGGCGTCAGCAGCGACGACGAGCGCGAGCGCCGTGACGGCGCCGTAGACGACCTGGAGGTGGTTCGTCAGCGTCGTCCACATACGCTTCCCCTGCTACTTCGTGCCGTAGAGCCGGTCTCCCGCGTCGCCGAGGCCGGGGACGATGAAGCCGTGCTCGTTCAGGCCGCGGTCGACGGCGGCGCACACGATCCGCACGTCGGGATACGCGGCGACGACGCGCTCGATCCCCTCCGGCGCCGCGACGAGGCAGACGAGCGCGACGCTCAGGGCGCCCGCCTCGCGCACCTTCTCGATCGCGGCGACGCTCGAGTTCCCGGTCGCGAGCATCGGGTCGAGCACGATCGCGTCGCGCTCGACGAGGTCGGCCGGCAGCTTGACGTAGTACTCGACCGGCTCGAGCGTGTCGCTCGTCGCGGTAGAGCCCGATGAAGCCCACGCGCGCGCTGGAGACGAGCGACAGGACGCCGTCGAGCATCCCCAGGCCCGGCCCGCAGCACCGGGCAGACGGCGACCTTCTTGCCGGCGATCCGCTGCGCGGTCATCCGCTCGAGCGGCGTCTCGATCTCGACCGGCTCGGTCGGCATGCTCCTTGGTCGCCTCGTAGGTCAGGAGCAGCGTGACCTCGTTGACGAGCTTGCGGAAGTGGACGGTCGGCGTCTCACGGTCGCGCAGGTACGACAGCTTGTGCTGGACCAGCGGGTGGTCGACGACCGTGACCTGGGCAGGCAAGCTTCGCAGGCTCACGCGCCCATGTCCCTTTCAGCCAGGTCCCCGAGCCGACCCCCCACCCAATGAAGGGTGGGGCTCGACCCCCCTCCCCCTGGGGTCGACGCTACCGCGAGACGATCGTCACGGGTCTGTGACGGGACCGTGCCGATTCGGTGTGCCGGCTGGTCACGCGTACGTCGGGAAGCCGCCGAGGCCCGGGTAGAGCGGCCGCTTCGCGCAGAGCGCCTCGGCCCGCGCGCGCAGGTCGTCCAGATCGCGGCTGCTCGCGTCGAGCGCCCCGCAGATGATGCGCGCCGACCTCGCGGCAGTCCTCCTCGTCGAAGCCGCGCATCGTCGCCGCCGGGGTCCCGATCCGGATTCCCGGACGCGATGGTCGGCTTGCGCTCGTCGAACGGCACGGTGTTGCGGTTGACGGTGAGCTTCACCTCGGCGAGCCGCTCCTCGGCGTCCTTGCCCGGTCCAGTCGGTCGCCCGCAGGTCGACCTGCAGCAGGTGCGTGTCGGTGCCGCCGGTGAGCACGTCGAGCCCGCCGGTCTGCAGCTCGTCCGACAGCGCGTCCGCGTTGGCCCGGACCTGCCGCTGGTAGTCGCGGAACGCCTCGGTGGCGGCGATCCGGAAGCAGGTCGCCTTGGCGGCGATCGTGTGCATCAGCGGGCCGCCCTGCATCCCCGGGAAGACGGCGCGGTCGACAGCCTGGGCGAACTCCTCGCGGCAGAGGATGAAGCCCGGAGCGCGGCCCCGCCAGCGTCTTGTGGGTCGTCGACGTGACGAAGTGGCAGTGCTCGACCGGGTTCGGGTGCAGGCCGGCGGCGACGAGGCCGGCGAAATGGGCCATGTCGCAGAGGAGCAGCGCGTCCGACCTCGTCGGCGATGGCGCGGAAGCGGTCGGTCTCGACCGTGCGCGGGTAGGCCGAGCCGCCGCACACGATGAGCTTCGGCCGATGCTCCTTCGCCAGGGCGAGCACCTCGTCGTAGTCGACCATGTTCGTCTCGCGCGAGACGCCGTAGTGGGCGATCGTGTAGAGCCGTCCCGAGAAGTTGACCTTGAGGCCGTGCGTGAGATGGCCGCCGTGCGAGAGCTCGAGCGAGAGGATCGTGTCGCCCGGCGTGAGCGCGGCCATGTAGACGGCCATGTTCGTCTGGGCGCCCGCGTGCGGCTGGACGTTCGCGTGCTCGGCGCCGAACAGCTCCTTGGCGCGGTCGATCGCGGTCTGCTCGATCTCGTCGACGACCTCGCAGCCGCCGTAGTAGCGGCGGCCCGGGTAGCCCTCGGCGTACTTGTTCGTCGGCACCGAGCCGACGGCCTCGAGCACGCTCGGCCAGGTGAAGTTCTCCGAGGCGATCAGCTCGATCTGGCCGCGCTGGCGCTCCAGCTCGCGACCGATCAGCGCGGCGATCTCGGGGTCGACCTCGGCGAGCCCCGCGCTCCGAAGGTGCCTGCATCGTTTCCTGCGCGACTGCCATCTGTCTCTCCTTGCCGTGGGATCCTCGCAGCCAGGATACTGCCGGGTCAGACAAGCGCCGCCCGCACCTGCTCGAGCGCGGCGGCGACGGCAGCCGGCGCCCTCGCGCACGACCCGCGGCTCGGCGCCGGTGAGGTCGAGCACCGTCGACGGCACGCCCGGGAGCTCGCCGCGCGTCGATCTCGGCGGCGCAGGCGGCGCGGATCTCCGCCGGCACGTCGTCGAGACGCCGCGGGTCCGGGCCGCCGTGGAGGTTCGCGCTCGTCGCCGCGACCGCGCCGATGCGGTCGAGCACCGCCTTCGCGCCGGCCGGCAGCTCCGGCACGCGCACGCCGATGCCGTCCACGTCGGCGCCGGTCAGCCAGCGGAAGCGCCGGGCCGGGTTCGGCAGGATCAGCGTGAACGGGCCGGGCAAGCAGCGCCCGGGCGATGCGTCCCGGAGCGGCCGCGCAGCTCGGGCACGCACTCGAACAGCAGGTCGAGATCGGCCGCGAGCAGCGCCGATCGGCTCCAGCTCGCTCGCGGCCCTTCAGCCGGGCGAGGCGCCGCGCCGGCTCGCTCCGGTAGCGCGTCGGCGCAGAGCCCGTAGACGGTGTCGGTCGGCAGCAGCACCGGCTTCCCCGTCCGGATCGCCGCGACCGCCTCGTCTACGCCCCCCGCCATCCCTCGACCACCCGCTCGCTGTCCGCCAGATCGCGGCGTGATCCTAACGGCGCGGTAGCCGAGCGCCTCCAGCGCCGCCGCGACCGCCGGAGCCTGGCCGTCGCCGACCTCGAACACGAGCCACGAGGTCTGGGCCAGCTCGGCGATCTGCTCGTGCAAGCCCGTCCCCGACGAGCGCCTCGCGCGGCTCCCAGTCGCGGATCTCCGGCTGCAGCAGCTCGTACTCGCCGGGCGTGACGTACGGCGGGTTCGAGACGACGAGATCCCAGCCCTCCATCACGGTCTCCAGGCCGCCCTGCCGGAGCAGGACCGGAAGGCCGGTGCGCTCGACGTTCTCGGCGGCCAGGCGACAGAGCGCGGCGGGACGAGTCGACGGCCGTGACGCGCGCGTCCGGCAGCTCGTCGGCGATCGCCAGCGCGATCGCGCCGGTGCCGGTGCCGAGGTCGAGCACCTCCGGCTCCTCGATCTCGCGCGAGCAGCTCGAGGCAGCGCTCGACGACGATCTCCGTCTCCGGCCGCGGCACGAGCGCCCGCGCGTCGGTATGCAGGGTCAGCCGCCGGAAGCCCCACTCGCCGAGCACGTAGGCGAGCGGCTCGCGGCGGCCGCGCCGTTCCACGAGCTCCCGCGCAACCGCCACCTCCTCATCGCTCAGCGGCCGCGTGAACTCGGTGTAGAGCGCGACGCGGGTGACCCCGAGCGCATGCGCGAGCAAACGCTCGGCGTCGAGCCGCGGCGAGTCGACGCCTTTGCGCTCGAGGAACTCCGTGGAACGAACGAGCACTTCCTGGATCGTCAACGCCACGGGACCAGCATCCAGGATCGACGCGCAGTGCGTGCTTCAGACCGCGGCTGCCTCGAGGGCACGGCGGCGGTCCTCGCGACTCGAGCGCCTCGGTGAACTCGTCGAGCTGGCCCTCGAGGATGCGGTCGAGCTGGTGCACCGTGAGCTTGATCCGGTGGTCCGTGAGGCGGTTCTCGGGGAAGTTGTAGGTGCGGATCTTCTCGGCGCGCTCGCCGCCGCCGATCTGCGAGCGGCGCTGCTCGGAGAGCGCGGCCTGCTGCTTCGCACGCTCCAGCTCGTACAGGCGCGCGCGCAGCACCCGCATCGCCTTCTGCTTGTTCTGGAGCTGCGACTTCTCGTCCTGCATGGCGACGACGACTCCGGTCGGCACGTGCGTGATCCGGACGGCGGAGTCGGTCGTGTTCACGCTCTGACCGCCCGGGCCCGGTCGAGCGGTAGACGTCGACCTTCAGGTCGTTGGCGTCGACCTCGACCTCGACCTCTTCCGCCTCGGGCATCACCGCGACCGTCGCAGTGGACGTGTGGATCCGACCCTGGGACTCGGTCTCGGGCACGCGCTGCACGCGGTGCGTGCCGCCCTCCCACTTGAAGACCGAGTAGGCGCCGTCGCCCTTGATCGCGAAGGTGACCTCCTTGAAGCCGCCGGCCTCGTTGGGGCTCGAGCCGAGCAGCTCCCACTTGAAGCCGCGGCGCTCGGCATAGCGCGTCAGCATCCGGAAGACGTCGCCGGCCCACAGCGCGGCCTCGTCGCCGCCGACGCCCTGGCGGACCTCGACGATCACGTCCTTGCGGTCGGCCGGATCGCTCTGCACGAGCGCGATCCGAAGCTCGTCTTCCAGCCGGCCCACGCGCTCCTCGTACTCGGGGACGAACTCGCGGAACTCGGGATCGGCCGCGCGCGTCCTCGAGGTCGTCGTGGGCTCTGCGCCACTCCTCGGCCAGCTTGTACGGGCCCTCGAGCTCCTTCAGCCGGCGCCCGACGTCCGCCGCCTCGCGATGGTCGTTGTAGACGGCAGGGGTCGGAGAGCCGATCCTGCGTCTCGCGATAGGAGCGGACGAGCTCGTCGACGAGGTTCTCGATCCCGGAGGCCATGCCCGAAGGCTAGCGCCTGCCCGTCGCGACTCACTTCACTTTCGATAGTTTCCCCCGATCACCCCGCCGCCCAGAGGAGGTTTCGCCATGGCCACCGTCGACGAGATCGTCACCGCCAACGAGACGTTCGCCGCAGATTTCGACCGGGGCAGCCTGCCGATGCCGCCGGCCCGGAAGTTCGCCGTCGTCACCTGCATGGACGCGCGGCTCGACCCTGCGCAGTTCCTCGGCCTCGACATCGGCGACGCGCACGTGATCCGCAATGCCGGCGGACTCGTCTCGGACGACGCGCTGCGCTCGCTCGTGATCTCGCACCATCTGCTCGGCACCCAGGAGGCGATCGTGATCGGCCACAGCGACTGCGGCATGCGTCACGTTCACGAACGACACCCTCCACGCCCGGCTCGGCCCGGAGTCGGAGCACATCGACTTCTTGCCGTTCCCGGACGTGGCGGACCGTGTGCGCGAGAGCGTCGACGACGATCGAGGAATCGCCGCTCCTGCCGGACTCGTTCTCGGCGACCGGCTTCGTCTACGACGTCACGGACGGGAAGCTCGTGCCGGTGAGCTAGCCGAGCGTCGCGTCGAGCGTGATCTCGGGCACGCCGGCGAGCGCCTTCGAGACCGGGCAGTTCTCCTTCGCCGTCTCGGCCGCAACGGCGAACGCGGCGGCGTCGATCCCGGGCACTTTCGCGGTCACCGCGAGCGCGACTCTTCGTGATTCCCTGGCCGGGCTGGAACGTGACCGTCGCCGACGTGCGCAGCTCCTCCGGCGCGTGACCGGCCTGGGCCAGGCCGTTCGAGAACGCCATCGAGTAGCACGCGGCGTGCGCGGCGGCGATCAGCTCTTCGGGGCTCGTCGCGCCGCCGGGCTCCTCCGCACGCGCGACCCAGGTCACAGGCTGCTCGCCGATCGCGCCCGTCGTCGTGGAGACGATCGTGCCGCCTCCCTCGAGCAGGCTGCCGTGCCAGACGACCTCTGCGCTGCGATCCGTTGCCATCAGCTCTCCTCCAGCTCTGCGTTGACGAGGACCTCGGCCCCGGCCCGCTTCAGGAGCCGGGAGAAGGGACACCCCGCGTCGGCGCGCTCGACGGCTGCCGAGAACGCCTCGGCGCCGGTGGCGGCCCGCGCGCGGATCGTCACGTGGGAGGCGACGATCTCGTGGGATCCGTCGACCTCGTCCATCACAACGGTCACGGTGACGTCGAGCCGCTCGGGCGGCGTCCGGTCGCGGGTCAGCTCGGCGGCGGTCGACATCGTGATGCAGCCCCCGTGCGCAGCGGCGAGCAGCTCCTCGGGGCTGGTCTTGCCCTCGGGGGCGCCGACCCGGCTGGGCTCGGTGAACGGCAGCACCGCGAACGCGCCGGAGTCGGCGCTGATCAGGCCGGTACCCTTGGCCGAGCTGCCTTCCCAGACGAGGTGCGCGCTGCGTTCGATCCGTGGCACGACGGCGGACTCTACCGGCTGGGCACCGGCCCTCCGGTGTCACTTGCGGACAGGCATCCTGAGTTCACGGCTTGGGGCCGACCGCTAACCACCCACCGGTTCAGACCATATCGATGAAAGACGCGCGTGTCTGTGACAGAACCGTGCCGAAAGTGGAACAACGACTTCGGGCCCCATTCGGTGGTGGATCCAGGCTTGGAATCCGATCAACGAGCGGCAGATGGCAGCGGCAGCTTGCTGCCGCTAAAGAAGACGGCACACCCGCTCGAAGTCGTCATGCCTACGGCGAAGCCGAGGCGGACTTCGAGCGGCTAGGCCATGATCTCGACGCCGCGCTCTTCCTCGGGCACGGCGGCACGCTCGAGCTGGAGCACGTCCTGGAGCGCACGGATCGAGACCTCGAGCTGGTCGAGGCTCGGCTCGCGCGTCGTGAGGCGCTGCAGCCAGAGCCCGGGCGCGAGCAGCGTCATCACGAACCGGCTGTCCGTGTGCTGGCCCGCGAAACGGATCACCTCGTAGGCGAGCCCGGCGATCACGGGCAGCAGCAGGATGCGCGACACGATCAGCCAGTACCAGACCGGCCGGCCGAAGAACGCGAAGACGAAGATCGCGATCACCATCACCCACAGCAGGAACGCGGTCCCGCAGCGAGGGTGGATGAGGCTGAACTTCTGAACCTTCTCCGGCACGAGCTCCTCGCCGGCCTCGTAGGCGTTGATCGCCTTGTGCTCGGCGGCGTGGTACTGGAAGACGCGCTTGAGATCGGGCAGGAGCGAGATGAGAACGAGATAGAGGATGAAGAAGGTGACGCGGACGCAGCCCTCGATCACGACGAACCAGGTGCCGTTGTGCACCGGAACGAACTGGTCGACCAACAGCGCGGGCCCGACCTTGAACACCAGCACGACGAAGACGATCGCGACGACGAACGCGGCGATGAGTTGACCCCGGCCGAGCTCGGCCCCTGCCTCGGCGCCCTCGTCGTCACTCTCGCCCTCCTCCGCGACGGCGTAGTGCGCCGAGACCGAGAGCGCGCGGAAGCCGATGGCCAGCGACTCGCCCAGAGCCATCACGCCGCGGATGATCGGCAGGCGGTAGACGCGGTGGCGCGCCATCGGCGAGCTGACGGGTCGGCAGACCTGCGCGATGACGCCGTCGGGCTTGCGCACGGCGACCGCCCAGTTGGACGGGCCGCGCATCATCACGCCCTCCAGGACGGCCTGACCGCCGATTGCGCTCATTCCGGCGTGAGCGCTTCTACTTGCGTGAGGCGCCGGCGCGCTCGAGCCGGCGCTGGAAGCGCTCCACGCGGCCGCCCGAATCGAGGAGCTTCTGCTTGCCCGTGTAGAACGGGTGGCAGTTGGAGCACACCTCGACGTGGAGTTCGGGCTTGGTCGAGCGCGTCTCGAACGTGTTCCCGCACGAACAGGTCACGGTTGCGAGCACGTAATCGGGATGAATGCCGGGCTTCATGGCCCGTCCAAGATAGCAGAGGCGACCTTCGCCGCCACGTTGCCGCCGGAGACGATGCAGGCGATCCGCGCCCGCGGCGCGACCTGGATCTTGCCGGACAGCACGGCCGCGACCGCCGCCGCTCCGGCCGGCTCGCAGGCGAGCTTGGCGCGGCTGTAGAGGAACCGCATCGCGTCCCTGATCTCGTCGTCGCTGACGAGCGTGACGACGTCCACGCGCTCGCGGCAGATCGCCAGGCAGCGGGCCGCCTGCGAACGGCGCCGCGAGGCCGTCGGCGACCGTGTCCGGGTCGATCCGCACCTGCCTGCCGGCCTCGATCCCCTGCCGCAGCGAGTCGGCCCCTTCGGGCTCGACCGCGATCACGCGCGTCGACGGGCTCAGCGCCTTCACGGCCGTCGCGATCCCGGAGACGAGACCGCCGCCGCCCACCGGCACGACCACGAGCTCGAGCTCCGGCACGTCCTCCATGAGCTCGAGGCCGACCGTGCCCTGACCGGCGATCACGAGCGGGTCGTCGAAGGGGTGCACGAGCGTGCGGCCGGTCTCGATCAGGAGCTCGGCGAGGCGGTCGAAGGCATCTCGAGGGCCGGTGGCCGCGAGGTCGACCTCGGCGCCGTAGCGGCGCGTCGCGGCGATCTTCTGCTCGCTCGCGCCCTGCCACATGACGACGAGGCAGTCGATCTGCTCCAGGCTCGAGCAGTAGGCGAGCGCCTGGGCGTGGTTGCCGGCCGAGATGCCGATCACGCCGCGGGCCTTCTCCTCCGGCGATAGCGAGGCGAGCTTGTTGAGCACGCCGCGCGGCTTGAAGGAGCCCGTGCGCTGGAAGAGCTCGGCCTTGAGCACGACCCGCTCGCCGAGGCTCGCAGACGTGAAGACGGGAGTGCGGTGCAGCCGGTCGCCGATCGTCTCGCGCGCCGCGCGGATGTCGTCGATGCCGATCACGCCGGAACCCGTTCCGGCCGCGCCGTCGGCGTCGAGCTACGCAGGTCGCGGACATCGCGCATGCTGAGGATCATCGCAGCGGAGACCACCGCGACGCCGGTTGAGCACCACAGCGTCGTCGACACGCCGATCGCGGCGGAGACCGGCCCTGCAAGCGCGAAGCCGGTCCCACGGCCGCGAAGCTCAGACGACCGCGTGCACCAGGTTCGCGAGCCGCCGGCCGTGCGGCGTGCGGTCGGCCGCGACCGCAAGGGCGCCGACAGCCAGAACGCCTGGGCGGCGGCGCACGAGCCCGTAGAGCGCCAGCCCGATTCCGACGGTGAACAGCGGGCCGAGCACGATCTGGCGCTCGTCGCTCACGTCAGCGTGTACTCGGGGCCCGATCCGCCCTCGGGCGGTGTGAGGCGGCCGCCCTTGGCGCTGATCGCGCCGCACTGGACGCAGTTCGACGGCGTGATCTCCAGCGTCACGTAGCCGTCGCCCGCGTCCGGGCCCGACCTCGTAGACGTGGGCGGGGCACATGTTGGCCCAGAGCTCGGCGAGGTCGCGCGGGACGCGCTGCTGGACGAGGATGTGATTCGGCGCGTCGTCGCGGGTCTTGTTCCCGCTCAGGAACACGGACGAGAGCTTGTCGAACGTGAGCGTGCCGTCCGGCGCCGGGTAGCTGCGCCGCGCGGTCGGTGCGGAGCAGCTCGTGGTCGGCGTCGCGCTCGGTCGGCTTGTCGCCCGACGGGAACTTGCCCGCCGCTGGCCGTCATCGCGCCGGCCAGCGCCCCGCCGCGCACGAACCCGTGGGCGAAGGCCTGGCGCATGTTTCGCACGCGCCGCAGGTCCTTCCAGACGAAGCTCTCGTGGAGCGACCGGTCGTACGCGTCGAGCGCGCCCGGCCGCCCCACCGACTCTCCGCGCCACAGCGCGTTGAACGCGGCCTCTGCCGCCAGGCGCCCGGACTCGACCGCGTAGTGGATGCCTTTCAGCGCGGGGACGTTGACGAGCCCGGCGCCGTCGCCGCAGATCAGAAGGCCCGGCGCGTTCAGCCGCTTCGGCACGGCGACGAGCCCGCCTTCCGGAATCGTCTTCGCGCCCCACCCGACGCGCTCGCCGCCCTGCAGCACCTTGCCCACGAGCCGGTGCGTCTTCAGCTCCTGGAGGAGGTCGTGGACGGACAGCTCGACGTCGCGGTAGTCCAGCCCGACGACCATGCCCAGCGTGACCATGTCCTCGCCCATCGGATAGATGAACGAGCCGCCGAACTCGCGGTACTTGGCCCGGCCCCGGAGCGGCCAGCCCATGGTGTGGATGACGCTGTGCAGCGGCTGCGCGACCTTCCAGACCTCCTTCACGCCGAGCGCCCAGACCTGCGGGTTCGGGCCGTGCAGCCCGAAGCGGTCGAGCGCGGCACCGGTGAGGTGGCCCTGCGTGCCCTCGCAGAGGACGGTCACGCGCGCGACCACGTCGGAGCCCGGCTCGAAGTTCTTCAGCTCCTGCCCGTCGCGGCCGCGGCCCTTGTCGCCGGTGCGGACGCCGCGGACGCGGCCGTGGTCGACCAGCAGCTTCGTCGCCGCAGTCTCGGGCAGGATGGTCGCGCCGGCCTCCTCTGCCTGCTCGGCCAGCCACCGACCGAGCACGGAGAGCGACGCGATCTGATTGCCGTGGTTGCGCATCGTCGGCGGCGTCGGGATGCGCAGCGCGGTGCCGCGCCGCAGCACGTAGACCGCCTCGTGATGCACGGGCCCGTAGAACGGCATGTCGCCCAGCCGCTTGGCTCCGCGAAAGAGCCGGTAGAAGCCACGCGGATTGACGACCGCGCCCGAGAGCAGGTGGGCCCCCGGAGCCTTGCCCTTCTCGAGCACGGCCACGGGCACGTCGCCCAGGCGGTCGGCGGCCTCCGGGTGCTCCTCGAGGAGCTGTCCGAGCCGGATTGCGCACGCGAGCCCTGCCGGGCCGGCGCCGACGATCAGCACGCCGACGTCGATCCGCTCGTCGGCGGGGTCGCTCGGCTCGGCGATCGCATCGCCCGCGCTGAACGGAGCCGGGAAGTCGGCAGGTCTCATCCGCTCCTCCTCTGCCGCACGAGCTCGGTGAGGCCGGGGACGATCTGGTGCAGATCGCCCACCACGCCCAGGTCGGAGTACTCGAAGATCGCGGCGTTCGGGTCCTTGTTGATGGCGACGATCACGCTCGAGCCCTGCATTCCGACCTTGTGCTGGATCGCGCCGGAGATCCCGCAGGCGATGTAGAGCTTCGGGGTCACGGTCTTGCCGGTCTGGCCCACCTGGGCGGCGTACGGGTACCAGCCCGCGTCCACGACCGCGCGCGTCGCGGCGACCGCGCCGCCGAGCGCCTGCGCCAGCGCCTCGACGAGCGCGAAGTGCTCCGGGCCGCCGAGCCCGCGCCCGCCCGCCACGATCACGTCCGCGTCCTCGATCGACGGTCCGCCCGCCTCCTCGTGCGCCTGCTCGATCATCTGCGCCTGCGTCGAGAACTCCTCCAGCTCGGCGCCACGCTCGAGCACCTCCGCGCCGCCGCCGCTCTCGACCGGCTCGAACGAGCCGGTGCGGAAGAGCGCCAGCCGCGGCTCGCCCTTCCAGCCGACCTCCGCGTAGACCGAGTCCTGCAGCGCGGGGCGCGTGCCGACGAGGCGCCCGCCGTCACGTCGAATGTCGACGAGGTCCCAGTTCAGCCCGGCGTCGAGCCGCGCGGCGAGCCCCGCGGCGACGTCGGCCGCCAGCACCGACGACGCGAACAGCACGGTGTCGAAGCCCTCCTCGCGGACGAGCCGCGCCAGCACGTCGACGCGCGGCTGCGACAGCGGCGCCAGGAGCGCGGGATCGTCGACCGCGTAGACGGTCTGCGCGCCGTACGCGCCCGCCTGCCCGGCGAGGGCCGTAATCCCCGAGCCGACGACGACCCCGGCAACGCGGTCGTCGCCGAGCGAGGCGGCCTTGGCGAGCACGCCGAGCGAGCCCTTCTGGAGCTCGCCCCCGTGGTGCTCGAGGAAGACGAGCGTCGCCATCAGAGCAGCTTCTGCTCCACCAGGAAGTCGACGATCGCCTGCGCGGCCGAGCCGTCGTCCTCGATCTTGCGCGACTCGCCGCGCGGCGGCGGCGGGTTCAACGCGTACACCTCGGTGCGCGAGCCCGCGTCACCGACCGCGTCGGGCGCGAGTCCGAGCTCGGCCGGCGAGACGATTTCCTGCGGCTTCTTCTTCGCGCCCATGATCCCCTTGAGCGAGGGGTAGCGCGGCTCGTTGATGGCGTCCGAGACGGCGACCACGGCGGGCAGCGGCGCCTCGATCACGTCGTAGCCGTGCTCGGTCTGGCGCTTGGCCCGGACGCTGCCGCCGCCGGGGTCGAGGTGGGACGCCTGCGAGACGAGGGGCAGCCGGAGTCGATCCGCGACAGCCGCCCACAGGACGGCGCCGTCGGAGTCGCTCGCCTGCTGGCCGAAGAGGACGAGGTCGGGGCCCTCACGTTCGAGTGCAGCGGCGAGCGCGCGGCTCGTGGCGAGGAGGTCGGAGCCGGCCAGCGCATCGCCGCTTACCACGAGTGCGCGATCGGCTCCCATGGCGAGCGCCTTGCGCAGCGCCTCGAGCGCCCGCTCCGGGCCGACGGAGACGAGCACGACCTCGCCGTCACCGGTCTGCTCCTTGATCCGGAGCGCCTCCTCGACGGCGTTCACGTCGAACGAGTTGAGGGCGCCGTCGCCGGAGCGGTCGAGCCGCATCGTCTGCGGGTCGATCCGTTTCGCCTGCTCGGGCACCTGCTTCACGCATACGGCGATCTTCATGGCCGGCGAACTCTAACGGCGTCGCAACGCTCCGATCGCCGTCAGCGTGGCCTGCTAACCTCCCGCCCTTCGAGCAGCGCACCGGAGCGTTTCCGCCTGATGAGCCACCGGACGACAGCCCGAGGAGTCATTCTCCTACTTCTTGTCGGCCTGACCGCCGTCCTCGCGGCGACCTCCGGAGCAGCCAAAGCCCCCGCCAGGATCATCTTCCCGGTGGTCGGGCCCACGCAGTACACGGACGACTTCGGTCAACCCCGCCCGGGCGGGCCGCACCAGGGGAACGACATCCTCGCGCCGCGCAAGGCGCTCGCCGTGGCGGCGGAGGCCGGGAAGATCAAGTTCTGGACGACCTCCGCGACCGCCGGCTGCATGCTCTACCTCTACGGCGTGAGCGGCACGACGTACCTCTACATCCACCTCAACAACGACCTCGACCAGCGGCAACGACAACAAGGGCAAGTGCGTGCCGGGCACGTCCTACGCCCCCGGCCTGAAGGATGGGCAGAAGGTCACCGCGGGCCAGCGGCTCGGCTTCGTCGGGGACTCGGGCGACGCCAACGGGATCCACCCGCACCTGCACTTCGAGGTTCATCCGGGCGGGAAGGCGGCGGTCGACCCGTACCCGTACCTGCAAGCGGCACAGCACCTGCTCTTCGCGGTGCCGAACGGGACGCGTCTACACGCTGTCGCTCGCCGGCAAGGTCGTCTCGGTGACGGACGGCACGCTGACAGTCGCGGTCAGCGCGCTCAAGGAGTGGACGACCGGCCGGGCGCAGAAGCAGGTCGGCCGCACGATCGTGCTGACGGTTCCGATGGACGCCTCGGTGGAGAGCGCACCGGCGAAGGGCAAGCCCGGGCGGGACCTCGAGCTCGTGCAGGCGAAGAAGGGCATGCGCGTCCTGGTCTGGACGCAGCCGGCGGTGGCCACGCTCGCCGCCGAGCGCGGCGACGACGACGAGCTCAGCGCGGCCCTCGTTCAGCTGTATCTCGGCGCTTAAGGCTCCTGTCAGGCCACCGGCGGCCTCGCTCGCAGGCTCTTCGATGTCAGCGGCCGACGAAGCGCGGCGGACGCTTCTCGACGAAGGCGGTCAGGCCCTCCTTCGCGTCCTCGGTGGCGAACAGCTCGCCGAACGCGTCGGCCTCCGCGGCGAGGTTCTCGTCGTGGTCGCCGCCGAGCGCTCGATTCACGAGCTGCTTCGCGACCCGTAGCGCGACCGGGCTCTTCGACGCCAGCAGCGCCGCGGTCTCGCGGGCGCGGTCGAGCACCGGGTCGGCGATCTCGTTGACGAGCCCGATCCGCACCGCCTCCTCGGCATCGACCATCCGCCCCGTGAAGATCAGATCCTTGGCCACCGCGATCCCGCACACGCGGGCGAGCCGCTGCGTGCCGCCCCAGCCGGGGACGATCCCGAGGTTGATCTCCGGCTGCGCGAGCCTCGCCCGCGGCGACGCGTAGCGGATGTCACACGCCAGGGCGAGCTCGCAGCCGCCCCCCAGCGCGAAGCCGTCGATCGCTGCGATCGTCGGCTTCGGCATCGTCTCCAGCAGCCGCGCCGCGTCGTGGCCGAGCGCACCCCAGGCCTTCGCCTCGTCGACGCCCAGGCCGCTCATGTACTTGATGTCGGCGCCCGCCACGAAGGCGCGCTCTCCGGCCCCGGTCAGGACGAGCGCCCGGACATCCCCGTCGACCGCAAGCCCCGCGAGCCGGTCGCGGAGCGCGGTCAGCGTGCCGACGTCGAGCGCGTTCAGCGCCTCCGGCCGGTCGATGGTGACGACGGCGACGCCGTCGGAGCTGTCGACCCGGACGCTCATGCGACCGCGACCCTGTCGCGCAGGAAGTCGACGATCCCGGCTGTGGGCGCGCCCGGCGTGAACACCTCGGCGACGCCCTGCCGCTTCAGCTCGACGACGTCCTCGGTGGGGATCGTGCCGCCGACGACGACCAGGACGTCCTCGAGGCCGTTCTCGCGCAGGCCGTCGAGGATGCGCGGCACGAGAGTCATGTGCGCTCCGGAGAGGATCGAGATCCCGACCGCGTCGGCGTCCTCCTGGACCGCGGTCTCCACGATCTGCTCCGGCGTCTGATGGAGACCCGTGTAGATGACCTCCATGCCGGCGTCGCGGAGCGCTCTGGCAATGATCTTGGCGCCGCGGTCGTGTCCGTCGAGGCCCGGCTTCGCGATCACTACTCGGATCTTCTGGCCCACGATATGGCAAGTATATGAGCGTGAAGTTGACGTCGTCGGCTGCTCTCCGGCCTGGCCGAACCCGGGTGGAGCCCAGTCGGGCTACCTCCTGGAGGGCCCCGGGCGGCTGCTGCTGGACTGCGGCCCGGGGGTGTTGGCCCGCCTTCGACAGCGCTCGACGTGGCCCGAGATGGACTCGATCGTGATCACGCACTGGCACCTCGACCACTGGGGCGATCTCGTGCCGTGGGTCTGGGGCGCGACGGTCGGGCCCGGGCAGGGGGCCGCGCCGCCGGAGCTCTGGGTCCCGCCGGGCGGCCGCGGGATGCTGGAGGCGGTTGCCGCCGGAATCGGCCAGGCGCACATGTTCGACCGCGTCTTCGAGGTCCACGAGTACACGGACGGCGAGCCCTTCAGCAGTGCCGGCTTCGAGGTCGTACCGCACCGCGTGATCCACTACGACCTGGTCGCGTTCGGCTTCCGCGTGGGCGCCGACGGGGTGACGCTCGGCTACTCGGGAGACTCGGGCCCCAGCGACGCGCTCGCAGAGCTGGCGCGGGACGTCGATCTCTTCCTCTGCGAGGCGACGCTGGGAGACGACGGCTACGAGGGCGGCCTCCGCGGCCACCTCACCGTCGCCGAGGCGCTCGCGTCGTTCCGTGAGTCCGGCGCACGCCGGCTGCTGCTCACCCACCGCCCGGTCGAGCGTCCGCTGGGCGACGGGCTCGTGCAGGCCTACGACGGTCTCGAGCTCGAGCTGTAGGCGCGGGTCGCGCGGTTGTGGCGAACCCAGCCGCGGACGCCGAGCCAGATCGGAACGAGCAGGATCAGGCCGCAGATCAGGCCGATGGGCACCAGCAGCCAGGCGGCCGACAGCCGCGGCGACGGCGACGGCCCCGACCCCTGGCCCAGGGGCTGAACCGCGCGCTGCAGCTCCTGCCCCCCGCCCATCGGCACCCATGAATCCACGAGCCAGCGGCGGTGTGCTCCCTTGCCGACGGACATGAGCTCCATGTGTGCGACGAGCCCGGTCCGGGGCGCGTTGGGCTGCGGCATGAGCGCCACCTTCATCCCCAGGCGCCGGGGAAAGGAGTAGTCGAGCGTCCACTTGATCTCGCTGACCTGTGACGCCGGATAGGGCACCACGGGGATGTTTCCCGTCCTCCACTCCTGCCGCGAGATACCGGCCTTGAGAATCGGCGCGGCCAGGTCGTAGGCGTCGTCGAGGTGCCGGCGGTAGACGGCCGTCTCGATGAAGTGTGCGGCGACGTCACGGATCTGGTCGATCGAGTGGATCGAGCGGTGCACCGTTCGGGGCACGGCCACCGGCTGCTGCACGGGTCCACCGTGCGGGCGCTGGAGCTTGTCGCCCGTGTTTCCGTAGCGGATGGCGACGACGGCGATCACTCCGCCGACCAGCACGACGCCTCCGAGCCGGAGGAGCCGGCGCCGCCGCCGCGGAGAAGAGAGCGCCCGCCTGATCGTTCCCCTCACCCCCTCGAGGATAGTCCGAGGGCCCGCGCTACGCCAGGCTTCTCAGCCGGTGGGATGCCCCTATTGCGAAGGATTCGACGGAATCGGGGGCGCGTAGCGCGGCACCCACGATGTCACGACCCAGTGACGATTCTTCCCGGTCCCGATCGTTCTCATGTTGAGCCAGAACACCCCGCCCGCCTTCCGCTGGCTCGCCTTCTTCGGCACGAGGGCCACCTCCAGCACCGCCTTGTTGGCTGTCGCGAGGTCGACCTTCAGCGGCGCGCTCGCCAGGGCGACCGGGAAGGGGACGACCGGAATATCCCCCTTCAACCACTGCTTGTACGTGACGCCCGCCTTCAGCTCGGGCCCCACGAGCTTCCACGCGGCCGCGAGATCCTTGCGCTGTACGGCGTCGATGACGAACTTGCCGGCCGTGATCCGGGCGGCTCTGGGGAGAGGCACGGCCTTCGGGCCGGCCGGCGGCTGGCTCAGGGTGGACTGCTTGTCGGCCGCGTTCTGGGCGGCGTCCACCTGGTTCGTGCGGTGAACGAGGAAGACGACGATGCCGGCGACCAGGATCGCGGCGCCGAGCCACGGCAGAAGGCGGCTGAGCTTTGACCAGTTCAGATTGGAGAGCACGGCTTGCATGTCCCGGTTCTACAGTAGACGACGGATCCGGCGATCCGGTTAGCGGCCGGCGTGAAGCTCAGAACACGGGCGTCTCGCGCCAGATGCCCCAGACGTCGCGCAGTGCGTCGCACATCTCCCCCATCGTCACGTACGCCTTCGCTGCCTCGACGATCGGCGGCATCAGGTTCGCCCGCTCTTCCGCCGCCGCGGCCTTCAGCGCCGCGAGCGTGCGCTCGGCCGCCGCCGAGTCGCGCCGCGCGCGCACGGCCTGCACGCGCGCGATCTGCTGCCCCTCGAGCGCGGGATCGATCCGCAGCAGCTCGGGCTCGGGCTCGTCGTCGAGCTGCGTAGCGGTTCACGCCGACGACGATCCGCTGCCTGGCCTCGACCTCGGACTGGTAGCGGAAGGAAGCGTCCGCGATCTCGCGCTGGAAGAAGTTCTCCTTGATCGCGGCGACGACGCCGCCGAGCCGCTCGATCCGGTCGAAGTAGTCGTAGGCCTGGCGCTCCAGCTCGTTCGTGAGCTGCTCGACGTACCACGAGCCGCCGAGCGGGTCGATCGTGTTCACGACGCCGGTCTCGTGGGCGATCACCTGCTGCGTGCGGAGCGCGATCCGCACCGCGTGCTCGGTGGGCAGCGCGAGCGCCTCGTCGAAGGAGTTCGTGTGCAACGACTGTGTGCCGCCGAGCACCGCCGCCATGGCCTCGAGCGCGGTGCGCACGATATTCACCTCGGGCTGCTGGGCGGTCAGCGACACGCCCGCGGTCTGCGTGTGGAACCGCATCAGCCACGAGCGCGGGTTCTGCGCGCCGTACCTCTCGCGCAACTCGCGGGCCCAGATCCTACGGGCGGCGCGGTATTTCGCGATCTCCTCGAAGAAATCGAGGTGTGCGTTGAAGAAGAACGAGAGCCGGGGCGCGAAGTCGTCGACGTCCAGGCCCCGCTCGATCCCCGCCTCGACGTACGCGAACCCGTCGGCGAGCGTGAAGGCGAGCTCCTGCGCGGCGTTCGAGCCGGCCTCGCGGATGTGGTAACCCGAGATGGAGACCGGGTGCCAGAGCGGCATGTGGATCGAGCAGAACTCGATCATGTCCGTGACGAGCCGCATCGAGGGCTCGGGCGGGAAGATCCACTCCTTCTGCGCGATGTACTCCTTGAGGATGTCCGTCTGGATCGTCCCGCGCAGCTTGTCGGGCGGTGTGCCCTGCTGCTCGCCGACACAGAGGTAGAAGGCGAGGAGCATCGCGGCCGGCGCGTTGATCGTCATCGAGGTCGAGACCTCGCCCAGCGGGATCCCGGAGAACAGCGTCTCCACGTCCGCGAGCGAGTCGATCGCGACGCCCTCGCGGCCGACCTCGCCCAGCGAGCGCGGGTGGTCGGAGTCGAGTCCCATCAGCGTGGGCATGTCGAAGGCGGTCGAGAGTCCCGTCTGGCCGTGCTCGAGCAGGTAGCGGAAGCGCTCGTTCGTCTCCTCCGCGGTCCCGAACCCCGCGAACTGCCGCATCGTCCAGAGCCGGCCGCGGTACATCGACGGGTAGACGCCGCGCGTGAACGGGTACTCGCCGGGCCGCCCCAGGTCGCGCTCGGGGTCGACGTCGACGTCCTCCGGTCCGTAGAGCGGCCGGTTCTCGATCCCGGAGATCGTCGAGAACAGCTCCCCCTGCCGCTCGGGCGTCGCGTCGTAGCGCTCGCGTTTCCAGGTCTCGCCGGCGGTCTCGGCGGCGGGGCGGCCCTCGGTCGTCGCCATGTGGCGCATTATGCCCGTGTGCACGTCGTCCCCGGCTACGCGACGCCCTGGTGGCTGGAGGAGGCTCTGGCCGCAGAGGACGACGCAGCGGAGCCGATCCCGCTCGCGGGAGACACGCGGGCGGACGTGGCGATCGTGGGGGGCGGTTTCACGGGGCTCTGGACGGCGCTCGCCCTGAAGGAGCGGGAGCCGTCGCTGGAGGTCTGCGTGCTGGAGGCGGAGATCGTCGGCTTCGGGCCGAGCGGCCGGAACGGAGGGTTCTGTCACGGCTGGTGGTCGTCGCTGCCGCGACTACGGGAGCTGTTCGGCGACGCGGGCGCGCTGGAGGTGTGCCGCGCCGGTGACCGGATCATTCCGGGCGTGCGTACGCTCGGCGCGGACGTCTGGCTGCGGGAGGCGGGCCTGCTGAAGGTGTCGGCGGCGCAGGCGCAGGATCCGGCGGTCGTGCGCGCAGCGGACGCGGCGGCCGGCGTCGGGCTTCCGGAGGAGGCCGTACCGCTCTCCCCCGAGGAGGTCGCCGAGCGCTGCCGCTCGCCGGTCTTCCGGCAGGGCGTCTGGTACCGGGACGGCGCCACTCTCCAGCCGGCGCGCCTCGCCCGCGCGCTGCGCGCCGCCGTGCTCGCCGCGGGCGTCGAGCTTCACGAGCGGACGCCGGTCGTACGCATCGAGGATGGCCGGCTGGTCGCCCCGCACGGCCGCGTGCGGGCGGACGAGATCGTGCTCGCGACGAACGCGGCCCTCGTCGCGCGACCGGAGCTCACGCGTCGGCTCACGCCGTTCGGCAGCTACGTCGTCCTCACCGAGCCGGTCCCGGAGCTGCTCGCCGAGATCGGCTGGACCGGCGGCGAGGCGATCATCGACGGGCGCACGTTCCTCCACTACTTCCGCACGACGCCGGACGGCCGCGTGTTGATGGGCAGCGGCTCGGGCGGGCTCGGGCGGACGATCGACGGGCGCTTCTACGAGGACCGATCGACGGCGGCCCGGGCCGAGCGCGGGCTCCGCCGCCTCCTCCCCGGTCTCGCCGCCGCGCAGATCACCCATACGTGGGGCGGCCCGATCGACGTCTCGTCCGACCACCTCCCGTTCTTCACCACCCTGCCGGGCACGCGGCTCCACGCCGGCGCGGGCTACTCGGGCAACGGCGTCGGCCCGAGCTGGGTTGGCGGGCAGATCCTCGCCTCGCTCGCGCTGCGCCGGATCGACGAGTGGACGGCGCTCCCGCTGGCGAACCGCTTGCCCAAGGCACTTCCGCCGGACCCGTTGCGAACGCTCGGCGGTCGGCTTGTCCGCAGGTCGATCCTCGCCTGCGAAGAGGCCGCCGAACGGGGGGCCTCCTCGCCCGTCGCCGCCCGCGCCGTGGCCGAGCTCCCGCACCTGCTCGGACTCCGCGTCGGAACCCGTTAAGCTCGCCGCAGGCGACAGGGAGGCACGAATTGAGCGTGACTGTTTCTCGCTACCAGAACCTCATCGGCGGTGAGTGGGTCGACGCGGCCGACGGTGCGACGATGGAGGTGCTGAACCCGGCGACCGGCGAGACGATCGCCGAGGTTCCGCGCGGGTCGGCAGAGGACGTCGACCGGGCCGTGGCGGCGGCGAAGAGGGCGCTGCCGGAGTGGCTCGAGACGACGCCGGCCGAGCGCGCCGAGGTGCTGCTCGGGCTGGCGGACGTGCTCGACGAGCACGCCGAGGAGATAGCGGCCCTCGAGTCGCGAAACGTGGGCAAGCCGCTGTCCTACGCTCGCGACGAGATCCCGGTCTGCACGGACAACCTGCGCTTCTTCGCGGGCGCAGCGCGCCTGCCGGAGGGGAAGGCCTCGGGCGAGTACATGCGGGGCTACACGTCGATGCTGCGCCGCGAGCCGATCGGGATCGTGGGCGGGATCGCACCCTGGAACTACCCGCTGATGATGGCGGTCTGGAAGCTCGCGCCCGCGCTGGCGGCGGGCAACGTCCAGATCCTGAAGCCGTCCGAGCAGACACCGCTCACGCTGCTCCGCTTCGCCCAGCTCGCGCAGGACGTGCTCCCGGCGGGCGTGCTCAACGTCGTCACCGGCGACGGCGTTCCCGTCGGCGAGGCGATCGTGAAGCACGCGGACGTCGGTCTCGTCTCGCTCACGGGCGATGTCGATACCGGCAAGGCGATCGCACGCACGGCCGCGGACACGCTCAAGCGCGTCCACCTCGAGCTCGGCGGCAAGGCGCCCGTCATCGTCTTCGACGACGCCGATCCCGCAAGCGGTCGCCGAGGCGATCAAGATCGCCGGCTACTGGAACTCCGGCCAGGACTGCACGGCCGCCTCGCGGGTCATCGCAGGCCCGCGGATCTACGACCGGCTGATCGAGGAGCTCGTGCCGAAGGTCGAGTCGCTGCACGTGGGCGATCCGGCGGAGGGCGACGCGATCGAGATGGGGCCCGTGATCTCCCGCTCGCAGCAGGAGCGAGTGCTCGGCTTCCTCGACCGCGCGGCGGGAGCAACCGTGCTCACCGGCGGCGGCACCAACGGAGACCGCGGCTTCTTCGTGAAGCCGACGGTCGTCACCGGGCTCCAGCAGACGGACGAGATCGTCCAGCGCGAGGTCTTCGGGCCTGTCGTAAGCGTGCAGCGCTTCGCCGACGACGACCAGGCGCTCGCCTGGGCCAACGATGTCCGCTACGGGCTGGCCGCGTCAGTCTGGACACGGGACGTGGGCCGGGCCCTGAACGCGGCACGCAAGCTCGACTTCGGCACGGTCTGGATCAACGACCACATCCCGCTCGTCTCGGAGATGCCGCACGGCGGCTTCAAGCAGTCCGGCTACGGCAAGGATCTCTCGGCCTACTCGCTGGAGGACTACACGCGGATCAAGCACGTGATGGCGAAGATCGACTGATGACAACCGTCCCCGTTCCGGTCCCCGCCGACCACTCGGAGCCGCTCGACAAGGGGTTGAAGGCCGGCGCGCTCGGCTTCATGTCGAGCGTCGTGATCGGCGTCGCCTCGACGGCCCCCGCCTACAGCCTCGCGGCCACGCTCGGAGCGGTCACGGCGGTGGTCGGGATCGGGTTCCAGGCGCCGATCATCATGGTGCTCGCGTTCGTGCCGATGCTGTTCGTCGCGCTCGGCTTCAAGTACCTGAACCAGGCCGATCCGGACTGCGGGACGACGTTCACGTGGTGCGCGAGGGCGTTCGGGCCGATCACCGGCTGGCTCGGGGGCTGGGGGTTGATCTTCGCGGACGTGCTCGTGATGGCGAGCCTGGCGCAGATCGCCGGCATCTACACGTTCGACCTGTTCGGCTGGACGAGCCTTGCGAACAGCAAGTTCTGGGTCGGCGTCGCCGGAGTGGTCTGGATCCTGCTGATGGGCCTGATCTGCTACGTCGGGATCGAGGCGTCGGCCCGCACCCAGTGGGGCCTGCTCGGGGCAGAGATCGTGATCCTCGTCCTTTTCTCCGTCGTCGCGCTCATCAAGGTCTGGACCGGGCATGCCCCGGGCAGCGTCAATCCGTCCTGGAGCTGGCTCAACCCGTTCGATATCAAGTCGTTCGGCGCGATGAGCAGCGGCCTGCTGCTCGCGATCTTCATCTACTGGGGCTGGGACACGTCCGTCTCGGTCAACGAGGAGACCGAGGACGCGACCGAGACGCCGGGCCGAGCGGCGGTCGCCAGCACCTTCATCCTCCTCGCGATCTACGTCGTCGTCTCGGTCGCCGCGCAGGCCTTCCACGGCATCAACTTCCTGAACAACAACTCGGGCGACGTGCTCGGCGCGCTCGGCAAGGACGTGCTCGGCTCGCCGTGGGACAAGCTGCTGATCATCGCCGTGCTCACGTCTGCTTCCGCATCGACGCAGACCACGATCCTGCCGACGACGCGCGCGACGCTCTCGATGGCGAGTCACGGCGCCCTGCCGAAGACGTTCGCCAAGATCCACCCTCGACACCTCACCCCGAGCGTCGGGACGATCTGGATGTGCGCCGTCTCGGTCGTGGTCTTCGTCGTGCTCAACGCCGTGTCGAGCAACATCCTCGCCGACTCGGTGACCGCGACGGGCTTCGGGATCGCGTTCTACTACGGGCTGACGGGACTGGCGTGCCCCTGGTTCTTCCGGCGAGAACTGTTCAAGAGTGCGCGCAACCTGTTCCTCGTCGGCCTGCTGCCGCTGCTCGGCGGAATCATCCTCTTCGCCATCCTCGGCGACAGCGGCTACGAGGCGTGGAGCCCCGCCAACTCGGAGACGGGAAGCTCGTGGCTCGGCCTCTCGCCGCCACTCGCGATGGCGCTGTTCGGACTCGTGATCGGAATCGTGATCATGATCGCTCAGCGGATCGTCGTGCCCGAGCCCTTCTTCAGCTGGAAGACCGAGGTCGCCGATCCTGCAGTGCTCGAGGCCAAGCCGGAGGCAGCGCATGGCTAGGACGATCGTTCTCGGCTACGACGGATCCGCGGGTGCCCACGCCGCGCTCGACGAGGCCGTCGAGGTGGCGAAGCTCGAGAGCGCGAAGATCGTGGTCGTCTTCGCCTACGAGATTCCCGCTGCCTACGGCGGCGAGACAGGCGACTACCGTCGTGCGGTGCGGGCACTCGCCGAGGAGGCGGCCGACGGCGCAGTCCTGCTGCTCCGAGAAGCCGGCGCCGAGTTCGAGGTCGAGCTCGTCGCCGAGCGCCCCGCCGAGGGGCTCGTCGACGTCGCGGAGCGGCGCGAGGCCGCCATGATCGTGGTCGGCTCGAACGGCGAGCATCCGCTCAAGGGCGCCGTGCTCGGCTCGGTGCCGCACAAGCTGCTTCATCTCTCGTCCGTCCCGGTCCTGGTCGTGCCGACCCCCGGCTAGGGCGACGCGGCCCGCAGCAGCTCGTCCCAGCTGCAGAGCTTCACGCGCGGGCGGCCGCGCGGCTCGCCGGCGCTGCGCTCGGCGGCGTCGATCGCCGTCCAGCCCGCGTACGAGACATGGCTCACACCGCGCTCCTCGAGCAGCGCGTCGACGGCCTCCGCCGACGCGTCTGCACGGTGCGCGAGCCGGCCGGCGGCGACGTCCTCCAGCAGGAGCGTTGCAGTCTCGGTGGCGTCCTTCTTGTTCGTGCCGATGATCCCGCTCGGGCCGCGCTTGATCCAGCCGGTGCAGTACACGCCCAGAACCGGAGCGCCGTCCTCGTCGATGACGCGGCCGCGGTCGTTGCGCACCGTGGATCGCCGTTCGTCGAACGGGACGCCGGGGATCGGAACGCCGCGGTAGCCGACGCTGCGCAGGACCAGGCCGCACGGGAGCGTCTCGCGCTCCCCGTCGGGACCGCTGTAATCCGGCCGCTCGCGTCGGCCTCAAGCCGGTTGCGGACGAGCTCGATCGCCTCCACGCGCCCGTCGCCGAGGATCGCGGTCGGGCGAGAGCAGGAACCGCAGCTTCAGCGCCAGCGGCTTCCCCGCAGGCGTGCGGGCCGCGTACTCGCGCAGCACGTCCAGGTTGCGCTGAGCCTTCGTGTCGCCGGCGAGCATCTCCTCGCTGGCCGGGTCGAGCTCGAGATCGGCCGGGTCGACGACGACGTCGGCGCCCTCGAGCTCGCCCAGCTCCTTCAGCTCGACCGTCGTGAACGCTGCCTGCACCGGGCCGCGGCGGCCGACCATGACGATCTCCGTGATCCCGCTGCCGCAGATGGCCGCGATCGCCGCGTCGGTCGTGTCGGTCGGCGCGAGCTCGCTCGGGGGTGAGCGCGAGCATGCGCGCGACGTCGACCGCGACGTTGCCGTTCCCGACCACGACCGCACGCTCGACGTCCAGGTCGACCGGCAGCTCCTGGAAGTCGGGATGGCCGTTGTACCAGGCGACGAAGGCCGTGGCCGGCCAGGAGCCGGGAAGGTGCTCGCCGGGGATCCCGAGCTCGCCGGTCGGTCTGCGCGCCGACCGCGTAGATCACCGCGTCGTAGAGCGCCGATGAGATCCCCGTGCTCGAGGTCGCGGCCGACGTCGACGTTGCCGAGGAAGCGGAACCCGGGCCGCTCGGCGATCCGCTCGTAGACCCGCGAGACGGCCTTGATCTTCGGGTGGTCGGGCGCGACGCCGAGGCGGACGAGCCCCCACGGCGTCGGCAGCCGCTCGATCATGTCCACCTCGACCGGAACCTCCCCGCCCAGGAGCTGACCGGCTGCGTAGAAGCCGGCCGGGCCGGAGCCGACGATCGCGACGCGTATCGGCGAGCTCTCCACGGGAACAGGAGTCTGACGTCTCCACAGGCCGTCGCGCCACGCTGCAAGCGTCCACGCCGGGATGCTCGACCGACAACTGCAGTCCGGCTCGTGGTCGGGTCTGGACCGTATGAGAGCCGACCCGTTATCCGCGCAGTGCCGGTCAGCGGTTGACCTGACGCAACGCAGAATGCTAAGAAAGCTTCGCATTGCGAGGAAGCGGCGCTCCGAATCGCGACACTTCAAGCTTCGAGCGAGGTCCGGTGTCGCGCGCGTTCCGGCTCGACGATGTCGACAAGAGCATCATCGAGGCGCTGCAGAAGAACGGGCGCGAGTCCTTCCGCCGGATCGCGGCCCGGATCGGAGTCTCGGAGGCGACCATCCGAGCCCGCTACTCCCGCCTCCGTGACGCCAACATCCTTCAGGTGACCGCGGTCACGAACCCGCTCGGGCTCGGGTTCGAGGCGCAGGCGATGGTCGGGATCCGCACATCCGGGCCGCCCGCACCGGTCGCGGACGAGCTCGCCCGGTGGGACGAGGCCGGCTACATCGTGGTGACCGCCGGGCAGTTCGACCTCCTCGTGGAGCTCGTCTGCGCCGACCGACATGAGCTGCTCGATCTGACGAACCGGATCCGCACGCTAGAGGGCGTCGCCTCGACGGAGACCTTCCTTTACCTCGACCTCTGGAAGCAGCTCTACGATTGGGGCGCCCGCGTGGTCGGCGAGCACGAAGAGGCGAGGGACAGTGGCCGTTGACGAGCAGACACGGGAGGAGACACCCGGGCTGAAGCCGGGCGTTCCCGACGTCCGCCTCGAGGGCGTGACGAAGCGCTTCGACGAGGTCGTCGCCGTCGACGACCTGACGCTCGAGATCGAGCATGGCAAGTTCTTCGCCCTGCTCGGGCCGTCCGGCTGCGGCAAGACGACGACCCTGCGTATGATCGGCGGCTTCGAGGAGCCCACTTCGGGGGCGATCTACCTCGGCGAGCGCGAGGTCGACGGGGCTGCCGCCGTACAAGCGCGACGTCAACACGGTCTTCCAGAGCTACGCGCTCTTCCCGCACCTCTCGATCTTCGAGAACGTCGCCTTCGGGCTCCGCCGCAAGGGCGTTCGCGGGGGCCAGCTCCGCGGTCGCGTCGAGGAGATGCTCGAGCTCGTCGGGCTCGCCGGGATGCGGCGGGCGCAAGCCGCGCAAGCTCTCGGGCGGACAGCAGCAGCGGGTCGCGCTGGCCCGCGCGCTCGTCAACAGCCCGCGGGTGCTCCTGCTCGACGAGCCGCTCGGCGCGCTCGACCTCAAGCTCCGCAAGGAGATGCAGATCGAGCTCAAGCGGATCCAGCACGACATCGGGATCACGTTCGTCCACGTCACGCACGATCAGGAGGAGGCGATGACGATGGCGGACACGATCGCCGTCATGAACCAGGGCCGCATCGAGCAGCTCGGCCCGCCAGAGGAGCTCTACGAGCGTCCCGCGACCGCGTACGTCGCCGGATTCCTCGGGATCTCGAACCTGCTGCCGGGGACGGTCGAAGGCCCCGACGCAGTCCGGCTCGAGGACGGAACGTTGGTGCACGCGGACGTGAACGGTCATGCCGGCGAGGTGGCGGCGGGCGTGCGGCCGGAGAAGATCACGATCGGCTCCGGGCGAGGGGCAAACGAGCTCCCCGGGACGATCGCCGAGTCCGCCTACATCGGAGTAGCGACGCAGGTGATCGTGCGGACCACAGCGGGAACGGTACAGGTCTTCGCGCAGAACATCGACGCCGGGAGCCGCGTTCCCCCGCCCGGGTCGAACGTCATCTTGAGCTGGAGCCCGGAGGCGACTTTCGTGGTCGACCGTGGAGGAGAGGAGGAGACGGAATGATGGATTCGCGGATGTCACGCGGCGAGCTGCTCCGCCGCGGGGCGGCAGGAGCGACGGCGCTCTCGCTGCCCGGCGCTGCTCGCCGCCTGCGGAGGCGGTGGGGGCGGAGCGTCGACGCAGCAGCCAGCTCAACAAGGTCCTCAACTTCGCGAACTGGCCGCTCTACATCGACACGCCGGCGACGCTCAAGAAGGCCGGCATCGACAAGCCTACGACGCTCCAGCAGTTCACGAAGAAGACGGGGATCAAGGTCAACTACTACGAGGAGATCAACGACAACCCCGGCTACTTCGCGAAGGTTCAGGGACGGCTGTCTCGAGGCCAGGGCATCGGACGCGACATCATCGTTTCGACCGACAACGACCGCTTCCTGGGGCAGTACATCGACAACAAGTGGGTCGAGAAGCTCGACAAGAGCCTGATCCCGAACTTCAAGAACCTCATCGCGGCGCAGCAGCACCCCCCGTTCGACCCGAACCGCGACTACTCGCTCCCTTGGGCCTCGGGCATGGACGGCATCGCCTGGAACGAGACCGCGACCGACCCGGTCACTTCGGTCAAGCAGCTCTTCGAGGACCCGAAGCTGAAAGGCAGGGTCGGCGTCTGGAACTCGATGGGCGACACGCTCGGGCTCGTCATGCTCGAGAACGGCGACGATCCCGTCCAAGGTGACGGACGCCTCCTTCAACCGCGCGATCGCCCGGGTCCAGAAGGCGGTCAGACTCAGGGCAGATCCGGAAGTTTTACGGGAACGACTACGCCCCGCCCCTGGCGAACGGCGACCTTGCTGCGACGATGGCCTGGTCGGGCGACATCGCGAACCTCGCCGACCCGAAGCTGCACTGGGTCGTTCCGCCGACACGGGTGGGATCATCTGGACCGACAACATGGTCATCCCGCTCGGAGGGAGCGTGCCGACGGCCTCGACGTACATGAACTTCATGTACAACCCCGCGATCTCCGCGCAGTGGGCTCTCGGGGCGAACTACATCTCGTCCGTGGACGGCGTCAAGCAGGAAGCAGAGAAGCTCAATCCCAAGGCGGCAGGGAACGTACTGATCTTTCCGACCGAGCAGACCCTCTCGCAGATGCACCAGAACGACCCCGCGATGCTCAACAATCCGAAGTACCAGAAGAAGTGGCTCGCGGTCCAGGGGCAGTGAGTCGCTGACGCGGGCGAGCAACTGACGTGGGCGCGTTCTTCCACCGCCACAGGGGCCTCACGCCCTACCTGCTGCTGGCGCCGGGCATGCTGTGGCTCACGATCTTCTTCCTCGTGCCGCTGGCCTTCCTCGGCTACCAGTCGCTGCAGTCGGGCTCTTCCCCGACTTCCGGTTCACGTGGGAGTTCTCGAACTTCTCGACGCGCTCTCCGACTACCACAGCGCAGCTCGTCCGCTCGTTCGTCTACGCGGGGATCGCGACGGTCGCGTGCCTCCTGCTCGCGTACCCGCTCGACGTACTGGATCGCGTTCAGGGCAGGAGCGTGGCGCAACCTGTTCCTGCTCTTCATCGTCGCGCCGTTCTTCGTCACGTACCTCGTGCGGACGCTCGCGTGGCTCAACATTCTGGCCGACGAGGGCCCCGTCGTTCGCATCCTCCGCGACGTCCACATTCTCGCGCCGGACGGCCGGCTCTTGGCGACGACGTTCGCCGTCGTCTCGGGGATCACCTACAACTTCTTCCCCTTCATGGCACTGCCGCTCTACGTCTCGCTCGAGCAGATCGACGCGCGGCTGCTCGAGGCCGCCAAGGATCTCTACGCGAGCCCGACGCAGGCGTTCCTGCGCGTGACGCTGCCGCTCTCGGCGCCCGGGATCGTCGCGGGAACGCTGCTCACGTTCATCCCGGCCGCGGGCGACTTCATCAACGCCCAGCTGCTCGGCACGCCGCAGCCAGCAGATGATCGGCAACGTCATCCAGGCGAAGTTCCTCGAGTCGCTCGACTACCCGACAGCTGCGTCGCTCTCGTTCATCCTGATGGCGACTGATCCTCGTCGATGCTCCTCGTCTACGCCCGCGATCGTCGGCACGGAGAAGCTGACCGGATGACGACGCGTCGCCGAATCGGTGCCCGCACGCGCCCGGCTCGGGATCGGGGCTCGCTCCTGGCGGTTCGTCAAGCGGCACGCGCTGACCGCGTACGCGGTGCTCGCCGTCGCCTACCTGATGCTGCCGATCGCGGTCGTCATCCTCTTCTCGTTCAACCACCCGACGGGCCGCTTCAACTACGTCTGGAACGGGTTCACCTTCGACAACTGGATCAACTGGAACTCCGTGCTCGGGATCCAGGCGCGCATCGTGACCTCGCTCGAGGTCGGCGGCGCTCGCCGACGCCTCGTCGGCGACGGTGCTCGGCACGCTGATCGCGCTGGCGCATCGTCCGCCACCGCTTCGTCGGCCGCGGCGGCGACGAACCTGCTCGTCTTCCTGCCGATGTCGACGCCCGAGATCGTCCTCGGCGCGTCGCTCCTGACCCTGTTCCTGAACCGCAGACGTCGATCCAGCTCGGCTTCGGGACGATCTTCATCGCCCACGTGATGTTCATCATCAGCTTCGTCGTCGTCACCGTGAAGGCGCGGCTCATCGGCTTCGACCGGCATCTCGAGGAGGCGGCGATGGACCTCGGCGCGAACGAGGTCGACGACGTTCCGGCAGGTGACGCTGCCGCTGATCGCGCCCGGCGATGCTCGCCGCGGCGCTGCTCGCGTTCGCGCTCTCGATCGACGACTTCGTGATCACGTACTTCAATGCGGGCGCCGACGTCGACGTTCCCGCTCTTCGTCTGGGGGGCCGCCCGCGTGGCCGTGCCGCCGCAGGTCAACGTCATCGGCACCGCGATCTTCGTCGTCGCGGTCGCGCATCGGACTCGGCAACATCCTCTGGCAGTACCGGAGCGCCAAGAGAGGTCGAGCAGCAGGAGCCGTATGCCCTCAGCTACCGGCATGTCGCACGCTCGACCTCCAGCAAGGCCGCCAGGGATCACCTCTGGCTGCACTTCACGCGCATGGGCGGGTACGCCGACGGCGACGTGCCGATCATCGTCCGCGGCGAGGGCTGCCACCTCGAGGACTCGCACGGCAAGCGCTACCTCGACGCGCTCGCGGGCCTGTTCGCCGTGCAGATCGGCTACTCGTACGGCGACGAGATCGGCCAGGCGGCGCACGAGCAGATGCGCGAGCTGCCGTTCTACACGAACTGGTCGTACGCGCATCCGCGTGCGATCGAGCTCGCCGCCGAGGTGGCGTCGCTCGCGCCGGGCGACCTGAACCGCGTCTTCTTCGTCTCCGGGCGGCTCGGAGGCCGTGGAGTCGGCCTGGAAGCTCGCGCGGCAGTACCACACGGCCCGCGGCGAGCGGCGCTGGAAGGCGGTCTCGCGCAACGTCGCCTACCACGGCACGACGATGGGCGCGCTCTCGATCAACGGCATCCCGGCGCTGCGCGCCCCGTTCGAGCCGCTCGTCCCCGAGGTCGCGCACGTCCGCAACACGAACCGCTACCACCGCCCGCGCGGAGGAGACCGAGGCCGAGTTCACGGCGTTCCTGCTCGACGACCTCGAGCACACGCTGCGCGCGACGGGCCCGGACACGGTGGCGATGGTGATCATGGAGCCGGTGCAGAACGCAGGCGGCGCGTTCACACCGCCGGCGGGCTACTTCGCGGGCGTGCGCGAGATCTGCGACCGCTACGGGATCCTGCTCTGCGCCGACGAGGTGATCTGCGGGCTTCGGCCGTACAGGCGCGTGGTTCGGCTCGGAGCGCTACGACATCCGGCCCGACCTGCTGACGTGCGCGAAGGGGCTCTCGTCGGCGTACGCGTCGATCGGCGCCGTGCTCGCGACCGACCGCGTGATGGAGCCGTTCCTCGAGGGGACGGCGACGTTCACGCACGGGATCACGTTCGGCGGCCATCCGGTCGCGGCGGCGATCGCGCTGAAGAACATCGAGATCATGAAGCGCGAGCGGGTCGTCGAGCACGTCGCCGAGACCGCGGACGAGCTTCCACGCGACGCTCGCACAGCTGCTCGAGCTGCCGATCGTCGGCGACCTGCGCGGAACCGGCTTCTTCTACGCGCTCGAGCTCGTGAAGGACAAGGAGACGCGTGCCGGGTTCTCGCCGGAGGAGTCGGAGCGGCTGCTGCGCGGCTTTCTGTCGCGGCGGTTCTTCGAGCGCGGGCTGATCTGCCGCGCGGACGACCGCGGCGACGCGGTCGTGCAGATCTCGCCGCCGCTGATCGCCGGCCAGGCGGAGTTCGACGAGCTCGTGGGGATCCTGGGAGACGTGCTCGAGGAGGCCTGGAAGCTCCTTTAACCAGCCGCCCGAAACAGCCGAGCACCGCTACGCGCCAGGCTCCCAGAGCGGCTCGTCCACGCCTGCCGCCGCGTTCGCCGCGCGGGCGGCGATGAACAGAAGATCCGACAGCCGGTTCAGGTAGCGCAGAGCGCTGGGGTTCACGCCCAGCTCGTCGTGCGCCGCCAGTGCATCCCGTTCCGCCCGCCGGCAGGCGGCCCGGGCAACGTGGAGGCACGCGGCGGCCTCGGTTCCACCCGGTAGGACGAAGCTCGTCAGCTCGCCGAGCGGCTCGTTCAGGTCGTCGCAGAGCTGCTCGAGCTCCTCGACCTGGTCGTCACGGATCCGGGTTCGCCGCTTGCCGTCGTCTGCGAACGGGACGGCGAGATCGGCCGCCGAGGTCGAAGAGCTGGTTCTGGATGCGGCGCAGCGGCTCCGCAAGGTGCGCGGGAACGCCGGCTCCGGCGAGCACGAGGCCGATGAGGGAGTTCACCTCGTCGACGGTGCCGTAGGCCCGAATCAACGGATGCGTCTTCGGCACACGGCTGCCACCGCCGAGGCTCGTCTCGCCGGCATCGCCCCCGCGTGTGTAGATCCGGTCGAGGCGCACGGGCCGGCTCGGGTCGCGAGGCACCGTCCTAGAGTACGGCACGATCCGACGCGCCAGGGCGGTGGACGCCGACCCGGTGCAGCGCGCTACCTCTGAGCCAGGGCGCGCTGCGTCAGGCCTAGGATCGAGCGGGCGATGACCAGGCGCTGGATCTCGCTCGTGCCTTCGTATATCTCGGTGATCTTCGCGTCGCGGTAGTAGCGCTCGACCGGGAACTCCTTGGTGTATCCGTACCCGCCGAGGATCTGAATCGCCTCGGCCGTCTGGCGACGCGCTACCTCCGACGCGAACAACTTCGCCTTCGCGCCCGCCTCGGTGTGAGGCCGGCCCTGCTGCTTGAGCCACGCGGCCCGATAGACGAGCAGCCGTGCCGCGTCGATCTCCGTCGACATGTCCGCGAGCTTGTGCTGGATCGCCTGGTGCTCGCCGATCGGCTTGCCGAACGTGCGGCGCTCCTTTGCGTACTCGCGAGCCACGTCGAAAGCGGCCTGAGCGATCCCGAGCGCCTGGGCGCCGATGCCGATCCGACCACCGTCGAGGGTCATCATCGCGATCGCGAAGCCCTTCCCCTCCTCGTGCAGCAGCCGGTCGCGCCCGACCCGCGCGCCTTCGACCACGAGATCGCTCGTCGACGACGAGTTGAGCCCGAGCTTCTCCTCCTCGCGTGTGACGCGCACGTGCTCGGCGTCGAGCACGAACGCGGAGACCCCGCCCGCCCCGGGCGTGTCCTCGTCGGTTCGCGCGAACAGGAGGAACGTGCTCGCATGGGAGCCGTTTGTGATCCACTGCTTGGAGCCTGTGATCGTCCACCCATCGCCGTTCGGCTCGGCGCGAGTCCGCAGCGCCCCCGCGTCCGAGCCCGCCTCGGGCTCCGTCAGTGCGAACGCGCCGATCGCCTCGCCCCGCGCCAGCGGCGGGACAAAGCGCGACCGCTGCTCGTCCGTGCCGAACGCGAGAAGCGGAAGCGTGCACGCGCTCGTGTGTACCGCGACGGTGACACCGACCCCGGCGTCGGCACGCGAGAGCTCCTCCAGCACGAGGATGTACGACAGAAAATCCGCCCCCGCCCCTCCGTACTCCTCGGGAATGCAAACGCCCATCAGCCCGAGCTCGGCGAGCGCCGCGAACACCTCGCGCGGGAAGCGATGCTCGCGGTCCCACTCGCCGGCGTGCGGCTCGATCCGCTCGCGGGCGAAGTCGCGCGTCAGGGCCTGGATCTCGCGCTGCTCGGCGGCGAGGTCGAACTCCACGAGCCGGAGTGTAGTCTCGGGGGGTGCGCAGGCTGGCCGTGCTCTCGGCGGTCCTGCTCGTCGCGGCGGGCTGCGGCGGTCACGCGCCCTCGTCCGCGAGCATCACGCGAACCTGGAGCCAGGCCCTGAACGCCGGCGACAACGAGGCTGCGGCCAGGCTGTTCGCCAAGGGGGCGCAGATCTACCAGGCCGGTACGGTCACGCATCTGCGCACGCTGGCCGACGCGATCCGCTGGAACGCCACGCTGCCCTGCTCGGGCCACATCCTCCACATCGAGACCGCCGGCGACACGACCACCGCCACCTTCCTGCTCGGCCCTCGGAAGGACAGCCCGTGCGACGCGCCCGGCGCCACGGCCACCGCCCAGTTCCAGGTGCGGCACGGCAAGATCGTGGTCTGGCGCCAGCTCGTCGACGTCGGGTCGGCGGTCTGAAAGCCACCGCCACGGCGGGCGTCCGGACGCGCTACTGATTCCGATACAGGTTGTACCAGTGAAGTCCGGCGTTCCACCAGGCGCTCGACCACGACGGCCCCTTGGTCTGTGCGCTCACCCAACCCGGATCGTTCCACGGGGACGGGAACTGCGAGTCGACCGTCACCGCGTTGGTGCAGTTGCCGTAGATCGAGCACTCGCTGTTCGTGAAGCTGACCATGTACGAGTTGTAGACCTGCGGCGCCGGCCACGAGCTCGCCAGGAGCGCATCCCACTGGGCGAGCGTCCAGTCGCCGTTCGAGCCGTTGGGAAAATCCTCCGTGAAGTACCACGACATGCCGGCAGTGGTGACCATCGCGGTCTCGACGTACCTGTTGAACGTCGTGAGCTGGGCGGCGGTGAAGCCGTAGCCCGACTCCTCGTCGAGCATGAAGCCCGCCCAGTGGCTTCCGGGAGCCTTCGCGTTGGTCTCGACGTAGTTCCTGATGCGGACGAGCAGGCTCTCGTACGCCGAGATCGAGCCGCAGGCGGCCTGGGGGGTGATCTCGGTGATGACCCAGTGCCCCTGGTTGATCCAGGACACGGTCTGCGACTCGATGCTGCTCTCGGAGTACGCGCAGCCGCCGATCGACCCCAACCCTTCCACGACTGCGGCGCCGGCGCCGGGAGGCCAGCCGTTACCTGGACGCGAATCGAGCATCTTCGACGCGGGTGCCGGGGACTGGGCCGACGCAGCTGCAGGGAGCATCAGCGCAGTCACGAGGCAGGCAAGCAGGAGCAGTGCCAGTCGCGGGCCACAGCGCGATGCCGGATCGGTCAGGGGCGAAGGCGTCACGTCCATGTCGTCGTCTCCTGTCGGTCTTGGGGATCTCATGACCGGCACCCGCCGGGCGGCGCCGCAGCAGGGCCTGCAAGGGCGCTCGCGCCTGACTCCGTGCGCGCCGGCGCTGAGGGCGGTGGCGCGCCTCCGGTCATAGCGCGGTCGATGGCGTCGGTCGTCTTGCCGAGCCAACGCAGGGTGCTCAGGTCGAGAGTGAGGACACCGCACGATCCGTCGGCGAGATAGAGCAGCCGGCTCCCGAACGAAGCCTGCAGGCGCACGGGCCAGGCTCGAGGATCCGGTGGGCGGGCGACGACGAACACCCCGAAGTCGTGTGTCGCCCCCGGATCGAGACAGCGGGTCCGCTGAGCTCCGGCGCACGGCTCGACCGCGATGACCGCACCGCCCGGCGCAGGGCCGTCGCCGGTGGGTTGCATGCCGTCCGCGAAGACGATCCAACGATCGCTCTTCGCGAAGCGAAAGCAGCGCAACGAGCCAAACCGGGACGACAAGCGGGACACGACGGCCTTCGGGAAGAAGCCCGGTCCGCACGCGATCGCGTCCGGCGACGGCCAGTATGGGGTGGGTGCAGCGACCGCTGTGGGCCGGTTCGCCGGACCCGCGACAGCACCGCGGGGGTCGCACTTGAATGCCGGGATGCCGCGTCCGCACGCACCGGCCGAGTGATCCCCGGCGAGCGCCGACGCGGCGACGGCCACCGCCACGAGCGCACTCGTTGCGATCACCACGAGAATTGTTCGGTTCAATTCGGGCCTCGCTTCCTCTGGATTCCTCGTCCCACCGTAGTCAGATCAGACAACAGCCGCAAGTGGCAAGGTTGGCCGTGTCCGGCCAAGACACGGCCGTTCCGAACAGCGAGGCCTGTCTAGTAGGTGTAAAAGCCGCGGCCAGACTTGCGGCCGAGTCGCCCAGCCTGGACGTACTGACGCAGCAGCGGGCAGGGCGCGTACTTCGGGTTGCCGAGCCCGCCGTGCAGGACATCCATGATCGCCACGCATGTGTCGAGCCCGATCAGGTCGGCGAGCGCGAGCGGTCCCATGGGATGCGCGAAGCCGAGCTTCGCGATCGTGTCGATCGCCTCCGGCTCTGCGACGCCCTCCATCAGCGCATACGACGGCCTCGTTGATGAACGGCATCAGGATCCGGTTCGAGACGAAGCCGGGAAGATCGCGCGCCTCGGCAGGGGTCTTGCCCAGGTCCTGCGCCAGCCGGCCGATCGCAGCGGCCGTCGCGTCGGAGGTCTCCAGGCCCCGGATCACCTCGACGAGGCGCAGAACCGGCACGGGGTTGAAGAAGTGCATGCCGATCACCCGGTCGGGTCGTTCCGTCGCCGCGGCCAGCGACGTGATCGGGATCGAGGACGTGTTGGAGGCGAGGATCGCCTCCGCCGGGAACAGCACATCGGCCCGCCGGAACACGTCGGCCTTCACGTCCGCGTCCTCGACGACGGCCTCGATCATGAGCTCCGCGGGGACCAGCTCGTCCACCGGGTCCACGCGCGCCAGCACCTCGCCGGGGTCGGCGCCGCCCCTGTCGGCAAGCTTGCCGAGACTGCGCCGCATCGTGGCGAGCCCGCGCTCGGTCGCCCCCGCCGCCGCGTCGTGGAGGGAGACGCGCCGTCCCGAGGCAGCGACCACCTGCGCGATCCCGGCGCCCATCTGGCCGGCCCCCACCACGAGGACGTGCTCGAACTCCACCGCGTGAGGCTAACGTCCCGCGGAACCTCGATGCAGACGATCCGCCGCATCCACGGCTCGCTGGCCGTCGCCCGCCGGATGCCCGGCCAGCGCCGCGCTGCGTTCCGCGAGACGGAGCGGATCGCCGAGCTCCGCGATCGCCGCCTGCGGTCGCTCGTCCTGTACGCAGCCGAGACGGTGCCGCACTACCGCGAGCTCCTTCGCGCCGAGCGCATCGATCCCCGCGAGATCCGGACGGCCGCCGACCTGGAGCGCCTGCCGCTCGTCGGCAAACAGGACGTCAAGCGCGACCCGCGCCGCTTCGTCTCGGAAAGCCGGGCCGGCCGCGAGGCACTGCTCTTCAACACGTCCGGCTCGACGCGGAATCCCGCTCGACATCTACCACGACCGCTCCTCGCTGCTCGCGAACATCGCGTACTCCGAACGGGAGCGCGCCGTCGAGACCCACTTCCTGGACAAGCGCATGCAGTACAGCGCGATCGGGTTCGGCCACCGTCGCTCGGCGACGAAACGCGTTCAGGAGTTCTACGGGTCGGCGGCGCTCCGTCCGGTCCGCCCGGGAATGGGCTACATGCTCGTCAGCGAGCCGGTCGAGCAGACCGTCGCCGAGCTGAACCGCCTCCGCCCCGACGTGATCCGCGGTTCCGGCACCTACTTCGAGGCGCTCTTCCGGAGCATCGACGCTCGCGGCCTGCGCTTCGAGCCGCCGAAGGTCGTCGTCTGCGCCGGGGACGCGATCACCGGCGAGGGAAAGGCGCTGATCGAGGAACGCTTCGGCGCCTGCGTGATCGAGCGGTACGCGGCCATCGAGTCCTTCAAGATCGCGTTCACGTGCGAGCGGCGCGAGGCGTACCACCTGCACGACGACCTCTGCCACGTCCGGTTCGTCGGCGGTGAGCTCGTCCTGACGAACCTCGTGAACCGCGGCACCGTGCTCATCAACTACAGGATCGGCGACCTCGGTCGGCCCCTCGGCGGGCGCTGCGCCTGCGGACGCGGCCTGCCGCTGCTCGCCGGGCTGGAGGGGCGGGTGAGCACGGTGCTCGAGCTGGCTGACGGCACGCTCGTCCATTCGATCGCGCTGTGGGGGGTTCTCCGCGACTATCCCGGGCGTGCTCCAGTTCCAGCTCGTCCAGCACGAGCCCGAGTCGTTCGAGCTCAAGCTCGCGACGCGTCGACGCGCCCACCTTCGAGCGGATCGCGGCGGCGGCGGTGCCGCGCCTGAGCGAGCTGCTCGCCGGCGCCCGCGTCGAGGCAACGCGTCACGACGAGCTCCGCGCCGAGGAAGGACGCAAGTTCGCGACCGTCGTTCCGTTACGCGGGCCCGCTCTCTAAGCTACTTTCATCGCCCGCGCCGCGTACTGGGACACCGTCGTCGACTCGTTCCCGCGGGAGACCGGCCACGGTTCCCTGCGGGCGTACAGCGATGCGGTCAACGTAGCGCTGGTCCGCTCGTGGCTTCCGGAGTCGGTGGCCGGCTGCTTGCTCAAGACAGACCTCTTCGACGAGGCGGTGGCGGCGGGTCTGATCCGCGAGCTCGAGGCCCGCGCCGAGCGTGTCGTCGGGATCGACGTCTCACCGTCCGTGCTCGCCGCTGCGCAAAGCCGCTATCCGGAGCTGGAGACGCACCGCGCCGACGTGCGCGACCTTCCGTTCGAGTCGGCGACGTTCGCGGCCGTCCTCTCGAACTCGACCCTCGACCACTTCGACTCGCCGGACGACATCGAGCGCGCGCTGCGTGAGCTGCACCGCGTACTCGTGCCCGGCGGGCTGCTGCTCGTCACGCTCGACAACGCGGAGAATCCTCTCGTGGCTCTCCGCAACGCCCTGCCGTACGGCTTCCTTTCCAGGCTCGACCTCGTCGTCTACCGCGCAGGATCTACGACCGGCGCGCGCGGGCTGCAGCGGCTGCTGGCCGGCGCGGGCTTCGAGCTGGAGCGACTGGGCGCCGTCATGCACGTCCCACGGCTGCTCGTCCGCGGCCTGCGGCCGCTCGGCGAGCAGCGCCTGCAGCGCACGCTGCGCGGCGGCGAGCAACTCGGCCGGCTCCCGACCCGCTTCGTGACAGGACAGTTCGTTGCCGCCCTCGCACAACGGCCCTGAGTCCTCGAGCTCCCTCGTCCGCCGCGCCGTGGAGACACTCCGCCGCGACGGGATTCGCGCCTTCGTGTTCGGCGTGCTCGCCGAGACCGTCTACCGCAGGCTCGCTCTCTTCGAGCGCGACCTCGACCGGACTCCCGGCGCCGAATCCGCTGGGGCTCGAGATCGCGTTGTGCGAGGCCGAGCGGCTCGCCGAGTACGAGGCGCTGCGGCCCGAACAACGCGCGAGCATCGAGCAGCGGCTGGCCGAGGGTGAGCGTTGCTTCGGCGCGTGGCTCGACGGGGAGCTCGTGTCCGCGCGCTGGATCGCGGTCGGGGAACCCCGGGTCGACTATCTCGGAATGCTCTTGCCGCTGGGGCCGAACGAGGTCTACATGTACGACTCGTACACCGCTCCGCTGCGCCGAGGCCGCGGGATCGCGTCGGCCGGCCTGGCAGTCCTCTACCCCATCCTTGCAACCGAGGGCCGGTCGCGGGTGGTGTGCGCGTGCCTTCCGGAGAATCGTTCGGGCTTGCGCAGCATCGCCAAGGCCGGGTTCCGGCCCGCCGGGAAGATGGGCTACGTGGGTCTCGGGCCGTGGCGGCACACGTTCGTCCGTCGCCGTCAGGCTGCCGGCCACTCCTCGCGCAGTACGGCGTAGAGGGCGTAGTCCTCGCGCCCGCCGGCCACGGGCATGAAACCGCGCATGACGCCCTCGAACGTGAAGCCGAGCCGCTCGAAGACCGTGCGCATGGCGACGTTGTCGACAGCGGTCGAGCCCTGCACCCGCTCGGCGATTCCCTCGACGAACAGGTGCCCCGTGAGCAGCGAGACCGCCTCGCGGCCGTAGCCGCGGCCGCGGTCCGCGGAGTCGTGCAGGTCGACCCCGACCTCGACCACCCCGGGCGGAAGCGCCTCCTGCGGCCTGCGCGCCTGCACGTCGCCGATCAGCGTGCCGTCGACCTCGATCCCCAAGTCGAGCATCCCGTCGACGAGCCCACCGGAGCGGTGGACCCGCTCCAGCAGCCTTTCCCGCGGGATGTTGCGCCGTCCGACGCCGCGCATGAAGATCTCCAGCTCGTCGGGCCGGATCGCCCGCAGCGTCACCAGCTCGCCGCGCAGGACGGTGCTCAAACGTCGAGCAGAATCGCGTCGCCCTGGCCGCCGCCCGAGCAGATCGCGGCCAGTCCGAGCCCGCCGCCGTTGCGCCGCAGCTCGTGCACCAGCGTCCCGACGATGCGGCCGCCCGAGGCGCCGATCGGGTGCCCGAGGGCGACCGCGCCGCCGTTCACGTTCACGGTCTCGGGGTCGGCGCCGAGCAGCCGGGCCGAGTTGAGGACGACCGACGAGAACGCCTCGTTCAGCTCCACGCGCCGGACGTCGCCGATCGTCTTGCCGGCCTTCGCCAGCGCGGCCTCTCCGGCCCCCGCCGGCGTGCGGGCGAGGTAGGCGAACTCGTCCGCGACCGCGCCCTGGGCGACGATCGTCGCCAGCGCCTCGAGCCCGTGGCGGCGAGCGAACTCGTGCGAGCACACGACGACGCAGCTCGCGCCGTCGTTCACGCCGGGAGCGTTCCCCGCGGTGGTCGTGCCCTCCGGGTCGAACACGGGCTTCAGGCTGGCAAGCCGCTCCAGCGAGGTGTCCCGCCGCGGGCTCTCGTCGCTGTCGAGGCCGTCGACCGGAACGATCTCGTCCGCGAAGAAGCCGGCATCGGCCGCACGCACGGCGCGCTGGTGCGAGCGGAGCGCCCACGCGTCCTGCTCCTCGCGCGAGATCCCGAGCTCGCGGGCGACGAAGGAGGCCTGCTCGACCATGTGCCTGCCGTCGAAGCTCGAGGTCAGCCCGTCGTGCACCATCAGGTCGATCAGCGAGCCGTCGCCGAGGCGGTAGCCGAAGCGGGCCTTCGCCAGCGCGTACGGCGCGTTCGACATCGATTCCATGCCGCCGGTGACCACCACCTCGGCGTCTCCGGCGCGGATCATCGAGTCGGCGATCTCGACCGCGCGGATCGAGGACGCGCAAACCTTGTTGATCGTGTCCGAGGGCGTATCGACCGGGAGCCCGGCGGCGATCGCGGCCTGGCGCGCAGGCGCCTGGCCTGCGCCGCCCTGCAGCACCTGGCCCATGATCACGTAGTCGACGTCGCCGTCGGCGATCCCGGCGCGCTCGAGCGCGGCCCGGATCGCGACCCCGCCCAGCTCGGTCGCGGACCGCTTCGCGAGTCCGCCGCCGAGCTTGCCGAACGGCGTCCGGACAGCGGCGAGGATGACGGTGCGGGCCATGGTTCTCAGCCTAGCGACGGAGGTCGAGCCCGGGCTCGAGTAGACGGGCGAAGGCGACGAGCAGCCGGATGCACGCCTCAAGGTCGCCGAGATCGACCATCTCGATCGGGGAGTGCATGTTGCGGAGCGGGATCGAGACGAGCCCGGCCGCGATGCCCCCGCGCGCGGCGAAGACACGGTCGATGTCCGTGTGGGTGCGCGAGCCGGTCTCGATCGTGTGCTCGATGCCGTTCTCGCGCGCGGCCTGCACGAGCAGCTCGAAGACGCGCGGGTTGATGACGGGGCCGCGGAAGATGGGCGGGCCGCCGCCCAGCGAGGCCGGGCCGCCGGCCGTCACGTCGCCCGCGGGCGAGTCGGTGGCATAGGTGACGTCGATCGCGATCGCGATCTCCGGCTGCAGGCGGAAGGCAACCGCGTTCCCGCCGTCGCCGCCCAGCTCCTCCTGCGCGCAGGCGACGACCGCGAGACCTGCGTCCTCGCCGGCCAGGCGGCGCATCGTCTCCAGGGCGACATAGACGCCTGCGCGGTCGTCGAGATTGCGCGAGACGATCCGTCCCCCGGCGACCTCCAGCGGCGGCGCGACGACGACCATGGGGTCGCCGGGGGCGACGAGCCCCCGAGCCTCGTCGCCGTCACGCGCGCCGACGTCGACGTAGAGCTGCTCCCACTCCACCTTCTCGTTATCCCTGACGCGCCGCGCGACGACCCCGTGCACGGATCCGAGAGCCGTGCGGATCTCGACGCGTTGACCGTGAGCTACGGCCGCGCTCTGCCCGGCCAGCCTGTGCACCGAGAGCAGGCCGTCGTCGTTGATGTGCGACACCGCCAGGCCGATCACGTCGAGGTGCGCGAAGAGCGCGAGCTGCGGTGGGCCCGTCGCGCCCGGCTCGCGGGCGACCAGGTTCCCGAAGCTGTCGGTCTGGATGTCGGCCACCCCGTCGAGCGCCGCGCGGACGACGTCGAAGGCGAGGTGCTCGTGCCCGGCGGGGCCGTGGGCGCGCAGGAGCTCGTCGAGAAGCGGCGGTATCGGCACGAGGCGAGTATGGCGGTTGACGGCGGGCTCAGGATCCGCTCTGACACGATGCCGCGTATGGCGTACGAGGTCTGCGACGTGGCCGCCGGCCTCTGGCTGTGGCGCATCGACCATCCCGAGTGGGCGCCGCACGTGGAATGGGAGCCGCCCGTGACCTCGACCTGCGTCGAGACCCGCGGTGAGGTCGCCGTCGTCGATCCGTGCGCGCCGCCCGACGACGCCACGGAGATCTGGGCCCGGCTCGACGCTCGGCCGCCGACGCTCGTGATCGTGCTCAAGCCGGACCACGTACGCGATGTCGACGTCTTCGTCCGCCGCTACGGTGCTCGCGCCTTCGGCCCTCACCTCTTCTGGCGCACAAACATCCCGGACACCGACCTGGTGGGGATCGAGCCCGGCGACGAGCTTCCCGGAGGGCTCGTCGCACTGTACGACGGGCGTGGGCGCAACGAGACGCCGCTGTGGCTGCCGGAGCAGCGCGCGCTCGTCTTCGCCGACGCGCTCACCGCGCCCGGTGGCGAGCTTCGCGTGTGGTTCACCCCCTGGCACGAGGAGCGAGTCCTCCCCGCGCTGCGGGCGCTGCTGGACCGTCCGTTCGAGCACGTAATCGTGTCGCACGGCGATCCCGTGCACGACCGGGACGCCTACGTGCGGGCGCTCGAGCTCCCGCCGTGGCCCGCCCGAGCGTGAGCCCCGGCGCGAGGCGGGTCGTCTGCGCCGCCGCGGTGCTCGTGCTGCTCACGGCACCCGTGGCGGTGGCGGTCGTGCTGGGGTCTGGGGCGCCGAGCCGTGGCGCGGTCTCGCTGCGGCCGGACTGGTGGCGCTCTGCGTCGCGTCTGTGCTCGTCGTCTGCCGCTTCCTCTGGCCCGCAGGCGGCTTCGTCGAGAGCATCATCGTCGTCGGCATGGCGCTGGCGGGTGCGGTGGCGGCGGCCGGGGTCGGAGCGCTCGCGGCCCACCTGGTCGGCATTCGCGGTCGGCGTGGCCGTGCAGGCGATCGTCTACGGCGCGCACAACTTCTGCGAGACCTGACCCGATCCGCTTGACGCCCTCACCGTCGTCCGCCTACCCTGCTCCTCGATGACTTCCCTTGCTCGCACGCACTGGGCCTGGCGCGACGAGCGAGGCGGGAGCCTGCGCTAGGACAGCGCCGGAGCACCACGGCTCGCTCGAAGACCTCTCCCGGGGTCTTTTTCTATTTTGCGATGAACCCGACACCCGTCCACACCGACCTCGTCACCCCGCTCGGGGCCTACCTCAGGCTGCGCGGCGACGGCGGCGGCTCGTTCCTGCTGGAGTCGGTCGAGCAGGGGCGGCTCGGGCGGCACTCGTTCGTCGGCTCCGGATCGCGGCTGCTGACCCTGAAGGAGGCAGAGCGCTCCAGCGAGCCGGTGGTCGGGTACCTCGCCTACGACCACGCTGCCGTGCTCGAGCCCACGGTGCCGCTGCCAGAAGTGGGGCTCTCGCTGCCGGAGAGCCTCTTCGTCGCGGCGGAGATCCTGGTCCGCTTCGACCACGTCTCGGGGGTCGCCGAGGTCCTGCGGGGCGATCCCGCAGACGTGGCGCGGCTGCTCGACGGGCCGCTCCCGCACGCGCCCGAGACCGTCGGCTCGGGACGGCCCGGCGCAACGCGGCGGTTCCCGCCGCGGGTGGACTACGAGCGCGCAGTCGCGCATGCGAAGGAGGAGATCCGCAACGGCGAGGCGTTCCAGATCGTGCTCGCGCAACGTGCGAAGCGGTCGACCCCGGCCACGGCGCTCGCGATCTATCGCGCGCTGCGGAGGATCAACCCGTCGCCGTACCTCTTCCTGCTGGAGTTCCCGGAGCTGGCGCTGATCGGCTCCTCGCCGGAGACCCACGTCAAGTGCGAGAGCGGGACTGCGAGCCTGAACCCGATCGCGGGCACGACGCAGCCCGGCCCGGGCGACGCGGAGCGGCTGCTTGCCTCCGAGAAGGATCGCGCCGAGCACGTGATGCTGGTCGACCTCGGCCGCAACGACCTCTCGCGCGTCTGCCGGCCGGGCACGGTGCGCGTGCAGCGTTTCCTCGAGCCGGAGCGGTTCTCGCACGTGACGCATCTCGTCTCCGAGGTCACGGGCGAACTGAACGACGGCGTCACGCCGTTCGACCTGCTGCGCGCCACCTTCCCCGCGGGGACGGTCTCCGGCGCGCCGAAGGTGCGCGCGATGCAGATCATCTCCGAGCTCGAGAGGTATCGCCGAGGCCCGTACGCGGGTGCCGTCGGCTACGCCCTCCCCGACGGCACGCTCGACACGTGCATTGCGATCCGGACGGTCGTGCTCGCCGACGGCGTCGCCCACCTGCAGGCCGGCGCCGGGATCGTCGCCGACTCGGATCCGGCCGCCGAGCACCGGGAATGCCTGAACAAGCTCGCCGCGGTGGAGGCTGCGATCACAATGGCGGAGACCGGATGATCCTGCTCATCGACAACTACGACTCGTTCACATACAACCTCTCGCACCTGTTCGGCGAGCTCGGCGCAGAGGTCGTCGTGCGGCGGAACGACGAGATCACGGCGGCCGAGGCCGAGACGCTCGCGCCCCAGCGGCTGCTGGTCTCGCCGGGCCCGGGGAGGCCCGAGCGCGCAGGCGCGACCGTCGAGATCGTGCGGCGGCTGGGCGGCCGGGGAGTGCCGACGCTCGGCGTGTGCCTCGGTCACCAGGCGATCGTCGAGGCGTTCGGCGGCGAGATCGGCTTCGCCAGGGAGCTTCTCCACGGCAAGGCCTCGGGAGTCCGGCACGACGGGCGCGGGCTTTTCCGGGGACTCCCGGAGCCCTTCGACGCGGGGCGCTACCACTCGCTCGCCGCGACGCGCGTGCCCGACTGCCTCGAGGTCTCGGCCACCTCCGACGAGGGCGAGGTGATGGCCGTGCGCCATCGAGAGCTGCCGATCGACGGCGTCCAGTTCCACCCGGAGTCGGTGCTCACCCCCGTGGGAACCGACCTCGCGCGCAACTTCCTGGAGGGGCCGTGATCCAGGCGGCGCTCTCCGACCTGCTGGACGGCCGCGATCTCGGGCGCGACCGGGCACGGCAGGCAATGACGTCGATCATGAACGGGGAGGCAACCCAGGCACAGATCGGCGGCTACCTGATCGCCCTGCGGATCAAGGGTGAGACCGCCGACGAGATCGCGGGCTCGGCGGAGGCGATGCGCGAGCACGTTGTCGCCGTGCACCCGCGGCGGGACGATCTCGTGGACACGGCCGGCACGGGCGGCGACGGCGCGAACACGTTCAACATCTCCACCGCGGCGGCGCTGGTGGCGGCAGCTGCGGGCGCAGGCGTGGCGAAGCACGGCAACCGGGCCGCCTCGTCCGCGACGGGGGCCGCGGATGTGCTGGAGGAGCTCGGCTTCCGGCTCGACCTGCCGCCCGAGCGGATCGAGCGCTCGATCGACGAGCTCGGCTTCGGGTTCCTCTTCGCGCAGGCGCACCACCCGGCGATGCGCTACGCGGCTCCGGTACGACGCGAGCTGGCGACGCGAACGGTGTTCAACGTGCTCGGCCCTCTGACGAACCCGGCGGGCGCCCGCGCGCAACTCGTCGGCGTGTACGCGCCGGGGCTCGTGCGGACGATTGCCGAGGCGCTCGTCCAGCTTGACGCGCGACGGGCCTACGTCGTCCACGGAGCGGGTGGAATCGACGAGCTCTCGCCGGCCGGGCCGAACCTCGTCTGCGAGGTCGAGGGCGGCACGGTGCGCGAGTACGAGCTCGATCCGCTGAAGCTCGGCATCCCGCGCTGCGATCCGGACGAGCTGCGCGGAGGCGACCCCGTGAGGAACGCACGAGCCCTGCGCGACGTGCTCGGCGGAGCGGAGGGCGGGCACCGCTCGGCGGTGCTCCTCAACGCTGCCGGAGCCATAGCAGCCGCAGGTCACGCGGCCGATCTCCGCGAGGGGATCGAGCTGGCCCGCGAGGCCGTCGACACGGGAGCTGCAGCCGGCCGGCTCGAGCAGCTCGTCGCGTTCTCGCAGGAAGGAGCGATCGCGTGACGGGGCCGAAGACACACTTCCTGCACGAAGCGGAGCCTCGTGTGGCACGGCTGTAGCGTGCCCCCCAGGGGCCGGCCAGCCGCGCGGACATGTCTGGAAAGGGCGTGAGCTGATGGGCCGGTTCCACGACGCGCTCGCCGGGCCTGGGCTGGCCGCGATCGCCGAGTTCAAGCGCCGGTCTCCGTCGGCAGGCGATATCCGGCCCGGCGCCGATCCAGCTCGCATCGCCCCCGCCTATGCCGCGGCGGGCGCCGCTGCGATCTCCGTGCTCGTCGACGAGCGCTTCGCGGGCTCGATCGACGACCTCCGAGCGGCGCGGGCCGCGACCGTCGCGCCGCTCCTCGCCAAGGGCTTCTTCAGCCGCGAGGAGCAGCTCCGCGAGCTCCGCGAAGCCGGGGCGGACGCGGCGCTGCTGTTGCTGCGCGACCTCGACGACGCGCGGGCCGCCGCGCTGATGCGCCAGTGCGCACGAGCTCGGGCTCGACACGCTCGTCGAGGTGCACGACGAGGCGGAGCTGCGCCGGGCCGAGACGCTCGGAGCCCCGATCATCGGCGTCAATGCGCGCGATCTCTCGACGTTCACGATCGATCGCGGCGACGCAGCTCCGGCTCGTGGCCCGCGCCCCTCGTGACCGCCTGATCGTGGCCGAGAGCGCGATCGCGACACGTGCTCAGGGCGCGGCCGCGGAGCTGGCCGGAGCGAACGCGATCCTCGTCGGAACCGCGCTGATGCGTGCGCCCGATCCCGGAGCGAGGCTGGCGGAGCTCATCTCGCGCCCGCTCGTCAAGGTGTGCGGCCTCACCCGGCAGGAGGATGTCGACGCCGCGCTCGAGGCGGGAGCCGACCTCTGCGGCTTCATCTTCGTGGCCGCGAGCCCCCGGCGGGCGCCGGCCGTGCTCGACGTGCCGGCCGAGGCGCTCAGCGTCGCCGTCTTCGTCGGCGAGCCCGAGGACACCGGCGCCGACCTCGTCCAGCTCTACCCGCGCGAGGCGGGCACGGTGCGCGGCCGCGACGCAGTGTTGCTGCGCGACGGCGAGCAGGTCGCACGCGTGCTCGATCTCCCCTGGGAGGGCCGTGACCCGGGGCATCTGCGCCGCGCGGCGGCCGCCGAGGGACGGGTCGTGCTCGCCGGGCGACTCGGACCGGAGAACGTCGCCGCTGCAGTCGAATCGGTGCGCCCGTGGGCCGTCGACGCTGCCTCGCGCCTCGAGCGCGAGCCGGGAATCAAGGATCACGAGAAGGTGCGGGCGTTCGTGGCGGCGGCACGATGAGCACGCTGCAGTACGGCGAGTACGGCGGGCGGTACGTGCCGGAGACGCTGATCCCCGCCCTCGACGAGTTGACCGCAGGATGGCTGGCGGCACAGGCGGATCCGGGCTTCCGGGCGGAGCTGGAGCACCTCGGGCGCACGTACGCGGGCCGCCCCACGCCGCTCACGCTCTCGCAGCGGTTCGCGCCGGGCAAGCGCCTCTACCTCAAGCGCGAGGATCTGCTGCACACCGGCGCGCACAAGCTCAACAACGCGCTCGGCCAGGCGCTGCTCGCGGTGCGGCTCGGGAAGCGTCGCATCGTCGCCGAGACGGGCGCCGGACAGCACGGCGTGGCTTCGGCCACGGTGTGCGCCCGCTTCGGGCTCGACTGCGTCGTCTACATGGGCTCCGAGGACATGCGCCGGCAGCGGCCGAACGTCGAGCGGATGGGGCTGCTGGGCGCGGAGGTGCGGCCGGTCGAGTTCGGGACGCGCACGCTCAAGGAGGCCACGAGCGAGGCGATCCGCGACTGGATCACGAACGTCGAGACGACCCACTACCTCATCGGCTCCTGCGTGGGGCCCGCGCCGTACCCAGAGCTCGTGCGCGAGCTGCAGTCGGTGATCGGCCGCGAGGCGCGCGGACAGATGCTGGAAGCCGAGGGGCGGCTCCCGCAGGTCGCGGTCGCCTGCGTGGGCGGGGGCTCAAACGCGATCGGGCTCTTCGCAGGTTTCCTGGACGACGCGGAGGTGCGGCTCGTCGGCGTGGAGGCGGCCGGGGCGGCGTCGCTCGGCGCCGGTCGGCAGGGGGTCTTGCACGGCGCGCGGTCGTCGATCCTGGCCGACGAGGACGGACAGATCCTGGACGCCCATTCGATCTCGGCCGGCCTGGACTACCCCGGCGTCGGCCCGGAGCACGCGCACCTGCGCGACTCGGGCCGCGCCGAGTACGTGCCCGCGACGGACGACGAGGCGCTGGCGGCGTTCCGCCGGCTCGCCCGCACGGAGGGCATCGTCCCGGCGCTCGAGCCGGCGCACGCCCTCGCCGTGGCAGGCGGCCTGGAGGAGGAGCTGATCCTGGTCTGCCTCTCGGGACGGGGTGACAAGGATCTCGCCGAGGTCCTGTCCCGATGAGCCGTGTCCCTTGGGGCCGGGCCGGCGCTCAGGTCCCATCCCTATCCCCCACCCACCCTGACTATCGAGGGGGAGGACTCGAGGGTAGCGTCCCGATTCCGGCGCCGTGTCACGAGAGCGTGCCGAGACCGTGACTTCTCGCAAGCGGCTCGTGATCTACCTCATGGCAGGCGCCGAGACGCCGGAGCTCGCCGAGGCCGCGGTCGAGGGCGGCGCGGACATCGTCGAGCTCGGCTTCCCGTTCTCGGATCCGCTCGCCGAGGGTCCCGTCATTCGCGTCGCGGCCGAGCGCGCGCTGGCCGCCGGGATGCGCACCGGGCGGTGCCTCGAGTGCCTCGCGCAGGTGCGCAGCCGGGTCGGTGACACGCCGCTCGTCCCCATGACGTACGCAGCGATCCTGGAGGCTTACGGCTACGAGCGGTTCGTGACCGACGCCCGCGCCGCCGGCGCCACCAGCTTCATCCTCGTCGACATCCCCGCCGACGAGCGGCAGGAGATCAAGCGGATCCAGCTCGTGGCGCCGACCTCGACCGACGAGCGCATCGACCTCGCCGCGAGACTGACGGACGGGTGGCTCTACGTCGTCTCGGTGACCGGCACGACCGGCGCGCGCGATCACCTTTCCTCCCGGCTCGCAGGCCTCGCCGAGCGTGCCCGCCGGATCGCACCCGCCACACCGCTCTTCGCCGGCTTCGGGATCTCGACGCCGGAGCACGCCCGGGACACGGTGCGACTGGTCGACGGCGTCGTCGTCGGGAGCCGCGCAATCCAGGTCGCCGCCGACGGGCCGGCCGCTCTGCGGGACTACGTGCGCACGCTCCGCGCCGCGGTCGACTCCTAGAACGGGTCGCACGAGCGGCTGCCGGCGATGGCCGGCCGCCCGTCCTCGGTCAGCCTCTGAGCTCGAGCCGGTCGTCCGCCTCGGAGATCACGGCTGCGTCGTGGGTCGCGCACACCACCGCCGCACCCGTCTCTCGGGCCAGGCGCACGAACAGCCGCGCGACGGCGAGCGCGTTGGCCTGGTCGAGCCTCGCCGTCGGCTCGTCGGCGAGCAGCAGCGCCGGGCGCGGTGCGGTCGCACGGGCGATCGCGACCCGCTGACGCTCGCCGGCCGAGAGCCGCTCCACGCGCCGGTCGGCGAGCTCCCGCAGACCCACGGCGGCGAGCGCCTCCAGCGCGTCGCCGTCGCGGCTGCGCAGCGCGAGGCCGAGCTCGACGTTCTCGCGCGCGGTGAGGAACGGAACGAGCCCGGGCTCCTGCGTCACGAGCCCGATGTGATCGCGGCGGAAACGGGCGCGCTGCGCCCGGTCGAGCGGCTGCAGCTCGGTGCCGAGCACGTCGACCGCGCCCGCGTCGGGGAGGTCGAGCCCGGCGAGCAGGTTGAGCAGCGTCGTCTTGCCCGAGCCGCTGGGCCCTGTCACCACGCCGAGCCGGCCGGCTCCGAAGCCGGCATCCAGACCGTCCAGCACCTGTGTCGAGCCGAACCGCCGCGCGACGCCGCGCAGCGCCGCGACCCGTGCCCTCCCCGCCCGCCGCTCCGGGCGGCTGCTCGGCCGCACCCGCCCTCTCTCCGCCCGGCCCGGCAGGCGAGACGAGCAGCCCGCCCTCGACCTGCTCGACGGCCGCCCGCAGGCCGATCCCGGCGCGCAGGAGCAGCTCCTCCGGCAGGCGCACCCAGCCGCCGCGGCCGACGACGATCTCCTCGGTGCCGGCGTGGGTCCGCGACTGCTCTCCGGCGAGCCGTCCGTCGCGCACGTGGACGATCCGGTCGGCGACCGCCGCAGACTCCGGGTCGTGGCTGACGATCAGCGTCGTGCAGCCCGTCTCGCGCGCCAGCCCGCCGATCAGCTCGTAGACGGCGGCCGCGTTCGCTGCGTCGAGCTCGCCCGTCGGCTCGTCGGCGAGCAGGAGCCGCGGCCGGTGTGCGAGCGCGGCACAGAGCGCGACACGCTGCTGCTCACCGCCCGACAGCTCACCCGGCCGGGCCGCGGCGCGGTCTCCCAGCCCGACCCGCTCGAGCAGCTCGTCGGCCCGCAGCCGGCGCTCGCGCGCAGTCGCACCGAGCAGACCGAGCTGCAGCCCGACCAGATCGCGGGCCCGGAGCTCGGGCGAGAGCGCGCGGGCATAGTGCTGATCGACGTACCCCAGCTCGTTGGCGCGGAACGCAGCCATTCGCCGCCGTGACAGCGCCGGCAGATCCTCGCCGAACACGCGCACGGTGCCCGCCGACGGCCGGTCGAGGCCGGCGACGAGCTGCAGCAACGACGTCTTGCCGGAGCCGCTCGGGCCTAGCACGACCACGATCTCCCGCTCCCGCACCTCGAGCGTCAGGCCCTGCAGCGCCGCCGTTCCGCCAGCTTCTCCGCCGTGCACGCGGAAGACGTCGCGTGCTTCGATCGCGGGGCTCACGCGGGCTCCTCCCCGGGCCGAACCGAGCGCTCGCGGAACGCGAGCCGGGTCACCGCGAGCACGAGCAGCACCGCACCGGCGGCGACCAGGGCCACGGATGCGACCACGACCGGCCAGTCCGCGCGGAGCACGAGCGGCGGCACCGGCATCTCCCCGGAAGCGGTGACGGCGACGAGGCTCTCGACCAGCCGGGACAGCAGCGCCGCGGTCACGACCCCGCCGGCCAGGCCCGCGCCGACCAGCGCCAGCGTCCGCAGCCGCACGTGCCTGCGGAGGCCGCCGGGCTCCATGCCCTGGGCCTCGAGGTCGAGCAGCTCGCCGCGCTCGTCCCGGAGATCGGTGACGACCGCGAGCGCCACCCCGAGCAGCGCGAGCACGAGCGCGACCAGCGCCGTCGCCTGCAGCGCGAGCAACGCGCCGCGGGCCAGCGGGTTCGCGTGCAGCTCGTGCTCGAGCTTGCCACGCGACGCGACCTGCAGGATGTCGAACGGCGGCCGTCGGAGCCGTGCGGCGACGACGGCACGCTGGTTGGGCGGCGCGCCGATCCACACCTCGGCCGGCCGCCCGAGCCCGGGCTCCGGCGCGTCGAGAGCGGTCGAGAGCACGGACTCGTCCGCGAGCAGCAGATCGCCGTCCACGGTCGGGAACCTGTCCGCGATGCCCACCGGTCGCACGAAGACGCGCTGGTCGCCCACGTCCACGGGCAGCAGGCCGTCCGGGCCCACCGCGGCGGCGAGCGTCGGGCTTACGATCACCGCAGGAGGCGTCGCGTCCGTCGCGACGCGTGGGCGGAACCTCGCCGTCTCCTCGTTGCCGACGAGGTAGTGGACGCTGCCGCCCGCAAAGCGCACGCCGCCGCTCCCGAGCCAGCGCGCGTAGTCGACCGGCAGCACCCGGCCGCCCGCCAGCGGTGCGCCGAGACGGAGCGTGCCCCGCGCGATCTGGGCGGCGGCGTCCTGGTTGCCGCGCGAGACGAGCCCCAGCGTGAGCGCGACGAGCCGTCCCCCGCGGGCCGCGGCGGGCACCGCGGCCCGGAGCGTCCGCCTGCCCGGGAGCAGCGTGCCGAGCTTCAGCGCCACGAAGTCGCCACCGGGCGTGCGTACCGTCGCGGTGAGCCGGAGCGGGTCGCCGCGCAGCCGCGCGGGAAGCTTCAGCCTGCGGGCCGCGGTCGGCAGGACCGGCCCGTTCAGCCCGACCGGCCGACCGGGGTCGATCCTTCGCGCGAGCTCGGAGATCGACGTGCGGGAGAAGTCGGGCCGCCAGCCGTGGAGCGCCGTGAGCGCGCCGGCCGGAACGCCGAGCAGCGTGATTCCCGGCGATCCGCTGAGCCGTGACACATCGCCGCTCGTCCGCAAGACCGGCAGCGCGACGACCCCGGGCGCGAGCGCCCGGTAGCGGGCGAGCGGCGCCGCCTGGAACGGGGTCACGAGGGTCGAGAGATCCTCGCTTACGGTGAAGTCGAGCGGGACCGCGAATGCGGCCTGGTCGCGCTGTCCGGAGCGGAGCGTCGAGCCGTAGGTCTCCGCGAACAGGCCCAGCCCGACGCTGACGACGAGGAAGACGACCACCGCGCCGGCCCGACCCGGCTGCCGCGCGAGCGACAGCGACGCGAGCCGGAGCGAGACCGGGCCGCGACGGCTGCGCCGCTCGAGCAGCCGCAGCGCCGGCCCGAGCGCGCGGGCCGCGGCGACCGCGGCCACGAACGCGACGAGCAGCGGTAGCAGCAGCACCAGGCCCGCGGTTCCTCCCCGGGCCGCCAGCTCGCCCGGCCCGAGGCTCCCGCGCGCGAGCGTGAGGAGCACCGCCGCGGCAGCGCCGAGCGCGGCCACGTCCAGGATGCCGACCGCGCGGCCGGCGATACGCAGCGGGGGGATGCGGACCGCAGCGACGAGCAGCGCTCCGGAGACGACCGCGACTCCGGCCGCGGTCGCGATCCCCCGGCCCGCGAGCACCGAATGCGAGACCACCGCCGCGCCGGGCGACCCGGCGGCCCGCGCCACGGCCGCGCCGATCGCCGCCCCCGCGATCCAACCCACTGCCGCCCCGACGGCCGCGACCAGCCCGAGCTCCGCGCCCGTGAGCAGGGTCAGCTGCCACCGCCGCGCCCCGAGCCACGTGAGGCGCCGCCAGACCCCGTCCACGTCGCGGCGCAGCCCTCCCGCGGCGAGCAGGAGGAAGGCGAGGAGAAGTGCGGCGCCCTCGCCTCCCAGCAGAAGAAGCCGGCGCCCGGCGACGCGACCCGTCGCGTCGAGCGCAGCCAGCTCGTCGGTGGGCGCCTCCAGGTCGAACGTGCCCCCGCCCGGCCAGTGCGGAACGCGCCCGCTCGACCTGCCCGCCGAGCGCGCCAACCGACCACGGGTGCACTGCGGCCGAAGCAACCGGAGCCGCCCACGAGTAGCTGCGGTAGATCGACGACAGCTCCGGGATCGACGCCATCCCGGCCACATCGGATGCGACGAGCACCGGCGGCTCGGCCGGATGGTGGTACGCGAGCGCGGCGGCGACGAAGGGCGTCTGGTCCGAGCGGGTGAGCAGCGCGCCGAACGGGAGCTGGGACGTCAGCTTCCCGGTGCCGACGCGGACGACGTGGAAGCCCGGGGCGTTCGGCAGCGGGCCGGAGCCCTCGAGCTGGACGACCTCGCAGCGCGCCGGCGTGCACGCTCGGGGAAGGCGGCCCGTGCGGATGCGGATGAAGCGACCGGGATCTCCGACCGCTGCCAGGTCGGCCAGGGCTCCGGCGACGCGCACCTCGCGGTAGACCAGCGCCGGGGCGGCGTTCGCGGCGAGCGGCGCGAGTCCCGCACGGGCTTCGCGGTCGAGGACCGGCCACTGCTCTGCCGGCCCCGAGGGGATGCCGAGCCAGGTGGCGCGCAGGGCGCGCTGGGCGGCCGGGATCCGGGCCGTGCCCCGCCGCAACGCGGCATCCTGGGCGGTGAGGCTTCCGGCCTCCGCAGCGGCGAGGAACGCAGCGGCGGCAGCGACTCCGAGCGCGGCGAGCAGCGCCGGCCCGCCGCGGCGGCGCAGCCGGATTCCGGCGAGCCGTAGCGGGAACGCGATCCGCCGCTGCGCGACCGGGCCCGCGGGACGGGCTGCAGGCACGGTCGTCTCCGCTTCCACGCGCCCAGCCTAGCGCCGCGCACCAGTGTCTAGCAGACGGAGGTGTCGCCAGCGATCGCCACGCATCCGCGAGACTCGGCGCGTGGCGCTGATCGTCGTGGACGCGGAGAACGTGCGGAGGTCGCTCTGGCCCAACCTCACGCCCGGGGAGCTCGTCCGGCTGGCGCGCCGCTGGTCGCGAGGCGGAGGGCCACGAGCTGCTGGCCGTCTTCGACGTTCGGGCTCCCGAGGGCGCGGCGGACCTGGTCTCGACGGGTCGGGAGTCGGCCGACGACTGGATCTCGCGCGAGGCCCAGACCTTCCCTCGACCCTGGTGGCTGGTGACGTCGGACCGGGAGCTCCGGGCCAGGGCGGGTGAGACGGCCGACCGGATCATCGGCGGCGGTGCGTTCGCCCGCCTGTTGACCGGCTGACCACGGCTCGAGGCCGTCATTCCGAGCCATGGCCGGCCGCACCGTTCCGGGGTCAGACCCCGGGCCATGGCCGGTGCGGCCATGGCCCGTTCAACGCGGCTGCCCGGCCGCTGCTCACAGGGAGGCTGCTTCGGACACTGGCTCCGCAAGACGCGGCCCGCGTGGACGTGTCGGACACTGTTTCTTCGAGACGGCCGCGGCGGCGATCACGAGCGCGCCGTGCGCAGACGCACGACCGCTTCGACCCCGCCCCCCTGCGCCTCGCCCAGCTCGAGCTCGCCGCCGTCTGCCTCCACCAGCCGCCGAGCGATCGCGAGCCCGAGGCCCGAGCCCTCGCCGCCGACCCGCCCACGCCAGAAGCGGTCGAATGCCCGGGCACGGTCCGCGGCGCTCATGCCCGGCCCCTGATCCGCGACATGCAGCTCGGCGAAGCCGTCCGACCGCCGCGCGCCGAGCCGGATCGAGCTTCCGCGCGGCGAGGCGTCGAGCGCGTTCTCCAGGAGGTTGTCGAGCACCTGCTCGAGCCGGCCGGCCGTCCCCAGCCCGAGGACGGCGCCGTCTGGCCGCTCCGCCACCAGCTCGACGCCACGCTCCTCCGCCAGCGCCGACCATGCCTCCACGCGCGCGTCCGCCAGCGCGCCGACGTCGAGCGGCGTCGCCCCCGGCGCGCCCGACTCCGCACGCGACAGCGCCAGCAGGGCATCGACGAGTCGCGCGAGCCGCTCCACCTCGGCCAGCGCGCCCTCCACTCCGGCACGCGTGTCGTCGGAGGCCGCCGGCCTCCAGGTTCTCGAGCCGCAGCCGCAGCGCCGTCAGCGGCGTCCTCAGCTGGTGCGATGCGTCGGCCACGAACTCCTTCTGGGACGCGCAGCAGCGTCTCGAGCTTCGCCGCCGTGTCGTTGAACGCGACGGCGAGCGAGCGCACCTCGGGCGGCCCCTCGACCGGAGCGCGCGCGGTCAGATCGCCCCCACCGGCCGCGCCGGCCGCGCGCTCGAGGCCCCGCAGCGGCCCGGTGATCGAGCGCGCCAGCGCGATCCCGACGACCGCGGCGCCGGCGAGCACGATCGCCGCGATCGCCGCCAGGATCAGCCAGTAGCGGCGCACCCTGACGTCCACGGCCGAGGTCGGATACGTGATCCGAACGGCGCCGCGGATCTTGCCCCCGGACGCGACCGGCGCAGCGACGTAGAGCAGGTTCGTGCCCAGCGTCTCGGAGAACCGCGTCCCCGAGACGATCCGCCCGGCGAGCGCCGCGGCGATCTCCGGCCGCGACGAGAAGTTCCGGCTCTCCCCCGGCCGCGGGCGAGCTGTCCGCGACGGCGTGGCCGCGGCGGTCGACGACGAGCGCCCGGCCCTTCGTGTCGCCGCTGGTAGCGCGCGGCCAGCCGGCTCAGCGGCGCCAGCGTGGCTGGCAGACGGACGCGCGAGCGCATCCTGGGCGATCGAGGCGAGCGCGACCGCGTCGTGCTCGACCTTCGCGGTCAGATCCTGGCGCTCGTTGCGCGCGTTCGTGATCCCCAGCGGAATCTCCAGCGCGGCGAGCACGAGGACTGTCAGAGCGAGATAGCCGGCGAGCAGCCGCCGGGTCACGCGCCGGCCCGCAGGCGCAGGCCGATCCCCCGCACCGTCTCGATCCAGCCCGGGTCGCCGAGCTTGCGGCGCAGCGACGCGACATGGACGTCGACCGTCTTCGTCGCGCCCAGCCAGCTCGTGTTCCAGACCTCCTGCAGGATGCGCTGCCGGCTGACCACCGCACCGGGCTCGCGCGCGAGCACCGTGAGCAGGTCGAACTCCTTCGCCGTCAGCTTCAGCTCCTCGCCGTCGAGCGTCACGCGATGGGTGCGCAGGTCGACCCGCAGCGGCCCGGACGTGAGCGCCTCGTCCGGGTCGCCGCGCCGCTCGGTGCGCCGGGTCACGGCCCGGATCCGCGCCACGAGCTCGCGCAGGCCGAACGGCTTGACGACGTAGTCGTCGGCGCCGAGCTCGAGACCGACGACGCGGTCGACCTCCTCGCCGCGGGCGGTCACGACGATGATCGGCACGGCGCTGCGGGCCCGCAGCTCGCGGCAGACGGTGAAACCGTCGACATCGGGCAGCCGCAGGTCGAGCAGCACGAGGTCGGGCTCGGGCGCGGCGAGTGCATCCTGCCCCCGTCGCCACGCGCTCGACGTCGTAGCCCTCGCGCCGGAGCCCCTCCGCGAGCGGCTCGGCGATCGCGTCCTCGTCCTCGACGATCAGGATCCGCATGGCCACATCGTCGCACGCGCGTGCGGACGCGCCCGGCCGGTCGCGCCGAGGCTTAACCCGAACTTGGCCGAGTTCTTGCCTTTGCCGAGCCCGCGCTTTGCCCGGGCCCGCCTACGGTCGAGGCAAGCAATGAAGGAGACAGCCATGAACCGGAGGAACGCAGTGGCGGTCGCGCTCATCCTGGCGGTCGCCGCGGTCGCCGCGCTCGTCGCGGCAACGCGCACGACCCAGCTCGGCGCCGCGGCGACGACGCCCAAGGTCTCGGCCGCGCAGATCGCGCACCGGAACGCCCAGCTCGACCGCGTGGAGGTTGCGCTCCTGCGCGCCTTGCGCAAACGCCCGCCGGCGTTGCCCCCGGTCCCGAAGATTCCCAAGCTGGCCGCCGTGCCGGTCGTGCACAGCGCACCGGCCGCGCGGGCCGCACCCGTCTCGGCCCCAGCCCCGGCGCCGGCCCCGGTCGCGTCGGCCGCTCCCCGGCAGGCGGTCATCTACGTCCGCCCGGCGCCCATCGTCCACATCGTCCATCGCCACGGCGGCGAGCACGAGACCGAGCACGAGATCGCACGACGGAGGAGGAGGCGGAGATGACTAGCCACACCGGACGCCTGTACGCCGCCGCCGGTGGGCTGCTCGTCTTCTTCGTCCTCTGGGCGGCGATCGCGGCTCACCCCTGGCGCGCCGCGGCCGCCGATCCGCGGATCGCCGCGCTCGCGGCGCGGGAGCAACGCATCCACCGCGAGAGCCTGCAGGTCAAGCGCGTGCTCGACCGCCGCTTCGCCGCCTATCGCCTGGCGTTCACACGGCGGGAGCGGCAGATCGCCCAGGCCCGCAAGCAGATCGCGCTCGTCCGCGCCCGGCACGCGGCTCAGGTCGCCGCCGCCCGTGCGGCCGCAGCCTCGGCAGCATCGGCCGCCGCGGCCGCCGCGGCCGCGCCCGTCGCCTACACGCCCGCCGCCACCAGCTCCTACACGCCCGCGCCCGCTGCGTACGCGGCACCGCGCGTCGTCACCCTCCCGCCCGTGACGATCACGAGGACCTCGTGATGCTGGAGCACGGCTTCCGCGCCATGGGCACGGACATCGGCTGCTTCCTCGACGCCGGGCCCGGCTCCGGGGCGGACGCCGCGTTCGCCGCGGTCGAGGCGGAGTTCGAGCGGCTCGAGGCGGAGCTCTCCCGCTTCCGGCCCGAATCGGAGCTCTCCCGCCTGAACCGGGACGGCTGCATCGACGCCGGCGTCGACCTGGCCGGCGTGTGCGCGCTCGCGCTCGAGGCGAGGGAGCGAACGGGCGGCCGGTTCGACCCGACCCTCCACGACGCCCTCGTCGCGGCCGGGTACGACCGCACGTTCCAGGAGCTCCCCCAGGACGGTCCCGCTGTCGCATCCCCCCTGCTTGGCGGCGGGGCCGTCCACATCGCCGACCGGCGGATCGAGCTCGGGCCCGGCGTGCGGCTCGACCTCGGCGGTATCGGCAAGGGGTACGCGGCCGAGCGGGCGGCGGAGCTGCTCGCGCTGACCGGCCCGTGCCTCGTGGATGCCGGCGGCGACATCGCCCTCCGCGGCGTCCCCGCCGCCGGTCTGTGGCCGGTGGGAGTCGGCGCGCTCACGCTCGGCCTCGAGCGCGGCGGTGTGGCTACGTCCGGCCGCGACCGGCGGCGCTGGCGCCGCGGCGGGACCGAGCAGCACCACCTGATCGATCCGCGCACCGGCGCTCCCTCCGGCTCCGACCTGCTCCGCGTCACCGTCGTCGCCGACGATGCGATCGAGGCCGAGGTGTGGGCGAAGGCGCTGTACCTCGCGGGCGCCGAGGCAGCGCGCGCGGAAGCGGAGGAGCTCGGCCTCACGGCGCTGCTGGTCGACGCCGACGGCGCGACCGCCGGAACCGGAGCGCTCGCATGAGCCACGACCCGACCTTCTGGCTGCTGGCGCGCGCCAGCGGGCTGACCGCCTACGTCCTGCTGACGCTGGCCGTGCTCGCGGGGATCACCGTCAAGACCCGCGTGCTGGGCCGGGCAGTGCGCGCGTCGAGCACCGTGGACGTGCATCGCTTTCTCACCACGCTGGCCCTCGGCGCGCTGGCGATTCACGGCGCCACGCTGGTGCTCGACACGACCGTGCGGATCACGCCGCTGGCGCTGCTCGTGCCCGGCCTCTCGCCGTATCGCCCGCTGCCGACCGGCCTGGGCGTGCTCGCGGCCGAGCTCATGGGGCTCGTGGTCCTCTCGTTCCGCTTCCGCCGCCGGATCGGGATGCGCGCCTGGCGCTCGCTGCATTTCGCCACGTACCCGATCTTCCTCCTCGCCACCGCCCACGGCCTACTGGCGCGGCACGGACTCGTCGGCGCCGTGGGCGTTCGACCTCTACGCCGGCGCGGTCGGTGCGGTCGCCGCAGCGACCACCTGGCGCGCCCTCACCGTCGTCCCCCGACCCCAAGCCGAAAGGAGCAACGCCATGACCACCTTCCGCATCACCGTCGACCCCACCCTGTGCAGCGGGTTCGGCACCTGTAGCGAGCTCGCGCCGGAGATCTTCGAGCTCGACCGCTCCGGCATCGCGTCCGTGCGCGTCGGTCTCAGCGACGACCCGGCCGTCCTCGACGCGGCCGCGTCCTGCCCGATGGGCGCGATCACCGTCGTCGCCGAGGACGCGGCATGACCCCCGCGCGCCGACCTGCGCCGTGCGTGAACCGGCACGAAATCGGCACACATCCGCCCCGGCCACGCGCGCTTTCCTCGGGTACCGTCGCTCTCGAGGGCGCGGGTCGGCCCCACCCTTCGAACGGGTGGGCGTGCGCGCCCGCGTACGGCTCCGAAGGATGTGCCGGGATGAGCCGGCCGCGGCGGGTCACCATCGTCGGCGCAGGGCTGGCGGGCAGCCGCTGTGCCGAGACCCTGCGGGCCGAGGGCTTCGAGGGCTCGATCACGCTCCTCGGCGCCGAGCTACACGCGCCGTACGAGCGTCCTGCGCTCTCGAAGGAGCTGCTTTCCGGCGCGCGCGACGAGATCTCGTTGCGCCCGGTCGAGCACTGGGCGGAGCTCGGGATCGACCTGCGGCTCGGCACGCGGGTCGAACGGCTCGACGACGTGCACGCGGATGCGGTCGTCATCGCCACGGGCGCGTCCGCGCGCCGGGTCCCCGGCTTCGAGGGCGTCCACGTCCTGCGCACGCTCGACGATGCTCTGGCGCTCCGCGAGCAGCTCCGCCCGGGGCGCAGGCTCGTCGTCATCGGGGCCGGCTTCGTCGGCGCCGAGGTGGCGTCGACGGCCGTGTCCCTCGGAGTCGAGGTCACACTGATCGAGGCTGCCGCGGTCCCGCTCGAGCGGGTCCTCGGAGTGGAGGTCGGCTCCCTGCTCGCCGAGCGCTACCGCGACCACGGCGTCGATCTCCGGCTCGACGCCAAGGTCACAGCGTGTCGCGCCTGGTCGGGTGGAGCTCGCCGACGGCGAGGCCGTGGAGCCCGACGCGGTCCTGCTCGCCGTCGGCGCCGTGCCGTCGCACGCGGGGATCGAGACCGACGCCTGCGGGCGGACCGCCCGCGCCGGCGTGCTCGCCTGCGGAGACGTCGCCGCCTGGTACCGGGCCTCGCTGGGCGGCCCCGTCCGCATCGAGCACTGGACGGACGCAGCCGGGCAGGGTGCAACGGTCGCGCGCACGATCCTCGGCGACGCTCGGCCCTACGACCCGCCGCCATACTTCTGGTCGGATCAGTTCGGCATGCGGCTGCAGCAGGTCGGACGCGCCGAGTCGTGGACGAGCGTCGCGCTCGACGGCGACCCCGACGCCTTCACCGCCCGCTACCTCGATGCCGCGGGCCGCCCCCTGGCCGTGCTGCTGGCCAACCGGCCGCACGACGCCGCCGCCGTCCGCCGCGAGCTCGCGGCGGCGGCCTAACCTATCCCCCGATGCGACGCGCCGCACCGATCCTGCTCGCACTGACCGCGGTCGCGGCCGCGGCGCTCGCCGCCAACCTCATCCTGCTCCGGTACGCGACGAGCAACAACGACCCTGTCGGCAAGCTGAGCCCCCGCGCCGCCGTGATCACGACGCCGCCGGCACCGACGGGGCCGGTGCGTACGATCACCCTGCCCACCACGACCGGGTCCCGACAGCAGCCGCGCGCGACGACGACCGGCACGACGACCGACGACCACGGCGGCCGCGGCCGCGGGGGAGACGACTAGCTCCTAACCGACGCGAAGCACGTCGCGGCCATATCCTCGTCGCCGTGACCCGGGGCGACGGCACTGCCTCCCCCATGGTGTCGAGGAACAGCCGCGGGTCGACACCCAGAGCCTCCGCGAGCGCGATCGCCTCGGCCGCAGCCGCCTTCGCGCGCGTCCGGCTCCACCGTCTCGCGGGCCGTTGCTCCTCCTCGCTCGTACCCGCCGGGATCGGCCGTCATCCTATGCAGGTGCTGGACCTCGTCGAGGAGACCGTGGTGCTGGGGTCGCGCGAGCTGAGCGTGCTGCGGCCGAGCGATCCGGAGGCGCTGCTCGACGATGAGGCCTTCGAGCACGAGGAGTTCCTGCCCTACTGGGCCGAGCTGTGGCCGAGCGGAATCGCGCTCGCGCAGCACCTGACGGGCCTGGAGCTGAACGGCGTGCGCGTCGTCGAGCTCGGCTGCGGCCTTGCGCTCCCCAGCTTCGCGGCGGCGCTCGGCGGCGCGCACGTGCTCGCGACCGACTGGGCGCCGGACGCGGTCGAGCTCGCGGGGCGCAACGCCCGGCGCAACGGGATCGCGCTGGAGCTCGCGGTCGCCGGCTGGACGCGGCCGGGGCCGCTGCTGGAGCACGCGCCCTTCGACCTCGTGCTCGCGTCCGACGTGCTCTACGAGCGGCGCAACGTCCCGCTGCTGCTCTACAACCTGCGCCGCCTGGCGCCTGAGGTGCTGCGTCGCCGACCCGCGCCGCCCGCATGCCGCGGACTTCCTCGCCGGGGCGGCGAAGGAGTGGGACGTCGAGACCACGGAGCTGGCCGAGAAGCCCGCCGTCCGGCTCCACCGGCTGCTGCGGCGGCCTACGCTTCCGGCGTGATCGCCGCCACGGGAGACACCGCGCTCCAGATCATGATCGTGCTGTCGATCGTGGTCCCGCTCGTCGTCGTGGGCATCATCGGCTGGATCTTCCTGAAGGCCGCGAGGCGCGACGCCGGCACGGATTAGGCGAAGAGGGTCAGCTCGGGCTCGCGCTCGCCGCGGAGGACGGCGAGATCGACCTCGGCGCACCGGATCCCGCGCGACTCGGCGAGCGTGACCGCCTGCGGCCGGAAGCGCTGCGCGGCCAGAATCCCCCGGCACTCCGCAAGGGCTGGGTCGACCTGAAGGCGCTCGAGGTAGCGGCAGAGCTGCTCGACCGCGTCGATCGTCGCGACCCGCTTGATCTCGACCGCGACCCAGCCGTCCTCGGCGTCGCGGCACATCAGATCGACCGGGCCGATGTCGGTCGGCCACTCCCGGCGGACGAGCCGCAGCTCCTCGCCGAGCGCCTCCGGCTGCGCGGCCAGCTCCTCCTGCAGGTCGCGCTCGACGCCGTCCTTCTCCAGCCCCGCAGCCTCCCCCATCTCGTGCGCGACATCGCTCAGCACCTCGACGATGCGGATCTCGAGCCGGTCCTCGGTCTTGCCTGCGCGCTTGCGGACGACGATCCGCTCCAGCGGATCGCCCTCGGCCTCGACCGCTGTGGGCGGTGTCATCCAGTTCAGCGGCTTGTACCCGCCCGCGTCGGCGTGGACGAGCACCGAGCCGTCGGACTTGATCATCAGCAGCCGCGTCGACTCCGGCAGGAACGCAGAGAGCCGGCCCGTGTAGGAGACCTCGCAGCGGCAGACGACGAGACGCACGACGGCGAACCGTACTGTCCTTTTCGGACGTGTCGCAGTAAGACACCGTCGAGCCCGTCGTGCCGGTGAGGAAAGCTGGCGGTCGTCGGCGCCTGCCCTACGATCAGGCGGCTTCAGTCAGGGCCAGCGCAGGAGTATCGTCGCAGTGCCGGTGGCAAGCAGGATCACGCTGGCGGTAGTAATCCCGACGTTGAGTGGCCATTGGCGGCCCGCAACGGCGAGGCCCCAATAAACGGGCAATGCGAGGAGCCCGAACCGTGTCACCGACGAAAAGGAGCCACTCGCGAGCGGCACGAGCAGCATCAGGCCAGATGCGATGATCCAGCTTGCGGGTATCCCGGCGCGGGCTGCGAGCACGAGGGCTACCAGGTAAACCAGGAACGCGGCAGCGTCGCGGTACAGCCAGGCGGCAGCCTGGTGGGCGGATGGGGCGGCGGCTAGCTCGCGAAGGGCGTGAAATACCCCCGTGGCCGAGAACTGCCGCCCCCAGCCGCGTTCGGCCGTGCTCCACGCCAAAGGGTCGCCTTCCACATCCCACAGGTAGAGCGAGAACGATGCGAGTCCCACTGGGGCCGCCAGCACCGCAGCAGTCGCAGTCACTCGGTGCGTGAACGGGAGCGCCCTCCATTGCGAGAAGACAAGCGCTCCGATAGGAATCGCGAGGAAGAGGCCCTGTGGTCTGGTCACGGTGGCGAGCGCGGCGCACACAGCGCAGGCAAGCCATTGGCCCCGCAGCGCGAACAGATAAGAAAGCGTCATCAGCGCGAACGCCATCGCCTCCGGATAGACCATCGAGAACACGAAGCTCGCGGGGAAGATCGCGGCGTACACGGCCGCGCGTCGGGCATCGGCAGCGGGAAGCAGTCGGCGCCCGATTCCGTCGAGTGCGAGCAGGCCAATCAGGAACGCCGCGTTCGAGACCAGAAGCCCTGCTGCGTTCAGTGATAGACCGGCCCCGCGGAGCACGTGCAGCGCAATCGGGAGGCCCGGGAAGAACGCGGGGTCACTCGGCGGAGAGAACGCCGGCGGAGCGGGATGGCCTGGGAGCAGGAAGTAGCCCTCGCGTGCGATCATCCGATACCAGTTGCCGTCCCAGACGGTCAGGAGTGCGAAAGGGTGACGCGAAACGCCTTCGTGAACATGCGACGGCCAGCCGACCAGTTGCACGAAGACCGCGATACCGAATACGAGCAGACGCGAGCCGGCCCATACGCCAAGCAGCTGCGCCCATGGTCGGGCACGCTCCGGGGCAGCTTCGCGGCGCTCTTGACGGGTGCGCTGCTTGCCGGCGGCCTCGGGGCGGGCGTGTTCGGGATCCAGCACGCCCTACCGCGACCCGACCTTACCGCTCGCATCGGGATCGACGCCTACCGCGTCCTCGTCCGTAGCCAACTGGCCGGGAGCATAGTGCGCTTTACCGGCGAGCGCCCTTTCCACGCCGTCTGCCGTCCCCTGGGTCACGATGGGGCGCTGATCGAGACAAGCCTGGGGCAACGCTTGCTTCTCACCGGCGGGAGAGTCCGACAGGTATCTCCGTCACCACACCTCGATCGCCGAAAGATGTTCGCAGAAGCGAAACTCGCAGGCTGCCTCGACACCATCGCCACCGCACTCGCGTCACGTCTCGTGAGCGCGCGGCCGTCGCTCGGACTCGCCGGCCGCTTCGCCGGCTGCCCAATCCGCCGCATTCGCCTGGGACGCGATCGGCCGGCCTTCTACCTCCTGGTCAGCCGGCCGCACCTCAACCCGCTCGGGCTCGAACTCATCGGATCCGGACTTTCAGGCGTCAGCACTTTCACCCACGCCAAGCCGATCTATTCGACACCCCTTCGCGCAACACAGTGCTGATAGGCGCAAGGCGCCGCTAGGGTCTCGCCGTGACCACGAACAGGCGCGCCTTCTTCGCGGTGACGAGAGCGCAGGGCGACGGTTGGGACGACTCGCTCCCTCTGCGTGAGCAGGCTCAGTGGGACGAGCACGCGGTGTTCATGGACGAGCTCGTGGAGGACGGCTTCGTCGTTCTGGGCGGTCCGCTCGGCGACGGGAGCACGGTCCTGCTGATCGTCGACGCGGCCGGCGAAGCGGAGATCGAGGCGCGGCTCGCCGACGATCCCTGGGCCGCGACGGGGCTGCTCCGGATAGTGGCGATCGAGCGGTGGGAGATCCTGCTCGCATCCTCCGACCTCGGGTGGGCCCGATGAGCTCCGGCGGGTTCGCCGGTCTGACGGGAGATGAGGCGCTGTCCGGGCGCCGTGAGCAGAAAGGACTTGAGATGAACAAGATCACGCCCTGCCTGTGGTTCGACACCGAGGGCGAAGAGGCGGCGCTGTTCTACACGTCGGTGTTCCCGAACTCGCGGATCGTCGACGTCGCCCGCTACGGCTCGGCCGGTCCACGGCCCGAGGGAACGGTGATGACCGTGAGCTTCGAGCTGAACGGCCAGAGGTTCGTCGCCCTGAACGGCGGGCCGCAGTTCACGTTCAGCGAGGCCATCTCGTTCCAGGTCAGCTGCGAGGGCCAGGACGAGGTAGACGCGCTCTGGAGCAAGCTCTCCGAGGGCGGCGAGGAAGGCCCCTGCGGCTGGCTCAAGGACAGGTTCGGCATGTCGTGGCAGATCATCCCGACCGCCCTGGCCGAGCTGATCGGCGATCCGGACCCGGAGAGGTCGCAGCGGGCAATGCGGGCGATGCTGAGCATGAAGAAGATCGAGATCGCCGATCTCGAGCGGGCCGTGGCGGAGGTCTAACCCGCACCGGGCGCGGCGAGGCGGCAAAATGCCCCCGTGACGACGAACTACGAGCGCGCGTTCGCCGAGCGGCCGGAGGTGTACGCGGCCTGGGGCGAGCTGAACGGCGCGATCAAGGCCGGCATGGACCTGCGCCGCTACGAGCTGGCGACACTGGCCGCGGCGCGGCGGCTCCGCTCGAGCTACTGCTGCCTCGCGCACGGCACGGTCCTGCAGGAGCGCTTCGGGGAGCCGGTGCTCGAGATCGCGGTCGACCACCGCGCCGCGGGTCTCGACGAGGTCGACAGTCGCAGTCATGGACCTGGCCGAGCGGGTCGTCGATGACGCGACGTCGATCGGCGACGCCGACCTGCAACGGCTCCGCGACCTCGGACTCTCGGAGACGGAGATCATGGACGTCATCCTTGCCGCCGCGGCGCGCTGCTTCTTCTCGAAGACCCTGGACGCGCTCGGCGTCCGCCCCGACGCGAGCTATCGCGACCTGGAGCCCGAGCTCCGCGAGGCGCTCGTCGTGGGCCGGCCGATCGCCGACGCCTAGGCTTGCCTCGGAGTCCCGGATCGCGATGACGGTGCGCATCGACGACTCGCTGGACGGCATCGACTGGGCGCAGACCAAGGCCGACCTCGCTGCCGATGACTTCGACAACGGGCGATCGCCCGAGGCGCTACGCAGCTCGTTTCAGCGGTCGCAGCACGTGGCCATCGCCCGGGACGGCGACCGGGTGGTCGGCATGGCACGCGTGCTGTCGGACGGCGTGTGCAACGCTTACCTGCTCGACGTCTGGACAGCGTCTTCGCACCGGAGGCAGGGGATCGCCTCGTCGATGGTCCGCCTGCTGCTCGAGCAGGTGCCGGGCCAGCACATGGGACTTCAGACCGGCGAGGCACAGCGATTCTACGAGTCGCTCGGCTTCCGACTCCAGCCGGAGTTCTGGTCGCGGGTCTCCGGAACGTGGCTCGACAACGACGCCAACCGCTGACCTATCCAGGATCAAGCGGGCGGCTCCCGCACCGGCGGTCCCCGGGGATACGCTCGTGCATGTGACCTTGCTCCGCACCCGCGACCTGGCGAAGTCCTACGGAAAGGTCCGGGCGCTCGACGGGGTGAGCTTCGAGATCGGCGAGGGGATTACCGGGCTGCTCGGCTCGAACGGCGCGGGCAAGACGACCTCGCTGAAGCTCTTCATGGGCCTGATCGACCCGGACGGCGGCTCGGTCGAGGTGCTCGGCCACGACACGCGCGCCTCGCCCGAGTTCCGGGCGCGCATCGGCTACGCGCCGGAGCACGACTGCCTGCCGGCGGAGGTGTCGGCCGCAGAGTTCCTCGCCTACATGGCCGAGGTCAGCGGCCTGCCGCGCACCGCCGCGCGCCTGCGCGCCTCCGACCTGCTCCGGCACGTCGGCCTGTTCGAGGAGCGCTACCGGCCGATGGGCACGTACTCGACCGGGATGAAGCAGCGCGTGAAGCTCGCCCAGGCGCTCGTGCACGACCCGGTGCTCGCGTTCCTCGACGAGCCGACGGCCGGGCTCGACCCGCTCGGACGGCGCGAGATGCTGGAGCTGATCCGGCGCGTCGGGCGCGAGTTCGGGATCAGCATCGTGATCTCGACGCACCTGATGGGCGACGTCGAGCGCACGTGCGACTCGGTGGTCGTGCTCGACCGCGGGCAAGGTGCTGCGCACCGGCGCCGTGTCGGGGCTGACCGAGGAGACCGAGACGCGTGCTGGTCGAGCTCGTCGAGGGCGCCGCCGAGCTGGCCGAAGCGCTCGCGGCGGCGCGGGCTCGCGGCCGCGGCTCGACGGCAACCGGCTGACGCTCGAGAGCGTCGTCGGGCGAGGACTACGACACGCTCCGCGACGCGATCGTGGAGACGGACGCGCTGCTCTACCGGCTCGCGCCGTCGCGGCATCTCGCTCGCCGACGTGTTCGACGCCCGTGCCGGAGGCCGAGGCATCGTGACCGCCGGGTCCGGAGAGGTCTTCGACCTCGGCTACCAGCGGCTACGAGGGCAAGCGCACGAGGCCGCTGGTCGCGCCGGCGCGCGATCTGGCGCGACGGCGTGCGGATCTCGCTCGGACTCGGCCGCGGCGTCGGCGCGAAGTTCACGTCCGTGGCTTCTGATCGGGCTCGCGCTCGTGCCGATCCTCGTGCTCGTCGTGCTCGCGGCGTTCGTCGGCCCGGCGCCGAACGCCAGACGACTTCAAGCTGCCCAGCTACGCCGACTACTACGAGTTCGCCATCGTCCCGCTCGGCCTGTTCGCCGCGGTCGTCGCGCCGCTGCTCGTCTGCCCGGACCGGCGCGACGGCGTGCTCTCGCTCTACGCGGCGCGGCCGATCACGCCTCGGGACTACGTCGTGTCGCGCTGGGCCGCGTTCCTCACCGTCCTCGCGCTCGCGGCCTGGGTGCCCGAGGCGATGCTCTTCGTCTGGAACCTGCTCGACGCCACCAGCCCCGGCTCGTGGCTGGCCGCGACAACTGGGACGTCGTGCCGCGCTTCCTCGCCGCCGGGGCGATCGTGGCGGTCGTGCTGTCACGACGCTCGCGCTGTTCGTCTCGTCGTTCACGACGCGGCGCGCGTACGCGGCGATCGCGATGCTCGCCGTGCTCTTCGTCGGCGCCGCGATCGGCGGCATCGCGCGAGGACAACTTCTACGGGAACGTCTCCCGACATGCTCTCCCTCGCGAGCCTTCCGCGGGCGCTACGCGACACCGTGCACTGGATCTTCGGCGACACGATCGCCGGGCGCCCGCTCCCGGCTGGGTCTCCGTCCTCTGGCTGCTCGGGCTGACGACGGTGCTCGGGCTGGGGCTCCTGCGCCGCACCGAGCGGATGGTGCGCGGATGAGCGCGCCGGCAGCCGACGATCGCGATCGACGGGCTGTCGCGGTGGTTCGGCGGCGTCGTCGCCGTGAGCGACGTCACGCTCGAGGTCGAGCCCGGCGTGACGGCGCTGCTCGGCCCGAACGGCGCCGGCAAGACGACGCTGCTGCGCACGATCGCCGGCCTGATCGCGCCGTCCGAGGGGCACGGTGCAGCGTCTTCGGCGAGCCGGTGCGCGGCAACCCGGCGCTCTACCGCCGCATCGGCTACATGCCCGAGCACGAGTCGGTCTACGACTTCCTGACCGGCCGGCAGTTCGTCGAGCTGAACGCGCGCCTCCAGGACGTCGACGGCGTCGACGACGCCGTCCGAGCGCGCGATCGAGACGGTCGACCTCGCCGCGGCGCAGGACCGCCGATGCTCGGCACTACTCGCGCGGGATGCGCCAGCGGATGCGACTCGCGGCGATCGCTCGTGCACGACCCGCCGCTGCTGCTGCTCGACGAGCCGCTGTCGGGCACCGATCCCGTGCAGCGGCTCCACCTGCGCGACGTGATCCGCCGGCTCGCCGAGGAGGGCCGCACCATCCTCGTCTCGTCGCACATCCTCGAGGAGGTCGAGGAGCTCGCCGATCGCATCCACCTGATGGTGAGCGGCAAGCTGGCCGCGAGCGGCGAGCTACCGCGCGATCCGCCAGCAGCTCAACGACCGGCCGTTCGTACGTCCGCATCGACGCGTCGAGCCCGCGTGCGCTCGCGGCGGGGCTGCTCGAGCTCGAGGCGATCGAGTCGGTCGAGATCGACCTGGAGGGCCACCTGCGCGTGCGCAGCCGCGACGTGCCGTCGCTGCAGCGCGCGCTGCCGGTGATCGCGCAGCGGCTCGGCGTCCGGCTGCTCCGCGTCGAGCCGCTCGACGACTCGCTGGAGAGCGTCTTCGAGTACCTGGCGCAGCGCTGATGGCGGCGATCCTCACGCTCACGGTGCGCCAGCTGGCGGGCAGCCGCCGGCTCTGGCTCGTGCTCGCGCTCGTCTCGCTGCCGGTGCTCGCCGGTGTGCTCTTCCAGGTCGCGCACGGAACCACGACGCAGCGACGAGGTTCGCCGACGACATCACGTCGACGCTCGTCGCCGCGGGGATCCTGCCGCTCGTGATGCTGCTGCTTCGGGACCTCGGCCTTCGGGAACGAGGTCGGCGACCGGACGCTCGTCTACCTCGCTCTCGAAGCCGCTCGCCGCGCTGGCGCATCGTCTTCCCGAAGCTGCTCGCGTCGCTGCTCGTCGGCGGCGTGCCCGTCGCGGTGAGCGGGCTGCTGGCCGTGCTCGTGATCCGCGACGGGCGACCCCGGCGGCGCGCTTGCGACCGGGCGTCGGACTGCTCGTCGGGCGCCGCCGCCTACGCCGCGCTCTTCACGTGGGCCGGGCTCGCCACCCGCCACGCCCTCGTCGCTCGGCCTCGTCTACGTGTTCATCTGGGAGGCGGCGCTCGCCGCGTACCTCGACGGCATCCGCTTCCTCAGCATCCGGCGGTACACGCTGGCGCTCATCCACGGGCTCGACGGCCAACGCCTGCAGACCATCAACCTGTCGCTGAGCGCGGGCGCAGGAGCGGCCGGCGCCGCGATCGTGATCACCGTCTTCTCGGCGCTCGCGGTGCGGAAGCTGAAACGGATCGACGTGCCCTGAAGACGTGAGTCGGCGAGCCGCAGATCGACTGAAGATTCAGGCCTTCGGCCGGCGCTCGTAGATGAGGCGGGAGCCGCCTGCCACGAACAGCTCGAAATGCTGCTCGCGCTCGCGGACCGCGAGCTGGAGCCCCGAGACGAGCCCTGCGACGCCGAGACCCGCGATGCCGCCGGCGATGAGCGCCGCGAGCGTCGGCTGGAAGTTCAGCGCGCCGAGCGAGAGCACCGTCATCCCTACCGTGCTGGGCAGGCATGCCGACAGCGCGGCCTCCCACCGACCGGCGAAGCGGGCATCGTCCGGCACCGGCACCCGCCGGGACGTGCCGAGCAACACGGCGCGCCGATCGCTGAGCACGGCGAACGAGACGACGAAGCACCCGAGCGCGAACGCGAGGACCGCCACCGACGCCTGCAACCCTGCCGCCAACGCGAGAACGAGGCAGACGGCTCCGAGCACGAAGCGGATCGGGGCGACGAACACGAGGCGGTCGACGCACCGCCGCAGCTTCGGCGGCTCCGGCACCGCCCGATCATAGGTGCCGCGGCGAACAGGCTCCCCGGTCGCCGTTTCGAGAGCCGGAGTCAGGCGTCGCCGGCGCGCGTGCCGGCCCCGACCCGCGCGTTCGGCGGATACGGCTCGAGGTCGTTCACGAACCCCGGCGTGGCCTCCACCCGCCGCAGCCAGGCGGCGACCGCCGGGAACTGCCCGAGGTCGATCCCCGCGTCGCCCGCGACATGCGTGTACGCGTAGAGCGACACGTCGGCAACCCCGTAGCGTCCGCCGACGAGGAACGGCTCGCGCTCCAGCGCCCGCTCCAGCGCGGCGAGCGCGCCCGCGCCCGCTGCCGCGAGCCGCTCGACGACCGCCTCGTTGCCCGCGTCGCGCCCGGTGAGCCGCCAGAAGCGCGCGGTCCCGACGTTGCCCTCGACGAGGTTCTGCTCGAGGAAGAGCCAGCCGTGCACGCGGGCCAGCTCGACGCGGTCGACCGGCAGGAACCCGCTGCCCTCGGCGAGGTAGAGCAGGATCGCGTTCGACTCGGGAATCGAGCGCCCGTCGTCGAGTTCGAGCACCGGCGTCCGCCCGGCGGGGTTCCGTGCCAGGTACTGCGGCGTGCCGGTCTCGCCGGAGAACAGGTCGACGGGCACGCGCTCGTACGGGATCCCGAGCTGGGCCAGCAGCAGCCGCACCTTGAAGCAGTTCGCCGAGGCGCCGAAGTCGTAGAGCTTCACGTCAGGTTCAACGCAGACCGCCCGTGATCCGTGAGACGGGCCGGTTAGGGTCGGCCCGATGCCGGACCCGTCCCGCCTCACGCTGTTCGTCGGGGCCGCGCTGGCCCTGCTCCTGGTGCCGGGCCCGGCCGTGCTGTACGTCGTCACGCAGAGCATCGACCAGGGCCGCCGTGCCGGGCTCGCCTCCGTGGGCGGGATCTTCAGCGGCACGCTCGTACACATCGCCGCCGCGACCGTCGGGCTCTCCGCGGTGCTCGCCTCGTCCGCGGTCGCATTCAACGCCGTGAAGTACGCCGGTGCGGCGTACCTGATCGTCGTCGGGCTGCGCCGCCTGCTCGGACGGGAGCCGGCGGAGAGCGTCGATCCCCAGTCCGGCCGGAGCCTGGGCCAGCTCTACCGTCAGGGCATCGTCGTGAACGTGCTCAACCCGAAGACGGCGCTGTTCTTCCTCGCCTTCCTCCCCCAGTTCGTCGACCCGTCGCGCGGTGCAGCCTGGGAGCAGATCCTGCTGCTCGGCCTCCTGTTCGCGTGTCTCGGGTTCGTCACCGACGGCGCCTGGGCGGTCGCGGCGGGCACGTTCGGGGAGCTGCTGCGCGGCAGCGCGCGCTATCTGCGGGTTCAGCGCTACGTCTCCGGCTCGGTGTTCGTCGCCCTGGGCGCGGTCGCCGCGCTCTCGGCTCCGGTCAAGCGGCGGTAAGCGGGGCGAAGGGCCGTCCGGGCGTTACGCGCTGCTGACCTTGCGCAGTCGATCGAGATCCTCGACCAGCCCCGCGCTCGTCGCGGTCGGCTGCCACTCGCCGCGAACAGCCATCCGTGCGTAGAGGCGCTCGTCGGCCGCCCGGAAGAGCGAGAGCAGATCGTCGCCGTCCCGCGGGTACACGGCCCAGCCGAAGGACATCCGCAAGCCGTCATCCTCCAGACTCCGCTCCAGCCTGGCACTCGCCGCGGCGGCCTCGCCCGCGTTCGCGCACCGGAGGAGCAGGGCGAAGTGTGAGCCGCCGACGCGGGCGAGCTCCCGCTCGCGCTCGAGCTCTGCGGAGAGCCTGGCCGCGATCCGGCGCAGCACCTCGTCCTCTCGCGGGCCGGCGGCCTGCCCGCCGGGCCGGACGCCCACCAGCAGCCCGAACGGCCGCTTCTCCGACAGGCGCAGGTTGACGGCGGTCTCGAACGCGTGCGCGCTGGAGATCCCTGTGGTGAGATCACGGCTCGCGAGCACGAGCAGCTGGTCGAGCACGTGCAGCGAATCGCCCATCATCCGGCGGGCCCGCTGCGCGAAGTACCCGACGACCACCCCTGCGATGACGAAGCTCCCGAGGCGGACCCCGCCGCCGATCGAGAAGACGTGGCTCCAGGAGCCGTGGTCGCCGAGGAACTGCCCGCTCCAGAAGAGCAGGGCGGCCAGCACTCCGGCGACGGCTCCCCACAGGGGGCCGGTCGCCAGGGCAACGAGGATGATCGCGAGGTAGAAGAGGTTGCCGATTGCACGACCGGGCTTGTCGAGCGTGGCGGCGACGAAAAAAGCCAGCGCATATGCGACGACCGAGGCCGCCAGGAGACGCTCCGGCGTCGAGGACTGCTCGAACGTGCGTCGCAGCACGCAGCGACGATACCGGCTTCGAGGCCGGTCACGCGCCGCGGGGCCAGGCTGCGAATCGTGCGCTCAGACGTGCGGCGGGCGACGCTCTGGAAAGCGCGGCAGGCCGTCGTCCGGAATCGGCTCGAAGGCCGCGGCGTAGGTCACGAACTGGCGGTAGGACGGCCTGACTCCGGGGTCTGCGTCGAAGGCGCCGAGGCGCACGGACGCCACTTCCCCATCAGCCGGATTCCGGCTCCAGAGCGCCGAGCCGCAGGCCGAGCAGAAGTCCTTGGGGAAGCCGCTGGGCGGCTCGTACGAGCGGATCAGCGCCTCGCCCGCCGTGACGTTCAGCGAGCCGGGCGCGATGCGCGCCTGAACCGACGCGGCCGTTCCGCTGCGCCGCCGGCAGCGCGTGCAGTGGCAGTAGCCGGCGGCGCCGAGCGGCTTCGTGATCTCGAACCGGACCCCGCCGCACATGCACCCACCGGTGAGCGGAAGCTCGGGCACTCGGCCGAGCCTACGTGACGGAACGGCCGTCGCGGACTAGGGCCCGTCGGCCCGGAGGTACGCGAGGACGGCGAGCACACGCCGGTGCTCGGTCCCGGTGGCCGGGAGGTCGAGCTTGCCGAAGATGCCCGCGATGTGCTTCTCGACGGCGCCGACGGTGAGCACGAGCTGCCCGGCGATGCCCGCGTTCGATCTCCCCTGCGCCATCAGCTCGAGGACCTCCAGCTCGCGGGGCGTCAGCCTGTCGAGCGGGCCGTCCACGCGGCGGCGTGAGACGAGCTGCGCGACGACCTCGGGATCGAGCGCCGTCCCGCCTTCGGCGACGCGCCGAACCGCGTCCACGAACGACTCGACGTCGATGATCCGGTCCTTCAGCAGGTAGCCGACCCCACCGCGGCCGTCGGCGAGCAGCTCGGCCGCGTACTGGTGCTCGACGTACTGCGACACCACGAGGATCGCCGTCTCCGGGGCGCTACGGCGTAGCTCGAGCGCGGCCTGGAGACCCTCGTCGCGGAAGCTCGGCGGCAGCCGAACGTCGACGATCGCGATCTCGGGGCGCTCCAGGAGCACCTCGTGCACGAGCGCGTCGGGATTGTCGACTGCGGCCACGACGTCCAAGCCGTTGTCGCGCAACAGCCGGGTCAGCCCGTCGCGCAGGAGCGCGAGGTCCTCGGCGATCACGACCCGCACGGCAGCTCCGCACGCACGATCGTCGGACCCCCGGGCGGGCTCGTCACTGCAAGCGTGCCGTCCAGAGCCTCCACGCGCTGCCGCAGTCCGACGAGGCCGCCGCCCGCGGGATCCGCTCCCCCCGCCCCGTCGTCCGTCACCTCGACCTCGAGCACGGCACCGCGGCGCACGAGACGCACGCCGGCGCGTGTCGCGCCCGCATGCTTCGCGGCGTTCGTCAGCGCCTCCGAGACGACGAAGTAGGCGGCGGTCTCGACGGCCGACGCCGGTCTCGAATCGATATCCGCTTCGACGCTGACCGGAAGCGGGCTGCCATCGGCGAGCGCGTCGACGGCCGCCTGCAGGCCGCGGTCGGCCAGAACCGGCGGCCGGATCCCGCGCGCGAGGCCACGCAGCTCGCGGAGCGCTTCTTCGACGCCGACCCGGGCCTCTCCCACGAGCTCCCGCGCCGCCTCCGGATCCCTGTCGAGCTTCTGCTCCGCGCGGCCGAGGCTCATACCGAGTGCGACGAGCCGCGCCTGGGCACCGTCGTGGAGGTCGCGCTCGATCCGACGCAGATCCGTCTCCTGCACGTCGACTGCGCCGGCGCGCGTCGTCTCGAGCCGGTCGACCCGCCGCAGCAGAAGCGCCGCCCAGTGGATCGCCGCGGCGATCGCGAGCCCGAGCAGCGCCCAGGCAGGCCAGAAGGAGCCCGCCCCTGTGCAGGCCCAGACGCCGACGAGCAACGCGAAGAGGATCGCCGAGCCGCCGAGCTGGAGCGCGAGCGCACGGTTGGGCCGTCGCAGCCCCGGCCGCTCGTCGACGAGCAGGACCCAGCCGTGGAAGGCGAGGATCGACCCGAGCCCGAGCAGCGGCCACTCGGGCCAGAAGTAGCCGCGGCCGGTCGACGCCCAGATCACGATGAGCAGGAGGTTCACGAAACCGAAGATCAAGGCGTGCACGGCGAGCGCGCGACGGCGCTGCGACCTGACGGCCTCGCTGCTCGCCGGGGCAGCCCCCTTGTCCAACAGCCGGATCGCCGGGCGCCAGGCCGTGGCGACCGCGTGCACCAGGAAGAGCGTCAGCGCCAGCAGGGCGAGCCCTGCCGGGATGAGAAGCAGCGCCTTCGGCAGCGTGTCGGCACGCCACACGGCGAAGTCGATCCCGTTCCGGCCGGCGTCCTGCGGGATCCAGCTGTAGTAGATGGGCGCCCCGATCAGTCCCAGGCCGGATGCCAGCAGCGAGAGCTCCGCGACGGCGAGCGGCCAGCCCACGACGACGCGCAGCACGAGGTATCCCTGCCCGCGCCAGAACCCGCGGTCGGCGAGCACCGCGAGCCCGCCGGCCCAGAAGCCGGACGCCGTGGCGCGCGGAGCAAGCTCGACACGAGCGCCGAGCAGTTTCGCCGCCAGCCGGGCCTCGGCGACCGCGACCGCCCGCACGGCGGCTGCGAAACAGACGAGGACCGGCACGACGAGCGGAGTGATCGAGAGAAGCACGGTCGCCAGCCATCCGGTGAGCAACAGCCCGAACTCCACCGTCCCGGTTACGAGCGCGGAGGCGACGAAGGCCGCTTCGCACAGGCTGCGCGAGGCTCGATCGGAGGGGCTCGTGGGGGTCATCGCGAGCTAACCATGCCAGCGGCGCGGCGCCACGGCCATGCAGGCTCCCGGTCTCCGGTACTGTGGCTACCACCCTGGATGCGGAGCGCGGTGCCCGCCGAGCCGTGCCTCAGAGGGGGAGCGCCACGAGCCGGGTACCGGTCGCCTTGAACGACGCGTAGACGATGCCGCCCCGGCCCAGCTCCAGGTGGTCGGCCGAAGCCGCGGTCACCTCCGCCGTCAGCGGCCCGACTCCCGACCCGCACGCGGTTTCCGACCCGAACGACGGCTCCGACGTCTCCGCGGATGAGGTTCAGCGCCGAACCGCCCTCGGCCGGTTCACGCGCCAGCGAGACGTCCCACGGGTAGACGACGACGCCGACGTCACCGCGCAACGCGTCGGTCGAGTAGAGCAGCTCGCCGCTCTCCAGCCGGACGCTCGTCAGCTCGCCGTCGCCCCCCTCCGCGCGGCCGTGCAGCAGGTTCGCGCCGGTGAAGAACGCGACGAACGGGTCGCGCGGCTGCGAGACCAGCTCCTGCGGGCTCCCGAGCTGGCGCAGCCGGCCCTCGACCATCACGCCGACGGTGCCCGCCAGCGCCACCGCGTCCTCGTAGTCGTGGGTCACGATCAGCGTCGGCAGGTCGAAATCGCGCAACAGCTCCTGCAGCTCAACCCGGACCTCGCTCTTCGTGTGGGCGTCGAGCGCGGCCAGCGGCTCGTCGAGCAGGAGCACGCCGGGGTCGCGGGCGAGCGCGCGGGCGAGCGCGACACGCTGGCGCTCGCCGCCCGAGAGCTCGCCGGGCCGGGCGCCGGCGAGCGCGGAGATGCGGAAGCGCTCGAGCATCTCGTCCGCGCGGTCCCGGCGCGCGTAGGCCACGTTCTGGCGCACGGTCAGGTGCGGGAACAGCGCGTACTCCTGGAACACGAGGCCGACCCGCCGCTCGTCCGGCCTGCGGAAGACACGCCGCGGCGACGTCGAGCCAGACGTCGTCGCCGAGGGCCACGCGCCCCGCACTCGGCCGGGCCAGGCCCGGCGATCGCCCGCAGCACGGAGCTCTTGCCCGCGCCCGACGGCCCGACGAGCGCGACCGTGCGCTCGACGTCGAGCCTCAGCTCCAGCTCAAACGAGCGAAGGGGGAGCGTGAAGTCTGCTGAGAGGGTTGCCACAGCGAGCTCATTTTCAACGCGATCAGCAGCGCGGCGCTGATCACGACGAGCAGCGCGCCGATCGCGACCGCGACGTCGAAGTTCACGGCGAACTCGGCATAGATCGCCAGCGGCAGCGTCTGCGTCACCCCCTGCAGGCTGCCGGCGAACATGATCGTGGCGCCGAACTCGCCGAGCCCGCGCGCGAACGCACAGCGCCTCGCCGGCGGCGAGCCCGCCGCGCGCGAGCGGAAGGACGATCCGGAAGAACGTGCGCACCGGCCCGGCGCCGAGCGTGCGCGACGCGGCGACCAGGTCGGGGTCGACGGCCTCGAAGGCGGCGATCGCCTGCCGCACGTAGAGCGGACTCGCGACGAAGATGACCGCGATCGTCACCGCGGTCTGCGTGAACGGGATCGAGATCCCGAAGACGTCCAGCGTCGAGCCGAGGAGGCCTTCGCGCCCGAATGCGACGAGCAGCCCGATCCCGGCCACGGCGGGCGGCAGCACGAGCGGCAGCTCGACGAGCGTCACGAGCAGCGGGCGACCCGCGAAGCGCCGGGTGGCGAGCAGGTACGCGAGCGGCGTCCCGCAGAGCAGGATCACGACCTGCGCGATCAGCGTCGTCTTCAGGCTGACGACGAGCGCGTCCTTCACCACCGGGTTCGAGAGCTGGTGCACGAGCTGTCCGGGCGGGACGTGGACGAAGAGCGCGACGATCGGCAGCGCGAGGAACGCGAGGGCGACCGCGGAGACGCCGAAGTACAGGAAGGCCAGCAGCGCCCGCTTCACCGGCGGGCCGCCTACGTCTTCTTCTTGACGCGCGGCAGGAAGCCGTACGAGAGCAGGATCTTCTGGCCCGCCTTGCCGACGACCCGGTTCACGAACGCCTGCGCCGCCACCTTGTTGCCGCTCGACGAGACGATGCAGATTCCGTACTGCACCTTGGGCTGCGCCCAGGCCGGAATCTTGATGCACGGTGACCTTGCCGGGCACCGTGCGCGCGTCGGTGGAGTAGACGAAGCCGGCGTCGGCCTCGCCGAGCGCGACCTTGGCGAGCACCTCGCGTACGTCCGTCTCGCGGCTCACGACGTTGGAGAGCACGCTCGTCAGGTTCATGTTCTTCAGGATCTGCAGCGTGTAGGTCCCGACCGGCACGCCCGGCCCTGCGATCACGAGCTTGATCCCGGGCCTGCGCAGGTCGTAGACGCTGTGCAGCTTCGCCGGATTCGACTTGGGAACGATGAGGACCAGCGTGTTGCGGGTGAAGACGACCGGCTTCGAGCAGAGGTTCTTCTGGAAGAGCTGCGTCGGCAGGGTCATGTTCGCCGAGGCGAACACGTCGGCCGGCGCGCCCTTCTGGATCTGGGTGGCGAGCGCGTTCGAGCCGGCGAACGAGAACTTCGCGGAGGGCGCGATCTTCGGGAACGCGTCGGTCAGCGACGCCGCCGCGTACACCGTCAGCGTGGCCTGTCCGGCGGCCTGCGCTGCCCCGGCGGCGATCAGCACGGCGAGAACGAGGACCGCGATCTTCCTCATGCGTGCTCCACCATCATCGAGGTTGCCTTGACGACCGCGGTCGCGGGCATTCCGGGACGGAGCGCGAGCTCCTCGGCCGCGTCGGCGGTCACGATCGCGACCAGCCGCGCCGGCCCGTCGACGAGCAGCTCGATCTGGGCCATGAGCCCGTCGACCTTTACCTCCGTGACCGTGCCGGCGAGCCGGTTCCGGGCGCTGAGCCCTGCGCCCGGGTCGCCGCGCAGGCGCTCGATCTCGGCCGCCGGCACGACCCGGCGGTTGCGGCTGTCGCGCTCGGTCTTGATCCGGCCGGCGTTGTCCCAGCGGCGCAGCGTGTCCAGGCTGATCCCCAGCGCCTTGGCCGCGTCCCCGGCTGTGTAGTGCTCCCTGGGCATCAGCTCGTGTACGTGTCGAGAGCGTCGGAGACCTGGTCGATGCGCAGCGGCGCCGCGAACGCGGGCCCGATCCGCTGGCCGCGCTGGAGCGCGGTGAAGACGCTGCGGTGCTCGGCCTCGTTGGCGGCGATCTGCGCAGCCGGCAGCTTCAGAGCATTCGTCTGGTACCCGTCGACGGCGCCGAGGTACGCGCCGAGGGCCACGGACTCGAGATGGATCCCGAGCTTCGCGATCGAGCCGCGCGAGGCGAACGCTCCGGCCGGGTAGGAGAAGTCGATGTCGTCCGCGGTCGCGGGGACCTGACCGGCGTTGCTCAGCACGGCGGCAACGAGGAGGTAGTGGCGCTGCTCGTCCGCCAGCGCCCGCTTCAGGTCGCTCGTCGCCGGCTTGCCGAACCGCCGGCCGGCGAGTGCCCGGGTGTAGAAGTCGATCGTCAGCAGCTCGACGCCGACGAGCAGGCGCGCGTAGGCAAGGTCGTTGTCCGGAGGCGCCGCAGCGGCCGCCGGACCGGGTCGCAGCGCGACCGCAGATCCCGCAAGCAGGAGGGCTGCACCACCCCTCCCGCCGCGGGCCAGCAGATCGGCTCTCGTGAGCTGCGACGGCACGACCGCCGCATGCTACTGCAATACCTAGGTGAGTTTCAAACTAGGTTCGCTCGTGACGCAGCGCCGCGGAGTTGATGCAGTAGCGCTGCCCGGTCGGCCTGGGGCCGTCCGGGAAGACGTGCCCGAGGTGCCCGCCGCAGGTCTTGCACATGACCTCCACGCGCACCATCCCGAAGCTGCGGTCGCGCTCCTCCTCGATCGCCGCCGCATCGGCCGGTGCCGAGAACGCCGGCCAGCCGCAGCCCGAGTCGTACTTCGCGTCCGAGTCGAAGAGCTCGGCGCCGCACCCGGCGCACCGGTAGATCCCCGGCTCGAACGAGTGGTCGTACTCGCCGGTGAAGGCGCGCTCGGTGCCCTTATCGCGCAGGATGCGGTACTGCTCGGGCGTCAGCTCGGCGCGCCACTGCTCGTCTGTCTTCTCGATTCTGTTCATACAAGCCAGACTAGCGAGCGGCCGTTTCGTTACGCGGCGGCCGCCTCGAGCTCGCGGACGAGCTGCCGCGGGTGGGCGAACATCCACAGGTGGCCGCCGTCGAGCGTGAGCTCGCGGTAGCGCGCGCCGAGCAGCCCGGCGGCCCGGCGGCAGTGGTCGAAGGTGATCATCGTGTCCGTGGCGCAGCCGATCACGGTCGAGTCGACGCCGGCCTCGCGCACCCGCTGCCAGCTCGGCGGTCAGGTCGATCCGGCGGAGCTCGAACGCGATGCGCGCCGCCGAGCGCGGGGCCACGGCCAGACGTCCCGCGGCGACCGTCAGATCGGTGAGCCGGAAACGGCGGTGCGCCACCTGGACGCCGAGATCCCGGAGCGACGCCGGCACCGACTTGGTGAGCGGCAGCACCGCCGGCGAGACGAGCACGAGCCGGGCGATGCGCTCCGGATGCGCAGCGGCTCCGAGCACGGCGAGCGTCCCGCCCATCGAGTGACCCGCGAGTACGACGGGCCTGTCGTGGCTCTCGAGCTCGGCCCCGAGCCAGTCCACGTACGGCTGCAACGTCCCGTGAGTGGCTCTGTAGGAAGGCGGCTCGAGCGCGGCCCACCCGTACGGCAGGCCCGGCTCGTACATGCGGGCCGTCGAGGCCCAGCCGGGGAGAAAGATGGGTTCAGGCTCCGGGCTCACCGCCGCAGCATGCCAGCGGCGTGTGGGGCAGGCGCCGGCCCGCCCCACACGTCGGGGAGCGCTCAGGACGAGAGCGGCCCGCCGGTCTCGAGCAGCGTCTTGAGCCCGCTCAGCACCATCATCCAGCCGACACCGGACACGCTCTCGGCGGTCTTCGGCGCGCCCTCGAGCTGGTCGTGGGTGACGGTCAGGAGCGAGAAGCCGCCTTCCTGGGGCTCGATCTCCCACGTGACCCGGCTCGGCTCCTCCGCTGCCAGCTCGGGGTCGTACAACGACCGCCATCCGTGCACGAGCCTGTGCGGAGGATCGGACTCCAGCACCGCCTCGTCGCCCCACAGCTCGTCGTTCGGCCCGAGCGCGCGCCGGCGGCCGTTCGCCGTCTCGATCCTCGCGCCGTAGAAGTACTTCTCGGTGAACTCGGGCTTCGTGATCGCCTCCCAGATTCGCTCCGGGGTCGCCTTGATGAACACCTGGTAGACCTGCGTCGTCGTCGCCGTCATCGTCGTCATGCCGTTTCCTCCAGCTCGGTCTTGAGGTCGGAGAGCGCCGAGACGCGGCGCTCCGTGTACTTGTCGATCCAGCGGTCGTGGATCAGGCGGATCGGCACCGGGTTGAGGTAGTGCAGCTTCTCCCGGCCGGCACGCCGTGTGACGAGGAGTCGGGCGTCCTCGAGCAGGCGCAGGTGCTTCATGACACCGAAGCGGGTCATCTCGACCTCGACCTCGAGCTCGGTGAGCGTGCGGCCGTCACGCTCGAAGAGCAGGTCGAGGAGGAACCGCCGCGTCGGGTCGGCGAGCGCCCTGAAGACCCGGTCGTCATCGTCGTCCACGCCGAGACAATACGTGACCTTATGGTCACATGTCAAGCGCGCGACGCGGGCGCGCCCACCCCTGCCGGGCTCAGCCCGGGGGGTTCCCCGCAGCGCCGTCGCCGCCGCGGTACCCGACTTGCACCGACCCGTCCACCGGTGGCCGCGCTCCGTGCGCCCCATCGCCGAAGCAGATCTCGCCGCCGACGCGATCGAGCTCGAATACGCGGTCACCCGGGCCTGCCGTGGTGATCGAGTCTGTCTGCCGCCACAGCGTGAACCCGGCGCCGTCGCCGATGTCCAGACGCAGGCGCACCGGCGAGCGCAGCCGGTACTCCTGCTCGTCCGCCAGGTCGGCAGCCGTGAGCGAGCGCCCGTAGAAGTAGCCCGCGGCTCCGGCGACGGCGGCTAGGGCGAGCGAGAACCGCACGGGCCTACTCTCTCGTGCCACGCCGCCGCCCGTCAAGCTGCGCGTCAGAATGGCGCCCGTGGTCGAGATCCCTCAACCGGAGGGCCGTCACCGGGTCGTCGTCGTCGGGGGCGGCTTCGGCGGGCTGCAGGCGGTGCGCAAGTTGCGGCGGACGGCCGTCGACGTCACGCTCGTCGACCGGCAGAACTTCCACCTCTTCCAGCCGCTCGCCTACCAGGTGGCGACCGGCGCGCTCTCGGCCGCCGAGATCGCGTCGCCGCTGCGGGCTGTGCTCAAGCGCCAGCGCAACGCACGCGTGCTGCTCGCGGAGGCGTCCGGCTTCGACCTCGAGCACCGCCGCGTCGTGCTCGACCGCCTCGCGGACGGAGAGGAGAACGTGATGCTCGGCTACGACACGCTCGTCGTCGCCGGCGGCGCGGCGTACTCGTACTTCGGCCACGACGGCTGGCAGGCCTTCGCTCCGGAGCTGAAGTCGCTGGAGGGTGCGCTCGAGATCCGCAGCCGGATCCTCACCGCGTTCGAGGCCGCAGAGGTCGCGCAGGACGAGGAAGCCCGCCGGAGCTGGCTCACGTTCGTCGTCGTCGGCGCCGGTCCGACCGGCGTGGAGATGGCGGGGCAGATCGCCGAGCTCGGCGCGCGACACCCTGCGCCGCAACTTCCGGGCCGTGGACACGCGCACGGCCCGGGTCCTGCTCGTCGAGACTGCCGACCGCGTGCTCACCGCGTTCCCGCCCACGCTGTCGGCGAAGGCGGCCCGGTCGCTGGAAAAGCTCGGAGTCACGCCTCTGGTCGGACACACCGTGGTGGACGTCACCGCCGACTCGGTGACGATCCGCGGCGCCGGACGGCGAGAGCGAGCAGGTCGGCGCCCGCACCGTCGTCTGGGCCGCCGGCGTCACGGCGTCGCCGCTCGCCGCCACGCTCGCGCAGGCTGCGGGCGCCGAGGTCGACCGGGCCGGACGCCTGATCGTGAACCCGGACCTGACCGTGGCCGGCCATCCGGAGGTCTTCGCGCTCGGCGACATGGTGCGCGTCGGAGACGAGCTGCTGCCCGGGGTCGCGCCGGTCGCCATGCAGCAGGGCCGCTACGTCGCCCGCACGATCCGCGACCGGATGCAGGGCCGAACGACGCCCCCGTTCCGCTACGTCGACAAGGGCAATCTCGCCACCATCGGCCGCTCGCAGGCGGTCGCCCAGATCAAGCGCATCCACGCCACCGGCTTCGTCGCCTGGGTGCTCTGGCTCGTGATCCATCTCTTCTACCTCATCGGCTTCCAGAACAGGGTGCTCGTCGTCCTCCGCTGGTCGTTCAGCTTCTTCTCCCGCGGGCGTGGCGCACGGCTGATCACCCACCGACCCGGCGCGTGAAGGCGCTCCGCGAGCGCAGCGCGGACGGATCGCCCGCGGTCACCAGCATGGAGCTGTTCTTCGATCTCGTGTACGTGTTCGCGGTCACGCAGCTCGCGCACCGGCTGCTCGACCACCTCACCGCGCGCGGCGCACTGGAGACCCTCGTGCTGTTCCTGGCCGTCTGGTGGTCGTGGAACTACACGGCCTGGGCGACGAACTGGATCGATCCCGATCTCGAGCCTGTGCGGCTGCTGCTCGTCGTCCTGATGCTGATCAGCCTCATCATGTCGGCCGCCATCCCCGACGCGTTCGGGCCCCGCGGCCTTGCGTTCGCCGCTGCGTACGTGGCGAGCCACCTGGTCCGCGGCGGGTTCATGGTGGCCGCGTTCAAGGGTGGACCCATGCGGCGCAACTACGCGCAGCTCACGGCCTGGACGGCGATCGCGGGCGTGTTCTGGATCGCGGGCGCGTTCGCGCACGGCGATGCGAGGCTGCTGCTCTGGATCGTCGCCCTGGCGGTCGACTACGGCGCGCCGATGCACGGCTTCTGGCTGCCCCGCCTCGGCGGCACGCCGCTGACGGACTGGACGCTGGCCGGCGCTCACCTCGCCGAGCGCTGCCAGCTCGTGGTGCTCATCGCGCTCGGCGAGACGATCCTCGCCGTAGGGTTGACGTTCAGCCGGCTCCCCTGGAGCGCTTCTGTGATCGCCGCGTTCGTGATCGGCTTCGTCGGCGCGGTGTCCCTGTGGTGGTTCTACTTCGTGCGCCATGCCGAGGCGGGAGCCCGGATGATCGCGCGATCAGCCGATCCGGCCCGGCTCGGGCGGGCCGGCTACGCCTACGCTCACGCGATCATGGTCGGCGGCGTGATCGTGGTCGCCGTGGCGGTCGATCTCACCATCGCCGGGCCGAGGGGAGCGACCTCGGCGGCCGCGGCGTGCGCGATCCTGGCCGGACCCGCGCTCTACCTCACGGGCAACGGGCTGTTCACCTACACGCTCTCAGGACGGATCCCGCGGCCGGCGCTCACGGGCATCGCCGTGCTGGCGGTGCTCGCCCCGCTCGCGCTCGTGTTCAGCCCGCTGGCCCTCAGCGCCGCGGCCGCGGCGGTCACCGTTACGCTGGCCCTGGCCGGCGGCTCGCCCCGCCCGGCGGCCGAATAGCTCGAGCGACAGCGCCGCGGCGCGTACGGGCCGTGTCCGGGGGTCAGGCCCCTGGACACGGCCGTTTCGAAGAGCGGCAGATGGGGCGGCCGCTTGCGAACGCGAACGAAGCCGACGTCTCCGCCGGAAGTCGCATGCCGAAGGCGCAGCCGAGGCGGACTTCCGGCGGCTAATGGTGGAAGGCGCTCGTGTCCTCGAGGCGAGGCATCGGGCGGTCGAGCTTGTCGAAGAAGCCGATCGTGCGCTGCAGGTCGTCGAGCAGCAGCCTGCCCATGTCGCGGCTGAAGCCGTTGCGGATGACCAGGCGGATCACGTCCATGTCCTCGAGGTTCTCCGGGAACGAGTACGCGGGCACGAGCCAGCCACGCTGCCGGAGGTGGTCGGCGACGTCGTACACCGTGTAGTTCTCCACCCCGTCCTTCATGCGGAAGGCGAAGACGGGCAGCGCGCTGCCGTCGCTCAGCAGCTCGAACGGGCCCATGCCGCCGACTGCCTGGGCGAGGTAGCGCGCATTGCTGCGGCACGCGCTCTGCACCTCGTAGAAGCCCTTGAAGCCGTGGCGCAGGAACACGTAGTACTGCGCGACCACCTGCGCCCCCGGGCGGGAGAAGTTGAGCGCCATCGTCGGCGTCTCGCCGCCGAGGTAGTTGACCTTGAAGACGAGGTCGTCCGGGAGCGCCTCCTCGTCGCGCCAGATCGCCCAGCCGACACCCGGGTAGACGAGGCCGTACTTGTGACCCGACGTGTTGATCGACTTCACGCGCGGGAGGCGGAAGTCCCAGACCAGATCGGGATCCAGGAACGGCGCGATGAAGCCGCCGGACGCCGCGTCGACGTGGATCGGGACGTGGACGCCCTGCTCGGCCTCGAGCTTGTCGAGCGCGTTCGAGATCTCCTGCACCGGCTCGAAGGTGCCGTCCTGGGTCGAGCCGAGGATGGCGACGACGCCGATCGTGTTCTCGTCGCAGCGCTTCACGGCCTCCTCGGCGGTCAGGTTGTAGCGGCCGGCCTCCATCGGCACGAGACGCAGCTCGACGTCCCAGTAGCGGGCGAACTTCTCCCAGCAGACCTGGCAGTTGATGCCCATCACGATGTTCGGCTTGTCGGTCGGCTTGCCGGCCACGCGACGGCGCTCGCGCCAGCGCCAGAGCATCCCGAGCCCGCCGAGCATCGCCGCCTCGCTGGAGCCGATCGTCGAGGTGCCGACGGCGTCGCCGCTGACCGGTGCGTTCCAGAGGGTGGCGATGATGTTCACGCACCGGCGCTCGAGCTCCGCGGTCTGCGGATACTCGTCCTTGTCGATCATGTTCTTGTCGAGCGTCTCCGCAATCAGGAGCCGTGCCTGCGGATCCATCCACGTGGTCACGAACGTCGCCAGGTTGAGGCGCGCGTTGCCGTCCAGGATCAGCTCGTCGTGGACGATCTCGTAGGCCGTGTTCGGGTCGAGCCCGACCTCGGGGAGTCGATGGCGGGGCACCGGCTCCAGCTCGCCGCCGCGGGCGAACTGCGGACGGAGGGAGAGGAACTCGTCGGCGTGCGTACCTTGACTCAGCTTGTGCAGCGGCATCGGCTCTCCTCGGACGGCGACAGGGGTGCGAGGCGCGGCTTCTACGGCATGCCGGCCCTCGCGGCATCATCCTTTCAGAACGAAAAGCAGGGCGGCGTTTCCGGTTTTGCAATCGGAAAAGGGCTGCCGACGGCCTGGATGCAGGGGTCCAGGCTCCGGCGGTGCGGCGGTAGCTGCTACAAGGGTCGCTTATCAGTTGACGGCTGGCCTGGCAGGGGCACGGAGCCGCAGCGCCGAGCGCGAGGAGAGGATGCCGTCCGGAGCCCCAGCAGATAGAGAGCACCCCGCGGATACCCGGCCGCCGCGACGCGACGTGTACCCGGCCGCGTCGCCCGGGGCCGCGCCCTTCCCGCTCGCCGAGTCGAAGCTGAGCCGCCCGCGCCGCCGATCGGCTGCGATCTCCCACAGCGACGTGGTCGAGCGCGTCTCGGCGCAGCGGGTTCCGGTCGTTGCCGTCACCGCTCCCGCCGGCTACGGGAAGACGACGCTGCTGGCCGAGTGGGCCGATCTCGACGAGCGGCGTTCGCGTGGGTCACCGTCGACGCGCGCGATGACGATCCCGTGTCACTCCTGGCCTACGTCGCCTCGGCGCTCGACCGAGTCGAGCCGGTCGATCCGCGAGTGTTGGATGCCCTGGCCGCCCGACCAGGCGCGCCGAGCCGCGGCCGTGCCGAGGCTCGGCGCGGCGTCGCGCCGCACGCCCGTCGTGCTCGTCCTCGACGACGTCCACCTCCTGCGCCGCCCGGAACCGCTCGCCGCACTGATCGATCACGTGCGTGAAGGCTCGGCGATCGTGCTGGCGGGACGCGGTGAGGCGGCGGGAGCCTCCGGCTTCCTGAGCCCATCTGCTGCTCCTTGAACGGCCATCTCCAGAGTCCCAACGCCAGCCATGCTTGCCGGCGGCGTACCATCGCCCCCTCTAGCTACGTGGAGGCCGCAGCTTCCTCAGTCGCGAGTGCGGCCCTCGCACGGGCTGCACTCAGGTCCTTCGTGATGTGCACTGCTGCGGAGGCGAGCGGCGCAGCGAGGATGAGCCCGACCATGCCGAAGAGGCAGCCCGCGCCGATCGTGAGCACGAGCACGACGAGGGGATTGAGATCGAGCGCCGCGCCCATGGCAAACGGCTGGAAGAGGTTCTGGAGCAGGCCGTTGGCGAGCAGGACGATGACGAGCATGGCGACCGCTGTCGCCGTGCTCGTGCCGCCGAGCGCCAGGACGACGGCGAAGGCGCCGGCGACGACGGCGCCGATGTAGGGGATGTACGCCGTGACGAACGTGACGACGGCGATCGTCCCGGGGAGCGGCACACCGAGCACCAGCGCGCCCAGCCCGACCACGACCCCGTTGAACGCCGCGACGATCGTCACGCCGCGGAAGTAGCCGCGCAGGGAGCGGATAACGCCGCCCGTGATCGTCTGCGCCACCGGCATCGGCACACCGAGGTGGCGGTCGACCCAGCCCCGCATCCGGGGCCCGTCCTTGAGCAGGAAGAAGATGCCGATCGCCGCGAACGACAGGCCGAAGGCGAGCGACGCGATCCCCTGGATGCCCGTCACGATCCCGTTGACGAGCGTCGAGATCGTGGCCGGTGCGGCAGTGCTCACGTTGTCGTTGGCGCTCTGGGCTCCCGACTCGTCGATGCCCACGCTCTGCAGCCAGCTCTGGACCTTGCTCGCGGCGTCGCTGGCGTAGGTCGCGATCGAGTCGCCCTGTGAGACGATCCCGCCGATCACGAGCAGCGCGATCACGATGCAGACCGCCACGAGCGCGAGCAGCACGATCGCCGCCCCGGCGCCGCGCCCGATGCGGTGCCGCTCGAGCCCTCCGACGATCGGCGCGGTGACGACGGCGACGATGAGGGCAGCGATCATCGGGTTCACGATCTCGGACGTTGCCGCGAGCAGCCAGGTCAGTCCTCCGAGCAGCAGAAGGGCGCCGACGAGGAACCAGGAGGCGAGGCCGAGGTCGCGCAGCCAGCGCGGCGCCGTGAAGACCCTCTCCAGCGCACGGAGCTCCTCCGGGCTCATGTGCAACACGGGCTCGGCGGGGGCAACCTCTGCATCGCCCGCCCGCGGCCGGTGGTGCGGGAGCTTCACGCGCACCCCGGACGGGCGCGGTCGGGAGGCGGCATGCCCGCGAGCATAGACGGTCGGTCGGAAGCTTCCAGACGGGACGGAAGCCGCAGGATCCATTAACCTCCCGCCCGTGGAGCCGTTCTGGACAATCTGCGTCTTCGCCTTCGTGCTCGGCGGGGCGGCGCTCGGCGGATTCGTCGGCTACTACTGGTTCGTCGAGGGGCCCAAACGCCTGATGGCGGAGCGCGCCGCTCAGCCGGCTGGCCGTCGTCCAGCCAGCCGGCCGACCAGCAGCGCGACGACGACAACCAAGTAGAGCTGGCCCAGCAGCGCCTCCGTCACCGAGAGCAGGTGGCCGAGACTGCTCGCAGCCGTGTAGTCCCCGTATCCGAGCGTCGCCAGGGTGACGAAGCTGAAGTAGACCCGTAGCCCCGTCGTCCCGTCGGTTCCCTGCGCGAAGAACTCCCCCGAACCCAGCGCGGCGACCGCCGTGTAGACGAACGCGAACAGCATTCCCAGCAGCAGGTAGATGCAGATCGCGCCGCGGACGGACTGGCGGTTGACCTCGCCCTGGTCGAAGACACCGCGTGCGATCACCACCACCGTGAAGCCGACGAGCGCGCCGTCGAGGAGCGCCAGGCTGCCGTGGATTCCGTCGCCGGCGCCGACGATCGCGACCACCGCGGCGCAAACCCCGATCGCGGCCACGACGAGAACGGGACGCGATTCGAGCCGCGCGACGCCCGAGGTCCACAGGGCCACGATCAACGTCGCGGACTCGGCGAGGGCGAGCAGCACCAGGGCCCATCGCGTGTCCGGCGCCAGCGCCGCGAAGACGAACGAGGCGACCACCAGCACGAGCACGAGGCCGTAGCTGTGGCTCGCCCGCAGCCGGATCACCCGCGAACCGGGATACCACGCGGACGTGGAGGCTGACTCCGCGGCCGGCGGCGTGGGGCTGTTCATCCAGGACTCGCGAACCGGGGAGGGAGCGTGGAGGTCACGGCCCGGCCGATCGTACTCTCAGGGCAGAAACCGGACCCTGGACAGGGCCTGTTCAACGAGTGGCAGATGGAAGCGCCGCTCGCGGCCGCGAAGGCAGCGGGTTTACCCGTCAGAAGTCGTCATGTCGAAGGCGCAGCCGAGGCGGACTTCCGGCGGCTACGAGGCGGACTTCTGCTGGCGGAAGTCGCGGCGCTCGGCCATCGCGGGCGAGAGCGCCGCCCCGACGATCAGGATCGTGGCCGCGACGATGAGCCAGAAGAAGATCGCCATCGAGATCCCGATGCCGCCGTAGAACTTCGCGTACCAGTTGAGCCAGTTCGTGAACAGAAGGGACGAGATCAGGCGCATCCCGACCAGCCCCGCCACCGTCAACACGGCGCCCGGGACGAGATCCCGGCGGGGCACGCGATGGTGCAGCAACGTCTGCGGCAGCCACACGAAGTACCAGATCACAGCGACGAGCCAGAGCGGGGCGAGCAGCCAGGAGATCCACCCGGGCTGGCCGTGCAGCACCCTTCCCTCCACCAGGTAGACGAGCCCGAACAGGAGGAGCACGAGCAGCGCAGTTCCGTAGAGCGCCTGGTCCTTGATCCGCGACGCCCCGAGCTCGATATCCCAGGCGCGCGCGTGCACGATCTGCATCACACGACCGATCCCCAGCCCGAACAGCATCACGGAGGCGATCGCGACGAGCCCCGCAATGAGCTTGTTCTGACCCGTGCCGATGAGCACGCCCCGGAAGAGATCGGCCGTGGCCCCGGTGAGGCCGAGCCGGTGGATCATGCGGTCCGCCATGTACGAAGGGTTGCGGTACACGAAGCTCGCCTCGACGAGCATCGCCGGGATCACGGTGAGGAAGAGATAGGCGCTGAGCAGCACCGAGTAGAGCTGGCCGTCACTCGCCCGGTAGCGCTTGAACCACCCGATCCCGACGCCGCCGACCGAGTCCGGATGCTGCTGCTCGGCCCAGAGCCGGCCACGTTCCGCGTACGTGGTGCCCTTCGCCTGGGCGGCCGTGGCCACTCTCCGGGCGCGCTCCGGGACGCGCGAGTGCTTCTCCGGATTCCCGCTCTGCGGGGACTCGGTCCCGGCGTTCTCGTCCTCAGTCACCGACCGCTCCAGCCACGCAGCGCACGCTACAGCGACGGCCCCCCGAGCGCCAACGACGCCCGTACGGCTATGGCCTTTAAGCTGCGGGCATGGAGCAGACGCCCGACGACCGGAACGTCGCGTTGGGACTGGTCGTGAAGGCCGGTCAGGCGGGAGCGGCCGCCGGGCGGCTCCTCGTCCTTCCGCTGCGGGCGCTCAGGCAGCTGCCCGTGGCCGGGCCGTCGATCCGGCGCAGCACCGACGGACTCGCGGCGACCGGGGTCGAGGCGCGCCGGCGGCTGGAGACGGCGGCGGAGGACGTGCTCGCGACGCCCGAGGCAGGGCGCGCGATCGACCACGTGCTCGCAGGGCCGCTGCCCGAGACGGTCGCCCGCTCGCTCGTCGAGCAGCGGGTCGTCGAGCGGGTCGTGGCCGAGGTGCTGGCGACCGCCGACCTCGAGGCAGCAGTAACAGAGGCACTCAAGAGCGAGCGGACCAAGGAGCTCGTCGAGGGGATCCTGGCGAGCCCTGCGCTGGAGCAGCTGCTGGTCGACGCACTGGAGAACCGGCGGATGGTCGAGCTCACGGATCGCATCGTCCGCAGCCCCGAGTTCGAGCATGCGCTCGCGGGCGCCATGTCGAGCCCGGCCGTGCGCTCGGCGCTCGCCAGCCAGTCGGCGTCGTTCGGCAACGACGTGGCGAACGCGCTGAGGCGCCGTTCGGTCAGGCTCGACACGGCCGCGGAGAGGCCGCCCCGCCGCTGGCTGGGACGGCCGCCGCGGACGGACCCTCCGTACGGCGGTCTGGCCAGCCGTGGCATCGCGCTCACGGCCGACGCCGCGCTCGTTCACCTGATCTTCCTGGGCGCGGCCGCGATGGTCGGGCTCCTGGCCTCGCTGTTCGGCTCGATCCGGCCCCAGTGGCTGGTCCCGACACTGGCCGGGATCGGATGGGCGCTCACCGTGGTGATCTACTTCGTCACCTTCTGGACGACCGTGGGCCAGACCCCCGGCATGCGGCTCATGGGCCTGCGCCTGGTCACCCCCGGAGGCGGGTCTCCGAGCGTTCTGCGCTCGATCGTCCGCCTTGTAGGCCTGGCGCTTGCCTTCGTGCTCCTCCTCCTGGGCTTCCTGCCGGTGCTCGTCGACGACCGCCGGCGCGCGCTCCAGGACTTCCTCGCCGGCACGACGGTCCTCTACGACGAACGGACGCCCCCGGCGGAGGATGCGACGGTTCCCGCCGAGCTCCGCGCCGCGCACGCGTAACCTGCCGCCCGTGGCGGCCCGCGACGCAACGGCCGAGTTCTTCGGCGACCTGGCCGAGCGGGGCCGCGAGCCGTTCCTGGCGAAGGCCACGGGAACGCTGCGCTTCGACCTCGCCGCCGGCGAGAGCACCGAGCACTGGCTCGTCTCCGTGGAGCGCGGGGACGTGACCGTGTCGCGCGAGCACGCCGAGGCCGACTGCGTGCTGAGCAGCGACCGGACGCTCTTCGACGGAGTCGTCCGCGGCGAGGTGAACCCGATGGCGGCGCTGCTGCGCGGCGCGCTGACCGTCACCGGTCGGGTCGAGCTGTTCATCCTGCTGCAGCGGCTCCTGCCCGGCCCGCCGCGAGCCGCGAAGAGGAACGCGTGAGCACCGACCTCGTCAAGATCCTGGACGGCAACACCTTCGTGGTCAGCGACGAGCGCGGCGACATCGAGGCCTCGCCCACCGACCCGACCGGCCTCTTCTCGTTCGACACCCGCTTCCTGTCGAAGTGGGTTCTCACGCTCAACGGCGAGCGGCTGAACGCGCTCTCGACCGACGATCTGCAGTACTTCGAGGCGCGCTTCTTCCTCGTGCCGGGCACCGGCACCGTCTACGTCGACGCCAAGCTGTCGGTGATCCGGCGCCGTGCTGTGCGTAACGGCTTTCACGAGGAGCTGACGATCCTCAACCACGACGCGGAGCCGGTCGACCTCACCGTGCGCGTCGAGGCCGGCTGCGACTTCGCCGACCTGTTCGAGGTCAAGGACGCGCTGGAGAAGAAAGGGACGTACACCACCGAGATCGCCGACGGCACGCTGGAGCTGGGCTACCGGCGCGAGACGTTCAGGCGGGCAACCGCCATCTCTGCATCGACGCCGGCGCAGGTCGACGAGCACGGCCTGACGTTCCAGCTCCGGCTCGAGCCGCACGGCTCCTGGTCGACCGAGCTGACGGTCACCGCCGTGCAGCCGAACGCAGGCGCGCGGCGCACCCGGACGACCATGGAGCGGGATCTCGAGCACTGGCTCGAGGCGGCGCCGCAGCTCCAGAGCGACCACGACGGGCTGAAGGTCACCTACCGGCGGAGCCTCGTCGATCTCGCCGCCCTGCGCTTCTCCCCGCCGGTCGCCGGCGGACACAGCCTGCCCGCCGCCGGCCTGCCCTGGTTCATGACGATGTTCGGCCGCGACAGCATCCTCACGAGCCTGCAGGCGCTGCCGTTCGCCCCCGAGCTGGCCGCGACCACGCTGCGCGCGCTCGGGGAGTGGCAGGGCAGCCGCGTCGACGACTTCCGCGACGAGGATCCGGGCCGGATCCTGCACGAGATGCGCTACGGGGAGATGACCGCCTTCGAGGAGCGCCCCCATTCGCCCTACTACGGCTCCGCCGACGCGACGCCGCTCTACGTGGTGCTGCTCGACGAGTACGAGCGCTGGAGCGGCGACCGCAAGCTCGTGCGCGAGCTCGAGCCCGAGGCGCGCGCCGCGCTCGCCTGGATCGACGAGTACGCCGACATCCAGGGCAACGGCTACATCTGGTACCGGCGCCGCAACGAGCAGACCGGCCTCGAGAACCAGTGCTGGAAGGACTCCTGGGACTCGATCTCCTATCGCGACGGCAGCCTGCCCGGGTTCCCGCGCGCGACCTGCGAGCTCCAGGGCTACGCCTACGACGCGAAGGTCCGCGCCGCCCGCCTGGCCCGCTCGTCTGGAAGGACCCCGCGTTCGCCGACCTGCTCGAGGGCCAGGCGGCCGACCTCAAGCGCCGCTTCAACCGCGACTTCTGGGTCGAGGACGGCGAGTACTTCGCGCTGGCTCTCGACACCGAGGGCAAGCCGGTCGACGCACTGGCCTCCAACAACGGCCACCTGCTGTGGAGCGGCATCGTCGACCGGTCGAAGGCGAAGGCCGTGGCCCGGCACCTGCTCGGCCCGCGGCTCTTCTCCGGGTGGGGCGTGCGCACGCTGGCCGCCGGCGAGGCGCGCTACAACCCGATCGGCTACCACGTCGGCACCGTCTGGCCGTTCGACAACTCCTTCATCGCCTGGGGCCTGCGGCGCTACGGCTTCAAGGAGGAGGCGGCGCAGATCGCCGCCGGCATCCTCGCCGCCGCCGAGCCCTTCGCGGGCCGGCTGCCGGAGGCGTTCGGCGGCTACGAGCGGGCGCAGACGACCTACCCGGTCCAGTACCCGACGGCGTGCAGCCCGCAGGCCTGGTCGACGGGTGCGCCGCTGCTCCTCCTGCGCACGATGCTCGGTCTGGAGCCGATCGGCGACCACCTCATCGTCGACCCCGCGCTGCCGGAGGGTATCGGCCGGCTGGAGCTGCTCGACATCCCCGGCCGCTGGGGCCGGGTCGACGCCTTCGCCCGCGGGACGGGACGACGTCGGAGCCAAGCGGCGGCGTCACTAGTACGCCAGCTCGAACGGGGTCAGGCCCCGATGACCCAAGGCAGCGATCGGACATGGTCCTGAACCGGACCGAGTCAACAGCGCCTGGCCACGGAGCAAGCGGCTCGAAGTCCAACCGCGTCAACGGGGTCTGACCCCGGGCGGAGGCGCGCTGACGCTCGCGGGCTGCGGTTCTGGACCCGACCAAGCCCGCCTTGTCCTGAGAGCGGCGGAGGATCCGGCGCGCCATCGCCGACGCGCTCGCGCTTCTGTGTGTTCGGGCGGAGCGGCGACCTCTCGGTGAAGGCGGGCGTGTACGGGACGATCGCGGGCGTCCTGTTCGGTTCTATGCAGCGCTCAGGAGCCGGTCGTGGAGAACCTCCACCAGAGCGTGAGCGCCGTCCTTTCCGAGCGGCAGCTCTACGCGCTCTCGGCGGCGAGAGGCATCGGCTTCATCGTCCAGCAGCTCTCGCTGGCGACCGGCAGGCTGGCCCTTCGGTGGCGACCGTATCCGTCGCCAACCCGGTCGTCAGCGTGTTGCTCGGCGTCATCCTGGTCCAGGAGCGACTGAGCCGGCCAACCTGGCACGTGGTCGTGACGCTCGTCGGGCTCGGCCTGGCGCTTGCGGGCGCCGTGGCGATCACGATCAAGCGCGACCGGGCGCCGGATCCCGTCCCCGAGCCCGCGGTCTGACCTCACCCCATCTGGACGATGCACTCACCCACCGGCAGGCCTTAGCATTGCCGGCGGAGTGACGACGAGCGTCGGAGCAGCATCGGAGCAGCGCCGGGCCGGCCAGGGCGCCGCGGACGTGCTCGTCATCTTCGGGATCACGGGCGACCTGGCGAAGGTGATGACGTTCCGCTCGCTGTACCGGCTGGAGGCCCGCGGGCTGCTCGATTGCCCGATCGTCGGCGTCGCCGTCGACGACTGGAGCGAGGACCAGCTGAGGGAACACGCGCGCGCCGCGATCGAGGGCACGGGCGAGCGGCTCGACCAGGACGTGTTCGACCCGCCTCGCTCAGCGCCTCTCGTACGTCGCCGGCGACTTCTCCGACGCCGCGACGTACGAGCGGGTGCGCGCGGCGATCGGCAGCGCAAAGACACCCGTCTTCTACCTGGAGATCCCGCCCTTCCTCTTCGGCACGGTGGTCAAGGGCCTCGCCGACGCGGGTCTGACGGCGACGGGCCGCGTCGTCGTCGAGAAGCCGTTCGGGCACGACCTCGAATCCGCGCGCGCGCTCGCCGCCGAGCTGCACCGGTCGATCGACGAGTCGCAGCTCTACCGGATCGACCACTACCTCGGGAAGATGGGCCTGGAGGAGATCGTCCACCTCCGGTTCGCGAACTCGATGCTCGAGCCGATCTGGAGCCGGAACTACCTCGCAGTGCGTGCAGATCACGATGGCAGAGGACTTCGGGGTCGAGGACCGCGGCCACTTCTACGATCCGGTCGGCGCGCTGCGCGACGTCGTCGTCAACCACCTGATGCAGGTCGTCGCGGCCGCCGCGATGGAGGCGCCCTCGCGCGGCGACCCCGACGACGATCAAGGACGCGCAGGTCGCGCTCTTCCGCTCGGTCGTCGAGGCCGATCCGGCCCACTACGTGCGCGGCCAGTACGACGGCTACCTCGGCGATCGACGGCGTCGCCCCCGACTCGACGACCGAGACGTACGCCGCGCTGCGCCTGGAGATCGAGAACTGGCGCTGGGCGGGCGTTCCCTTCTTCATCCGGACGGGGAAGCGCCTGCCGGTCACGCAGACCGAGCTGCGGCTCGTCTTCAAGCATCCGCCCCGGCTCGGCTTCGGGCCGCCCGGCCGCCGGCCCGAGCCGAACCAGCTCGTGGTCAAGCTCGACCCGTCGACCGGCATCCGGCTCATCGTCGACGCACACCGCGCGGACGCGCCGGGACCGGCGCCGATCGAGCTCGACATGGAGTTCGCGGAGGAGGGCGGCGAGGGCCCGACGCCCTACGAGGTGCTGCTGCACGCGGCGATGGTCGGCGACAGCACGCGCTTCACCCGCCAGGACGGCGTCGAGGAGACGTGGCGGATCATGCAGCCGCTGCTCGACGCGCCGCCGCCGGTCCACACCTACGCACCGGGATCGTGGGGTCCCGAGGCGGCCGACGCGCTCGTCGCCGGCCACGGCCGCTGGCACGAACCGTGGGTTCCCGCGTGAGCGCAGAACCGGACTCCGCGCCCGCAGAGCGCGGCCGCGCCCTCGCCGTTCCCGCCGATCGCCGACTACGCGTTCCTCTCCGACTGCCACACGGGCGCGCTCGTCGCGCCGGACGGGGCGATCGACTGGCTCTGCGTTCCCCGCTTCGACGCGCCGAGCGTCTTCGGCAGCCTGCTCGACCGCCAGGCGGGCTTCTTCCGGCTCGGCCCGTTCGGGATCAACCACCCGACGGCGCGCGCCTACGAGCCGGGCACGAACATCCTGGAGACGACGTGGAAGACGCCGACGGGCTGGATCGTCGTCCGCGACGCGCTGACGATGGGCCCGCGGGACCACGAGGACACGGATCACGCCGCACACGCGGCCGCCCGCCGACGACGACGCCGACCACATGCTCGTGCGCACGGTCGAGTGCCTCGAGGGCCGGGTCGAGGTCGAGCTCGTCTGCGAGCCCGTCTTCGACTACGGGCGGACACCCGCGGAATGGACGCTGGTCGGAGGACGGCCGCCACGCCGCCGACGCCACCGGGCGCGGGGCAGACGATCCGCCTGCAGTCCGATCTGGCGCTCGGCATCGAGGGCAACCGCGTCCGCGCGCGCCACGTGCTGGAGACCGGCGAGCGGGCCTACTGCGCGCTCTCGTGGGCCGAGGACCTCGCCGCGCCGCAGACCGTCGACGAGGCCGAGGCCAGGATCGCCGCGACCACGCGCTTCTGGCGCCGCTGGCTCGGCATGGCGCGCATCCCGGATCATCGCTGGCGCGACCCGATCCAGCGCTCGGCGCTCGCGATCAAGGGCCTGACCTACATGCCGACCGGCGCGACCGTCGCGGCGCTGACGACGTCGCTGCCGGAGACGCCGGGCGGCGAGCGCAACTGGGACTACCGCTACACGTGGATGCGCGACACGACCTTCACGCTGCAGGCGCTGCACTGGCTCAACCTCGACTGGGAGGCCGACGAGTTCATGCAGTTCGTCGCCGACCTCGAGCCGAACGAGGACGGCGCGCTGCAGATCATGTACGGCATCGACGGCCGCCGCGACCTGACCGAGTCGACGCGCGACGACCTCTCCGGCTACGCCGGCGCACGGCCGGTGCGGATCGGCAACGGCGCCTTCGACCAGCGCCAGAACGACGTCTACGGCGCCGTGCTCGACTCGATCCTGCTCCACACGCGCCGCAGCCAGCGCCTGCCGCGGCGGCTGTGGCCGATCGTCGAGGCGCAGGCCGAGTGCGCGACCCGGGTCTGGCGCGAACCCGGACCAGGGCATCTGGGAGGCCCGCGGCGAGCCGCAGCACTACGTCTCCTCGAAGCTCATGTGCTGGGTCGCGCTCGACCGCGCGGCGCAGCTCGCCGGAGATCCGCGGCGATCCGGCGCTGCAGGCGAAGTGGAGGCCGACGGCGGACGAGATCCACGCCGACATCCTCGAGCACGGCGCTGACGAAGGACGGCGTCCTGCGCCAGCACTACGACACCGACGCGCTCGACGCCTCCACGCTGCTGGCGGCGATCTTCGGCTTCCTGCCCGGCGACGACCCGCGCCTGCGCGCGAGCGTGCTGGCGATCGCCGACGACCTCACCGAGAACGGCTTCGTGCTGCGCTACCGCACCGAGGAGACCGACGACGGCCTCTCGGGCAAGGAGGGCACGTTCCTGATCTGCTCCTTCTGGCTCGTCTCGGCGCTGGCGATCGTCGGCGAGCAGCAGCAGGCGCGCGACCTGATGGAGCGGCTCCTGCGCATCGCGTCGCCGCTCGGGCTCTACGCGGAGGAGTTCGACGCCGACACGGGCCGGCACCTCGGCAACTTCCCGCAGGCGTTCTCGCACCTCGCGCTGATCGAGGCCGCGGCGCGGATCATCGTCCCCGAGCTCCTGGCGGAGTACTGAGCGTGGACCCTACGACGTGATCATCGTCGGCACGGGTGCCGGCGGCGGCACGCTCGCGCGGCACCTCGCGCCGTCGGGCAAGCGGATCCTGCTGCTCGAGCGGGGCGACTGGCTGCCGCGCGAGCCGGAGAACTGGCTCGCGCAGGACGTGTTCGTCGACAACCGCTACGTCTCGGCCGACACCTGGTACGACGACGCAGGGCAAGCCGTTCCAGCCGCAGGTCCACTACTTCGTCGGCGGCGCGACGAAGCTCTACGGCGCGGCGCTCTACCGCCTGCGCGCCGAGGACTTCGGCGAGCTGCGCCACCACGACGGCGTCTCGCCGGCCTGGCCGATCTCCTACGACGAGCTCGAGCCGTACTACACGCTGGCCGAGCAGCTCTACGAGGTGCACGGCGCGCGCGGCGAGGATCCGACCGAGCCGCCGGCGAGCGCGCCGTACCCGTTCCCGGCGGTCTCCCACGAGCCGCGGATCCAGCAGCTCTCCGACGACCTCGCGGCCGCCGGGCTACCACCCGTTCCACGCCCCGTGCGGGATCAGGCTCGACGAGGCGCGACATGCCGTACAGCGCCTGCGTCCGCTGCATGAACTGCGACGGCTTCCCCTGCGTCGTGCACGGCAAGTCGGACGCCGAGGTGCTCGGCGTGCGGCCGGCGCTCGAGCACCCGAACGTCACGCTGCTCACGAACGCGCAGGCCGTCCGGCTCGAGCACGAACGACGCGGGAACCGCGGTCACCGAGGTGGTCGTCGACCGCGACGGCGGCGAGGAGCGGTACGCGGGGCACCTCGTCGTCCTCGCCTGCGGAGCGGCGAACACCGCCAAGCTGCTGCTCGTCTCGGCCACCGACCGTCATCCGAACGGCCTCGCCAACGGCTCCGACCAGGTCGGCCGCAACTACATGTTCCACAACAGCCAGGCCGTGCTCGCGCTCTCGCGCACGGAGAACCCGACGATCTACCAGAAGACGCTGGGGCTCAACGACTTCTACCTCGCCGGCGGCGACCTCGAGTACCCGCTCGGGAACATCCAGATGGTCGGCAAGTCGCAGGCGCCGATGTTCCGCGGCGAGAAGCCGACGGAGACGCAAGCTCGCGCCGGGCTGGTCGCTGGAGCGGATCGCCCGGCACGCGATCGACTTCTGGCTCTCGACCGAGGACCTGCCGCGCGCCGGAGAACCGGGTGACCGTCGACCGCGACGGCAAGCTGACCCTGCGCTACACGGCCACCAACGAAGGCCCGAAACAGGAGCTCTACTCGGAGCTCAAGGCGATCCTCGGGAAGCTGGACCTGAACGCGGACCACCTGATCCACCGCTTCGCGTACATGAAGAACGACATCCCGGTGGCCGGCTGCGCCCACCAGGCGGGCACCTGCCGGTTCGGCACCGACCCGGCCACGTCGGTGCTGGACATCGAACTGCCGCGCGCACGAGGTCGACAACCTCTACGTCGTCGACACGAGCGTCTTCCCGAGCATCGGCGCCGTGAACCCGGCCCTGACCGCGATGGCCAACGCGCTGCGCGTGGGCGACCACCTGCTCGAACGGCTCGCCTGATCACCCGCTCTGGACGATGACCGCCGTCCGACTTTTCGTGTGTGATCCGGGCATGCGCGCGATGCGCGGCGACGAGCACGCGACCGGCTTCGTATGCTGCCCCCGATGACGGACGGAGGCCTGACCACCCGCCCCCGCGTGCTCGTCCTCGGCGGCGGCTTCGGCGGCATCGGCGCCGCCCGCAAGCTGAAGAAGGCAGACGTGGAGGTCGTCGTCGTCGACGCGCACGACTACCACACGTTCCAGCCGCTCCTCTACCAGGTCGCCACCGATCTGCTCGACACCTCCGCCGTCGGCCACCCGCTGCGCGACCTCTTCCACGACCAGCCGAACGCCGCGGTACACGTGGCCACGACGACCGGGATCGACCTCGACAGGCGCGAGGTGCAGTTCGCCGAGATGGCGCCGCTGACCTACGACTACCTCGTGCTCGCCCTCGGCGCGCAGGTCAACTTCTTCGGCGTGGAGGGCGCGGCCGAGCACGCCTTCCCGATGTACACGCTCGCCGACGCCGTGCGCCTCAAGGATCACGTGCTGGAGCGCTGGGAGGCGACCGACCGCGACCCGTCCCTCGTCGACGACGGCGCGCTCAACATCGTCGTCGTCGGCGGCGGCCCGACCGGCGTGGAGAGCGTCGGCGCGCTGGCCGAGCTCTATCGCAGCAGCTTCTCGAAGGACTACCCGAATCTGCCGCAGGAGCACGCGCGCCTCACGATCGTGGAGGCCGCCCCGGAGCTGTTCGGCATGTTCAAGCCGGAGCTGCGCGAGTACACCAGGGAGCAGCTGGAGAAGCGCGGCGTCGAGGTGCTGTGCGGCGAGGTCGTCGCCAGGATCGAGCCGACCCGCGTCACGCTGAAGTCCGGGCAGGTGCTCGCCGCCCACACGCTCGTCTGGGGCGCAGGCCTGCAGGCCAATCCGCTCGCGCGGTCGCTCGGGGTCGAGCTGGAGAAAGGCGGCCGCCTCCCGGTCGGGCCCGATCTCAGCCTCGCGGGCCACCCGGAGGTGTTCGCGGTCGGCGACATCGCGTGGATCACCGACCCGAAGATGGGCGTGCTGCCGCAGCTCGGCTCGGTCGCGCTGCAGGCCGGCCAGCACGCCGGCGAGACCATCGCGCGGCTCGCCGCAGGCAAGCAGGCCGAGCCGTTCGAGTACCACGACAAGGGCACGATGGCCACGATCGGCCCCGGCGCGGCGGTGATCCAGATGCACAGCGGCCACACGATGAAGGGCAAGGTCGCCTTCCTCGGCTGGGGCGCCGTCCACCTCGCGCTCCTGTCCACCGGCGAGGACCGCACGAAGGCCGTCCTCGAGTGGGTCTGGGGTGGCTTCACGCGCGAGCGCTCGACCCGGATCACGGTGAAGACGTGATCGTCGCCGCTTCGACCACGGTCGACCTGGCGCGGGCGCAGTTCGCGACGACGTCGATCTACCACTTCCTGTTCGTGCCGCTGACGCTCGGCCTCGGGCCGATCGTGGCGATCTTCCAGACGCTGTGGCACCGCACGGGGAACGAGCGCTGGCTCCGGCTGACGCACTTCTTCGGGACGCTCTTCCTGATCAACTTCGCGATCGGCGTCGCGACCGGCCTCGTGCAGGAGTTCCAGTTCGGGATGAACTGGTCGGTCTACTCGAAGTTCGTCGGCAACGTCTTCGGCGCGCCGCTCGCGATCGAGGGGCTCGCCGCGTTCTTCCTCGAGTCGACGTTCCTCGGCCTCTGGATCTTCGGCTGGAACCGGCTCTCGCCGCGGCTGCACCTGGCGACGCTCTGGATCGCGGTGGCCGGCACCTGGCTGTCGGCCTACTTCATCCTCGTCGCCAACTCGTTCATGCAGGACCCGGTCGGCTACAAGATCGTGAACGGCCAGGCGACGCTGACGAGCGTCTGGGCGCTGCTCTCGAGCAAGTGGGCGTTCTACGCGTTCGTCCACACGATCCTCGCGGGGCTGACCTGCGGCGCCGCGGTCGTGTTCGGCGTCTGCTGCTGGCACTTCGCGCGCGGCCGCAACGTGGAGCTGTTCCGGCCGGCCGCGAAGGTCGCGCTGATCGTGCTGGTGCCGGTCTCGTGCGTGAACCTCTGGTTCGGCAGCCACTTCGGGATCCTCGTCACGAGCCTGCAGCCGATGAAGATCTCGGCCGCCGAGGCGCAGTGGACCGACTGCCAGAAGTGCGCGTTCTCGCTCTTCCAGATCGGCGGCTTCACCCAGAGCGACCAGACGCCGAGCTTCTCGATCGAGATCCCGGGCCTGCTCTCGTACCTCTCGACCGGCTCGTTCAACGGCAAGGTGCCGGGCTGAACGAGCTGAACAAGCAGTACGAGGCGAAGTACGGGAGAGGGCAACTACCTGCCGCCGATCGAGACGATCTACTGGAGCATGCGCGGGATGGCGTACGCGGGCTCGTTCGTCGCCCTGGTCGCGCTCGTCGGCGCGTTCCTCTACTGGAAACGGCGGCTCGAGCGGCTGAAGTGGTTCCTCTGGATCGCCGTCGTGTCGAGCTTCCTCCCGTTCGTCGCCTGCGCCTTCGGCTGGATGCTGACCGAGATCGGGCGGCAGCCGTGGATCGTGCAGGGTCTGCTGAAGACGGCCGACGCCAACTCGCCCGCGGTGAGCTCGACGTGGCTCGGGATCAGCCTCGGCGTCTTCGTCTGCCTCTACTCGTCGCTGCTCGTGCTCGACATCTGGCTGATGCGGCGCTACGCCGGGCCGTGACCCCTCCGACTCGGGCGAGGAGCCCGGAGGCGCCTCGGCGGCGCCGGCGATCGGCTACTGATGAATCTCGCAGAACCTCTGGTTCGTCCTCATCGTCGTCCTCTGGTCGGGCTACTTCCTGCTCGAGGGGTTCGACTTCGGCGTCGGCATGCTGCTGCCGTTCCTGCCGCGCGACGAGGAGGAGCGGAGCGCGATGTTCGCAGTCGATCGGCCCGGTGTGGGACGGCAACGAGGTGTGGCTCGTCACGGCGGGCGGCGCGACCTTCGCGGCGTTCCCGGCCTGGTACGCGACGATGTTCTCGGGCTTCTACATCGCGCTGCTGGCCGTGCTCTTCTTCCTGATCATCCGCGTGATCTCGTTCGAGTGGCGCTCGAAGAGCACGAGCCCGCGCTGGCGGAGGGTCTGGCTGTGGGCCAACGCGGTCGGGAGCTTCGGCGCGTCGCTGATCTGGGGCGTCGGGTTCGCGAACCTGCTCTACGGCATGCCGATCAACTCGAGCGGCGACTTCGACGGGACCTTCTGGGACCTGTTCAACGGCTACACCGTGCTCGCCGGGCGTCGCGGTCGTCGCTGCATCTTCGCGTTCCACGGCGCGACCTTCCTCACGCTCCGCACGCCCGGCGACCTGCTCGAGCGCGGCCGGCCACGCCGCCCGGCGGCTCTCGGTCGTCGCGGCGGTGCGTCGGCACCGCCTTCCTGATCTGGACGGTCGTCGTCGCCGTCGACCGCAACGACAAGAACGTCTTCCCGCCCGTGCTGCCCGCGGTGATCGGGATCGCCGCGCTCGTCCTCGCCGTCGTCTTCGTCCACCTGCGGCGCAGCGTCTGGGCGTTCACGTGCACCGGGGTCGGCGCGATCGCGCGTCGTCGCGACGCTCTTCACGAGCCTCTATCCCGCGCGTGATGGTCTCGAGCACCGACTTCGCGAACAGCCTCACCGTCGAGCAACTCGGCCTCGCGCACTACACGCTCGCGGTGATGAGCGTCGTGGCGCTGATCTTCGTCCCGCTCGTCCTGCTCTACCAGGGCTGGACGTACCACGTGTTCCGGCACCGGGTGGGTGGAGGCCCGCCGGCAGACGGCGGCTCCGACGCGAGCCCCGGCGTGGCCGGACCGGCTTCCTCGTAGCGGCCCGCCGGTGTCCTAGACTCCCGGCATGTTGCAGCGGGCCTCGTCTCGTGCAGTTCCCATCGTCAACCGTGCGGCCGAGCACGCTCCCATCGCGACGGCGTGCTGCAACGCCTGCCGGACCTGCGTGACGACGAACATCGTGGGGCTGCTCATGGTCGGCGCTGCCGCCGCCGCGCGACGCCTCGTCACGCGCTCCTAGCGGCGGACGGTGCGGCCGCTCGACCCGCGTCTCCTCCGCCGCGCCCGGCCGGCGCGGTTCCTGCTCGGGGTCGACACGGCGCTCGGGCTCGTCACGGCGCTGCTCGTGCTCGCCCAGGCGGTGCTGCTCGCCCGCGTGGCGGCACGCGGGTTCGACGGGGCGACGCTCGCGGACGTCTCGGTGCCGCTCGGGCTGCTGGTCGCAGTGGTCTGTGCGCGCGCGGCCGCCGTGTGGGGCTTCGAGGCCGCGGGCCGGACCGCAGCGACCGGGATCCTCTCCCAGCTGCGGCTCGACCTCGTCGAGACACGGCTGCGCGACCAGCCGGCCGCGCTCGACGGCGCCGAGAGCGCGGAGGTGGCGACCACTGCGGTGAACGGTGTCGACGCCCTGGAGACGACGTTCGCGCGCTACCTGCCGCAGGTCGTGCTGGCGGCCGTCGTGCCCGTCGCCGTGCTCGTCCTGGTCGCCACGATCGACCCCCTGTCGGCCGGGGTGATGCTGCTCACGCTGCCGCTCGTGCCCGTCTTCATGTGGCTGATCGGCCGTGACACCGAGCGGCGGACGCGGGAGCGCTGGCAGTCGCTCACGCTGCTGGCGACGCACTTCCTGGACGTCGTGCGCGGACTGCCGACCCTGCGCGCGTTCAACCGCGGCGAGGCGCAGACCGAGCGGATCGAGCAGGTCAGCGACGCGTACCGGGTCGCCGCGATGGGGACGCTGCGGGTCGCGTTCCTCTCCGGCGCGGTGCTCGAGCTGGCGGCGACGATCGGCGTCGCGCTCGTCGCGGTCACGGTCGGCGTGCGCCTCGTCGACGGCTCGGTCGGGCTCGAGACCGCGCTCACCGTGCTCGTGCTCGCGCCCGAGCTCTACCTGCCGCTGCGCAACCTCGCCGCCCAGTACCACGCGAGCGCCGACGGGCTCGCGGTCTCGGACCGGCTGCTCGAGCTGATCGAGCAGCCGCCCGCGGTCACCGGCGGCGCCGGGCCGGCGCCGAGTCCGCGCGACGGGCGCGTCCGGCTGGAAGGCGTCTCGTTCTCGTACCCGGGGCGCGACGTGCCCGTGCTGGACTCCGTCGACCTCGAGCTGCCGCCGGGCGAGACCGTGGCGCTCGTCGGCCCGAGCGGCGGCGGCAAGAGCACGGTCGCGTCGCTGCTGCTGCGCCTCTGCGAGCCGGGCGCAGGGCGGGTGACGGTCGGCGACGTCGATCTCGCCGGCATCGACGCGGCCGCCTGGCGTGCGCACGTCGCCTGGGTGCCGCAGGATCCGACGCTCTTCCGCGGCGACCGTCGCCGACAACATCCGCCTCGGCGACCCCGACGCCTCCGACGAGCGCGTGCGGGCCGCGGCAGCGCTGGCCGGGGCCGACTCGTTCGTCCGCGCGCTGCCCGACGGCTACGGCACGGTCGTCGGCGACGGCGGGCGCACGGCTCTCCACCGGCGAGCGCCAGCGGATCGCGCTGGCGCGGGCCTTCCTGCGCGACGCACCGCTCGTGATCCTCGACGAGCCGACGGCGAACCTCGACCCCACGAGCGCGGAGCTCGTCGGCGAGGCGGTCGAGCGGCTGCGGGCCGGACGCACGGTGCTGCTGATCGCGCACAGCCCCGAGCTCGCCGCGCGCGCCGACCGGGTCGTGCGGCTCGAGGGCGGGCGGATCGTGGGCGGAGGTGGCGGCTGCATGACGACGCTGCGCCGCCTCCTCGCGCTCGCCGGGATGCCGGCCCGCCGCATCGCGCTCTCGGTCGCGCTCGGCTCGCTGACGGTCGCCTTCGGAGTCGGCCTGATGACGACCGCCGGCTACCTGATCTCGCGCGCCGCCGAGCATCCGCCGGTGCTGTCGCTGACGGTGGCGATCGTCGTCGTCCGCTTCTTCGGGCTCGCGCGGCCGATCGCCCGCTACCTCGACCGGCTCGCCTCCCACGACCTCGCGCTGCGCGCGCTGGGTCGCATCCGCGGGCGCTTCTACGCGCGGATCGAGCCGCTCGCGCCGGCGCAGCTCGAGGACTTCCGCCGCGGCGATCTCGTCAGCCGCATGGTCGGCGACGTCGACGCGCTCCAGGGCCTGTACCTGCGCGGGATCGGCCCGCCGCTCGTCGCGGTCGTCGTCGCGCGCGGCGTGTATCGCCGCGGCCGGCGTCGTCCTGCCCGCGGCGGGCGCGATCCTCGCCGCGGGCCTGCTCGTCGGGCGGGGTCGCCGTGCCGGCTCTGGCCTCCGCGCTCGGCGGCTCCGCGGGACGCCGCCAGGCCGCGGCCCGGGGCGAGCTGACGGCCGAGCTCGTCGAGCTGCTGCGCGGCGCCCCCGAGCTCGTCGTCTACGGCCGCGAGGCCGAGAAGCTCGCCGCAGTGCGCACGGCCGACCGCGAGCTCGCCCGCCTGACCCGCCGCGACGCGCTCGTCGCCGGGCTCGCAGAGGGGCTCTCCGTGCTCGTCGACCGGGTCTGACGGTCGCCGGGCGTGCTCGCGGTCGCCGTCTCCGCGCACTCGGCGGGGAACCTCGATCGCGTGCTGATCGCGACTCTCGCGCTGCTCGCGCTCTCGTCGTTCGAGTCCGTGCTCCCGCTCCCCGCCGCGGCGCGCGAGCTGTCCGCGACGATCGCCGCGGGCCGCCGCGTGCTCGAGCTGATCGACCGCGAGCCGGCGGTGCGCGACCCCGGCGAGCCGCTCCCCGCCCCGCCCGTGCCCGCACCCGTCGCGCTCGAGGGAGTCACCGCCCGCTACCCGCGCGGCGACCGGCCGGCTCTGAGCGGATTCGACCTGCGGCTCGAGCCCGGGCGCCGGGTCGCGCTCGTCGGCCCGAGCGGCGCCGGCAAGACGACGGTCACGAACCTGCTGCTGCGCTTCCTCGACCCCGAGCAGGGCCGCGTCACGATCGCCGGCCGCGACCTGCGCGAGTACCGCCAGGAGGACGTCCGCCGGACGTTCGCCGCTCGCCGGTCAGGAGGCGCACGTCTTCGACTCGACGATCCGCGAGAACCTGCGGCTCGCGCGACCGGCGGCGACGGACGCGGAGCTGGAGTCGGCGCTCGGCCGCGCGCATCTGTCCGAGTGGGTCGCCTCGCTCCCCGACGGCCTCGACACGCTGGTCGGCGAGGACGGGCATGCAGCTCTCGGGCGGCCAGCGGCAGCGCCTCGTCCTGGCGCGCGCCCTGCTCGCCGACGCCCCGGTGCTCGTGCTCGACGAGCCGACCGCGCACCTCGACCCGCCGACGGCGCGCAGGCTGATGGACGACGTCCTGGACGCAGCCGGCGACCGGACCGTGCTGCTGATCACGCACCGCCCCGAGGGGCTCGACCGGATGGACCGGATCGTCGCGCTCGACGGCTCTCGGCCAGCCGGGCCGTGCCGCCCACGCTACGAGCTAAACCCCGCGATCGCGTCGCCGATCAGCTTCGCGCCGAGGACGAGCAGGAGCACCGGTCATGATCGCGGCGTTGTGCGCGGCCATCCACGTCTTCAGGCCGTCCAGGATCTCCTTCGCCTTCGCGCCCATCGCGAAGTAGATGACGAGCGGTGCGAGGATCGTGAGCGACCCGATGAGGATGAAGACGGCGAGCGCCACGGCCTCCTGACCGTTCGAGATCCCCGCCTGCGCAATCGCGGTCGCCGCCGCGACCGTCAGGGCGAGGTTCTTCGGATTGACCGCCGCCAGCAGAGGCGCCCATTCCCAGCGACTTCGCCCGCCGTGAAGGTGTCGATCGCGGCCATCCATTTCGGCATCTCCGCCTCCTTGCCGGGGGCGGGCCGCCGGTGCCAGATGCGCGCCGCGAGCAGGAGGAAGAGGATGCCGAGGGCGAGCTTCAGGACGCTCGTCCAGGTCGCGGGCGCGCCCGAGTCCTGCGTGGCGTTCCCGCTCGCAAGCACGAGCACGACCGTCCCCACGATCGCCAGCCCGGCGACCCAGCCGACGGCGAACGCCGGCCCGTTCGTGCGTGCCCGCGGCGTCCCGAGCATGAGCACGATCGCGATGATCGGAATCGGGCTCAGCGCGACGCCGATCGCCATCGGGAGGATGTTGCCGATCGCCTGTCCCATTTACCTCCTGCTCTGGTCCGGACATCCTCCCACGATCGCTTCTTCGTCCACGAGAGACCCGAAGGCGCTCGCCGTGCACCAGGCCTCCGCAATCGACCGCAGCGCCTCGGTGGAACCTCCCGATGCACCGTGCCCGATCTTGGTAGGCTCGCTCGCCACCGGCGCGGCGGGCTACGAACGGAAGTGATAGAACGCGTATGACCTCGACGAAGAAGCAAACGGGCGCTTCGAAGGGCAACGCCCCGACCAAGCCGCCGATCGAGCCGGTCCCCCATTTCACGGTTGCCGAGCGTGCGGCGAGGGGCAAGGCCGCCCGGACCGAGGTGCCGCGGAGCTCCCACGCCGCGTGGGAGCCGCCGCCCGTTCGCGCCGACCCGGTGGAGCTGCTCGAGGAGCAGGCGAAGACGCGGGTGGAGGAGCTCGTGCCGATCCGGTACGGGCGGATGCTCGTCTCGCCGTTCACGTTCTACCGCGGGGCGGCGTACATCATGGCCGCCGACCTCGCGGGCATGCCGCGGACGGGGCTGCACGTGCAGCTGTGCGGCGACGCCCACCTCTCGAACTTCGGGATCTACGCCGCCCCTGACCGGCGCCTCGTGTTCGACACGAACGACTTCGACGAGACGCTGCCGGGGCCGTTCGAGTGGGATCTCAAGGCGGCTCGTCACCAGCTTTGCCGTGGCCGGTCGGGACCGCGGCTTCGGCCAGGGCCGGCGGCGGGCGATCAACCTCGCGGTCACCCGATCCTACCGCGAGGCGATGGCCGACGTTCGCGTCGATGCGGACGCTCGATCTCTGGCATTCGCGCATCGACGTCGAGGACATCTTCGCGCGCCTGTCGTCGCAGGTGAGCGCGAAGGTGGTCAAGCGGGCGGAGCGCACCGAGGCGAAGGCCCGGACGAAGGACAGCCTGGCCGCGTTCAAGAAGCTCACGCGCGTCGTCGACGGCGAGCCGCGGATCGTCAGCGACCCGCCGCTCATCGTCCCGATCTCGCGAGCTCTTCACAGGCGACCAGGCGATCGAGGGCACGCACGTTCCTGATCCGCCAGTACCGGCGGACGTTGCTCGGCGACCGCCGTCATCTGCTCGAGCGTTTCCGGCTCGTCGACGCGGCCCGCAAGGTCGTAGGCGTCGGGAGCGTCGGGACGAGGGCGTTCATCCTGCTCTTCCTCGGCCGAGACGACGGGGATCCGCTCTTCCTCCAGATGAAGGAGGCGCAGGCGTCGGTGCTCGAGCCGTTCCTCGGCAAGAGCGGGTTCGCCAACCACGGCGAGCGGGTGGTCGAGGGACAGCGGCTGATGCAGGCCGCGAGCGACCGATGCTCGGCTGGATCCACGCGACGGGCGTCGACGGCGTCGAGCGCGACTTCTACATCCGGCAGCTCTGGGACTCGAAGGGATCCGCGCTGGTCGACGTGATGGAGCCCAGGACGATGGAGGCGTACGCGACACTCTGCGGGCAGACGCTCGCGCGCGCTCACGCCCGCTCCGGCGACGCGGTCGCGATCTCGAGCTACCTCGGCTCGAGCGACGCGTTCGACCGGGCGCTCGCGGTGTTCGCGGAGGCCTACGCCGACCAGAACGAGCGGGACTACGCCGCGCTGAAGGCGGCCGCCGACTCCGGCCGGATCGAGGTGCAAGCCGGGCTCTGAGCGCGGCTCCGGTTCACCCGATTCGTCCGATGCACGTTCCGATCCCGCAGCGGACAATCACCGGCGCATGACTTCGCCAACTGACGGCACCGGCACGTCCGCGGCACCGGCACGCGCCGGCCTCGTGCTCGGGCACGCTCATCCTGGTCGCGGCGGTCGCGAACCTGAACCTGTCGGTCGCCAACGTCGCGCTGCCCGACATCGGCAAGTCGTTCGACGCGTCGCAGACGATGCTCGACCTGATCGCCGTCGGCTACTCGCTCGGGCTCGCCGCCTCCGTCCTCTGGTTCGGGGCGCTGGGCGACCGGTACGGGCGCAAGCTGATGATCGTCGCTGGGCATGTCGCTGACGATCCCGGCGTGCCTGCTCGCCGGCTTCGCGCCGTCGTCCGGCGTCCTCTTCGCCGCGCGCGTTCTCGGCGGACTGGCGGCGGGCATGGCCTACCCGACCACGCTGGCGCTGATCACGGCGCTGTGGTCGGGGCCGGCGCGCACGAAGTCGATCGCGCTCTGGTCTGCCCTCGGCGGGGGCATCGCGCTGCTCGGCCCGCTCATCGCCGGGGCCCTGCTCGAGCACTTCCGCTGGGGCTCGGTGTTCCTCGTCACGCTGCCGCTCGTCGCGATCGCGCTGCCGATGGCGATCTTCTTCGTGCCGAGTCACGTCAACGAGGGAACCGAGCCGGTCGACAACCTCGGCGGCGTGCTCTCCGCGGTGCTCGTCGGCGGGCTGATCGTCGCGATCAACTTCCTGCCGGTCCCGAGCGAGAAGACGATCGCGCTCGTGCTGCTCGGGGTCGCGGCCGTGGCCGGGGTCCTGTTCTTCCTGCGGCAGCGCCGCGCCGCCAATCCGCTCTACGACCTCCACATCGCCGCCCGCCCGACCTTCTGGGTCGCCGCCTGCGCCGGGATCATCGTCTTCGGCTCGCTGATGGGCGCCGCGTACATCAGCCAGCAGTTCCTGCAGAACGTGCTCGGCTACTCGACGCTCGACGCGGGCGCCGCGATCCTCCCCGCCGGCGTCGTCATGGTGCTCGTCGCTCCGCGCTCGGCCAAGCTCGTGGGCCTGCACGGATCGCGGCGGACGCTCCTCACCGGGCAGTCGCTCCTCTTCATCGCCTTCGTCCTGATGCTGCTGCTCTGGAGGGAGAACATCCCGTACTGGGAGGTCGCGATCCCGTACGTGTTCCTGGGCGCCGGGGTGGGCCTCGCGGGCACGCCGTCCTCGAACTCGCTGACGGGATCGGTGCCCGTGACCCGCGTCGGCATGGCCTCCGGGAACGGCCGACCTGCAGCGCGACCTGGGCGGGGCGCTGATGACCTCGATCTTCGGCGCGCTGCTCACCGCCGGCTACGCGTCGGCGATGGGGACGGCGATCGCCAGCTCGGGGCACCACGTCACCGACAGCACGCAGGCCACGCTCCAGCTCTCCTACGCGAGCGCCGAGGACCTCGCCGCCCAGAATCCGCACTACGCGAGCCAGATCACGGCGGCCGCCCAGTCGTCGTTCCTCAAGGGCGACCAGTGGGCGTACCTGGCCGCGATCGATCGCGATCCTGATCGGGATGGCGCTCGTCTTCCGCTTCTTCCCGCAAGAAGGACGAGGAGAACGGCGCTGCGTGCCGCCTACCACGCCGCAGGGCACGGAGCCGGCGCCGACCGGCGGCGACCGCCCCGATTCAGGTCCCACCCCGGGCGGCACGGCCGCGGCGGCCGGGCCACGTCCGCTCGCCGGAGGTCCACTGATGTTTCTCGCGCACCTGTTGCTGGCCGACACCGGAACCGTCACCTTCTTCAAGGGTTGGGACCTGACGGGCAACTACACGTTCGTCGACCTGGTCGCGGCCTCGACGAACGCGCTGAACGGCGCCCTGCTCGCCCGACGGCCGGATCACTTCAAGAACTTCACCATCGTGGGGATCCTCGGCATGGCACTGCTCGGAGGCCTCGGCGGCGGCATCACCCGGGACGTCCTGCTGGGCGACGTGCCGTCGGCGTTGACGAATCCGGCCTACATCACGCTCGCGCTGCTCTTCGGCGCTGATCGGCTACGCCGTCGCGTACAAGGGGGGCCAGCTGTTCCGCGAGGGACTGTTCCAGTTCATGACCTCGTTCTCGCTCCCCTGGTACGCGATCGTCGGGGCGCAGAAGGCGATCGGCCAGGGCATCCCGATCGCTCGGCGCAGTGCTGCTCGCGGTCGTCGGCCCGACGGCCGGCCGCTGGTACATCGACGTGTCGAGCGGCGTCACCCCGAAGCAGTTCATCAAGGGCGAGTGGTTCGTCACGATCGCGGCGCTCACCGGGCTCGTCTGGATCCTCACCTTCTGGGCGACCGACAACACCTGGATCGCGCTGGGAGTCGCATTCGTGTTCGGCTACACGGCGCGCGTGGCCGCTCTCTGGTATGCATGGGAAGAGCCGCTGGCGAAGGAGCCTGCCGGCGTCTACAAGCACAGCGACGGCCGGCCGATGCTCGGCCGCAAGCTGCAGGGCAAGTCGCAGCGGCGAGCTGCGTGACCTCGGCCTCCTCGTGGAGGACGGCCACGGAGAGATAGTGATCGGTCAGGAGGCGACGACGATATGACAGGCGCAGCCCGGATCGGATCGGGAGGTCGTTGAGCATGCCGATCGAGCAGATCGAAGGCCTGCCCGACGCCGTGGTCGGGCTCGAGGCCGTCGGGGAGGTCACCTCGGACGACTACGAGCGTGTCGCGAACCCCGCGATCGAGCGTGCGCGCGCCGCGCACGAGAAGATCCGGCTCGTCCACGTCCTCGACCAGCGGCTCCAGGGCCACACGGCCGGAGCGCTCTGGGAGGACGCGAAGCTCGGCGTGACCAACCTGCGCTCGTTGGAGCGCATCGCAGTCGTGACCGATCTGGAGCAGATTCGCACGCTCGTGAGGGGAGCGGCGTGGTCGCTCCCCGGGGAGATGAGGCTCTTCTCGAACGCCGAGCGCGCGGAGGCGATCGACTGGGCCTGCGAGGGCCTCGAGCGTGAGACATGAGCGACAAGACAGCATCGAGACGGAGATCGGCCCGGCGGAGCCCGAGCTGCCTCCATGGAAAGGAGCAGAGCTGATGGCTGACACACCGACCGATGTCTTCGTGGGCGGCTACCCGGACATCGACGCAGCGACGAAGGACTTCGACGCGCTCGCCAAGCTCGTCGAGGACAAGAAGGTCGAGATGGAGGCCGCGATCCTGATCACGCACGCCGAGGACGGCACGGTGACCGTGGCGCAGACGGCCGACCATCGCGGTCGCAAGGGAGTCGAGTGGGGCGGCACCGTGGGCGTCCTCGTCGGCCTGGCCGCGCCGCCGCTGCTCGCGGCCACGGCGGCGGGCGCGGTCGCGGGCGGCCTCGTCGGGAGGTTCGTCGACAAGCGGGTCGAGACCGAGATGCACGACAAGATCGGCGAGAACCTGCCGCCCGGGACGGCCGGGATCATCGCCGCGTTCGACGACGCGCAGCGGCTGGCGGTCGAGCAGGCGCTCCCGGGCGCGCTCGCGAAGTCGATCGTGCAGACGGACAAGAAGGGCGTGAAGGCGCTCAAGGACGGCCTCGCGGAGGCGATGGGCAAGTTCGTGCCCGACCGCACGGTGCTGCCGATCCCGGACCGGAACTTCGGCGGCACGATCGGGCGGACGATCGACCAGTCGGTCCCCGACTGGACGATCATCCCCGGCCCGAAGGCGCCGGCGGACGCGCCGAACGTCCTGCTCGATCCTGATCGACGACGCCGGGCTTCGGACAGCCGGACACGTTCGGCGGGCCCGTCGCGACGCCGAACCTGACGCGCGTCGGGCAGATGGGCCTCTACTACAACCGCTTCCACGTCGTCGCGCTGTGCTCGCCGACGCGGGCGGCGACGCTCACCGGGCGCAACCAGCATCGCGTCGGCATGGGCTCGGTCGCGGAGTTCCCCGGCCCGTTCCCCGGCTACACGGGCGCCGTGCCGAAGAGCTGCGCCGCCGTTCCGCGCATCCTCAAGGAGAACGGCTACGTGACCGGCGGGTTCGGCAAGTGGCACATGACGCCGGACCGCGAGCAGGGCGCCGCGGGCCCGTTCGAGCACTGGCCGCAGAACTGGGGCTTCAACCACTTCTGGGGCTTCCTCAGCGGCGCCGCAGGCCAGTGGGATCCGCTCATCACGCAGGACAACACGAACATCGGCGTGCCCGAGGGCACCGACGGCAAGCCGTACTACTTCCCGGACGACCTCACCGACAAGTCGGTCGAGTGGCTGCACGCGGTCCGCGCGCAGGATCCCGAGAAGCCGTGGTTCCTCTACTACTCGACCGGCTGCGCCCACGCGCCGCACCACGTGGCGAAGGAGTGGGCCGACAAGTACAAGGGCAAGTTCGACCAGGGCTGGGACGCGATCCGCGAGGAGGTCTTCGAGCGGCAGAAGAAGCTCGGCGTGATCCCGCAGGACGCGGTGCTCACCGAGCGGCCCGATCTCTTCGACGCGTGGGACTCGCTCGACGACGCCTCGAAGAAGCTCTACACGCGGCAGATGGAGGTCTACGCCGGGTTCATGGACAACGCCGACTGGAACGTCGGCCGCCTCCTCGACGAGATCGAGGAGATGGGCGACCTCGACAACACGCTGATCTTCTACATCTGGGGCGACAACGGCGCGAGCCTCGAAGGGACGACGACCGGCTCGTTCAACGAGATGACCTTCCTCAACGGCGTCGACATCGACCCCGAGCAGCAGCTCGAGCTGATCAACCGGTACGGCGGCATCGACGCCTGGGGCAACGACCACACGGCACCGCACATCGCGGCCGCCTGGGCGTGGGCCGGCAACACGCCGTTCCAGTGGGGCAAGCAGATGGCGAGCCACCTGGGCGGGACGCGCAACCCGATGGTCGTCGCCTGGCCCTCGAGGATCAAGGCGAGCGGCGACCTGCGCTCGCAGTTCACGCACTGCATCGACATCGGCCCGACGATCCTCGAAGCGGCCGGCATCCCGGAGCCGAAGGTCGTCGACGGGATCGAGCAGGAGCCGATGGACGGCACGAGCTTCCTCTACACGTTCGACGACGCGAACGCCGAGGAGCGGCACACCGTGCAGTACTTCGAGGTGATCGGCTCGCGGGCGATCTACAAGGACGGCTGGTGGGCGTGCGCCCGCCTCGACAAGAAGCCGTGGGAGTTCTCGCCGGCGGCGCTCGCGCCGTTCGCCCCCGGCAAGTGGGACCCCGAGCAGGACACGTGGGAGCTGTACTACCTGCCGGACGACTTCTCGCAGGCGAAGGACCTGGCGGCCGAGAACCCGGAGAAGCTCGCCGAGCTGAAGGAGCTCTTCTGGCAGGAGGCGGAGCGCAACCGCGCGCTGCCGCTGCTCGGCTCCATCTGCGTCTTCTTCGGCATCCTGCCGCCGCTGCCGACCGTGACCCGCTACACGTTCGCGGGCGACGTCCAGAACATCCAGAAGGGGCTCGTGCCCGCGGATCGCCGGGCGCTCGTACGCGATCGAGGCGGAGCTCGAGATCCCCGAGGGCGGCGCCGAGGGCGTGATCCTCGCCAACGCCGACTTCATCGGCGGCTTCGGGCTCTGGGTGGACGAGGAGGGCAAGCTCAACCACACCTACTCGTTCCTCGGCGTCGAGAGCTACAGGCAGACGTCGACCAAGCCGCTTCCGGCCGGCGACGTCAGCGTGAAGATGCTGTTCGAGGCCGACGAGCCCAAGCCGGGCAGCGGCGGCAACGTCACGCTCTGGGCCAACGGCGAGCAGATCGGCGAGGGCCGCATCGAGAAGACCGCGCCGATGATGCTCACGTCGTACGCCGGCATGGACGTGAGCCGCGACAACGGCCTCGTCGTCGACCTGGCCTACGAGGACAAGGCGCCGTACCCGTTCACCGGCACGGTCAAGAAGGTCGTCTTCGACCTCAAGCCCAAGCCGACGACGCACGACGACGAGCAGGCGCTGCACGAGCACGAGAGCCTCCACGCCGTCGCGCACGGGATCGGCGCATGACGCGGGCGCAGCGAAGGACCGCACCGTCTCCCGCCGGCCGAGCGGCCGGCGGGAGAGGGTCGATGTTCGAATCCAGGGAGGCTGACATCGTGAGCAGCGACACCGGTGACCGTGGCTTCGTCGTCGTCACGGGCACCTCCACGGGTATCGGCGCCGCCACCGCGCTCCACCTCGCCGGGAACGGGTTTCACGTCTTCGCCGGCGTGCGGCGGGCGGAGGACGGCGAGGCCCTGCGAGCGCAGGCAGCCGGAGCAGGCTGACGCCGGTGATCGTCGACGTCACGGACGAGTCGACGATCTCGGCGGCGGCGGCCACCGTCGCGGACGCCGTGGGGGATCGCGGCCTGGCCGGCCTCGTCAACAACGCCGGGATCGCCAAGCCGGCGCCGCATCGAGTTCCAGCCGATGGCCGACTTCCGGCACGCAGCTCGAGGTCAACCTGTTCGGCCCCGTCGCGATGATCCAGGCGTTCCTGCCGCTGATCCGGCAGGGCGGCGGGCGGATCGTGAACGTGGGCTCGATCGGCGGCCTGCTCGTGCTTCCCCTGAACGGCGCCTACAGCGCGTCGAAGTTCGGGATCAGGGCCATCACCGACGCGCTGCGGCTCGAGCTGCGGCAGTGGAACATCCACGTGTCGCTGATCGAGGTCGCGCCCGTCGAGACGGCGATCTTCGGGAAGACGTACGCCGAGCTGGACGGGCTCGAGGAGAGGCTCGGCGAGCCGGGCTACCGGCTGTACGAGGAGCAGATCGCCGCGGTCCGGAAGGCCGACCGAGAAGGCGGCGGCGGATGCGGATCCACCGCTCGTGATCGCGAAGGCCATCGAGCGACGCGCTCACGTCGGACAAGCCCAAGACCAGGTACCTCGCCGGCCACGGTGGCAAGGAGGTCGCGGTCGTGGCAGCGCTCCCCGACCGGGCGAGGGATCGGGCGCTCGCCCACGAGCTCGGGCTCCCCAAGCCGGAATGACGCGCGTGGTCGATTCGAGTCGAAAGGAGAGAGAGTGAACGCAGAGACGAAGCCGAGGGTGCTGATCGTGTACTTCACGCTCACCAAGCAGTCCGGTCGGGTCGCGGACGCGATGGCACAGGCACTCGAGGCGCGGGGCTGCGACGTCGGCGAAAGCGCTGATCGAGTTCACCGACGAGCGATGGGTGCCGAAGCTCTCGCAGTTCCCGATGAAGCGTCCGATCCCCCAGATCGCGTCGATTCTCCCGGCGCAGCTCCGCCACAAGACCGGCGAGATCCGCATTCCACCGGAGGCGCAGTCGGGCGACTACGACCTGGTCGTGCTCGCGTCTCCCACCTGGTGGTTCCAGACGAGCATGCCGATCCGCTCGTATCTCGAGTCGCCCGAGGCGAAGACGGTGTTGAGCGGGAAGCCGTTCGCATGCGCGTCGATCTCCCGCCGCTACTTCAGCATCAACCTCGGGCAGCAGAAGAAGCTCGGCGAGAAGAACGGCGGGCGGTGGATCGACAAGACGCACTTCGTCGTGCGCGGGCGGTCAGGTCAAGTCGATGCTCTCGTGGCTCGGGTACATGAAGCACGGCGAGCCTCAGGCGCGCGTCATCGGGCTGAAGATGTATCCGCCGAACCTCAAGCCCGACTTCGAGGAGCAGGCGAAGGCGTTCGTCGACGGCCTCGTGGACAGCGTGCTCCGGCAGCAGCCGGTCCCCGCGGGTGGAGGGGGGTAAGGGGCGCTGCTGCTCCGCTGGAGAAGCCCCACGGGCAGAGCATCCACGCAGTCGCGCGCGGTGCGCTCACGGGTTCGTCACGATTCGTTCACCAACCCGGACCCCAGGCTCGCGAGGGGGACGTGACACTCGACGTGGGTTCATGGGAGAACGACTCCTCGTATCGACTCCGGCGCGGTTCGCGAGATCCGCCGGCGATCGCAGTCTTCGGCCGGATGGCGCACGCCGCCGATCCGTATCCGGCTCCGTAGTCGGCCGCAACCGTCTTGGGTGTGATTCCACGATGGACGCGCGCCCCGATCAAGTGATGCTTGGTATGTCTATAAGGGAACGGAACAACGGAAGGAGGAGAGAATGGCAATCGGACCGGTTCAGCTGCTAGTGCTGGGGTTCAACCACCCGGAGTTCCACGGCGAGATCATCGAGGAGCTGGAGAAGCTCCGCGAGAGCGACACGGTGCGCGTGATCGACGCGCTGGCCGTGCACAAGGACGCCGAGGGCGAGATGGAGGTGCTGCACCTCAGCAACCTGAGCAAGGAGGAGGCGATCGAGTTCGGCAGCAAGGTCGCGGCATTGATCGGCCTCGGGATCGAGGGCGAGGAGGGCATGGAGAAGGGCGCGGAGGTCGGCGCGCAGATGGGGGCGGACGGGATCCACATGTTCTCCGACAAGGAGGCGTGGGACATCCTGGAGGAGATCCCCGACGACTCCGCCGCGGCGCTGATCCTGCTCGAGCACCACTGGGCGGTGCCGCTTCGCGACGCGATCCTGCGCACGGGCGGCGTCGGCCTCGCCGACGGCTTCATCCATCCGGCCGATCTGGTCGCGATCGGTGTCGCCACTGCGGCGGAGGCCGACGAGCTGGCCGCGATGCATCCGAGCGAGACGGCGGCCTCGGTTTGACCCTGCCGAGCAAGGGTTCTCGACAGTCCAGCAACGGAGGTGGAAGAGACATGATGGCTCGCAGAGTGGCCCGCCGCACGTCACGGCGCGTGGCGCGCCGGCGCTAGGAAACGCCGGAACGGGCCTCTCCCGCGCGCGGGGGAGGCCCGTTCGCCCTGGCGAACGGGACCTCGTTCTGCCCCGGCCGACGTCGTGGGAAGATCGAGACCTTGCCCGACGCACACCTGTCACCGGAGACGCTCTTGCAGCTCGCGCCCGGAGTGCGAACGCGCTTCGATGCGGCGGGGCATGTCCTGCTCGACGCGCCGGACGGGACGATCGTCGACCTCGGGCCGCGGGGATACGCGACGCTGTCGCTGTTCGCCCGGCCGCTCGCGCTCGGGGAGGCGATCGACCGGCTCGAGCGCGAGGCACCCGCCACCGACTTCGCGCCCACGATGCACGTCGTCAACATGCTGATCGAGGAAGGCGCGCTCGTGCGGCCGGACGCCGGCCGGGGGCCGACGAGCGGCTGGGCCGACCCGGTGGAGCACGCCCGCATGCTGCACGACGACCGCAGGACGGGCGACTACCTCGCCGCGCTCGCCGCGGCGGTGCGACCGGGAGACGTCGTGCTCGACATCGGCACCGGGAGCGGGGTCATGGCCATCGCCGCGGCCCGGGCGGGCGCTCGCCGCGTCTACGCGGTCGAGGCCAGCGACATCGCGGAGGTCGCCGGGCGGGTCTTCGCCGCCAACGGGGTGACGGACACGGTCACGCTCGTCCCGGGCTGGTCGCGTCAGATCGAGCTGCCCGAGCCGGCTGACCTGCTGGTCGCGGAGATCATCGGCAACGAGCCGCTCGAGGAGGAGATCCTCGAGACCACGCTCGACGCCCGCCGCCGCCTGCTGAAGCCCGGCGCGCGGCTGATCCCGCACGCGCTGACGCTGCTGGCACGGCCGCTTCGCCTCCCGGACGGCGAGGCCAGGCAGCGCGCGATCGGGCGGGCGGCCGTCGAGCGCTGGCGGCGGCTGTACGACATGGAGTTCCAGCCGCTGCTCGACGCCGCCCTCCCGGGCCCCGTCAACATGCCGACCGAGGCGGAGGTGGTCGCGGCCTGGCCGCCCGTCGGCCCGCCGGGCGTCCTCGCGGCGCTGGATCTGGCGACGTTCGCGGAGGCCTCGGTGCGCGCCCGCGCCGACCTCGTCGTCGACGAGCCGGGCACGGTGAATGCCGTCGCCGTCACGTTCCGGGCCGCCCTCTACGGGGCGATCGAGCACACCCTCGATCCCTGGACGTGGCCGACCTCCAGCTGGGCGACGTCCGTCTGGGTGCTCCCCGACCCGTTGCAGGTGGGGGCGGGGACCGCGCTGCGGGTGCACTACAGCCGCCGCGCGCAGGGAGTCGCCCGACGGGCTCACCTGCGAGGTCGTCGAGAGGACATGAGCGGTGAGCGCGGCTCGCATCCGTTGTACGATCCCGGGGCGGTGACGCTCCTGAGTCACCGGATCCGTGAGCTCAACGTCGTCTACGAGAAGGGACAGCCGCAATGGGAATGATGCGTCGCCGAACGCGCCGTCGGACGGCGCTGATCGTCGGTGGGGCAGCGTACGCGGCCGGCAGAGCCGGCAGAGGGCGGCCAGCAGGACGACTCCGGGTACGAGGAGGAGGCCCCGCCGGCGCCGCCGCCTCCGGCCCCGACCAGCGGGGAAACCGAGGCCGACGAGATCCAGCGCCTGGCCGAGCTGCACAGCTCCGGCGCACTGACCGACGAGGAGTTCGCGGCCGCCAAGGCCAAGGCCCTCGGCATCTGAACCCAAAGCGAGAAGGAGGAGTGGTCATGGCTCGGAATGGTCGTGCCGGCGTGGTTGAGCGCGCCCTGGAGGCATGCATCAAAGGCGAGGTCGATGCCTTGCCGGAGCTGTTCACGGACGATGTGAGCGCGTGGTCGCCGAATATGCACGTCACCTCGCGCGGCGAGCTGGCAGAAGTGGTCGCGGAGCGCGACGGAAGCCTCTCGAACGTGTCTCTGAAGATCGACAACGTCGACGTCGTCGGGAACAAGGGCTACGCCGAGTACCGGGTGAGCGCGGTCTTCTCGGGCCCGTTCGTGGTCGACGACGACACCGTGATCGAGCCGAACGGCCGCGAGCTCCTGCTCGGGGCTGCGTTCGTGGCGGAGTTCAGCGGAGACACGATCTCGGCGTTCCGGAACTACTTCGACAACGCGGCGCTGCTGGAGCAGATGCTCGTCCCCTAGCCGTGCCCGGGCTCACCGGTGGACGGCTACCGCCTCGTCGTCGAGGACTCGCCGGACCCGGCCGACCTGGCGCTGCTCGAGGAGCGGGTCGCCGCAGGCCGCCATCGCGGCCGCCGGCCTGGGCGACGACGAGGAGTTCGGGATCTTCGTCCGGGACGACGACGGCCGGGTCGTCGCCGGCATCTCCGGCATCGTGTGGGGTGGGTGCTGTGAGCTGCAGGCGATGTGGGTCGACGAGCCGCTCCGCGGTCGCGGACTGGCACGGGCCCTCATGGCCGGCGCGGAAGCCGAAGCCCGGAGGCGCGGCTGCACGCTCGTCCAGTTCCGCGCCTACGACCTGCTGGCGCCCGGCCTGTACGAGCGGCTCGGCTACGAGAGCGTCGGCGCGATCGAGGACTGTCCGGCCGGCAGCACCGCCCGCTGGTACCGCAAGGACCTGTGAGGCGAGCGCTAGGTCGTCAGTTGCACCGGGAAGGTTGAGATCCAGACCACGGTTGCGAGGAAGACGAAGCAGCCTAGGCCGAGGATCGCGGTCCGCGCTCTCGCGGTCTGGAGCCTGGTGCTGATTCCGGCGAAGAAGAGCGACGAGGCGAAGAGCACGACCGCGAGCATGTAGTTGTCGGCGCGCTGGTTCGCCACCTTCGCGCGCTCCGAGCCTGCGGCAGCGGTCGCCTCGAGACGGTCGGCCTCGGCCGACGCTTGCAGCCGGTACTGCCGCATCGCGAACGGCGTCGGAGGCGCCGCTCGCGTTCTCGAACGGCTTCGTAGCGAGCCAGGCGGCGAACGCTGGCTTGAACTCGTCTCGAAAACGGGCCCGGTAGAAGTCGGCCAGCGCGGTCTGGTGCTGCTCGTGCGCGTCGACCCACTGGATGAAGGTGGCGACGTCGATCTGCGCTTGCCGGTTCGCGACGCCCGAGGCGCGGTTCACCGCGATCCGGGCGGCGGTTGCGTGGCTGTACCCCTGGGCCTGCTCGCCGGTCCACTGGCGCGACTGGTAGGCGGCCCAGGCCGTCGCCACGGTGGCGAGCGCAAGGAGGACCGTCGAGACAAGCTCCAACCACCGCCCGGACGTGTTCGCGTCCGTCATCGAGCCGGTCCTCGACGGCATTTTCCGACGTCGTAGCGCGTTCATGGCAGTCAGCATGAGCCTCGGTGAGGACGTTGCAGGCCGCGGCCTCGACGCTCGGCATCCGTGACGGCATGTGCGACGATCCCGATCGTGACCGCTCCGATCCAGGCCGCGACCGCCGCGCCCGCAGCCGACGCTGCGGGCGAGCCGGGCATCGGCGAGTCACGCTGGCCGCCCGCCCTCGCGTTGCTTGCCTTCATGGGACTCAACCTCGGCCTGCGCATATGGCTGCCGAACCAGGGAGCGGTCCGGGTGCCCTGGCTCGTCCCGCGGTCGAGGCCGTGCTGCTCGTCCTGCTGGTCGCAGGCCACCCGGGCACCGTCGCCAAGTACGCGAGATGGCTGCGCCGCCTCGCGGTCTCCCTCGTCGTCGTGCTCGTGGCAGCGGCGCTGTGGGCGACCGTGCTCCTGATCTACGACCTGATCAAGGGCCTGGGCGTGACCAACTCGCCTCGTCAACTCCTTGCCTCCGGCGCGGTGGTCTGGTTGGGCAACAACCTCTCGTTCGCGCTGCTCTACTGGCTGATGGACGGCGGGGGACCGATCGCGCGCGCCCGTCAGTCGATCCCGGTCGATTTCGCCTTCACGCAGCAGATGAGCCCGGAGCTCGCTCCGCCCGGCTGGCGGCCTGTCTTCCTGGACTACCTGCACCTGGGCTTCACCAACGCGACCGCGTTCAGCCCCACAGACGTGATGCCACTCACCCACCGCGCCAAGTACACGATGCTCGTACAGTCGACCGTCGCGCTCGCGCTCTTCGGCCTCATCGTGGCACGAGCCGTCAACGCCTTCGCCTAGCCTCCGCGCCACGATGCTCGGCGGTCGGGTCGTCGAACGTGGCGAGGACGCAGGTCCACTCGGACCGATGGAGTAGCGTGCGGGCAGATGCTCCACACCGTGATTCAGGTGCTCCTGTACGGACTCCTGGCGGGCCTCAGCCCGCTCGCGCTCGCAGCGACGCTGGCGGTGATGCCGGGCGGACGGCTCAGGACGCTCGGCTTCGGCACAGGGTTCGTCGCGGCGCAGGCCCTGACCTGCTCGCTGCTCGTCATCATCGGCGTCACAACCACCGGCTCGAGCAGGGAGAGCCACCCCGGCATCCAGGCGACGCTCCTCGTCCTGCTCGCGCTCGCGCTGACCGGGCTCGCCCTCCAGGTTCGCCGGAGAGGCCCGATTGCGAAGGAAAGCTCGAACGCACGGATGCAGGCGCTGCTCGACCGACTCGGCCGGGTGCGCTTCCTCACGGCGGTCGCCACCGGATTCCTGCTCGGGATCGGCGGCCCGAAGCGGCTGGTTCTGACCGCCCTTGCCGCCACGACTATCGTCGCCGCCGGCGTCCGCAACGCCGGGGAGGCAGTGCTCGTCGTCGTCTACGTCACGGTGGCCACAGCGCTCGTCTGGGGTCCGGTCATCCTCTTGGTGATCCTCGGCAAACGCGCCGTCACGCTGATGGAGGGGGCTCAGGACGAGGTCGTGCGGCGGCAGCCGCAGGTCACGGTCTACGCGCTCCTCACCTTGGCCGCTCTCCTCGTCATCGACGCCCTCGCCGTCCTGCTGACGTAGAGGACGGCGGTTCCGGCTTCGAACGGCGGTCACCGTTAAGGTCGGCGACGGCGTGGGAAAAGCACGACGACCAGCCCCGTAGCAAGAGACCCCGAAGACTCATCGACAGAACGAGGAGGGAGAAACATGGCGACCAAAGCCGACTTCACCGAGGGCGAGTGGAGCACGATGCAAAAGGGCGTGACCGGGTCCGGAATGCTGGTCTCGGTCAGCGACGCCGACTTTACCGACAGCTTCGGCGAGGCGAGCGCGCTCGCGAAGTACCTCGCAGAGCAACGTCAGAAAGGCGAGACCGAGCTCATCCGCGAGCTCAGCCATGTGCACGGGACCGGCTTCGGCATGACCGCCTCGGCGCAGAAGGTCGAAGCGGAGACACTCGAGGCGCTGAGCTCTGCAGTCGCGACCCTGACCGCCAAGGCGCCGGAGGAGCTGGCCCCCTATCGCCGGCTCGTCATGGGCGTCGCGGAGGGTGTCGCCGAGGCGAAGGGCGGAATCAAGGCCGGCGAGACCGGCGCGATCGACGCGATCAGGGAGGCCGTAGGCTCAGAATGAGCCGCGCTTCCGGGTGAGAGGCGTACGGAAGCCGCCCGGCCGACGGAGGCGGAGCCGCACCGGCCGCGGCGCGCTGCCAAGCTCGCACAGCGCCACCCGTAAGCGCTTATCGTCTCCCCCGAGCGGGCCTGACGTGACAGACGCCTCGATCACGACAACGCCGGAGCTGATCCCGTGGTGGAAGCGGATCGGGCGCATCCTCCTGTGGCTCGGAGCGCTCGCGCTCCTCTTCTTCGTGCTCAACGCGCTCGGAATCTCGATCTCGAGCTGGCTCAAGAGCCTGTGGGACACGATGAAGCAGATCTCGGTCGGCTACATCATCGCAGCCTGCTTCTTCCAGACCTTCCAGACCGCGTTCACCGCCTTCGCGTGGTTCGCGATCCTCCGCGCCGCCTTCACGGACGTGAAGCTCAGCTACTGGCCGATCCTCACCGCCTACACGGTCTCGGTGGCGATGAACGGCGTCCTGCCGGCGAACCTCGGCACGCTGTGCCTCTTCTTCATCTTCATCGCGATCATCCCCGGGGCGAACTTCCCGAACATCTTCGCCGGCTACCTGGTCGAGAAGATCTTCTTCACGGTCATCGGCGCGTTCGTCTACCTCTACCTCTTCGTCTCCGTGCCGGGCTCGGCCTCGATCCAGCTCGGCAACGTCACCGAGCACAAGGGGCTCGCGGCGCTGATCATCGCCGGCGATCGCAGTCGGCATCGTCGTCCTCTGTCGCCTCGCCTGGCGCTGGATCAAGAAGCTCTGGAACCAGGCGAAGCAGGGCGGCGCGATCCTGCAGACGCCGCGCAAGTACTTCACGCAGGTCTTCTTCCCCTCGTTCCTCAGCTGGCTCTGCAAGCTCGCGGTGATCGCGGTCTTCTTCGCGGCCTACGCGATCCCGGTCACCTTCCACAACATCATGGTCGTGATGGGCGGCAACTCGCTCGCCAACGTCACCTCGGTCACGCCCGGCGGCGTCGGCGTCAACCAGGCGATCAACACCGCCACGCTGGCGAACCAGGGCGTCCCCGCCACGACCGCGACCGCCTACTCGACCTCCCAGCAGCTGATCACGACGGCCTGGAACATCGGCATGGCGATCGTGCTCGTGTGCATCTTCTGGGGTTGGACGGGCGGTAAGGCGCTCGTCCGCACCTCCTACGACCAGGCGAAGGAGAAGAGCGAGGAGCTCGACGCGGAGCGCAAGCGCAAGAAGGCCGAGAAGAAGGAGGCCAAGCAGCGAGCGAAGGAGGCGGGCTCGGAGCCCGGCCCTCCCGTCCTGACCGCTACGCGGGCCGGGTGGACGTCACGTGAGCCCCGCGATCCCGTTGCGGAGCAGTGCCGCCGCCAGCAGGACGACGATTACCGCGGCAACGGTTCTCACGTGCCGCTCGAGCCAGGTACGGGAACTTCTCAACAGCCGCCCGGCCCACTCGGGGGCGACGGCCAGCAGCACGAGCGCGACGGCGAGCGGCAGCAGCGACACGAGCGTGAAGAAGAGCCAGTCGACGACGTACTGGGCGGTGCTCGGGTCGAGCTCCGAGATGGCCTTCAGCGCCATCGGGATGAACGCTCCCGGATTCGCCAGCGCGGCGCCGGCGCCGACGATCGCGATCGCGGGCGACGAGGCGACCTTGCTCATCTGGGCGATCATCTTCGCTGCCTTCTGCGGGTCGGCCGGCTGGCGCATCTTCCGTGCGACCCAGGCCAGCAGCAGCAGCGCGGCGACGATGTCGAAGACGCAGACCCAGGTCTTCGGGCTCGACGGGTCGGAGGATGCGGCGTGGTTCCCGAGCACGAAGGCGGCCAGGACGCCGATGGCCAGCGTGGCGCTCAGCGCGCCGAGGTAGAACCAGAGCCCGGTGCGCAGGGGCCGGTCGCCGAGCACGAGCGCGAGCACCGAGAACGAGAGCGTCGTCGGCGAGAGCATCGCAGCGAGCGCGATCAGCGCCAGCTCGGTGTCGATCCAGCCCACTCGCCTTCCTCAGCCGCCGACCGCCGGCGGCTGGCCGGTCGGTCCCGATCCGTTCAGCAGCGCGCGCCAGCCCAGCAGCACGTCGTGCACCGCGGCGGCGCCGACGATCGGCTCGTCGGGAAGCGGCAGCCCCGCCGGGTAGAGCAGGCACGGCCGGGTCTGCGACCCGCCGATGCCGCCGTGGAAGCAGATCAGCTCCTCGAACGCGCAGCCCTCGTCCAGCGCCGGGTCGTAGAAGCTGCCGACCATGATGTCCGCGACGTGCTCGAAGCCGTCGGTGCGCAGCAGGTGGCGTGGCGCGTTGGGCGAGAAGTGCGCCAGCGGATCGTCGCCCTCCACGCGGCCGTCCGCGAGGTAGCGCGCGCCGCTCGCGCCGAGCACGACCGGGCCGTCGCGCTCCGAGCGGACGAGCAGCCAGCCGATGTGCGGATGCTCGCGCAGCGCCGGGAGCAGCTGCGGGTGCCGCTGCTCGAGCTCCTCCAGCGTGAGCCGCCGGCGCTCCTCCATCAGGTAGATCAGCCCCAGGTTGCCGGAGCCGAGCACGATCACGTCCTCGCCGCTCACGTCGTTCTTCGCGCGCTTCGGCTTGCCCTGGCGGCCGGTCGCCTCCCCCACCGCATGGCCGACCGCCGTGTCGTTCTCGTCGCCGCCGCGCAGATCGCCGACGCTGCCCGACGTGACCGACCGCCGCACCAGCTCGTCGAGGCCGTAGCCGTTGCGCTGCTTGAAGGTCGCGCCCTGCGTCTGGCCGTGATCGGACAGCACCACGATCTCGTACGGCCGCGCGGCGTAGCGGCGGGCGCGGTCGATCCGCCCGAACTGCTCGTCCAGCTTGCGCAGCGCCTCCAGCGTGTCCGCCCGCTCCAACCCCGAGTGGTGCGCGACCTCGTCATAGCTGGAGAACGTGGCGTACACCGCGGGCCGGCCGCGCATCATGTCGCTCAGCACCCCGTACACGATCAGGTCGCGCACCACGACACACATCGCGGCCCGCAGGAACGGGTAGACGCCGCCGCGGTGGCCGCGCGGACGCACGTCCCGGCGGGCCGCCCGCAGCGCCGCGGCCCACTCCAGCATCACCTCCCAGAAGAAGAGCACGAGCACCCGCGTCACGTTGAAGCCGTTGGCGAAGAACGCCCGGTAGCCCGGGTTGCCGCGCTTCTCGGCGTCCATCCGGCTGACCGTGAGGATCACGTGGTCGGCCTCGCCCGACAGCAGGTTGCCGCGGCTCGCGCCGCCGTCGGCCAGCAGCCCCTGTCCCGTCGAGTGGCGGCGCTCGAGCTCGGCGCAGTCGCCGGGCGCGGAGCAGGTCATCAGCGTCGCCGTCTCCTTCTCGACCCAGCGGAAGGCGGGGATGTCCTCGTTCGACCCGAGCAGGATCCCCGCCTGGGAGGCGCCCGTCTGCGACGACAGGTCCGGCTCCCACTCCGCGAACCGGTGCGATGCCCTCGGCCAGCCACCGCGCCATCGTGGGCGCGTTGCCGTCACGCATCGCCCGCTGCAGCACCGGCAACGCGAGGCCGTCGATCTCCAGGAAGACGATGCCCGGCACCGCTGTCTCCTCGCGATCGCCGGAGTGGCGGGCGATCCGCTGGATCACCCGCACCGTGTACGTGTCGTCGTCGTTCGTCCCGAAGATCACGTCGAGGACGACGCGAGACCGCGGCGGCGACGAGCGCGACGCCGAGCGCCGCTCCAGAACGAGTCGATCGAGAGGTCGCCGTTCGTGAGGTTGTCGGCGGCCAGCAGCATCAACGCGTCGAGCACGAGCACGATCAGGAAGCCCAGTACGGCCATCCAGGGCAGGCGCAGCGCGGCGATAACGGGCGGCAACACAGCATTCAGCACCGCGATGACCGCAGCAGCAACAAACGCCCCGCCAAAACCCTGGATCGACGCGCCGGGCACGAGCCAGGCTGCGACCAGCAGCGACGCGGTCGAGACCAGCCAGGCGAAGAGCAGGCGCAACGGGTAGATCCGCGGACGCCCCGGGCTCCAGGCCGGCGGCTCCGCGTAGCTCTGCGATCCGGTCATCGTCGCCACTTGCCCTGCAATCCTCTCACGCCGCGGGCAGGGGAAGGCAGCCGCAGCTGCCTTCCCCTGAAGCGCGCGTCTGTCGCTAGACGGGCACGTCCTCCATGCTCGGCCTGGCGATCATGTAGATCAGCACGCCGAACAGGGGCAGGATGATGATGAAGAGCGTCCACCCCGCCTTGGCCCAGCCGGAGTGATCGTGACGCTTGAAGTTGTCGATCACGACCATGATCAGCAGGAAGATCCAGATGACGAAGGCGAAGAAGATGCACAGCGTCCAGAAGATGTCGAGGAACGGGTAGTCGTAGGCAAGGGGCATGTGGGCAGCCTTTCTGTCGATGGGATGAATGGAGCCGGGACCGCTTCTACACGCCCGATCTCGAGGGTGCGATCGGCGTGAACGGCAGCAGGGCGTCCTGCCCCGGCTGGACGACGCCGTAGGACGACTCCGGCACCTCCTGCCACGCACCCGGGAGATCGCCGAGCGGCTCGGAGACGATCAGCCGCGCCTCGTCGCTGAGCTCCTCCAGCAGCGGGTTGTCCGGATACAGCGCCCGCAGCACCTGGACATCGGTGCTGAAGAAGAGCGACCGCGACTTGCCCTCGCTCGAGTAGCGGAACGCCCAGAGGCGGTCGCCGTCGGTGGTCGCGATCGTCCCCTGCATCGGGAATTCGATCGCCGTGCCGGTGCCCGACCGCCTCGACCAGGCCGACCGTCCGCGCGACCGCGGTGGGCGGGTCGTCCTCGAGCCCGTAGGTCAGCGCCAGGTGGAACATCACCTCCGTGTCGGTCGAGCCCTCGATGTCCGGAAACAGCGCGGGGTCGATCTCGAGCATGAGGTCACGCCGGACCTTGTGCATCTCGCGGATCATCCCGTTGTGCATGAACAGCCACTTGCCGTGGCGGAACGGATGGCAGTTCGTCTGCTGGATGGCGCCGCCGGTCGAGGCGCGGATGTGCGCCAGCACGAGCGGCGACTTCAGGTGCGCGGAGATGTTCTGGAGGTTGCGGTCGTTCCAGGCGGGCTCGACGCTGTGGAAGACGCCCGGCGTCTCGCCGACGCCATACCAGCCTATGCCGAACCCGTCGCCGTTCGTCGTCTCGGCGCCCATCTCCGAGTGGAGGCTCTGGACGATCAGCGAGTGCTGGGGCTTGTAGAGCAGATCGTGGAGCAGGACCGGAGACCCCGAATACGCCAGCCAGCGGCACATGACTTCTCCTCTCGTTCTTTCTGTCTCGCCGCCCCGCTGGACGACGCCGTGGACTGCCAGTGGATTACAGGCGAGCGGAGCGCCCGGCACATCGTCCGGTCCGGGTGATCCGCAGCCTGCGTGTGCGGCGAATCATCCCAGGCGGCTAGTGCTGCGGCAGGACGAAGAACGCAACCGCGCAGTACTGGCAGGCGACGGCCACGATCACGAACGCGTGGAAGACCTCGTGGTACCCGAACACGGCCGGGATAGGATCGGGCCGCCGCAGCCCGTAGACGAGCGCTCCGACGGTGTAGGCGAGCCCGCCCGCCAGCACGAGGAGCGCACCGCCGACTCCGATGCGGTCGAGGATCTGGGGAAAGACGATGACGCCGACCCAGCCGAGCATGATCCCGATCGTCACGGAGAGCCAATTTGGACCGTCGACCCAGAGGAACTTGAGCGCGATCGCGGCGAGCGTCCCGCTCCACACCACCGCGAGCACGACCGGCCGCGCGACACCGTGCAGCACGAGCAGCCCGAACAGGGTGTACGTCCCGGCGATGAGCAGGTAGATGCCCGCATGATCGAGTCGCCGCAGCCAGCGCCGCCGCTCGTCCGGCCAGGGGACGCCGTGGTACAGCGCGCTGGCTCCGAACATCAGCGCCACGCTCGCTGCGAACGCGATCGCCCCGATCCGGCGGAGCGGCGTGTCCGCCTCCAGCACGAGCACCGCCCCGAGCGGGACCGCGAGCACGAAGGCCATCCTGTGGGAGACGCCGCGCAGGCGCGGCTTGACGATCATTCCGGCGGTCGGCGTCGCCTCGGCAGGCCGAAGCCACATGTCCTGCAGGGTAACGAACCCGGCGGCGGCCGGTCGGCCGGCGGTCCGCCGGAGCTTCACGCGCCGGCTGTGTCCTCCAGCCACCGCTCGTAGCGACCCCGGGCCTCCCGCACCTGCTCGGGCGTGCACGCCGACTCGAGCGTGTTCCGGAGGTCCAGGAGGAACGGAGCGAGCTCGGGCCGGCCTGCGATATCGATCTGCTCGAAGGCGCAGCGGCCGTCCAGGACGACGCCGCCCGGCTCCCAGAACGCGCACGCTTCCTCCGGGCACGCCTCGATGCGGCCGAGCGTGACGTGGAGCCGGCAGAGCCTCGGCTCGAGCTTCGGTGCGGTCACCGGACCTCCACCGTGCGCGGAAGCTTGCGGGAGGGCGACGGACGCGTCATGCCGACTCCTTCGCTTGCATGCTCTGCCGGAGTCTCGGCGAGATCCGGAGTGCTGCCATCCGGCCGGGCGCTGAGCCTCGATCCGTAGTCGCCCGCAGCGACGATCGGCGAACGGCCCGATGGATCGCGGTCGGGCTGCGCCGAAGATGGAGCCATGAAGATCGACGAGCTGATGACCCGCGACGTCGTGTCGGTTCCGCCCGAGGCGACGCTCAAGGAGGTCGCCACGATCCTCGTCGAGCGGCGCATCTCCGGCGTGCCGGTCTGCGCTGCAGACGGGCACGTGCTCGGGGTCGTCTCCGAGGCCGACATCCTCCACAAGGAACAGGGCTTCGAGCCGCCGACCGGCCTCCTGAGCCGCCTGCTCGACAGTGCCGACGAGGAGCAGTCGAGGGTGCAGGCCCGCACGGCCGGCGAGGCGATGACGGCGCCGGCGATCACGATCGAGCCCTGGGCGGCAGTCCCCCGGGCCGCCAGGCTGATGCTCGAACGGCAGGTGAACCGCCTCCCCGTCGTGCAGGACGGCCGCCTGATCGGCATCGTCACCCGCGCCGACCTCGTACGTGCGTTCCATCGGACGGACGAGGAGATCGAGCGCGAGCTCGTCGACGACGTGCTCCGCCGCACGCTCTGGCTCTCGCCTGAGAGCGTCGGCGTCAAGGTCGACGACGGCGAGGTGACACTGACGGGCACCACCGAGACGCGCACCACCGCCGGGCTGGTCGAGACGCTCGCGCGCCGTGTGCCCGGAGTCGTGGCCGTCCGCTCCGAGCTGACCTGGACGATCGACGACCGCGCGCGCCGCGCCAAGCTCGAGGCCGGGGCCCCGCGCGGCTCCATCTGAGTCCGTCTCACGCGACTCCCGACCTCGCGACCCCCGAAACCCTGTGGCGGCGCCGGCCGCGCCGCCACAGGCAGGCTCGACGCTACGCCTCGATCTCGATCTTGCGCGGCTTCGCCTGAACCTTCTTCGGCGCGCGCAGGGTAAGCACGCCTTTGCCGTAGGTCGCGCTCAGGTGCTCGCTGTCAACCTCGACCGGAAGCACGAAGCTCCGCTCGAAACTGGCCTCGAGTCGCTCCTGGAGGCGAAGGGTATTGTCCTTCTTCTCCTTCTCCTCCTTGCGCTCGCCGGTCACCGTGAGCGTGTGATCGGAGACCTCGATCCCGAGCTCCTGCTCGTCGAAGCCTGGCACCTCGAGCTCGACGACGAACGCGTCGTCGTCCTCGTAGATGTCGGCGGCCGGCATCAGGGTCGGGACGAATCCGAGCCCCGCGAACATGCGCCGCATTCGGCGGTCGAGCAGATCGATCTCGCCGAACGGCGTCCACTTCTCCAGGAGTGGCATGTCTCACCTCCTTCCCGGGTAGCCACCACGATCGTCACCGTCAAGCCCCCGGACGGCATCCGGCCGGTCGCCGAATCGAGATGCGGCGAACTACCGATCCACGGCCGACGCTCGAACGCAGAAGTCATAGAGGGCGGCCTAAGATGGGAGGTGACGGTGGGTAGCCGGCAAGGCACGCCGCCTGTCTGGGTGACTGCTCCGATAGTCGGGAAGCAGATGGAAGCGGCCGCTTTGCGGCCGCGAAGCAAGCCGGTCCCCGGCGGAAGTCCTCATGTCACGGCGCGCCGGGGCGGACTTCCGGCGGCTCAGAAGACGACGTCCTCGACCGGGCGACGCGGCGTCCCGGGGACCTGTTTCGCGTAGCCGAACCGGAGGACGAGTTGCGGGCTGCCGCCGCCGGTGAGCGCCGCGACCTCGGGGCGGAGCTCCTCGACCTCGAGCGGCTGGTTGAGGAAGGAGGCGACGACGTCTTCGGCCGTCGCGCGGAGGAGCACGCGGGCGAGGGCCTGGCCCGCTGCGAGCCAGTCGGCGCGCCCGTCGCCCTCGGTGGCCAGGATGGCGAGCACCGGTGAGCCGAGGGCGAGCTGCTCGTCCTTCGCGGCCCGGCCGCGGCCCCAGTCGAAGGTGCGCACGACGAGCGGCCCGACGGACGACGCAAGTTCCGAATGGCCGAAGGCGGAGCCGGGCATTCCGTCGAGCGCGTCTGCACGGTTCGGGTGCAGCCACGAGGCCAGCTCGTGCCGGAAGCTCCGATCCGAGGCCTGTAGGCGATCGGCCGTCGCGACGAGCTGAGCCAGCTTCTTCCGCTCCGCCTCGCCGCGGAGCACGACGAGCCGCGCGCCTTCCGCGAGCGCGGCCGCCTCGAGCGCGGAGAGGAGCTCCTCCGGGACGGGCGTGCGCTCGTAGCGGCGGCGATTCGTGCGCCGCGTGCGCATGGCCCAGAAGAGCCACTTCTCGTCGAGTGCCGGCTCGGAGCAGTCGCACAGTGAGATGCGGGCGAGCAGGTCGGGATCGTTCGGGTCGGGGAGCACGTCGGCGACGACGCTCCGGCCCACCTTGCGCAGCGCGGCGCGCAGGCAGAAGAGCGCGGCGCCGCAGCTCATCTCGAGCTCGCGATCGCGGGGATCGACGACGGGCAGCGCACGGGTGCGGTCTGCGTACAGCTCCAGCGCGTCGCCCTCGACATGGAAGCGCCAGGGCTGGCTGTTGTGGCTCGACGGCGCCAGGATCGCGTACTGAACGGCCCAGGCGAGCTGCTCGCCCTCCGATCCGCCCAGCGGGAACCGGTTCGGCCCCAGCTCGGTCCGGCCGTACTCGCGGCTCGGCACTACGGGCTCGACCTGAGACTCGACGGTCATGACACCGAGTCTCGCCGCGCGCGCCCGACGGCGAATCGGGCTCATTACGGATCCGCCCGGGGCTCACCACGGATCCGCTTGCGGGATTTCCGCAGCCGGGGGACTCGAGGTTCTCAGCAGATGCGGGGGAGCGGATCGCCGACCAGCATGTCGACGATGCGGCTGCCGCCGAGCGCCGTGTCCAGCAGCACCATGCCTGCAGGGTCGGCACGCACCTCCCCGACGATCGCGGCGTCCGCGCCCAGAGGGTGACGGCGCAACGCGGCGAGCGCCTCGTCCGCGCGGTCGGGCGCAACGACGGCGACGAGCTTCCCCTCGTTGGCGACGTACAGAGGATCGATCCCGAGGATCTCGCAGGCTCCGACTACGGCCGTCCGCAGCGGCAGTGCCGTCTCGTCCAGCGCGACCGCGACGCCGGCCTGCTCCGGCAAGCTCGTTCAGCGCCGTCGCGAGGCCGCCGCGGGTCGGGTCGCGCATCCAGCGAACGCCGCCGCCCAGCTCGAGCAGGGCCGAGGCGAGCTCGTGCACGGGCGCGGTGTCGCTCGCGAGGTCGACCTCCAGCTCGAGGTCGCCGCGGGCGATCAGCACGGCCATTCCGTGGTCGCCGAGCGTGCCGGAGACGAGCACCCGGTCTCCGGGCCGGACCTGCTCGGGGCCCAGCGCTAGCCCGTCCGCGACAATGCCGATCCCGGCGGTGTTCACGTACAGCCCGTCGGCGTTGCCGCGCTCCACGACCTTGGTGTCGGCGGCCGCGATGGTGACCGAGGCGGCCTTCGCCGCCCGTGCCATCGAAGCGGCGATGCGCCGCAGGTCGGCGACGGGGAAGCCCTCCTCGATGACGAAGCCGGCCGAGAGGAAGCACGGGCGGGCGCCCGAGACCGCGAGATCGTTGACCGTGCCGTTGACGGCGAGCTCACCGATGTCCCCGCCCGGGAAGACGAGCGGCTTGACGACGTACGAGTCGGTCGTGAGCGCGAGGCGGGCGCCGCCCAGCTCGAACAGCGCGGCATCGCCCAGCGCCTCGAGCAGCGGGTTGCCGAGCTCCTGGAGGAAGAGCCCCTCCACGAGGTTGCGCGACGCCTTGCCCCCGGCGCCGTGGGCCAGCGTGACGACCTCGTCGCGGAGCTTCGGGCTCCGCTTCCTCACGCCGGAGCCGGATCCCTGCGCCGCGCCAGCCGGCCGTAGTTGTAGTAGGCGGCGCATGCGCCCTCGCTCGACACCATGCACGTACCGATCGGCCGCTCCGGTGTGCACGCGGTGCCGAACACCTTGCACTCCCAGGGCTTGATCGCGCCGACGAGCACCTCGCCGCACTGGCATGCCTTCGGATCCTCGACCCGGTCGCCCGGCAGCTCGAAGCGCGCCTCGGCGTCCCAGTCGGCGAGCTCGGGGCGCAGCCGCAGCGCGCTGCGGGGGATCCAGCCGAGCCCGCGCCACTCGAAGGTCTCGCGCAGCTCCATCGTCTCGTCCAGCGCCGCCAACGCCTGCGGGTTGCCGTCGCGGCGCACGACGCGCGTGTACTGGTTCTCGACCTCGCACCGGCCTTCGCGGAGCTGGCGCAGCAGCATCACGACGGCCTGCAGGATGTCGAGCGGCTCGAAGGCGGTGACGACGACCGGCTTGCCGTACTCGGCGACGATGAAGTCGTAGGGCCGCGTGCCGACCACGGTCGAGACGTGCCCCGGCGCGATGAACGCGTCGAGCCGCAGCCCGGGCGAGTCGAGGATCGCGCGCAGCGGCGGACCGATCGTGACGTGGTTGCAGAACGCGGAGAAGTTGCGGATCCCCTCGGCGCGGGCGCGCAGCAGCGTGATCGCGGTCGCGGGCGCCGTCGTCTCGAAGCCGATCGCGAAGAAGACGACCTCGCGCTCGGGGTTGCGGCGCGCGAGCTGGAGCGCGTCGAGCGGCGAGTAGACCATGCGCACGTCCGCGCCGCGGGCCTTCGCCTCCAGCAGCGTGCCGCGCCCGCCCGGCACGCGCATCATGTCGCCGAAGGTCGCGAAGATCACCTCGGGCCGCTCGGCGAGGGCGATCGCGTCGTCGACGCGGCCCATCGGAATCACGCACACGGGGCAGCCGGGCCCGTGCAGGAAGTCGACCTGCGGCGGCACCAGATCCTCGATCCCGTGCTTGTAGATCGTGTGCGTGTGGCCGCCGCAGACCTCCATGATCGCCACGTCGCGATCGGCCAGCGCCTCGATCTCGTGGGCCGCCCTGCGGGCCAGCTCGCCGTCCCGGAACTCGTCGAGGTACTTCACGACAGCTTCTGCAGCGCGATGCCGGCATGGCAGAGCAGCACGTCGCCCGCGGCGACCGGAGCGACCAGCTCGACGGCCACCTGCTCGCGCGCGCCCTCGGCGTCGACGGTCGCCGTCGCGCCGTCCACCTCGAGCACGGTGGCGGCCACGGCGACGTCGCCGCAGGTGACGCACCGGTCGCGGTCGAGCGTCACTGGGCCGCGCTCGCCCTCAGCTCGCGCAGCTCCTGCTCGTAGGCCTCGCCCATCTGCCGGAGCAGCGCGAGGGTCTCGCGCGCCTCCTCCTCGTCGATCCGCGCGAGCGCGAAGCCGACGTGGACGAGCACCCAGTCTCCGACCCCGGCCTCGGGGCAGAGCGCGATCGAGACGCTCCGGCGCACGCCCGAGATCTCGGCCTTCGCGAGGCCCGCGTCGCCGTCGACGACGTCGACGATCTGCGCTGGGATTCCTAGACACATGAGGCGCTCCTCCTCGCCGCCACTGCGGCCTGGCCGTAGCTTATGCCGCCGTCGTTGGGCGGGCAGTTCCGGTGGACCAGCACCCTGAAACCGAGCTCCTCGAGCCGGCGCCGGGTCGAGCCCAGCAGTCGCAGGTTCTGGAACGTGCCGCCGGTGAGCGCGACCGTTCGCGGCCCGCCCGCCTCGGCACACGCCTCGGCCGCGCCCGCGGCCACCGTCTCGTGGAAGGCGGCCGCGATCGCGGGGCGCGGCCGACCGGCCTCGAGGTCGTCGTGCACGGCCGCGACGAGCGCCGCCCCGGCGCCGAACCGCCACGGGTACGGCTCCGCGTCGTCTTCGCCCGCCAGCTGCTCGAGCTCGATCGCCGCCTGCCCCTCGTAGGTCACCTCCGTCCGCACGCCGAGCACCGCCGCGACCGCGTCGAAGAGCCGGCCCATCCCCGAGGAGAGCGGTGGGTCGACCTTGAGGCTCTCGCGCACGACCCGCCAGCGCTCGAAGGGCACGGGCCGGCCGGCGCGCTCGAGGTAGGCGGCCGCCGCGCGCCACGGCTCGCGGATCGCCGCCTCGCCGCCGGGCAGCGGCACGGGATCCAGGTGCGCGATGCGCTCGAACCCGGCGAGGTCGCAGCGCAGGAGCTCCCCGCCCCAGAGCGTCCCGTCCGTGCCGAAGCCCGTGCCGTCGAAGACGAGCGCGAGCACGGGCCCCTCCTCGCCGTGCTCGGCGAGGCAGGCGGCAGCGTGCGCGTGGTGATGCTGCACGCCGACGAGCTCGGCGTCCTGCTCCAGCGCCCATTTCGTCGAGAGGTACTCGGGATGGAGGTCGTGCGCGATCGTCTCCGGCTCGACACCGAGCATCGCGAGGTAGAGCTCGAGATCGGTGCGGAACGCGCGGTAGGCGGGCTCGGAGTCGAGGTCGCCGAGATGCGCGGAGAGGAACGCGTCCCGCCCGCGGGCGACGCAGAAGGTGCTCTTCAGCTCGGCGCCCACGCCGAGCAGGGGCCGGGGCGCGGGCACCGGCAGCCGCAGCGCAGAGGGCGTGAACCCGCGCGAGCGGCGCAGCGGGAACGCCGGTCGGACGACGCTGTCCTCGCAGCGCCGGTGGATCGGGCGATCGTGGGCGAGGAAGGCGTCCGCGATCCCGCCGAGGCGGTCCAGCGCGTCTCCGTCGTCGATCGCGATCGGCTCGTCGGAGCGGTTGCCGCTGGTGAGCACGAGCGGCCCGCCGACGTCGGCGCAGAGCAGATGGTGCAGCGGCGAGTACGGAAGCAGCAGGCCGAGCCAGGGCGTGTCCGGGGCAACCGACGGGGCGATCGGGGCGTCCGCGCGCCGCCGGAGGAGCACGATCGGCCGGGCCGGCGACCCGAGCAGCGCCCGCTCGCCGGCCGAGACCTCCGCGAGCGAGTCGGGCTCCGCCGTGAGCACGGCGAACGGCTTCTCCTCGCGATGCTTGCGAGCACGCAGGCGCGCGACCGCGTCCTCGTCGCCCGCAGCACAGGCGAGGTGGTAGCCGCCGAGGCCCTTGACGGCGACGACGGCGCCGTTTCGAAGAAGCTCCACCGCTTCCGCCAGCGCGTCGTCCGCAAGCAGGACGCCCTGGCCCGTGCGGCCGAGCGACAGCGTCGGACCGCAGGCCGGACAGCAGTTCGGCTCCGCGTGGAAGCGGCGGTCGGCCGGGTCCTCGTACTCACGGCGGCAGTCGGCACAGAGGTCGAAGCCCGCCATCGTCGTGTTCGGGCGGTCGTAGGGAACCGCCCGGACGATGGTGAAGCGCGGGCCGCACAACGTGCAGTTCGTGAACGGGTAGCGGTGGCGTCGGTCGGCGGGGTCGAAGAGCTCGCGGAGGCAGTCGGCGCACGTGGCGACGTCGGGCGGGATCAGCGCGCCCCCGCCCCCGGCGCTGCTGAAGGCGATCGCGAAACCGGATCCGCCGGCCGGCGCGATCCGTTCCGCGGTGACGACCTCGACCCGGGCCAGCGACGGCGCCTCCGAGCGCAGCGCGGACGCGAACGCCGCGAGCGACGGCGCCGTCTCCCTCGGCCTCGATCACGACCCCTGCGCCGTCGTTCAGCACGAAGCCGTCGAGCCGATGCCGCTGCGCGAGGCCGTAGACGAACGGGCGGAAACCGACGCCCTGGACGACACCCTGGACGCGGAACCGGGAGCGCTCCCTGGTCGGCACGTGCGCAGCGTGTCGCAGCGCCGCGACGGCCGCAAGCCGGAGAGGCCGCCCGTCTCTTGCGGGAATCCCACCGAGCTGATCGGGGGCGGCACCGATGTAGGCTCCCGGCGCTGGCTGCGAGGCTCGGCGCAAAGGAGGCCGCTGCTGCAGGACGTGGAGACAACCGTGATCGAGCCCGGGGCGCTCCAGGCGCTCGTCGACGAGCTCACCGCGCGCGGCTTCCGCGTGCTCGGCCCGACGGTGCACGAGGGGGCGATCGTCTACGACGAGCTGGCGTCGGCGCACCGAGCTGCCGATCGGCTGGAAGGACGTCCAGGAGGCGGCGGACGTACCGCCTCGAGCGCCGCGACGACGACGCGCGCTTCGGCTACGCGGTCGGCCCTCACTCCTGGAAGCAGTTCCTGCTCCCCGCGCGCGTGAAGCTGTGGCACGCGCAGCGCGACGGGAACGGCGGATTCGCGGTGGAGGAGGAGCCGCTCGACGAGACGCCGCTCGCGCTCCTCGGCGTACGCGCCTGCGAGCTGCACGGGATCGCGATCCAGGACCGCGTGCTGCTCGGCGGGAAGTACGCGGACCGCGACTACGCGGCGCGGCGCGAGGGGGCCTTCATCGTCGCCGCCAACTGCTTCGAGCCGGCCGCCACCTGCTTCTGCGTCTCGATGGGCACGGGCCCGAAGGCGGAGACGGGCTACGACCTCGCCCTGACCGAGATCCTCGACGGCGGGCACCGGCTCCTGCTGGAGGTCGGCAGCGAGCGCGGCGCCGAGGTCGCTGCCGCGTTGCCGCGCCGGCCCGCGACCGCCGACGACCTGCGGGCCGCGGGCGCCGCGATCGAGGGCGCCGCGGCGAAGATGGGCCGCTCGCTCGACACGACCGACATCCGCGACCTGCTCGCCCGCAACCTCGAGCACGAGCGCTGGGACGACGTCGCGGAGCGCTGCCTCACGTGCGGCAACTGCACCATGGTCTGCCCCACGTGCTTCTGCACCAGCGTCGAGGACCACACGAGCCTGGCCGGGGACGAGGCCGAGCGCGTGCGCCTCTGGGACTCCTGCTTCTCCGTCGACCACGCCTACATCCACGGCGGCAGCATCCGGCCGAGCGGCCGCTCGCGGTACCGCCAGTGGCTGACCCACAAGTTCGGCACCTGGCACGACCAGTTCGACAGCTCCGGCTGCGTCGGCTGCGGCCGCTGCATCGCCTGGTGCCCCGTCGGGATCGACGTCACCGAGGAGCTGACCGCGATCCGCGCGAGCGAGGAGACGACCTGATGGAGACCATTGACCAACTGCTGCGCCTGGCGCCGATCTTCGACGGGCTGAGCGACGAGTACCTCGAGCTCATCGTCGGGCTGCGGCAAGAACGTGCACTTCGGCGAGGACGAGATGCTGTTCCGCGAGGGCGACCAGGCCGACACCTTCTACGTCGTCCGCCACGGCACGGGTCGCGCTCGAGACCTTCGTCCCCACCCGCGGGCCCGTCTCGATCGAGACGATCGATCCCGGCGAGGTCGTCGGCTGGTCGTGGCTCTTCCCGCCCTACCGCTGGCAGTTCGACGCGCGCTCGCTGTCGCAGCTCCGCGCCACAGCCTTCGACGGTGCGTGCCTGCGCGGCAAGTGCGAGGCCGACCCCGTGCTCGGCTACGACCTCATGTCCCGGTTCGCGCAGGTGATGATCGAGCGCCTGCAGTGGACGCGGCTCCGACTGCTCGACCTCTATGGCGACCGCCGCCCCGTCTGAGCTCGCCCTCGGCGGCATGGCCCCGCGGCCGTTCCGCGTCGTCTCGCGGCGGGCCGAGACGTACGACACGTGGACGCTCGAGCTCGAGCCGGTGGACGGCGAGCCGATCGCGGTCGCGCCCGGCCAGTTCACGATGCTCTACGCGTTCGGGATCGGCGAGGTGCCGATCTCGGTGTCCGGCGCGCCCGGCGGGCCGCTGATCCAGACCGTGCGCGCGGTCGGCGCCGTGACCCAGGCGATCTGCGCGGCGGAGCCGGGCTCGGTGCTCGGCGTGCGCGGGCCGTACGGCAACGCGTGGCCGGTGGACGAAGCCGTGGGCGTCGACCTCGTGATCGTCGCCGGCGGGATCGGTCTCGCCCCGCTGCGCGGCGCGGTCTACGAGGCGCTGCGCCGGCGGGCCGAGTTCCGCGAGGTCGTGCTCCTGTACGGGAGCCGCACGCCCGACGATCTTCTCTTCCGCGACGAGTTCGAGCGCTGGGGCCGCGACTGCAGCTCGACGTCACCGTCGACGCCGGCGATCGCGAGTGGCGCGGCAAGGTCGGCGTCGTCCCCAGGCTGATCCCCAGCGCGAGCTTCGACCCGGAAACCGCCGACCGCGCTGGTGGTCGGGCCGGAGATCATGATGCGCTTCACCGGCGAGGCGCTGCTCGAGGCGGGCAGTCCCGGCCGGGCGCGATCCACCTCTCGATGGAGCGCAACATGCGCTGCGGGCTCGGCTGGTGCGGCCACTGCCAGCTCGGCCCGACCCTGATCTGCCGCGACGGCCCGGTCTACAGCTGGGCCGAGCTGGAGAGCCTGATGGAGGTGAGGGAGCTATGACGGCGAAGCCGACCCTCGCGGTCTGGAAGTTCGCATCCTGCGACGGCTGCCAGCTCTCGCTGCTCGACTGCGAGGACGAGCTGCTCGCGCTCGCCGGCGAGGTCGACATCGCGTACTTCCTCGAGGCCGGCGCCGCGCGCGGGGGCGGCCCGTACGACCTCTCGCTCGTCGAGGGCTCGGTGACGAACGCGCACGACGCCGAGCGGATCAAGGAGGTGCGCGCCCTGTCGCGCCACCTCGTCACGATCGGCGCCTGCGCGACCGCGGGCGGAATCCAGGCGCTCAAGAACTTCGCGGACGTCGACGACTTCATCTCCACCGTCTACGCGTCGCCCGAGTACATCTCGACCCTCGCCACGTCGACGGCGATCTCGGCGCACGTCGAGGTCGACTACGAGCTGCACGGCTGCCCCATCGACAAGCGCCAGCTGCTCGAGGTGATCACCGCCTTCGTGCACGGCCGCAGGCCGCAGATCCCGTCGCACAGCGTCTGCTTCGAGTGCAAGGCGCGCGGCAACGTCTGCGTCATGGTCGCCCACGGCACGCCCTGCCTCGGCCCGGTCACGCACGCCGGCTGCGGCGCGCTGTGCCCCACCTACAACCGGGGCTGCTACGGCTGCTTCGGGCCGATGGAGACGCCCAACACCGCGTCGCTCACGAGGCAGCTCACGGTGCTCGGCATGGGCGATCCCGCGGTGGAGCGCGTGTTCCGCACCTTCAACGTCTCGAAGTTCGAGGAGGCCCGCAGCGGTGACTGAGAAGCGGACGACGACGATCAGGACCGACTACCTGGCCCGCGTCGAGGGCGAGGGCGCGATGCTCGTGGAGATCGACGGCGGGCAGGTCACGAACGTCCAGCTGAAGATCTACGAGCCGCCTCGCTTCTTCGAGGCGTTCCTGCGCGGCCGGCACTTCACCGAGGCGCCCGACATCACCGCCCGCATCTGCGGGATCTGCCCGGTCGCCTACCAGATGAGCTCTGTGCAGGCGATGGAGCAGATCTGCGGGGTCGAGGTCGGCGGCCAGCTCCGCGCGCTGCGCCGGCTCCTCTACTGCGGCGAGTGGATCGAGAGCCACGCGCTGCACGTCTTCATGCTCCACGCACCCGACTTCCTCGGCTACGAGAACGCGATCGAGCTGGCGCGCGACCACCCGGAGCTCGTCGCGCAGGCGCTGGAGCTGAAGAAGACGGGCAACGAGCTGATGACCGTCGTCGGCGGACGCGAGGTGCACCCCATCAACGTGCGGGTGGGCGGCTGGTACCGCGCTCCGCGCAAGCGCGAGCTGGCGCCGCTCGTCGAGAAGCTCGAGCGGGCGCGGGAGATCGCGCTCGCCGCCGTGACCGTGACCGCAGGGCTCGAGTTTCCGGAGTACTCGTACGACTACGAGCTCGTCGCGCTCTCCGAGCCGGGCCTGTACCCGATCGACCGCGGCCGCATCGTCTCCAGCCGCGGCATCGACATCGCGGTCGACGACTACGACGAGCACTTCGTCGAGGAGCACGTGGAGTGGTCGAACGCGCTGCACTCCCGCGTGGTCGGGCGCGGCTCGTACCTCTGCGGGCCGCTGGCGCGGTTACGCGCTCGCCGCCGACCGGCTCTCGCCGCTCGCCCGCGAGGCGGCGGCCGGCGCGGGGCTCACCGCAGCGGAGCGCAACCCGTTCCGCAGCATCGTCGTCCGGGCGGTCGAGCTCGTGTACGCCGCCGACGAGGCGCTGCGGCTGATCGCAGAGTACGAGGAGCCGGACGCGCCGGCCGTCGAGTGCGAGCCGCGTGCGGGGGTCGGGCACGGCGCGACCGAGGCGCCGCGCGGCCTGCTCTACCACCGCTACGAGATCGACGACGAGGGGACGATCCTCGACGCGAAGATCGTGCCGCCCACGTCGCAGAACCAGCGCACGATCGAGGAGGACGTGCGCGGCGTCGTCGAGCGCTCGCTCGACCTGCCGGACGTCGAGCTCGGTCTGCTCTGCGAGCAGGCGATCCGCAACTACGACCCGTGCATCTCCTGCGCCACGCACTTCCTCGACCTCGAGGTCCGGCGGCGCTGACGCTCAGGGTCGTGGGGATCGGGAACGCCTGGCGCAGCGACGACGCGGCCGGGCTCGTCGCGGCGCGGCAGCTGCGCGGCACGCTGCCGGCGGAGGTCGAGGTGCTGGAGCGCGAGGGCGAGCCGTCGGGCCTGATCGACGCGTTCGAGGACGCCGAGGCGGTGTGGCTCGTGGACGCGGTGTCCTCGGGCGCGGCGCCCGGCACCGTGCACCGGCTCGACGCTGTCGAGTCCGCGCTCCCCGCCGGCGATGTTCGGCACGTCGACGCACCACCTCGGCCTGGCGGAGGCGATCGAGCTGGCCCGCGCGCTGGGCCGGCTCCCGGAGCGGCTCGTCGTCTTCGGGATCGAGGGCGCGGAGTTCGGCGCGGGCGACGAGCTGACGTCCGAGGTCGAGGCCGGCGCGGCGCGCGCCGCGGACGCGGTGCGGGAGGAGGTGCTCGCATGCACGAGCAGGCGTTGATGGACGACCTCATGCGCAAGATCGAGGCCACGGCCGCCGCCGAGGGGGCCGCGCGGGTGACCCGGATCCGCGTGCGTCTCGGCGCGCTGTCGCACTTCACGGAGGCGCATTTCCGGGAGCACTTCGAGCATGCCGCGGCCGGCACCCTGGCCGAGGCCGCGACCGTGGAGGCCGAGCTGGGTACCGACCCGACCGACCCGGAGGCGCAGTCGGTCGTCCTGGAGTCGGTCGACGTCGAGCTCGGACCGTAGCCCCGCATTCCGCCGCCCGGGCCGCAGACGTCTATGCTGGGGAACGGATCTGCACGGGAAAGGCAGGCATCCACGTGCGCCACCCGCTCCTGCTCGTCGTCGCACTCACGATCGCCTGCATGGTGTCGTTCACCGCGGGCGCGTCCGGGGCCGGCCCGGGCGGCTGGTCACACGTCGGAAACTCGGCACTGAACGGCGCGGTCTACGCGCTGAACGCGGACGCGCCGGGTGTGCTCTACGTCGGCGGCAACTTCACGACCGCCGGCGGCCACTCCAATGCGCAGCGTATTGCCAGCTGGAACGGAACCGCGTGGGCCCCGGTGGGCTCCCCGGCCCTGAACGGAGACGTCCACGCCATCGCGTACCACGCCGGCAGGCTCTTCGTCGGCGGCCAGTTCACGAACGCGGGCGGCAACCAGAACGCCGACTTCCTCGCGGTCTGGGACGGCGTGAGCTGGAAGCCGTTCTGCAACGCGAGCGGCCCGGCGTTCGGCGGCAGCGTCTCGTCGCTGCAGATCATCGGCTCGACGCTCTACGTAGGCGGCGCGTTCCAGAACGGCGCCGGCATCAACGCGGCCGACTACCTGCTCGCCTGCGACCTGAACACGGGCGCGTCGAGCTCGACGGTGCCGAAGGACGGCGACATCAGCGGCGGCGTGTACGCCCTGACCGCCGACAGCAACGGAACGCTGTACGCCGCCGGGCAGTTCATCAACATGGAGCGCATTCCGGCGGCCGACCACGTCGCGGCCTTCGCCGGCGGCACGTGGCACGCGATGGGCTCGGGCCCCTCGCAGGGCGGCGGCGCCGTCGACGACTACGTGCGCAGCATCACCGCGCACGGGACCGACGTCTACATCGGCTCGGACTCGGTCAACATCGCAGGGATCGCGAATGCAGACCACGTCGCGAAGTGGAACGGCTCCGCCTGGAGCGCCATGGGCTCGGCGACCGGCGGAACGAACGGCTGGTTCCCGGCCTCGTCGTTCATCTACGCGCTGACGACCTCCGGCTCGCGGGTCTTCGCGGCCGGGTCGTTCCAGAACGCGAACGGCGATCCCCGCGCCGACTTCATCGCCTCGTTCGACGGAAGCGCGTGGCACAACGTCGGCTCGAACGGCGCCGGCAACGGCCCATGGCTCGGCAACGGCCTCGCGCTCGCCCCCTTCCGCGGGCTGCTCTACGCCGGGGGGAACTTCACCAGCGCGGGGGGCGACAACCTGGCGGGGTCCATTGCCAGTTACCCGCTCGTCGTCACGCCGCCGAAGATCACCGCCTTCACGCTGTCGCCGAACGCGTTCAACCCGCCGAAGGCAACGACGGTGAAGTACAACCTGTCCAAGGCAGCGCGTGTGACCTTCACGGTGCAGAAGGCCGGCCGCAAGGTCGGGGCCTTCACGCGGGCGAGCCGCCTCGGCGCCAACCAGTTCAAGTTCAACGGGAAGGTCGGCGGCAAGACGCTGGCGGTGGGCCGCTACAGCCTCGCGGCCGTGGCTGTCGACTCGGCGGGTCTCCGGTCGGCACGCCTCGCCCGCGCGTTCAGGGTCATCGGCTAGCCGGGTCCGCCCGACGCGAGCCGCTCTGCCCGTTCCCTGATCCCGCGCAGCATCTTGCGCTCCATCACGAGCGAGCCGGGCTCCATCGGGAGCATCCCGATGCGCGCAGCGAGGGTCGGGAGGCGAAACCGGTTGCGGCTGATCAGCCGCGTCGCGCCGTCATGCTCGTCGAGAACGAACGTCCACACCCAGTTGCCGTCCTCGGTGCGCCAGGAGAGCACGTGCTCGGGGTCGACCAGCTCGAGCCGCATCTGGTTGGGGCCGAAGGCCAGCGAATCGCCGACCTGCGGGTTCTGGAACTCCGGCAGCACGCGGTCGACGCTGTGCATGTCGAGCCTCAGAAGGTTCTCGATCCAGTCGTAGGTGTAGGCGCCGCCACGCGGCGACGGGCCCATCTGCGCGAGCCACGGCCACACCGCTGCGGCCGGTGCGGCGATCGTGATCGCACGCGTGGAGACACCGTCGGCGCCCTCCAGCAGCTCGTCCCCCGGCAGGCGGGAGTCGGCCTCGTCCGCCGTCGCGCCCCAGCGCAGGATCGGACGGCGGATGAGCGGGTAGAGGGCGACGAGCACGGCAGCGATGGCGACGGCGGCCGCTCGCATTCGATGCGTCACCGGAAGGATCATGCTCGTACGGTGCCAGGCGGTCCGTCGCGGCGCGTCGTGCTGGGGCCGGACCGTGTTTGCGGGTTTTCCGCTAGCCGGCGATGAGGTCGCGGCGGCCGAAGACCCAGCCGGCGACGAGCGCAGCGACCGCTCCTGCGGCCAGCATCGCCGCCGCGTCCCACGCGCGGAAGGACTGCGCCGGGACGAGGCCGACGTGGTGGAACGGCGACAGGTCGAGCGACCAGGCCGGGGCGCCGAGCAGCGCGCCGAAGAGCTCCCAGACGAACGCGAGGCTCGTCAGCCCGTACGCGAGACCGGCGCTCGCACGCGGTACGACGGCGAAGAAGAGCACGCCGAGGCCGAGGAAGAGCAGGGCCGGAGGCAGGCAGTTGGCGCCCGCCTCGAGGAGGTCGACCGGCGAGACGTCGGCGCCCTGCACCGCGGCGCCCGCCCACGCGAGCAGCCCCGCCGCCAGCGCGACCGCCGCGGCGCCCCCGACCGCGAGCGCGAGTCGGCCTGCCAGCCAGCGGCGCCGTCCGACCGGCAGCGCGAACAGGGTCTCCAGCCGCTGCTGCGCCTCCTCCTGCCGCGCGGCCGCGACCTGCGCGCAGCCGAACAGGCTCACCGCGAGCACGAAGAACAGGAAGGCGAAACCGAGATAACCGGACGGGGTCGTGATCGAGGTCGCGCCGAGCTTGCGAAGCTGCTCCCGCACCCCGGCCGAGAGGCCTGCCGACGAGATGCTGTTCGAGATCCCGCCGAGCACGAACGCGAACAGGCCGGTGCCGGCGATCCACGCGACGAGACTGCCCCGCTCGAGCCGCAGCGTCTGCGCCGTCGGCGAGCCGAGCAGGGCCGCGCTCGGCGGGGCGGTGTCGCGCGAGCGAAACACCGCGCCCTCCACGTCGCGCCGCACCGCGATCGCCCCGGCGGCGGTGAGGAGCAGCGCCGTCGCGGCGGCGAAGAGCAGCAGCACGGCCGGCCGGGGGCCTGCGAAGGGCCGCAGCTCCTCGGCCCAGCCGAGCGGTGTCGCCCAGCGCAGCACTCCGAGGCTCCCCGACGTGTCGGCGGCGACGCGCAGGAGCAGCGACGCGACGAGCACGGCGCTCGAGAGCTCCACCGCGCCCCGCCGCGTAGGCGCGAGCTGGCTCGCCAGCGCCCCGACGCCCGCGAACACCGCTGATCCGGCGACGACCGCGAGCGCCAGGTAGGCCGATCCCGGCACCGCGAGGCGTGCGGCCACCAGCCCTGCGAACGTCCCGGCCCACAGGATCGCGATCCCGCAGCCGAGGGCGGCCAGCACCGCGAGGAACACCCCGCGCCGCGTCACGGCCCCGGCGAGCACCAGCTCCAGCCGTCCCGCGTCCTCCTCCCCGCGCAGCGCGCGGACGGCGGCGAGCAGGCCCCACGCGGCGGCGAAGATGGTGAGCAGTCCGCCGGCCCGCCACGCCGTATACCCGCCGATCGTCAGCAGGTCGTGCGGAGTCCCGTAGAACAGCCGCAGGCTCTTGTTGTCGCCGAACCCGGCGGCGAAGCGGAGCCGGTCCTCCAGCGTGGGGTACGTCTTCCGGTACCCGGTCGGGTTCGCCGCGGCGACGAGCGCGAACAGGAACGCGAACGACAGCGTGAGCCAGCGCGCGCCCGCGAGCGTGCGGCGCGCGATCGCGCTAGTCCGCGCCATCGGGGCCGTCGTAGTGGTGCAGGAAGATCTCCTCCAGCGACGGCTCGCGCGTCGTCAGGGACACGACCGGGAGCACCGCCAGCGCGCGCAGGAGCGGCGCCACGCTGCCGCTCACCTCGCAGTGCAGCGTGCGCTCGCCGTGCCTGCTCACCTCGACGCCGTCGAGCGGCGACAGCTCGGGCGGCGGGCCGTCGAACGTGACCTCGACGGTCTGCGCCGACAGGTGGCGGAGCTGGTCGAGCGTGCCCTCCTCCACGAGCCGGCCCTTCCGCAGGATCCCGACGCGGTCACAGAGCGCCTCGACCTCCGAGAGGATGTGCGAGGACAGGAAGACCGTCTGCCCGCGCTCCTTCGCCTCGTGCACCGTCTGCCGGAATGCGACCTCCATCAGCGGGTCGAGCCCGCTCGTCGGCTCGTCGAGCACGAGCAGCTCGGCACGCGTCGCGAACGCGGCGACGAGCTGCACCTTCTGGCGGTTTCCCTTGGAAAGCGCACGCACCTTCTTCTCCGTCTCCAGCTGGAAGCGCTCGACGAGCAGCCCGCGGTACTCCGGGTCGACAGGGCCGTGCAACCGCGCGAGGAAGTCGAGCGTCTCCGCCGCGGTCAGCGAGGGCCAGAGCGACGGCTCGCCGGCGACGTAGGCGAGGCGTGCGTGGGCCCGGACGGGCTCGCGCCACGCGTCGAGGCCGAACACGGTGGCCCGGCCTCCGCTCGGCCGGTGGAGACCGAGGATCAGCCGGATCGTGGTCGTCTTCCCGGAGCCGTTGGGGCCGAGATACCCGTAGACCTCGCCCGGCGCGACCGCGAGGTCGAGCGCGTCGAGCGCGAGCGTGGAGCCGTACCGCTTCGACAGGTTCTCGGTCCGGATCGCGTCCACGGGTGAACCGTAGTGCGAGAGCCGCCGGTCGCGCGATTACGTGGTTTCCCACAGCGCCAGGTCAGCGGAACGGCCGATTCCGCGGCGGCGGGCGCGGCGCGAAGGTGCTTCCAGGCCGGACAAGCCGGTTCGGCCGTGTCCTCTTCTCGAAAGGAGACGTGATGGCAACAATCGAGAAGACCGTCACCTACGCAGCTCCGGGGCAGATCGGAAGCCCCGTCGAGTTGAAGGCCCGCTACGACAACTTCATCGGCGGCGAATGGGTCGCGCCGGTCGAGGGTCGCTACGCGGAGAATCTCTCGCCGGTCAACGGCCTGCCGTTCACCGAGGTGCCGCTCTCGACGCCGGCCGACATCGAGCTCGCGCTCGACGCCGCGCATGCCGCCAAGACGGCCTGGGGCGAGACGTCGACCACCGAGCGCTCGCGGATCCTGAACCTCGTCGCGGACGCGATCGAGGACAACCTCGAGCTGCTCGCCGTCGCCGAGAGCTGGGACAACGGAAAGCCGGTGCGCGAGACCCTCGCCGCCGACATCCCGCTCGCGGTCGACCACTTCCGCTACTTCGCATCGGTGATCAGGGCGGAGGAGGGTGGGATCTCCGAGATCGACAAGAACACGATCGCGTACCACTTCCGCGAGCCGCTGGGAGTCGTCGGTCAGATCATCCCGTTCAACTTCCCGCTGCTGATGGCGGCGTGGAAGCTGGCTCCGGCGCTGGCCGCGGGCAACTGCACCGTGATCAAGCCGGCGAGCCCGACCCCGTGGTCGATCCTGAAGTTCGCCGAGCTGGTGCAGGACATCCTGCCGCCGGGCGTGCTCAACATCGTGAACGGCCCCGGCGCGGAGATCGGGATGGCGCTCGCCACCAACAAGCGCATCGCCAAGATCGCGTTCACCGGCGAGACGGCGACCGGGCGGCTGATCATGCAGTACGCGGCCCAGAACATCATCCCGTCGACCACGGAGCTGGGCGGCAAGTCGCCGAACATCTTCTTCGCCGACGTGATGGCCGAGGACGACGAGTTCCTCGACAAGGCCGTCGAGGGTCTCGTGCTCTACGCCTTCAACAAGGGCGAGGTCTGCACGTGTCCGTCGCGGGCACTGATCCAGGAGTCGATCTACGAGGAGTTCATGGAGCGCTGCCTGGAGCGGATCGCCGCGATCCGGCAGGGCAACCCGCTCGACCTCTCCACGCAGATCGGCCCGCAGGTCTCGAAGGCGCAGCTCGAGAAGATCGAGCGCTACGTCAAGATCGGCCTCGACGAAGGAGCCGAGCTGCTGATCGGCGGCGAGCGCACCGAGCTCGACGGCGACCTGGCCGGCGGCTACTACTTCCAGCCGACGGTCTTCAAGGGCCACAACAAGATGAGGATCTTCCAGGAGGAGATCTTCGGCCCGGTGCTGGCAGTGACCACGTTCAAGGACGAGGCCGAGGCGCTCGAGATCGCGAACGACACGATGTACGGGCTCGGCGCCGGCGTCTGGACCCGCGACACGGCCCGCGCGTTCCGCATGGGCCGCGGCATCCAGGCCGGACGCGTCTGGACGAACTGCTACCACCTCTACCCCGCGCACGCGGCCTTCGGCGGCTACAAGGTCTCGGGCGTCGGGCGCGAGAACCACAGGATGATGCTCGACCACTACACGCAGACCAAGTGCCTGCTGGTCAGCTACGACCAGCACGCGCTGGGGCTGTTCTAGGCGGGCGGGTCGGAGGAGGTTCGGGGATGGCCGGACAGCTCGTCGCCACCGAGGCCGCGCTCGCGGCGCTCGAACGGCTGACGGCCGAGTACGGAGACCTGATCCTCTTCCTGTCGGGGGGCTGCTGCGACGGCAGCTCCCCGATCTGCCTCCGTCGCGGGTCAGCTCCTCCTGGGGCCTAACGACGTCCGGCTCGGCGAGGTCGGCGGCGTGCCCTTCTACATCGACGGCGAGCAGTACGAGCGCTGGAACCGGCCGGCGTTCGAGCTCGACGTCGCGGCCGGCGCGGCGGAAGGCTTCTCGCTCGAGGGCCTCCACGGCATCCACTTCTTCACCCGCTCGCCGGCGTGCAGCGTGCCGTCAGCCGCGAAGCGCGCGGAGCGCGTTGGCGATCACCGCGACGTCGATCGCCTCCTGTAGGAGCGCCCCGGACACAGGCTGGAGCAGGCCCACCGCGGCGGCGGCCATCGCCAGCAGCGACATGCCCATCCCGAGGATGACGCTCTGGCGGGCGATCCCGAGCGATCGCCGCCCGATCCGAAGGGCGTCGACGACCCGATCGACCCGGTCGAGCACGATGACCGCATCCGCAGTCTCCGACGAGACGCTGCTGCCCCCGGCCCCGAGCGCGATCCCGACGTCTGCGAGCGCCAGCGCAGGGGCATCGTTCACGCCGTCTCCGACCATCACGACCGGCCGCAGCTCCGGCCGCGCCCGCAGCGCCCGGACGACCTCGAGCTTCTCCTCCGGCGACTGCTCGGCGTAGACCCGGTCGAGGCCGAGCGCGGCTCCGACGGCCTCCGCGACGGACGTGCGGTCGCCGGTGGCCATCGCGACGTGCCGGACGCCCGTGGCGCGCAGCGAATCGACGAGCCCACGGGCGTCGTCGCGTACCCGGTCCCCCATGACGATCGCGCCGGCAAGCTCCCCGTCGACCCCGACGAGGATCCGCGCCCGCCCCGCGTCCAGCCCGCCGTCGAGGCTGCGCGCCCTGCTCTCGGCGCCGTCATACCCCCGGGCGTGGAGCCAGGCCGAGCTGCCGACGGCGACACGGTGGCCCTCGACGGAGCCCTCGACGCCCTCACCTCTCCCCTCCTGCACGTGCTCCGGCGCCACGAGCACGATCCCGCGCGCCTCCGCGTCGTGCACCAGCGCCTCGGCGAGGACGTGCGCGGAGAGCTGGTCTACGGATGCAGCAAGGCGCAGCAGCTCGTCCGCTGGCAGGCCGTCGAAGGCGACCACGCGCTCGACCTCGGGCAACCCCAGCGTGAGCGTGCCGGTCTTGTCGAACAGCACCGTCCGCGCCTCCCCGAGGCGCTCGATCACGCCGCCGCCCTTGACGATCACGCCGCGATGCGCCGCGCGGGAGACACCGGCCACCAGTGCGATCGGAGCGGCCAGGATAAGCGGGCACGGGGTCGCCACGACCATTACCGCGAGGAAGCGCATCGCGTCTCCCGAGACGGCCCAGGCGAGGCCTGCGACGCCGAGGGCCACGGGCAGGAAGATGATCGCGTAGCGATCGGCGAGGCGGACGAAGGGGGCCCGCTCCGTCTCGGCCTGACGGACCAGACGGACGATCCCTGCGTACGTGCTCTCGGCGGCGGGCCGGGTCGCGGTCAGGTCGAACGGGTCGCCGGCGTTGGCGGCGCCGCTGCGCACGTCGCCCCCCTCCCCGCGCCGCACGGGCAGCGGCTCGCCGGTCAGCGCGGACTCGTCGAGCACCGCGGCCGCCGACGCCACGACGCCGTCGACCGGGACTACCTCACCGGCGCGGACGACGACGACGTCGCCCGGACAGCAGCTCCTCGACCGGCACCTCCTGGATCCCGCCGTCGCGCCGCAGGTGCGCGACGCGCGGCATCCGCTCGAGCAGGCGGGTCAGCTCGCGGCCCGCACGCTTCGTCGCGTACTCCTCGAGCGCGTTTCCGCCGGCCAGCATGAGCGCGACCACCGCGCCGACGAGGTACTGGCCGAGCGCCAGCGCCGAGGCGATGGCGACGAGCGCGATCGCGTCGACGCCGACGTCACGCCGGAGGAGCGACCTCCCGACCGACACGGCAAGCGGTACGAGGATCACCATGGTCGAAGCCGCCCAGACGGCCGAGCCTGCCTCCGGCCTCCCGGCGAGATGCAGGAGCCCGCCGGCAATCAGCGCTGCGAGCGATCCAATGGCGAGCAGCCGCCGCGTCACGGTGGCGAAACCTCCTGGCCGGTCGCGAGCAGGCCCGCCTTACGGCGCACCTACTCGTCGTTGCAGCCGAAGCCTCGCCCCGCTGGCCGGCCTTCACATCAGCGTGAGGACTGATCAGCGCTGCGGTCTTCTCCCGATGGCGTCGTGGCCGGCATCGTCGTCCTCTGGGCGGCGTCGACCGTGCGCCACGCGACTCACGCGCGGCACAGGCCGATCGCCGCGTAGGACCACCGCAGCCGGACGACGTCGAGACGGGCGAGCGCTCTCGGCGTCCCGGCCTGCGGGCGTGTGCGGCTGGGCTTCCGTACTTTGCCGCACTCCGGCTCAGTGGCGGCTCCGATGGCGCCGCGACGGGGTGGGGCGAGTATCCGGACATGACCATCACGCACCCCCATAGCAGCGACAACCTCCTGCCCTTCGAGCAGGCATCCGTCGCCGACGCGATGACCGGAGGCCTGATCAGCTGCTCGCCCGCGTCGTCGCTCAGAGCCGTTGCCGGACTGATGGCGGCGCACCGCGTGCATGCCGTCTACGTCTTCGACTACGGCAGCGAGGACGACGAGACGATGGACCTCTGGGGGATCGTGTCCGACCTCGACCTGGCGGCAGCCGCCTGCGCGGACCTCGACTCGAGGACCGCCGGCGACAGCGCAGTGACCCCGCTCGTCACGATCACGAGCGACGACGCACTCGAGCATGCCGCACAGCGCATGGCCGAGACGGGCGTGTCCCACCTCGCCGTGCTCGACCCGCGGACGCAACGGCCGATCGGCGTGCTCTCCACGCTCGATATCGCCGACTTCGTGGCAGCCGGCGGTGGCCTGCGCAGCCGAAGCCGCTCCCACATCCACGCCGCCCCCGTCGCCCCGTGAGCGCCGGCTCGTTCACGGCCGACGAGGCCCGCCGGATCGGCGAACAGATCGGCATCGACTGGGCGTCCGCGCCGTTCGACGTCGAGCAGTTCCGCATGGGCATGGACGTCGAGCTGGAGCACGGGCTCCACGATCCCGGAACGAACGTGACGGGCGACGACCCGCTGGTCACCGGCAAGATCGCACTCGCTCACCTGAACGAGTTCCCGGACTACTACACGCGGCTCGAGCAGATGGAAGAGGCGGCTAGGCGCGAGCACGGCCTGCCGTGACGCGCCCGGTGTAAGCGGCCGTCCGCGCGATCGCCGCTACAGCTCGTCCAGCGACACCGTAACCTCGACCGGCAGCGCGAGCGAGGCGGAGACGAGACACTGCGCCTCGGCCTGCGCGGCGAGCTCGCGCGCCCGCTCGGCGTCGGCAGCGGCGACGGCGAGGCGGAGCTCGAGCGCGATGCGTGTGAAGCCGAAGCACCCGTCCTCGCGGGTGCCTGCAACGCCGTCGGCGACGACGTCGAGCGACCGGTAGCCGAGCTCGGCGCGCTCGGCGAGACCGGTGAAGGTCACCGCGAGGCATGCGGCCGAGGCCGCCACGAGGAGATCCTCCGGGCTCCAGACGGCCGGTTCGACGCCGCCGAAGACCGGCGGCGGCGCGATGTCGAGCGGCTCCTTCCAATCCACGTCCACGGTGACCTTGCGGCCGCCGGCCCAGCGGACGGCGAGCGGGAAGTGGAACTGCTTCGGGCGGATGCGAGGAACGGTGGTCAGCGCGGTCATGGCGATCTCCTTTCAGGTCTCTGCTCATGGCTCTCCCCCAGCCGCGCCCCGCGGCGCTCGGTAGTTCGCCGCACGCTTGCCCGGGTGCACCCCGGTCATCGGCTGCGCGCGACCGAGATCGGTAGTTCCGCGCAGCAGATTCGCGGCCGTCCCCGATCCGGCCGGCGACTCGCCGGGCGACAGTGCAAGGACCGAGAGGAGTCCGGATGAGCACACCTCTGAAGCAGACGGCGCGGCGGCCGCGCAGCTTCAGGCGCTTCGTTCACCACGTGGCATGCTCCGCTCCGGTCGTCTGCAGGCGTGCCTCATGAATCGCTCGGCGGCGCCGCTCACCGTCGGCGATCGGGACTCCCGACCGGTGCCGGCGGCTGCCGGGGCCGGGGACACGCCGAACCCGCTCCAGTCCGAGGAGATCCTCTTCCGTGACCTGCGGTCGCGGCCGGACGGGCTCTCCAGCCGCGAGGCCGAGCGGCGCCTCGTGCACGTCGGTCCGAACGAGATCGTCCGCCGCGGGGAGAAGCGGTGGCTGCACGAGGTGGTCAGACAGCTCACGCACCCGCTCGCGCTCCTCCTCTGGGCAGCCTCTGTCCTCGCCTGGTTCGCGGGGACGCCGCCCCTCTCCGCCGCGATCGTCGCCGTGATCATCCTGAACGCCGCCTTCGCGCTCCTCCAGGAGCGGCAGGCAGAGCGCGCCGTCGAGGCGCTTGCTGCGTACCTGCCCGACGAGGTCGCCGTCGTTCGCGACGGACGGCGGGCGCTCGTGGAGGCCCGCCTCCTCGTGCCGGGCGACCTGATCGTGCTCGAGGAAGGAGACTGCGTCCCGGCCGACGCGCGGCTGATCGAAGGGCGGCTGCAGATCGACGTCTCGGCGCTGACCGGCGAATCGGTGCCCGTCACGCGCGAGGCCGGCGAGCCGGAGACGGAGATCCTGCTCGAGGCGCGCGATCTCGTCTTCAGCGGCACGAGCTGCACGGGCGGCCGGGCCCGCGCCCTCGTTTTCGCGACGGGGATGAGTACCGAGCTGGGGCGCATCTCCGCGCTCACGGAGGGGGTCGGACGCGAGGAGAGCCCGCTGGAGCAGCAGGTGAGGCGCGTGGCGAAGCTGATCGCGGTGGTCGCCGTGGCGGTCGGGCTCGCGTTCCTGCCGCTGGGGCTCGTCGCCGGGCTGTCGTTCCCGGATGCGCTGGTCTTCGCCGTCGGCCTGCTGGTGGCCAACGTCCCCGAGGGGCTGCTGCCCACCATCACGCTCGCGCTCGCAGTCGGCGTCCGCTCCCTCGCGAAGGAGGGCGCCCTGGTCAAGCGCCTGAGCGCGGTCGAGACGCTCGGCTCGACGACGGTGATCTGCACGGACAAGACCGGAACGTTGACCGTGAACCGCATGCGCGTCGTCGAGACCCGAGGTGACGAGGACGCGCTGGCGAGCGTTGCGGCATCGTGCAACACGGCCGAGATCGACGCCGAGGGCGTTCGTGTCGCCGGGGATCCGACCGAGGTGGCACTGCTCGCCTTTGCGCAGGCGCGAGGGCTCGACATCCGGGTCTCGGCGCGCGAGCGCCGCCGCCGCGCGCTCTTCGCCTTCGACTCATCGCGCAAGCTGATGACGACGGTCGACGAGGACGAGCGGCCGATCGCCTACACGAAGGGCGCGCCCGAGCGCGTCATCGCCCGCTGCGACCTGACTGCGAGCGAGCAGGCTGCTGTGCTGGCGCAGGCGGAGGCGCTCGCCGGACAGGGCCTGCGCGTCCTCGCGCTCGCGCGCCGGCGCCTGGAGACGGTTCCGACCGATCGCGACGCCGTCGAGCGGGAGCTCGACTACGTCGGCCTCACCGCCCTGCTCGACCCGCCGCGGCCCGAGGTGGCGGCCGCCGTGGCGAGCTGCCACCGCGCCGGCATCCGGGTCATCGTCGTCACCGGCGACCACGCGCTGACGGCTCTGGAGGTGGCGCGGCGCATCGGCCTCGACGTGGACACCGACGACGTCGTCACCTCCGAGCGCATCGCGACGATGACCGACGCCGCGCTCGACCGCCTGCTCGCCGAGGGCCGCGAGCTCGTCTTCGCCCGCTCGTCGCCCGAGACCAAGCTGCGGATCGCGGACGTGCTGCGCGCCAGGGGTGAGGTCGTCGCCATGACCGGAGACGGCGTCAACGATGCGCCCGCCCTGCGCCAGGCCGACATCGGGGTGGCGATGGGGGTCGCCGGCACCGAGGTCGCGCGCGAGGCGGCGACGATGGTCCTCACCGACGACAACTTCGCGAGCATCGTCGCCGCCGTCCGGGGCGGGCGGCGCGTCTACGCCAACATCCGCAAGTTCGTCCTGTACATCTTCGCCCACGCGACGCCGGAAGTCGTTCCGTTCCTGGCCTTCGCGCTCTCCGGCGGGCTCATCCCGCTGCCTCTGACGGTCGTCCAGATCCTTGCCGTCGACCTCGGGACCGAGACGCTGCCGGCGCTCGCGCTCGGGCGGGAGCCGGCCGAGCAGGGGCTCATGGACCAGGCGCCGCGGCCGCGCGCCGAAGGCGTGATCCGCCGGGAGATGCTCGTCCGCGCCTGGCTCTTCCTCGGCGGAATCTCGGCCGTCCTCGTACTCGGCGGTTTCTTCTACGTCCTCCTGCAGGCCGGCTGGTCACCGGGCGACGCGACGGGAGCAGGCACGGCGCTCCACAACGCCTACCTCCAGGCCACGACCATGACCTTCCTCGGCATCGTCGCCTGCCAGGTCGGCACGGCCATGGCCGCCCGCACCGAGTGGCGCTCCCTGCGCGAGGTCGGGCTGACGTCGAACCGACTCCTCCTGTGGGGGATCGCGTTCGAGCTCGTGTTCGCCGCGCTCATCGTCGCGACACCGATCGCCGGCGCCCTCGGGATGGCGCTGCCGCCGTGGGACGCGCTCGTGCTCCTTCTGCCCTTCCCGATTGTCGTCTGGGGTGCCGACGAGCTGCGCCGTGCCCGGCGGCGTGCCTCCGCCGGCGCGAACAGACAGACGCTGCCGCCTCGACCTGAGGCCGTCCACCGATGACACAGCCGCCGGGAGAGCTCCACGAGGAAGTCCAAGCGGCCCGCGTCGCCATCGTCGCCAATCCCACCACGGGTAACAGGGAGCTGGTCGAAGGGCTTCGCGCAGCGGGCATCCGGGCCGAGCTGGTGTCGCCCTCGGCACTCGCGGGTCTCCGGCTCGGCACGCGTCGTAGTGGGGCGCCTCGACGTGCTGCGCACGCTCGACGGCGTGGAGCCCGGGCTGACGTCGCTCAGCCGCGCCGCGCGGGCGGGCCTCCGGGTGCTCAATCGATCCTCGACGCTCCTCGCCGCTCACGACAAGCTCCTGACCGCGGCGATCCTGCGCCGGTCGGGCATCGCGCATCCTGCGACCGTTCATCTGGTGAGCGCCCAGCCGGTGCCGTTCGAGTTGCCGGTCGTCGTCAAGCCGCGTTTCGGCAGCTGGGGACGCTCCGTCAAGCTCTGCCGCACCGAGGCCGAGTACGCGGACTGCCTGGAGCGGATCCGCTCCCGCAGCTGGTTCACGCGACACGGAGCGCTAGTCCAGGAACTCGTCCCGTGCCAGAGCCGCGACCTGCGGCTCATCGTGGCCGGAGGCAAGGTCGTGGGTGCCAGCACACGCGTCGCGCGAGCCGGTGAGTGGCGCACGAACATCTCGCTGGGCGGTCATCTCGAGGCCGCCGAGCCCTCGCCGGACGCCTGCCGGCTCGCCGTCGCCGCGGCAGCCGCGATCCGTGGCGATCTCGTCGGTGTCGACCTCCTGCCCACGGCGACCGGCCACATCGTGCTCGAGCTGCAACGGCGCGGTCGATTTCGACAGCCGGTACGCACTCCCCGGCCGCTCGCTCTACGTGGACATCGCCAGAGCCCTGGCGCTTCCGGACGGCAGCGGCGCGCTGGAGGTCGCGGCCGCAGCGGCTCCGTAGTTCTCCGCGCCACCTTTCGGTCGTTCCCCTGAGCGCCCGCCCCCCGGGCCGGGGGATCTGGGGCGTGCAACCGAAGAAAGGAGCAGTTATGGCCGCCATGAGAGCGGTCGGTAACGGCCACAAGCTCCCTCCCCATGCCCGCGTGCGCGAGGCCGACGGCGACTATCTGATCGAGCTCGACGTCTCGGACTTCACCGAGCGTGAGCTCTCGATCGAGGCACTCGGCCCGCGCCTGACCGTGCGGGGGGACCAGCTCGAGACTGCAGAGGACGACGGCATGCCCTTCCGGCTGCACGAGCGCCTCGAGGAGTCCTTCCGGCTCCCCGACGACGCCGACGTGGACCGGATCAAGGCGTCCTACAAGCACGGCACCCTGCGGATCCGAGCGCCGCGGACGAGGCTCGAGCCCTGCCGCGTGCCGATCGAGCCTGCTCCGTTCCAGCTCGTCAACCCGCGTGCGGAAGCGTGCTGAAGAGAAAGGGGAGACCCGACATGCGCAAGACGATCATCATGGGAGCCGGGGGACGCGACTTCCACAACTTCAACGTCGCCTTCCGCAACGACCCGGACACCGAGGTCGTCGCCTTCACGGCGACCCAGATCCCCGGCATCGACCATCGCATCTACCCTGCTTCGCTGGCCGGGCCGCGCTATCCGCAGGGGATTCCGATCCGGCCCGAGGACGAGCTGACGCAACTCGTCCACGAGTACGGGGTCGACGAGGTCATCCTCGCCTACTCCGACCTCGAGCACGAGACCGTCATGCACAAGGCATCGATCGTGCTCGCCGCGGGCGCCGACTTCCGGCTCATGGGCCCGGACTCGACGATGCTCCACTCGTTGAAGCCCGTGGTCGCCGTGTGTGCGACCAGGACCGGCTGCGGCAAGAGCCAGACCAGCCGCAAGGTCGGACAGGAGCTGCTCGACGCCGGGCTCAGGGTCGCCCTCGTCAGGCACCCGATGCCCTACGGCGACCTCGAGGCGATGCGCGTCCAGCGCTTCGCGACGCTCGCGGACATCGACGCGTCGAACCCGACGGTCGAGGAGCGCGAGGAGTACGAGGAGCCGGTGCGGATGGGCATGGTGATGTACGCCGGCGTCGACTACGAAGAGATCCTGCGCCAGGCCGAGCAGGAAGCGGACGTGATCATCTGGGACGGCGGGAACAACGACTTCCCGTTCTACGCGCCGGATCTGCTGATCGTCGTCGCCGACCCGCTGCGGCCGGGGCACGAGCTGCGCTACCACCCGGGCGAGACGAACGCCCGGATGGCCGACGTCATCGTCATCAACAAGGTCGACTCGGCCGCAGCGCACGACGTCGAGACCGTGCTCGAGAACATCGAGACGATCAATCCGATGGCCAGCGTCGTCTTCGCGGAGTCGCCGCCCGTGCTCGACAGCGGGCCCGACCTCCTCGGCAAGCTGGTGCTCGTCGTCGACGACGGACCGACGCTGACCCACGGCGGGATGCCGTTCGGCGCGGGCCTCGTCGCGGCGCGCAAGGCCGGGGCGGCGAAGATCGTCGACCCGCGGCCCTATGCGGTCGGCTCGATCCGGGCAGCGTTCGAGAGGTGGCCGCAGCTGGCGAACGCCCTGCCGGCGATGGGCTACTCGCGACGAGCAGCTCCAGGAGCTCGAGGAGACCATCAACGCGGTCGACTGCGACGTCGTGGTCACCGGGACGCCGATCGATCTGGGGCGCCTGATCACGTCGCGGCACCCGATCCGCCACGTGCGCTACGCGCTCGAGGAGGTCGGCGAGCCCACCATCGCCGAGACGCTCGAGCCGATCGTCGCGCAGGCGAAGGCGGTGCGGCCCGAAGCGATCCTGGCCGGGTGACGGCGATGGCCACGATCGCATGGCACGAAGCGTGTGGGCGCCACCGGCGCCCACACGCCTGACCGGCGCAGCTTCACACGCGTGGCGGACCTGACGCCGCGGGAGCTCGCGGACATCCTGGCGCGCTGGCGCGGGCGATGAAGAGCGAGTCCGCCCACTTCGAGCACGCCCTGCGCGGACGGGCGATCGCGTGCATCTTCGAGAAGCCGTCGACGCAGGACGCGCGTCTCGTTCGCGGCAGCGCGGCACGGCTCGGGGCGACGCCGATCGCGCTCTCGCCGCAGGAGCTGCAGCTCGGGCGCGGCGAGTCGATCGCAGACACCGCCCGCTCGCTCTCCGGCTACGTTGTCGGCGATCGTCATCCGCACGTTCGCGCAGGAGACGGTCGAGGAGCTGGCGCGCTGGGCCGAGCGTCCCGGTCGTGAACGCGCTCTCGGACGAGCACCACCCGTGCCAGGCGCTGGCCGACATGCTCACGATCGAGGAGGTCTGCGGCGAGCCTCGCCGGCAAGCGGCTCGTCTTCGTCGGCGACGGCGGCGACAACGTCGCCCACTCGCTGCTCGAAGCGGGTGCGCTCACCGGTCTCGACGTCACGATCGCGTGCCCGGCGGAGTACGCGCCGGACCGGCACGTGCTCGCCGAGGCACGCCGGCTGGCCGAGGAGACGGGCGCCGAGCTGAACGTCCTCCACGACCCGCACGCGGCGGTTGCCGGCGCCGACGCCGTCTACGCGGACGTGTGGGCGTCGATGGGCGAGGAGCACGAGCGCCCGGCACGGCACGCTGCGCTGGCGCCGTTCCAGGTCACCGACGAGCTGATGGCGCTCGCCGAGGCCGGAGGCGATCTTCCTGCACTGCCTGCCGGCGAAGCGCGGCGAGGAGGTCGCAGCGGCGGTGATCGACGGGCCGCAGTCGGCCGTCTGGCGGCAGTCGGCCAACCGGCTGCCGACCGAGGAGGCACTCCTGCTCGCGCTGACGTGCGGGCTGGACGCGAACGACCGGAGCCGGATCCCGGCATGAGCCGCATCGTCGTCGCGCTGGGCGGCAACGCGCTTCTGCGGCGCGGCGAGCCGGCGGAGGCGGAGACCCAGAGGCGCAACGTCCTCACCGCCGCCTCCGCCCTTGCCGCGCTGGCCGACAGTCACGAGCTCGTCGTCACCCACGGGAACGGCCCTCAGGTCGGTCTGCTCGCGCTCGAGGCCGATGCCTACGACGCCGTCTCGCCATACCCGCTCGACGTCCTCGGCGCCGAGAGCCAGGGCATGATCGGCTACCTGCTCGTCCAGGCGCTCGCCGGAGAGCTCGGACCGCGACGTCGCGGCGGTGCTCACGCAGGTCGTCGTCGCCCCGGACGACCCGGCCTTCGCAGCGCCGACGAAGCCGATCGGCCCTGTCTACGGAGAGGACGAAGCGCGCCGCCTGGCCGTCGACACGGGGCTGGATCGATCGCCCCCGACGGCCCGTACTTCCGCGGGTCGTGCCGTCGCCGGAGCCGCAGGGCGATCGTCGAGCTCGCGCTCGATCGAGCTCCTGCTCGCCTCCGGCGCCGTCGTGGTCTGCGCGGGCGGCGGCGGCATCCCGGTCGTCGCCGAGGGCCGGAGACTGCGCGGAGTCGAGGCCGTCATCGACAAGGATCTGACCGCCGCGCTGCTGGCCGCCGGACTGGGCGCCGAGCGACTGTTCATGCTCACCGACGTGCCGTACGTCGAGCGCGGCTGGGGCACCGCGGGCGCCGACGCCGATCGGGGTCACGACTCCGGCAGAGCTGAGGCGGCTGCGCTTCGCGCCCGGCTCGATGGCGCCCAAGATCGACGCGGCCTGCCGCTTCGTCGAGCAGACGGGCGGGGAGGCGGCGATCGGCGCGCTCGCCGAGCTCGAGGCGATCGCAGCCCACGAGGCGGGCACACGAGTGGTCAGCACGGACGCCCGGGCTGGCCAACCCAGCTCTCCGTAGTTCCGAGCGCCAGACGTGGTGCTGACTACGGATGAAGAAGCGGCGCGGCCGGAGCTAGCTTCGAAGCGATGGCTCCGGGAGCGAAGGCACTCTGCCGGTCCGGGTCCCGGACGCCGCCCCGCGCGTCCCCGCGCGACGTCGTCCGCGAGTCCAAGCTCCTGCGTGCGGCGAAACGAGGCGACCTCGGAGCGCGAGGGCGCGTGGTGGCCGCCCACCTCGGGCTCGTCCGCACCCTCGCCCACCGCTACCGGGACCTGGGGCTCCCCGAAGACGACCTCGTCCAGGAGGGGTCACTCGGCCTGCTCGAGGCAATCGACCACTACAACCCCTCTCGGGGCATCGCGTTCGACGCATACGCCCGGTTCCGGGTCCGGCGGGCGATCCGGAACGCCCTTACCGAGCGGTCGCGGCTCGTCCGCCTGCCCAAGCACATCGTCGAGCGGCAGCACCGGATCGCGCGTGCCGAGGCCACCCTGACCGCCGCTCTCGGCCGCTCGCCGACGCCGGACGAGATCGCGACCGCTGCGGAGCTGCCCGTCGCAGCCGTCCTGCGCGCGCGAGCCGCTGCTGCGGCGCCGATCTCCCTGACCGCAACCGTCGTCGCGGACGGATCGCCGCTCGAGAGCGCCGTCGCCGACCCGGCCGCGCCGGACCCGGAGCTGGTGGCGCTGGCCAGGGAGGAGGCCCGGCTGGTCGACGACGCCGTCGCATCGCTCCCGGCCCGCCAGCGGGAGGTCGTGACCCATCACTACGGCCTCGGGCGGCCGGCCGAGAGCGTGGCAGAGGTCGCTGCGAAGCTGCACCTCTCGGAGCGGCGGACACTGACGATCGAGCACGACGCCCTCGGAGCGCTTCGTCGCAAGCTCCGAGCCGAGCCGCCGTAAGCCGGGAGCGGCCGCGGAGTTTGACCCCTCTGGCCGCCCGGCCGGGCCTGCACTACTACGCGACGCGTAGTATGCTTACCGCATGCAAGGGCGCGCCAACGATCCGCCGCTTCTGATTCTCACCAGCCTCTCGTCCGGGCCGAAGCACGGCCACGCGCTGCTCCTCGACATCGAGTCGTTCTCGGGGGCGCGGCTCGGCCCCGGCACGCTGTACGGGGCGATCACTCGCCTCGAGCAGCGCGGCCTGATCGAGGCGCTCGGCCCGGACGACCGTCGCCGCCCCTACCGCATCACCGCAGCGGGTTCCGAGTCGCTGAGCGCCGCGCTGGCCGACCTGCGCAGGATCGTGAACGAGGGCACTACGCGCCTGCGCAGCGCCCCGTCGGCACCCGGCGCGAGGCCGGCCGCACTGTGAGGGGCGACCGGCTGCTGCTCTTCTACCCTCGCGGTTGGCGCGAACGGTACGGGCACGAGCTTCTGGCGCTCGTCGAAGCCGCCTCCGACGGCGGGCGGATTCCGATCGGGATCAGGCTCGACGTGATCCGCTCGGGGCTGTCGCAGCGGCTCCGCGGCTCCGGCCTCGTGGGCGACGAGCTGCCACCGGAGACACGGGTCAGGGCGGGCCTGCTGCTCGTGCTCTGTTCCTGGTCGGCGTTCGTGATCGCCGGTATCGGCCTGCAGAAGACGTCCGAGCACTGGCAGGCGGCCACCCCGCACGCCGAACAGGGCGTCCCTGCCGCCGCCTTCGGCTGCGTCATCGTCGCGGCCGCGATCGGAAGCGTCTGCGTTCTGCTCGGGATCGCCCTCGCCGTCCGGCCGCTCAGCGCGCTTCCTGCGCTGCGGCGGCTGGCCCCGGATCCGCCGCTCCGTTCTCCGCGCAACGTGCCTCACCGCGCTGAGCGCCGTCGTGCTGGGCGCGGTCGCCGCCTGGGCTCATCACCTCACCGACAACCAGCGAAACGGTGGCGACTGGCTCTACGGCGGCGCGGTCCTGGTTCTTGCCGCCTGTGTAGTCTGCTCGATCGCCGCCTGGACGCACGCCGCGGTCGTGACAGCGCGGCGCCTCGATCTCACGCGCGCGACCGTTCACCTGGAGACGGTCATCGCGGCGGCAGTGAGCCTGGCGATGGCCACGATCACAGGCGCAACAGCGATCTGGTGGGCCTCGGTCGCCGGCGCTGCACCCGCGTTTCTCGGGGCCGTTCTCCCCTGGAACATGCTCGCGCTGGCACTTACCATGCTCGCAGCCACCAGCCTCGCGATCGCAGGCACGCTGCGGGCAATGCACAACCTCGTCTGAAACGACGAGCGGCGCCGTCTCCGGCGAGCCTCGGAGAAAGGAGCACCAACCATGACCGCAGGCACCTTCCCCGTCGCATTCGGGCGGAGAGTGATCACGCTGGGCGTGCTGGCCGGCGCGTTCTTCAGCGCGCTGCTCGCGTTCGGCGCCACCTCGGCGCCGGCCGCCTACACGGCCCAGTTCCAGGGCCAGACGCTGCAGCTCGTCGGTGACGGAGCGAGCGACAAGCTCGCCCTCCGACTCCAGGCGGGCGCGCCGAACATCCTCCAGGTCGACGTGGGCGACGACGGCACAGCCGACTTCGCCTTCGACCGCAGCACGTTCACTGGCATCGACGTGCAGGCCGGCGGCGGCAACGACCAGGTCCGCATCGACCAGAGCAACGGCGCGTTCACCGACGAGAGCGTCGTCATCGACGGCGGGAACGGCAACGACACGCTGCTCGGCGGCGACGGCGCCGACATCTTCGTCGGCGGCAAGGGGAACGACTTCGTCGACGGCAACCGGGGCAACGACCTCGCGCTGCTCGGCGCCGGCAAGGACACGTTCCACTGGGATCCCGGCGACGGCAGCGACATCGTCGAGGGCCAGAACGGCAGCGACACCCTCGACTTCGCCGGCGCGAACGTCAGCGAGCACATCGACGTCTCCGCGAACGGCTCACGGGTCCGGTTCACCCGCGACGTCGCCAACATCGTGATGGACCTGGACGGCGTCGAGCACATCGGCTTCCACGCGCTCGGCGGCGCCGACACGATCGTCGCGCACGACCTCGCGGGCACCGACGCGAAGACCGTCGACGTCGACCTCGCCGCGAGCGGCGGCGGCGGCGACGGCCAGGCCGACACCGTGATCGCGCAGGGCACCGACGATGCCGACCACCTGAACGTCTCGTCGGACGGCGGCAAGGTCTCCGTCTCCGGGCTCGGAGCCGTCGTCAACGTGACGGGCAGCGAGGCCGCGAACGACACCGTGGAGGCCGCCGGGGCCGGCGGGAACGACACGATCACGACCGGCGTCGGCGTCTCCGGCCCGGCGGCGATCGTCGCGGACGGCGGCGACGGTGTGGACACGACGCAGTTCGAGGGGACGTCGGGCGCGGACTCGATCCAGATCGTCCCCAACGGCACCGCGGCGACCGTGCTCGCGCCGGCGACCGCGCCGGTGAACTCGACCGCGGAGAGCCTCGACGTGCAGGGCCTGGGCGGCCCGGACACGATCACGGGGTCGAACGGCCTGGCAACGCTGACCGCGCTGACGATCGACGGCGGCAACGGCGACGACACGCTGCTCGGCGGCGACGGCGCCGACGTCATGGTCGGCGGCAACGGCTCCGACTTCGTGGACGGCAACCGGGGCAACGACGTCGCGTTCCTCGGCGGGGGTGCCGACACGTTCCACTGGGATCCGGGCGACGGCAGCGACACGGTCGAGGGCCAGAGCGGCAGCGACACCCTCGACTTCGCCGGCGCGAACGTCAGCGAGCACATCGACGTCTCCGCGAACGGCTCACGGGTCCGGTTCACCCGCGACGTCGCCAACATCGTGATGGACCTGGACGGCGTCGAGGGCATCGTCTTCCACGCCCTCGGCGGCGCCGACACGATCACGGCCAACGATCTCACCGGCACCGACGCGAAGACGTTCGACGTCGACCTCGCCGCGAGCGGCGGCGGCGGTGACGGCCAGGCCGATACGGTCGTCGTGAACGGGACGAACGCCCCGGACAACGTCAAGGTGACGCGCTCCGGCTCGCAGGTCCAGGTCGCCGGACTGGCGGCCCAGACGCGGATTACCGGCAGCGAGCCCGCGAACGACACGCTGCGCGTGCAGACTCTCGCCGGGCACGACACGGTGTCGATCGCGGCCGGCGTGAACGATCTGATCCAGACGATCGTCGATCTCGGCGCGGACAACTAACGCCGCGCGGCTCGGGGGCCCCTCGCGGGGCCCCCGAGCCGCTCGCGATCGCCGCCGAAGGGCGGCGCTCAGGTATCCGAGTCGTCAGTCGTGGACGTTGCCGGAACGGAGCATCCCGCTCTCGCGCTCGGGAAGCAGCATCTGCTCGGGATCGAGGTCGTACGTCCAGGGCAGCCCCGAGTTCTTCCAGCCGTTCTTCATCCTCATGCCGTCGAAGACGCTGTCGGGATCGTCGACGCGGCTGCCCTCCATGCCGTCGAGGATGTTGTAGGCATTGGTGAATCCGGCGGCCGCGAGCTGGTTGATCGCCATCGCGGCGCGGCCCCCCGACCGGCACGAGACGAGGATCGTGTCATCGCCCCCGAACCGTTCCTGGACGAGCGTGACGAAGTCGGGGTTGAGCTCCCAGGGGAACCCCTTCTTCTCGTCGCTCCACTGGTAGGCGAGGAAGGCGAACGGGATGTTCCAGGCCATTGGCGCGTGGCCGGTGAAGACGAACTCCTCCGGCGTGCGGACGTCGAGGATCTTCACGGTGTCGGGGTCGGCCTGCCACATGTCGTGGGCCTCTTTCGCGGTGACGTAAAGCCCCAGGCTCGTCTGCCGCTCCTTCGCGATCGGGCGGGTTGCCTCAACGGTCGTCATGGTGTCCTCCTGTTCTTGCCTTGCCTCCGCGGGCGCGCCCGCGGAGGCAAGGCACGATCGCCAGTTCCGCCTAGCCGAGCCGGGCGGTCGTCATCTGCAGCTCGGACGCCTCGGGGAGCTTGTCCGTGGTGGTCTTCTTCCACTGCTCAGCGATGAGCTCCTCGGCGGCCTGCTCGAGGAACTCCGGCGCCGCCCACTCGTGCACGTCGAAGTCGTTCTCGATGTAGCCGTGGCTCAGCATGAAGTCCTTGCCGATCTCGATCGAGGCCAGGTTCTGGGGCGACAGGCTCGGCACCATGTCGACGTTCTTGATGCCCTGGTATGTGTGCTCGGCGTCCAGGTAGAAGGTCTGCTTGTCGAGGATCGCCGCCGCGGCGTGCTTGTTCTCGTTGGCCCAGCGCCCCACCTTGATCATGCCCTTCATGAACGTGACGACGAGCTCGGGATGCTGCTCGGCCATCTCGTCGGTGCAGGTGATCACGGCAGGGACGTTGGCCACCTGCAGGCGCCAGTCCGGATACCTGGACAGGTCCTCGATCGCCGCGAACTTGCCCGTCGCCTCCTGGAGCCTCTCGAAGACCACGCTCTGGGTGTAGATCGCATCGACGACGCCGTTCTCCAGCGCGGTCTCCAGCGGACGGAAGGCCAGGTCGTGCTTGTGGTCGCGCTTCAGCCACAGCTCCGACGGGTTCTCCATCGGCGCCAGCATCTCGGGCTTGTCGTACCAGTCGTCCGGATAGGGGAACTCCACGATCTCGACGTCGTCGCGGGTCATGTCGTTCAGCATCAGCATCAGCTCGATGCCCTGCTCCTCCTGGATCCGCCACCAGTCGTTCTTGATCGTGTTGAGGCTCTTCGTGAGGCCGATCTTCTTGCCCTTCAGATCCTTCATCCGAAAGATGGCGTCCCCGGCGCGCACCAGCATGCAGCCGCCCTCGTACACATGGGTCGACCCCAGCAGCCTCGTTCTGCGTATGTCCGCGTGCACGTGCACGGGCGGGAACAGGCCGCCGAAGCGGATCAGGTTGTCGAGGTTGTGGACGTAGTGCGGGTACCAGTCGTTCTCGCGGGTCGAGCGGAGGAAGGCGTAGCGGACGCCGATCTTCTTGTACTCCTCCCGCGTCCAACCCAGCTCCTGGTCGACATTGCTGGCGGACACGAGGGGACAGTTGGTGTAGTACACCTCGTCCCAACTCAATGGCACCGTGCTGAATGTGTTCCCTTCCACACGGGGCTTCTCTGCGGTGACCGACATCGCGGGGCCCTCCTCGTAGCGGTTGGCGCGCTTGCGTACCACTGCGGGCGCAAGGCTTGCGCCATCAGGCTTCCAGCTACACGTCGCGCCTCCATCCGAGGCCGCCCTGAACCCGTTGCGCGTAACTACGCAGTGCGAGGAGCGGCCTCGACAGCGTCAGGAGATCGGCCCGAGCCGAGCCACGAACCGGCTCAGCTGGACTCGCCCAGGATCCGTGCCTTCTGAGCGGCGAACTCGGCGTCGGTCACTACGCCCTGCTGGTGGAGCTGGGCGAGTTGGGCGAGCAGCACCACCGGGTCCGGATTCGCCGGTCCCGCGGCCAAACCGCCCGACGCGGGAGCCTGCGCCTCCCCCGAGCCCGAGGGCTCGGCCAGCTGCTGGAGCATCGCGGTGAGCGACGCGCCGTCGGTTCCCGGTGAGCCTCCGAGCATCGCATCCAATCCGTCGGAGGCCCCCGCGAAACCCTGGTCGAAAACGATCTTCGAATGATCGCGGGGGTCGTACAGCACCGACAGGGTCATCCCGGGAACGAAGCCGCTTCCGGCCTGGAAGTGGTCCTGAACCTGGGCCTCGAACTCGGGCTCGTCGTCGGGCTGCACCCGTACCGTCATCTTCCAGTTGTAGGTCGCGTGGGTGGGATCTGCGTCAGGACGCGTCAGCGTATTGCCGCGCTTGGCCGTGAGGATCGTCGCCGGCGCCCGCTTGCCGCCGGAGCTCTCGAGCTTCTTCCGCTTCCTGCCCTCGAACATCCCGCCGCATCCTAGACCCGGCTCGCCGGTCCGGTCGAGCGGCGATGGGCGGCCGGCGCCGAACTAGCCTGTCCCCTCGACCGCGAAGGCACACCGACCTGGCGCCCGCCGGTCGACGAGCCCCAGAGCGTCTGCGTAGCCGACGGTGTTTGCGGCGACATTCGCCTCGAACACGACCGCGCCGTCGGTTTACCATCGGTCGCAGATGCTGCGGCTGGCTCTGCTCACGCCGATCCTGGCCGCCGGGATAGTTGCCGGCGCGTTCGGCTGCAGCAGCCATGGGACGCAGGTCATCGCACCGCCGGACACTCCTGCATGGCTACGGGTCGACGCAACAAGGGCGGCTGCCGCGCTTGGAGACAAGCACCCCAGGGTGATCCACATCTTCGTCGGCCGCCTGGAGGACAAGATCGTTATGCACGGGCGCTTTCGCTGCCCGAGTTGTTCGCGACCCTCGAACGCAACCCCGGTCCAAACGGGCACCGTCGTCGTGATGCGCTTCGACGCTCAGACCCATCGGGAGACGGAGTTCGGCATCGGTAACTTCACGGGCCCGGATCGAACGGTGACCTAGAATCCGCTGGAGTTCTACGAGAAACGTCTCGTGGGCTGAGCGCTCACGATTCGATGGGTCTCAACTCCAAGATGCCGAAGTTCGCCCCTGGTTCGTGGAAGCAACTTCGAGAGCCTCATCGAGGTCGGCACATTCGAGGATGTTGAACCCGGCGATCTGAACGGTCTGCTCGACGACCGGCCCTTCGCCGACCATAAGCCCGCCAGCTCGAATCCGGATCGTCCGCGCCTCCGTGAGCGGACCGAGTACGTGCCCATCGAGGCGGCGCACACCACGGGCGTCCATCTCCTCACACCAGGCCGCCACCGCGGCCGGGACCGCCGCCCTCCGCTCAGGGTCGAGCTGGATGCTTGGGTCTCGGTACGTAAAGAGCATGTACTTCATCGCCCCTCCTCTGCTTCGTTGAGTCCGTGCATTGCTTAGACCATGCGCGGAGCCTGAACCCATCGCTGCGAGCGTGCTGCGCGAGCGTTCGCGAATGCACTCTGAGCCGGGTAAGCGAAGAGGCCGCTCGCGCGGCCTCTTCGGCTCTGGCGATGGTCGGTACGGCCGAGCACTTACTCGATCGGGATCTCGAAGCGAGCGATGATGCCGGGGTCGCCGCCTCTCGCGAGTAGCTCGGGATCGGGATCGCGCGTCGCCACCCATGCATACCCGTGTTCGGGGTAGGCGACGACGTCCGGGAAGCTCCCGGCACTGATCGCGAGGATCCGAGCGGGTTCCTCGCCGGGGTTGCTGAACGTGTGCAGTCCGGCACGCCCCTCGGGGCAGAAGACGAAGTCGCCCGCAGCCAGCTCCTCTGCGCCGTGTTGGTTCCGGAACAGGGGTCGACCGCTCAGCACGAAGAACATCTCCTCGGCTCCGAAGTGCATATGCATCCGCGTCTCAGGCGCGTCGGGGCCGAGTTCGTACAGCGTGGCTCCCATCCTGGCGTCGTTCGGCCGCCAGAAGACTCGACGCCGAGTCGCGGCTTCTTCGTTCTTTCCGTCCCAGGCGTCGGAGAAGAGGTTCTGACGATTCATTCGTGGTACCTCCAAGTCGTAGCGGGTGAGCGCGCAGCGAGCCCCCGGAGTGCGGGCCTCGGCCACACTGCGCCGGAAACGCGCGGCTGCTCGCCGCGCCAAACCGCTACCTCGCCGCCGGATCCACCGCAGGATCATGCCTGCTCAAGCGTGCCGACGACGGCACAGCCGCCGGGCGAGGTGCCGCGCCTTGTACTCACCGAGCCGTCAGTTCGCGGCGACCACCACGAACCAGCGCCCCTCGTGGAGCACTTGACCAGCGCCGAGCTCAGTGATGAGTTCGGCAGCTGTGAAGGAGTGCCTGTGCATCCGATGGCGTGAACCATCGCTGAGGACCCGCTCATGCCACTCCTCCGCGGGAGCGCCCGTGCGACGCACATCCTCGACGACAACAAGCTCGCGTCCGACGCGACGGGCCTCGACGACGAACGCGGCGCGTCGGTCAGGCGGCAGGTGGTGGACGAAATGGCTGGTGAAGACCCGGTCGAACTCGCCGTCGCCGAACGGCAGCGGCGCGACATCTCCTTGCAGCACACGCGCGTGCGGCAGACGGGCCGCAGCAATCTCGACCATCCGAGCGCTCTGGTCAAGCGCCACCAGCTCGCCGCGCAGATGCTGGGTGAGGAAGCCCGTGCCGCAGGCGACATCGAGCACCCGTGCCGGAGGCAAGGCCCGCACGACCCCGATGAGCTGCTCGACCTCCGCAGACCAACCGGGCCGCTCGCGTTCCGCGAACGATCCCGTGCCGAGCCACCAGCCGTCGTACTCGGCCGCACGCTCGTCAAAATGCGCACGCATCCGATCGTCCGCCTCACGCTCGGTCATCTCGGCGACTCTACGTAGGCGAACGTGCAGCCCGGGCGTTCAGTCGCTCTCGAACCCGTCGGGCCAGTCGCCGCTGCCTCGCGGCCTCCCGTCCGACGACTGAGAGTCGTACGAGCGCCTGCTCGCGCGCGTGCCGCCCGACCACCCAGGTCCGCTTGGCGAGTAAGTGCCGGTCGCGCAACGCGAAGAACCCGCGCGGCCGGCGTCCCGCAGGGGTACCCCCGGCCCAGCGCGGCGCTGGGCGTGCATTCTCAGGCGCGGCCGTGTCGGGCGGCCGCGACCGCTTCGAGGCGCGAGTTCACTCCGAGGGCACGCAACAGATGGCGCACGTGGTTACGAACCGTCTCGGTGCTCAGGTGGAGCTCCTGCGCGATCTGCTTCGTCGAGCGTCCCTGCTCGAGGAGACGCAGCACCTCGGCCTGGCGGGGTGTCAGGTGCGCGGGCGGCGTGCCTGCCTCCTCGTCGAGCGGGCCGGTCAGCAGCCCGAAGACGCCGACGACACGCTCGCCGCCCATCAGCGGCACCGCGCTGACCTCCAGCGCGAGGCGGGTTCCGTCGGTCGAGACGAAGACCGCGCTTGTCTCGGTCGCCGCGGTCGTGCCGAGCACCTTGCGGGCGAAGAGCTCGCGCGCCCGTGTCCGGTCCTCCGGGCCGACAACGGACGTGAAGTGCCGGCCGCGGACATTGCCGAGGAGGCGCTCAGCCGCCGGGTTGATCCACCGGACGACCCCGGCAGTGTCGAGGACGTAGCTCGGGACGAGTATGCCGGCGAGCGCCTGCTCGACGTCACCGCCGACCGCCAGCCCGCCGACCGTTGGAGCCATTCCGACAGTGTGGCCGATCGAGCAAAGGCCTGTCACGTGTCGCGGAAAGCCGAAGGGCGCCGTCGCCGGCGCCCTTCAGGTTCGAGTGGAGCTAGTGTCGCGCTAGTCGGTGGATCAGCCGACCTGCAGGAAGGTCTGGTTCACCGGGACCTTGGCACCGGGCACGCAGAGCGCCCAGACCTTGATCTTCTCGGGAGCCTTGTCCGAGGTCGCTCCGGCGTTGCCGCCGAACTGGACGATCCAGCCGTCGAGGCGATTCGGCTTCGGGGTATTTGTTGTCCAGTCCATGCGGCCGGGGAACGAGGACGACACCGGGGTGTTGCGGCTGTTCGCGTCCGCATCGAGGCCGAGCACCTGCACGCCACCGGCGATGGCGACGTAGTCGGTCTTCGTGGCGTCGCACGCCACGGTCGCGATGGCCCCGGCGTTGGTGTCGCCCGCGTTGTAGAACGCGGTTGCGTAGAACGCGCCGGTCAGCCCGCTATTGCCCTTCGGCCCCTGCGGGCCAGTTGCGCCGGTGTCGCCCTTCGAACCCTGTGCACCGGCAGGCCCCCGCGGGCCAACGGCGCCGGTGTTGCCCTTCTGGCCCTGCAGCGCATTGTGCGCGGCGGGCGAGAGATCGGCGAGCGAGATGACGCCGTCCTTGATCTGGCTGGACGACGTGATCAGGTACTGCTGGGCGGCGAAGGCGCCCGAGGTGACCGCGAGCACTGCGCCAAGCACGGCGATCAGAGTGATTCCCTTTTTCAAGATCGTTCCTCTCTCATTTCCCAGGCCCTCACAGAACGTCGAGGCAGGAGCAGCGTCGGCCCGGAATCTTCACGCTGCTCTCGCGGGGATTTACGGTAGCCCTGCACCTGCGGAGCCACCATGACCCAATGGGGTCGGTTCTGGCCGGTGGGCCAGGAGTCTCGCCCGAGGTCGGCGACCATTGGATCGCGCCGCTGCGCGTCCCTTGTGGGGACGACGAGGCGTGGTACGTACTCTCCGGCACTCTCGGCTTCCGGCTCGGCGACGATGAGTTCCATGCCTCCCAGAATCGCCCAGCTGATCGACGAGATCCATCGGCCGAACGCCTGCACGCGACAACTCCGTCTTTCACGACGCAAGGAACGTCATCTGTGAGCGTGTAGCGTCTGCGGCGTGACCCGGTTCGTCGTCGACTGCGAGACGCTGCTGGGGATTGCAGCTGGTGAGATCGAGGTCGCAGCTGAGCACAAGCTCGTCGCCCCGACGCTCGTTCGCTCGCAGGCGCTGTCGGCGCTGTACGAGGCGGCCCGCCGGGGTGAGATCTCGGCCGCCGAAGGGATCGAGCGGGTGACGCGGATCAACTCGCTGAAGGTCCGCTTCCTCGGCGACAAGGTGCTCCAGCGGACAGCGTGGAAGGTCGCGTACCAGCTGGGGTGGGAGACTACGTACGACGCCGAATTCGTGGCTCTGACGCAGCTCCAGGCGGACATCTTCGTCACTTCCAACGGCGATCTGGCGCGGGCGGTCTCGGGCCTCGTCGAGACGGCGACGATCGACGCGCTTCGCACGGCCTGAACGGCGGTCACGGAGGCACGAGCCGCCTCCCCTTCGCGAGTGAGTTCACGAATGACGCCTGACGGCGTACCAGGGGCTCAGATGAACCGGAGGACTAGTTTGAGGCCGGTTCTGACCGGCTTGTCCCGCTTCCGCTTCAAGACGATCGCGATCGCAACGGCGCCTGCGACGAGGAATGGAACGAGCACGAGCCACCGCAGGTCGCCGTGCAATGCGTCCATGTCTTCGCCCAGGCGGCTCCGCTCCTCGGCGATCTCCTTCCGGATCTCTTCGGGTCCGCGTTCAGACATGCTCTTCGAGGGTCTTGAGCGTGCGTTCCGCCTCCTGGATCGCCGCTGACGGCAGCGGGGGCGAGAGCTTCCCCGCCGATCGTTTTGCAAGTAGTCCGAGGACCGCCGCGACGATCAGGAGTACGCCCATGACGATGAGCAGGGACAGCCAGAGCGGCAGGCTCTCGTTCAATCCGGCTGCGGCTGCGGCGAAACCGAAGCCTATGGCGTAGAAGACGAGGGCTGCTGCGCCGACGGCGAACCCCGCGGCCATGCCGAGTGCCGTCGCCTTTTGCTTTCCCTCGAGCTTGGCCAGCTCGATGTTCAGCGCGACGAGCGACTTCAAGCGCCGGTTTACGGCCCGTGTCCGGGCCGCTAGACCAATCATCGCGGAAGCTTATCGCCCCGTGGCCCAGCAAGACGAGCGCCGAGGGAGGCAGAAACGTCAGTCGTCTGAGCCTGGGGCTGTGAGTCGACTCGAGGGGGCGAACCAAGGCCGGCGGAGGCTGACTACGGAGTTTGGATGTGTGGAGTACCCGTTGCGCTTCAGCCCGAGAGCACTACGGTGACGCTCGTGACTGAGAACGTGAGCGTTCCCGAGGCGAACGAAGGCAGTTCGAGGCTTGCGCTGCTGCTGGCGGGGGCGATGTTCGTGCTCGTGTGGACACGTCGCTGATGAACGTCTCGATCTCGGCGGTCGTGACTGATCTGAACACGACCGCGAGCGGCGTGCAGGCGGCGATCGCGCTGGAGGCGCTCGTCTCCGCCGCGTTCATCCTGATCATGAGCAAGGTTGGCGACCTGATCGGGCGCAAGCGAGCCTACGTGCTCGGCCTGCTCGCCTACGCGACCGGCGCGCTGGCGATGACCGTGTCGCAGAGCCTGACGGCGATCATCGTCTTCTGGGCGATCATCGGCGGCCTCGGGGCCTCGCTCCTGCTGCCCGCGATGCAGTCCCTGATTCACGGGAACTTCGAGGGCGCGGCACGCAAGAAGGCCTACGCGCTCGTCGGGGCCGCAGCCGCGATCGCCGCCGCAGTGGGTCCGCTGATCGGCGGCTTCGTCACCACATACTTGTCATGGCGCGTCGGCTTCGGGCTCGAGGTCGTCGTGATCGCGGTCGTGCTCTCACAGATCAAGCTCATCCGTGACGTGCCCTACACGGGGCCCAGGCACATCGACCTCGTCGGCGCCGTCCTCTCGGTGATCGGCATGGGTGGCCTTGTGCTCGGCATCCTCGTCTGGCAGGAAGGCGGCGATTATGTCCTGCTGCTGATGGCCATCGGGGCCGTCGCGATGGCGCTCCTTGCCTGGTGGCTCGTCCGCCGCAAACGCGAAGGCAAGCTGACCCTGATCGACCCCGCGCTCTTCAAGTTCCCGCACTTCACGACCGGCATCTCGGGGCAGCTGCTCCAGAACGTCACGCTCGGCGGAGCGATGATCGCGCTGCCCGCTCTTCCTGCAGATGACACTCGAGTACAACGCGATGCAGACCGGGCTGACCCTGGCCCCACTCTCGCTCAGCATGTTCGGCGTGGCGCTGCTGGCCGGGCGCAAGGCAGGTAAGCGGCGGCCGAGCAACATCGTCCTGGTCGGGTTCGCGCTGAGCGCGATCGGCCTCGCGCTGATCATCCCGATCGTGCCGCGCACCCACAGCGGCTGGGCGCTGTTCATCCCGTTGCTGATCACCGGCTCAGGGCTCGGGCTACTCGTCTCGCAGTTGAACAACTACACGCTCTCCCCGATCGACGACGAGCGGGTCAGCGAAGCCGCCGGGATCAACTCTGCAGCCGGGTCGTTCGGCCTCTCGTTCGGCCTCGCGATGGCCGGCGGGATCCTGCTCGCCTTCCTTGCCTTCGAGTTCACCAACCTCGTCCAGGACAGCGCCGTGATCCCACCGGCACAGCAACAGCAGATCTCCGACACCCTCGAAAACGACGCCGAGGTGATGAGCAACACCCAGCTCGAACCGCTCCTCGCCGGCGAACCCGAAGACGTGCAGGCCGAGATCCTCCGCATCAACAAGGAAGCACGCGACCGCTCCCTCCAGGTCGCGCTACTCGTACCAGTCCTCGCCAGCCTCCTCGGCCTCGCCAACGGCTTCCGCATGCGACGGCTACCCGACCCGACCCCGTCCGAGTCCCTCGAGGGAGCGGCCCTGGGCTGACCGCCGGTGCGTTGGGTCCGACCCCGTTCTGACACCGACAAGCGGTGCAGGCGAACGCGGCACGGAAGCAAGAATCAGCTCTGGGTGACCGTTTTTCGGGGAGGATCGCGCAGCGGGCGACCGGATCGGGCTGCGGATCGCGATGTGGCTCGTGCTCGTCCCGCTCGCGATTGGCTACGTGATCCGGTACGCCCGCCGCGTCCAGCGCCAGCCGGAGAAGTCGGTGGTCGGCGTCTCACCGAAAGACGCGGAGGACACGAAGAGCCGGTCACCGACGTGCCGGCGCTGACCGGCCGCCAGATCATCGCCGGTGCCTCCGACTATCTCGGCGCCGGGCCGATCATCGTGCTTGCGCGCGGGATCACGGTGGTGATGAAGAACGCCTACATGACCGACACCCGACCGCTACCTGAAGTTCGTCTGGCCCTACCTCGTTGCGGTATTCATAGTGACCTGTGCCTTCGTCGGCATCGCCGCGGCAACGGGTTGAGCCATGAGAGGAGAGTGAGCGATGACCACGGCTACCGCCACCGTCCTGGGAACGCACTCGGAGGTCCGCAAGCTCCGCACGGTCATGGTGCACCGGCGCGAGACCTGCCCAATCGTCCGCGACGCATGAGGAAGGGAGAGGCGCAATGAGCACGATGGTCGATCTGCGCGGCCGGAATCTGCTGAAGCTGGCCGACTTCACCCCGGAGGAGATCCAGTACCTGCTCGACCTCGCCGCCGAGCTGAAGGCGGCCAAGCACGAGGGGCGCGAGGAGCAGAAGCTGGTCGGCAAGGAGATCGCATTGATCTTCGAAAAGGACTCGACGAGGACGCGCTGCGCGTTCGAGGTCGCCGCCTACGACCAGGGCGCCCACGTCACCTTCATCGGCCCCTCCGGCTCGCACATGGGCCACAAGGAGACCGTCAAGGACACCGCGCGCGTGCTCGGCCGCATGTACGACGCGATCGAGTACCGAGGCTTCAGCCAGGAGACCGCCGAGGAGCTCGCCGCCTGGTCGGGCGTCCCCGTCTACAACGGGCTCACCGACGAGTGGCACCCCACCCAGATCCTGGCCGACTTCCTCACCTTCCGGGAGCACGTCCCCAAGCCGCTCTCCGAGGTCGCGTTCTGCTACCTCGGTAACGCCCGCTTCAACATGGCCGACTCCTACCTCGGCGGCGGCGCGGCGCTCGGGATGGACGTCCGCATTGCTGCACCCGAGCAGCTGTGGCCGAAGTCCGAGGTCGTCGCCATCGCCCGCTCGATCGTGGAGGCGGAGGGCACCGGCGGCCGGATCACCGTCACCGACGACGTCGCGGAGGCCGTCCGGGGCTGCGACGTGCTCCTGACCGACGTCTGGGTCTCGATGGGCGAGCCGGATGAGGTGTGGAAGGAGCGAATCGAGCTCCTTACCCCGTACCAGATCAACGCAGAGACGATGGCGGCGACCGGCAACCCGGACGTGAAGTTCATGCATTGCCTGCCCGCGTTCCACAACACCGAGACGCAGGTCGGCAAGGAGATCTTCGAGAAGTTCGGGATGGAGGCGCTGGAGGTCACCGAGGAGGTGTTCGAGTCGCCGGCGTCCCTCGTCTTCGAGGAGGCCGAGAACCGGCTGCACACGATCAAGGCCGCATTGGTCGCCACGCTCGGGAGCTGACGATGCGCGTGGTTCGTCGCACTGGGCGGGAACGCCCTGTTCCGGCGCGGAGAGCCGCCGACCGCTGAGAACCAGCGCGCCAACGCACGCGTCGCGTGCAGAGGCTCCGCTGGCGCTCGAGCACGAGCTCGTGATCTCGCACGGCAACGGTCGCAGGTCGGGCTCCTCGCCCCTGCAGGGCTCGGCCTACACGGCGGTCGACCCCTATCCGCTCGACATGCTCGGCGCCCAGACCGTGCGAGGCGTCGGGGTGCGGACCGCGGTCGCTCGCCCAGCCCGGTTTACGCACTCACAGGCGGTGCGGATCCGCCGTCTGTCGGCGCGGAGTGGCGCTTTCGCAGCCACCAGACGAGCCCGCCGACGAGTACGGCCGCCGCGAGGACGCCAAATGCGATCCAGCCCCACTGCGTGCTGCTCGTCTCATCGCTCCCGTTGGACGCGGCCGCAGCTCCGGCTGCTGCGGCAGCTGCGGGGCTCAGGCCCGAGGTGGTCGTCGCGGCGACGGTCGTGCTCGACGAAGGCGCCGCCACGGTGGCCGTTTGGGTCTGGATCTGCGTTTGCGTGACGGTGACGGTACTCGGCGGAACGGTCTGCGTGACAGTCGACGAGGGTGGTGTGGTCGTAACGGTCACGGTGCTCGTAACGGTCACGGGAGTCTGGATCTGGGTCTGCGTTTGCGTCACGGTGACGGTTCTCGGCGGAACGGTCTGCGTGACGGTCGGCGAGGCTGTCGTGTTCGTGACGGTGTTCGCTTGGGGCGGGAGAGCTTGTGACGTATCGGTGGGGGTCGTCGGCGTAGTCCGAGTCGTGGTCGAGCGCGTAGGGATGGTCGGGGCCGTGCCTGTGGACGTCCGGGTCCCGATCGCCGCGTTGTTGCCTCCGCCGCATGACGAAAGCGCGAAGCCCCCGAACGCGATCAGGATCCCGGCTGCAGCAACCTTGATCGGGCGCGTTCGCCGCCACGCACCTCTTGCCCGTCGGTACACAGCGACCATCATCTCACGCACGGCCGAGCTCCTCCGTGAGTCTGCTCCCTTTCCGTGGGTCTGCTCCTTCACCAGCTTCCGGTCACTGCGCACCGTCCCAGGATCGCGCATGCGGCGAGAGCACCGCCGTGACGCGAGCTGCTTCCCCAGCTCGGCGTACTACGCTGGCGATGCCGAGGAGTGCAGTGCGAGATGCGTAGTTGGGCTCATGGGACGTTGCGGGGCGTGAAGGGCCGCGTTGCGGCCATCTCGCAGTGGGGTCGCGGGTGGGTCGATCGGCAGGATCCGGGCTCGCCCTCCGGAGTCGTGATCGGCGCGTGGCGGCGCTATCGGGCCGTCGATGGGCCGCTCCAGTCGGCCTTGCTGTCCCTCTACGTGCTGGTTGCGATTCTTCCGGCCCTGCTCGTGATGGAGGAATACCTCGACGCCCATCCGGCCGCGCTGGCAAATCATCTGATTCACCACTACGGGCTCAATGCCTCGACGGCAGGCCTCCTGCGCGGTGTGCTCGCCCAGGATCGAACGCACGAACTCGGTTCGGCACTGTATGCGATCGCTGGAGCCTTGTTCTTCGGGCTCAACTTCGGCCGTGTCCTGCAACTCGTGCACGCACGCGCCTGGCAGATCCCGCTGCCGACCAGACCGACCGACCAGGCTCTCTATGCGGCAGTGCTGCTCGGCGTGTACGGGCTCATCCTGCTGTTGCTCGTCCAGCTGTCCGAGCTCCGAGGCAGCCCCTCCTGGGTGGGGGACACTCTCGCGGTGGGCTGGGTCGGCCTGCTGATTGCGTTCTTCATCTGGGCACCGTGGTTGCTCACGCACAAGCTGATCACGCGACGTGACCTGCTCCCGGGCGCGGTGTTGACCGCCGTCGGGTTGGTCGCCTTGATGCTCGTCTCGAGCTACATGATGGAGTTCTGGGTCAACCTCTACGCCCGTGACTACGGCGGGCTCGGCGTCGTGTTGGCGATCTACTTCTGGATCGCGTTCAGCTCGGCGGTCATCGTCGCAGCGGCCAGCCTCTCCCCCTCGCTCGCACAACGGCGCAATCTGCGGCAGCGTTCCTGACCCTGAGCACGGCGACGCGACACGTTCTAGGAGTGACCGCGACCGTGCTCGAGTTCTTCGCCCTCGACACACTTCGCCACGCGCCGGAGACATTCACCGCGATCGTCGCGATAGCACTGCTGGCGATCATCCTCGACGCGGTGTTCAGACGCAGCGAAACGGGAGGACGGTCGCAGACCGCAGCAGAGCAGCGGCCGGCCTGACCGCACCGCCTCCCGGTCGAATCCGTCAAGGTATTCTCATGCGAGTCGGGCCGCACGTGCTCGCGCCTGGATATTGCGTGCGCGCAATGCGCATCGAGGAGGGGTGGGGCGATGGAGACTGAGTGGGCGATGGCGTCCGCTGCTCCGGACGCGGCGGCGCAGCCGCCGTACGCGCGCTCGGCGGCGGATGTCGTGGCGGCGGCAGAGTCCGACGCGGCATCGGGTCTGACCGGTGCCGAGGCGGGGGCGCGGCTCGTGCGCCACGGCCCGAACCGGATCACCGAGGAGAAGCCGCCGTCGATGTGGGCGGTGGCGGCGCAGCAACTGCGCGACCCGATGAACATCATGCTTATTGCGGTCGTCGCGGTGAGCTTCGTGATCGGCGAGGTCTCGACCGGTGTGATCGTGGCGCTGCTCATCCTCCTCAACGTCGTGCTCGGCACCCGCCAGGAGCTGAAGGCGCGCGCGAGCATCGACGCGCTCGCCAACCTCCAGGTGCCGCAGGCGAAGGTCGTGCGGGACGGCTCGGTCGCGCTGGTGCCGGCGGTCGACGTCGTTCCCGGGGACATCGTCGAGGTCGAGGCGGGCGACATCGTTCCCGCGGACGGCCGCATCGTCCGCTCGGCCACGCTGGAGACGCAGGAGGCGGCCCTCACCGGCGAGAGCGCCCCGATCCCCAAGGATGCCGGCGTGCTCCCCGGGCCGGACGTGGCGCTCGGCGACCGCTCGAACATGCTCTTTCAGAACACGGCCGTGACGAGGGGCACCGCTGCGATGGTCGTGACCGCAACCGGCATGGAGACCGAGATGGGGAAGATCGCGACGATGCTGACCTCGGTCACGCGCACGCGGTCGCCGCTGCAGAAGGAGCTTGGCAAGCTGACCTACGTCCTGGGGATCATCGCCTGGGGTGCGGTCGCGTTCATCGTGATCGTCGGCGTGGCGCGGGGCGAGAAGTTCAGTGAGGTTTTGTTGCTGGGCACGGCGATGGCGATCTCGGCGATCCCGACGGGCATGCCGGCGTTCGTGTCGGGCCTGCTTTCGATGGGCGCAAAGCAGCTCGCCGACGCGAAGGCCGTCGTCAAGAACCTCACCGACGTCGAGACGCTGGGCGCGACGAGCGCGATCAACACGGACAAGACCGGCACGCTGACGCTGAACCAGATGATGGTCTCGACCATGTACACGGGCGACGCGTGGTTCACGGTGGAGGGGGAGGGCTACCGGAAGATCGGGGCGCTCACGTCGGTCGCCGGGGCGCCGGTGCCGGACTTCACTCGGCTGGCGCTCGGCCTCGTCCTCGACAGCGACGCGACCGTCGGCGACGACGACGGGAGCGTGATCGGCGATCCGACGGAGGCGGCGCTCGTCGTGCTCGCAGCCAAGCTCGGCGTCGACGCGGAGGAGACCCGGCGGGCGTATCCGCGCATCGCGGAGGTGCCGTTCGACTCCGACTACAAGTTCATGGCCACCTTCCACCGCTATCCGGTGGACGGGGAGGAGCGCGTGATCCAGCTCGTCAAGGGCGGCCCCGACGTCGTGCTGGCGCGCTGCACCCTCGCCGGCGGCCCGATGAGCGGCTCGCAGGTGCCGATCGAGGAGGCTCGTCCAGGAATCGACGCCGCGAACGAGCGTATGGGCGAGAAGGGCCTGCGCGTGCTCGCCTTCGCCGCGCGGTTCGTCGCCGACGGCGAGCTCGAGGCGATGAACGCCGACCCGATGTCGCTGACCCGCGACCTCGCGTTCGTCGGCATGGTCGGGATCATCGACCCGCTGCGTCCGTCGTCGAGGGCCGCGGTTCAGACCGCGCTCGGCGCCGGTATCGACGTGCGCATGATCACCGGCGACCATGCAGTGACCGCGCAGGCGATCGGCGAAACGCTGGGGCTCGGACCCGGCGCGATCAGCGGCGCCGAGCTGCAGGCGATGACGGACGACGAGCTCGCCCGCCGGCTCCCCGAGCTGCACGTCTTCGGGCGTGTCTCGCCGCAGGACAAGCTCCGCCTCGCCCGACTCATGCAAGACCAGGGATTGATCGTGGCCATGACGGGCGATGCAGTCAACGACGCCGCCGCCCTGAAGCAGGCGGATATCGGCGTGGCGATGGGCAGCGGCAGCGAGGTCACCAAGCAGGCCGGCCGGATGATCCTCACCGACGACAACTTCGGGACGCTCGTCCACGCTGTCGAGATCGGCCGCAGGGTCTACGAGAAGGTCGTCTCCTATGTCCGCTACCAGATGACCCAGCTGCTGTCTCTGGTGTTCCTGTTCATCGCCGCGACCGCGTTCGACATCAACGGGGGCGTGGCCTTGACCCCGTTGATGGTGCTGTACCTGCTCGTGTTCGTGACCGCCTCCGGGGTCGTCGTGATCGCGGTCGACCCCGGGGCTCCCGACGTCATGCACCGGCCGCCGCGCAACCCGAAGGTGCCGATCACCAACCGGGCGGCCGTCACGCTCTGGGTCGTCTACGCATCGACGCTGTTCGTGGCCGCTCTGATCCCGCTGGTCGCGGGACCCGACGACCCGAGCACCGACGTGCCGACGGCGTCGCTGACGATGACGTTCGCCGTCATGGGCATCGGCACCGTCTTCAACGCGCTCACCAACCGACGCGACCCCGCCAGCGGGCTCTCGTCCCCGCTCCTCAAGGCGCTCGGCATCTCGCTGTTCCCCCTGGCGATGATCGTCCTCGCGACCGAGCTGCCCGGCCTGCAGAAGGGTCTGCTCACCACCTCGCTCACCGGCAAGGAGTGGCTCGCCTGCTTCGGCCTGGCCGCTCTCTTGCCGCTGGTGATCGAGACGGGCAAGTGGCTCCGCCGGCGCCGGGCACCGAAGCCGGGCCCCGTGGACTTGCAACGCGCGCTCGCCCCGGAGCGCGCCCTCTCCGAGGCTGCGTCGTGAGCAAAGCCAAGGTCACGTACGCCTGGCTGCAGAGCGCGCAAGGATCAGCTGGACGCTCCCGAAGCTGAGCAAGGCGACGGCAACGCCCAGGGCCGCGCCTGCGAGCGCGTCGGAGAGCCAGTGCACCTGGAGGTATGTGCGGCTCCAGGCCATTGCGGCGATCGCGGCGGCTGCGACCGCGAACCAGAGTCGGCGCTCTCGACCGGGCCTGCTGTAGAGGAGGACGAGTGCGACCGCGGTCGCGCCCGCGTAGGCGGCATGTCCCGACGGAAACGACGTCCCGTGCGCCTCGAGCATGCGCCCGGGCGGGCGCTCCCGGCCGACGGCCAGCTTGATCAGGTTCGAGAGCAGCGGAGTGAGCGCCTCGCCGGCGGCGAACGCTGCGAGCGCGGCCCAGCGGCGCGCGAGGAGGAGCGCGAGCCCGATCCCGGCCAGCGTGACGGCGCGCCAGATCCCGTGCCCGAGCGCGTTGAACACGAGCGCTACGTGCGTGAGGAACGGCGTCTCGATGTCCTGCATCAGCTCGGCCCAGCGGCTGTCGATCGTGAGAGGGCCCTCGGGTATCAGGAGCGCGAGCAGAAGCACAAGCGCGAGGAGTGCGCCCCCCCAGCCGACCGCCCGGCCCGGGTGGGCGAGGAACTCCTCGTTCCGCCAGCGCCCGGCCGGCACGGCAGCCGCCGCCCTTCGGTCCCGTCCAGCGGCCACCGCGAACAGCCGTCGCAGCGTGTCGAGAGCCCCCTCCGGGAGCCCGGCCGACGGTGAGGCTCCCGGGTGCTGCGGCGCGATGCGCACCCGGAGCGCCCTCGGCCGGCTGACCAGCCGAATCGGCGGGTCGAGCACGAGCGCCTCGCCGTCGACTCCCGCCGGCACCGGCTGCGACGCTGTCACCTCGAAGGAGGGGGCCGACCACTGCTGCCAGGGGCGGCCTCCTCCGTGGGCCTGTGGTGCCTGCAAGACGGCGAGGCCCAGCTCGCCTGCGTCCATCCGAGGACGCATCCCCGAGCCGACGACCCGCCCCAGGCGGTAGGCGTTGTTCGACACCAGGATCACCGCCGCAGACTCATGCGCGCGGCCGTCCGGGCCGCGCCAGCCCAGCTCGGCGGTCTTCCCGTCGGGTTGCGCGGCGAGCACGCCGGGCGCCGTGTCGAGGATCGTGCGCAGCTTGGCATCGCGGTAGCCCTCGCGCTGCACGGCCTCGGCGTAGAGCCCGAACGACACGTTGTTCACGAACACGCGGCCGTTGACCTCGGCGAGGTCGACCCTGCGCTCCCCGCCGGTCACGAAAGCGTCGAGCGCGCCCACGACGTCGTCCCGGTCGACTCCGAGGTCGAGCGCGAAGTGGTTGCGGGTACCGGCCGGGATGCAGGCGAACGGCAGATCGTGCTCTGCGGCGATCGATGCCACCAGCGCCTGCGTGCCGTCACCACCGGCGGCCGCCAGTCCGTCGGCTCCCCGGGCAACCGCGTCGCGGACGAGTTGTGCGAGGTCATCGCCGGGCTTCAGCTCGATCGGCTCGATCGCTCGTGCCCGCGCCTCCTCGGCGAGGTTGTTGCTCACGGCCTTGCCGCCGCCCGACCGGGGGTTCCACACCACGACCGCTCGCCTCGGTGGAACGGCGGCCTGGAGCGTCGCGTCGGCCCGGAACACCCGCCTGCCGATCGCGACGCCCAGGATCAGGAGTGCTACGGCCGCGAGACCGAAGCCGAAGCGGTCGCCTGAGAGCACGACGATGACCGCCGCGACGAGTAGCAGCCCGCCGCCGGCCGCGAGAACGTGCCTCGCGGGGGCCCTTCGCAGAAGCGCCTGCCACGCCAGGACGACGCCTGCGGCGAGCAGCGCGATCGCCGCCAGGCCGCGGGGAAGGTCGCGCACGATCTCCACTGCTGCTGCGACGAGGGCGGCCACCAGGCACACCAGCGCCGCCACAGCGGAAACTCGCCGACCGACCATCGCGTCGTCACCTTTCCGTCGTCCGAGTTCGCGCGCCTGGGCACGCGCTTCCTGACACGGTGGAGCCTACTGCGATCCAAACCGGTCTCCGCGACCAGGTGCGCGGAATGACGGAGCTATGGCGAGTTCATCGTGCCGGGCCGGGTCGGTGTGCGTGTCCAGTCTGCTCCGGACTCCTGCCGAAACGCTGCGATCGCTGCATCGAGTGTCGGGAAGAAGTGTCGTGGATCGATCGTTCGCGTCAGCCCGTATCGCTCGATCTTGCGCCTGACGGGATCCTTCATCTCCGCAAACACGAGGGACGTACCTCTCGCGTTGAGCGCCTCGTCGAGGTCTTCCAGCATGTCTGCTGCCGTGGTGTCCACGTCGGTGATCGGCTCGGCCGCCACGATGATCCAGGTCGGCGGGGGTTCGGCGGAGGCGAGCTTCCGGACCTGCTCACGGAACGTCCGGGCGTTGGCGAAGAAGAGCGGCGCGTCGAAGCGAAAGACCACCAGCCCCGAAAGCGCCTCGGCATCCGGGTAGCTGCGCAGGTCGTGATAGCCAGGGAGGTCTCTGACCCGTCCGAGCACGGTCTGGTATGGCCACCACACGCGCCGGAATGCGACTGCGACCGACACGGCGACCGCAATCGCGATTCCGGGCAGCACCCCGAACAGGACGACTCCGAGGAAGGCCGCGGTCGACACGGCGAACTCCGTTCGGCGCTGCTGCCAGAGCCGGATCGTCCCGGGAAGGTCGGCGAGAGAGAGGGAGGCGGCGATCACGACAGCCGCGAGGGCGGGCTGTGGCAGATTCCGCAGCAGTCCCGGAACGAGCACGAGCATCAGCGTGATCGCGACCGCTCCCACCAGCCCGGTGACCTGTGTCTTCGCGCCCGCTTGCTCGGCGACTGCCGTCCGTGAGCCGCTCGTGCTGACGGGGAAGCCCTGGAAGAGGCCGGCTGCGATGTTCGCAGCGCCGATTCCGATCATCTCCTGGCTGCCGTCGACCTCCTCACCGGTCCGGTCGGCAAACGCGGATGACGTCGCGATCGTGTCTGCCAGTGCGACGAGCGCGATCCCCGCTGCACCCCCGATCAGGAGCGGAAGATCGGAGAGCCCCACGCCGGGCAGGGTGAAGGGCGGGAATCCCTGCGGCAGGGTCCCTACGAGCTCCACTCCGTGCTGCCCCAGGTGGAAAAGATCCGCCGCGATGATGGACAGAATCACGGCTACGAGGACTCCCGGGACCTTCGGCATCACCCGCTGCAAGAGGCCGATCACCGCCAGGCCGAAGAGGCCGACCGCGAGAGCGGCAGGCACCGTCTCACCGTGCGCGACGCCTTGCAGGAACCCCCGCAACTCGTCGATGAAGCCGTTGGCGTCCACGGAGAACCCGAACAGCTTGGGCAGCTGCCCGACCAGGATCGTCAGAGCCAGGCCGTTCATGTAGCCGATCATGGTCGGCTTCGAGAGCAGATCGGCTACGAACCCGAGCTTCGCGACTCCGCCGGCCACCATGAATGCTCCCACCAGCAGCGCGAGCATCGACGCGAGCGCGATCGCACGCTCCGGGCTGCCGTCGGCCCCGAGCAGGGGCAGGATCGTCGCAGCGATCATCGGCCCGAGCGATGAGTCGGGTCCGAGCACGAGGATCTTCGACGGCCCGAAGATCGCGTAGCCGACCAGACAGAGGATCGAGGTGTAGAGACCGGTGATCGGGGGAAGGCCCGCGAGCTCGGCGTACGCCATTCCCTGCGGGACGAGAAGCGTGGTCAGAACCAGGCCCGCGACGATGTCCCTGGGGGCCCAGGCGGCCCTGTACGACGAGAGCATCCGTAACCCGGGCACTGCGCGCATCCTCGCCACGGCGCTCTAGCTTAGGTCGGCCCGGCCGCGCGGTCTCGGAACCACCTGCAGACTCTCCGCCGCCGCCGCGGGTCCCTGAGCCGACTACGATCGACGCGCAACGCGCGCTCACCTCGGAGCGCGCTCTCCCGGAGGCGGCGTCATGAGCAAGGACAAGAAGACGAAGGTCAAGCGCGAGGACGCGGGGTCCGCGGCGAAGGCGCCGGCCGTATCCGATGGGCCCGAGGCCGGCTCTCCCGCGAAGATGGCCCGCAAGGAGTACGAGCAGGAGATGGAGCGCCTCCACGGCGAGCTCGTGGCGATGCAGGAGTGGGTCAAGGCGTCGGGCGCGAAGGTCTGCATCGTCTTCGAGGGCCGCGACACGGCAGGCAAGGGCGGCACGATCAAGCGGATCACCGAGCGGGTCAGCCCCCGCGTGTTCCGGGTCGTCGCCCTGCCCGCGCCCACCGAGCGCGAGAAGTCGCAGATGTACGTGCAGCGCTACATCCAGCACTTCCCCGCCGCCGGAGAGGTCGTGATCTTCGACCGCAGCTGGTACAACCGCGCGGGTGTCGAGCGCGGTCATGGGCTTCTGCACCGCGGAGCAGACGGAGAAGTTCCTGGAGCAGGTCCCGGCAGGTCGAGAAGGCGATGGTCGACTCCGGGATCATCCTGCTCAAGTACTGGCTGGAGGTCAGCCCCGAGGAGCAGACCCGGCGCCTCGAGAGCCGCATCGACGACCCGCGCAAGATCTGGAAGCTCTCGGACATGGACCTGAAGTCGTACAGCCGCTGGTACGACTACTCGCGCGCCCGCGACGCCATGTTCCGTCGCCAGCGACACGGCCTGGGCGCCATGGTACGTCGCGCGACACCAACGACAAGAAGCGCGGCCGGCTCAACATCATCACCCACCTGCTCGGCCAGATCCCGTACGAGCCGCTCGCACCGCGCGACATCAAGCTGCCGAAGCGGCAGAAGGCCGGCGGCTACCGCGAGCCCGACCTGCCGCTGCGGCACATCCCGACCCCGTTCTGACACCAGACAGCGGTGCAGGCGAAGAGCGGCACGGATGCGGGCGTGACGGGTGATGAGCCTCTCAGCGGCGCTGCGCGCCTCGGCCGAGCGGCCATGGGCCAGCGGCTCGGGGGCTTCATCTACGGGACGATCGTCGTGCTGGCCGTGGTCGTCTCCGGATCGAAGGCATATCCGGACGGGGCGGGGTACATCGCTGCGCTCGCGGCTGTCACGACGGTGGTTCTGTGGCTGGCTCACGTGTATGCACACGGGCTCGCACACAGCGTCGGAACGAACGAGCATCTCTCGCTCGCGGAGCTGGGACGCATCGCGCGCCGGGAGGGCTCGATCGTCGAGGCCGCGGTGCCGCCGGTCGCGGCGCTTCTCGTGGGGGCGCTCGGAGTGGTCTCGACGCAGGTCGCCGTCTGGGCTGCGCTGGGACTCGGGCTGGCCGTGCTCGCCGCGCAGGGGATCATGTTCGCGCGCGTCGAGCGCCTCGCGTGGTGGGGGACGATCGTCGTCGTGGCCATGAACATCGGGCTCGGCCTGCTGCTGATCGGCCTGAAGCTGCTCGTGACCCACTGAGCTGGGCTCGCGCGACGCCGACGCGGGACGCCGGCACGGCCGGGTCTACGTGCTCCGCGACCTTGGCAAGGAGTCCCGGACGTTCGGCGCCCCGGCGTAGGTACCCCGGGGCCGGGCCAGGTGGTTCGACGGGTACGACTCGAACCAACAACCCTCCGTTGAGCGCCGGGCCAAGGCTGCCGCCTGCATGCCGAAGGCGTTCCGCGTCGTGGCTTACCCGTCCGGAGTCGATCGCGCACTGCGACCGGATCTCCGGCACGAAACGGCACCTCAGGAACACCCGCCGTCCTGAGACGGTCTCGACCGTCACAGCTGTCATGCTTGTCCAGTGCAGCGTGGTGCTCTGCAAGCGGCGATCAAGCTCTCGGGGCTCGCTGTCCTCTTCGCCGCCGGCGTTCTGCTGGCCGGCGCGATCACTGCGAGCGGCCTGGCCGCGGAGACGACACGACGACGACGGCCGCAACCGAGACGACGACCGCCGCGGACACGACGACGGCCGTCGACACGACGCCCGCGCCGGGAACGACGCTGATCACGACTGAGACTGTTCAGGAAACGACGACGCAGCGTGTGATCGTGCCGACACCGGGCACGACCACGGAGGCGTCGAGCTCGAGTAGCGGCACGCCGGCCTGGGTCTGGGTGCTGCTGGGGATCCTTGCGGTCGCGCTGGTCGTGCTCGTCGTCCTGCTCACGCGACGCGGCGGTGGGACCGTTCCCGCGGAGGAGCGGCGCCGCCGCCTCGACGGCGCCGTCGCGAGCTGGGCGGCGCAGGGCTGGGCGGTGGACAGCCAGACTGCGGACTCGACCGTCCTCCGGCGCGACACGGAGCTGATGCTCGTCAGCGTCGACCAGGCGGGGCACGTGAGCACCCGTCCGCTGTCGAGCCCGTAGCACCGCCTCATCCCGCTGGGGTCCGCGCCGCCGCGTGCGCCCGAGACTACGGCGGTCCGGCGTCGTGCTGGCGATCTAGTTCTGGATCAGGGGGAGTCGCTGCGGGATACTGGCTGCGGGCCGGAGTGGTGAAGAGAATCGAGACATCGAACGTGCGGATTCCCGGTACGAAGCTGCAAGGATGGCGCGCGATCGCTGTCGGCGCTCTCGCCCTCTACGTCCTCCTCTTCATCGTCCTCAACAATCGCAAACTGGAGATCAACTTCGTCTTCTTCAGCATCCAAAGCCACGAGTTGCTTGCGTTGCTCGTGATCGTGATCCTCAGCTTCGCCGCAGGGTTCATCGTGGGCGGACGGCACCAGAGGGCGCGTCCCGACGACGCGCCCCCGGGCTGACTCTCGCTCCCTCTCCCGCGGTGACGGGCGCGCCACCTCGGGCTGCCACGGACGCTGCCGTTACTTGAGACTGACCTGGACGAGTCGGCGGGTCGAGATGCCGCCCAGGATCGCCTCATCGCTGTTTCCAGGGCCGCGGGCCCTGATCTGCATCACGAGCGCGCCGCTGTGCGGCAGGCTCTTGGTCGTCTGAATCTTGATCGCCACCCGGCCGTCGGTCGCCGTCGGCACCTCGGCAGAGGCATGCGCCCAGTTGTAGGGCACCGGGACGATGTATACGAGCGCCCCGCTGACCGCCTTCGACGTCCCCTCGAGGATCACCCTGACGTCGACCGTCAAAGTGCCGCCAGGGTTGTCGAAGGGGCTCGGCGAGAACCTCACCTGCGGGATCAGCAGATGGTCGGGCCGGGCGGTCAGCTCGGTCACGGGGACCGAGTTGCTGTTGGAGGAAGCCGGCTTGACGGTCACGGCCACCGAGCTCGCGCTGGTCGAGCCGGCACTGTTGCGCGCCGCCACCTTGAAACGGATGGTCAGCTTGTCGTCGGCGCTGCTGATCGTGTAGTTCGCGGAGGTGGCTCCCGGGATCGCGGCGCAGCCGCCGCCGCTTGCGTTGCAGCGGAGCCACGCGAACGAATAGCTCTTCGCCCCCGTCCACACACCAGTCTCGCCGTTCACCGTCTCGCCCACCCGCGGATTGCCGACGATCGTCGGCAGCGACACGTTGACGGGCTTACTCGCCTCCCGGGCGGCGAGTGCAACGCCGACCACGGCGAACGCGACACCGGCGGCGACTCCCGCCGCCAGCCATCCACGGCTCCCGAACCTCCGGCTCATGGCAATCCCCCTCCTCGGGCGGGGCTCTTGCTCGTCCGCCCGGTCGATCTCGCGGGCGCGGCGCCCATGACGCCTCGATCCTACCGCTTTCTCCGCCGCGCAGTTTGCACGCAGAAACTGCGACTTTCCTTCTTGAAGTCGCCAGGTCAATGGTGCAAAGTTGCTCGGATCAGACAACATTTGGGCACGAAAAAGGCCCCGTTTCCAGGGCCTTTGTGATAGCGGGGGCAGGATTCGAACCTGCGACCTCCGGGTTATGAGTCAGCCCGATGCAGGTCCCGTGAGGCCAGATTGGCTTGTTCAAGGCATATCCAGCGCTGTGAGATCGTGCCGGATCAGGTCAGATCGGTACAAATTCGGTACAAATTTGGGGTCAGATCAGGCAACTCTTGCCAGGTCGAGCACCTGGCTCCAGCCAGTTTGGAAACTCTGCCTCGAGCGCGCTGCGCGCGGGCCTCACCGCCTCGGTGATCGCCACTTACGCAGAGTATACTCGCCAAACACACGCGACACAGTCGCCAAACACACATGCCAGAATCGCCGTCTACACAAGGATCGGAGCCGGATGTCGGCTACGCGATCCGCCGCCACGCGCACGAGCCTCTGCTGACTGCGCTCTCCGACACGCGCGTCGTCGTGCTGCTCGGAGCGCGCCAGGTCGGCAAGAGCACCCTCACCCTGGCGGTGGCTGCCGAGTTGGCAGAGATCGACATCGTGTCGTTCGACGACCGGACGCTCAGAGAGGCCGCGAACGCCGACCCGAAAGGCTTCCTCGCCGCGCGACCGCGGCCGATCCTGATCGACGAGATCCAGCGTGCCCCGGACATCCTGTTCGAGATCAAGACGATCGTCGATCAGGATCGCCGGCCCGGCCAGTTCCTGCTCACCGGCTCGGCGAACATCCTGACCGCGCCGAAGATCAGGGAGGCGCTCACCGGCCGAGCCGAGTACCTGACGCTGTGGCCGCTGTCCCAGGCAGAGCTGGCCGGATCCGACTCGAACTTCGTCGACGCCCTGCTCGCCGGAGAGCCCTCGCACATCGAGGACGCTCCGGTCGGCCGGGACGCGTTCGTCGACATCGTTGCCCGAGGCGGGTATCCCGAAGCCCGACTTCGAGCGCCGGACCGGCGGCGAATCTGGTACCGCGACTACATCCGCTCGCTCATCGAGCGCGACTTGCGAGACATCGCCGACGCGGCGAAGCTCGAGCAGATTCCGCGCCTACTCACGCTGATCGCGTCCCAGGCCGCCAACCTCCTCGTCCCCCGCGCGATCGGCAGCAAGATCAACCTGAGCAAGGACACCGTGACCGCGTACACCCGGCTGTTGGAGACGATCTACATCGTCCGGCGCGCGCAGGCGTGGAGGCCCGGAATAGGGAGCAGAGAGATCCAACACGAGAAGATCTACATCGTCGACAGCGGCCTGATGGCCCACCTGCTCGGCGCAAACGAAGAGCGAATCCGGACCGACGACCAGCTCACCGGGAAGATCCTCGAGAACTTCGTCGCGATGGAGATCGCCCGCGTCGCCGATGCCTCGGAGTCGCAGCCGCGGCAGTACCACTACCGACAACAAGCCGGCCGAGACGAGATCGACATCGTCCTCGAAACCCCCTCAGGCACGATCGCCGCAGCCGAAGTCAAGGCCTCGGCAACCGTCGATCCGGCCGACTACCGCGCCCTCACGAAACTCCGCGACGCACGGCAATCCGACTTCATCGCCGGCGTCGTCTTCTACACCGGCCCCACCACGCTCGCCCTCACCGACCGCATCTGGGCCGCCCCGATCAGCGCACTCTGGGCCTAATCGCCACGAGCCCTGGGATGTGACGAACCTCCGGGTCTTTGCGACTCGGTCAGATCGAGTGCCTCAGCCGTCCGGAGAGACAGCAAATAGACCGGAATCGCAACCCTCAAGCATGGGCTGAGGTACAAATTCACGGGTCTCGGTGCCGCAATTGGAAACAAAAGGCCCGCCTGAGCGGGCCTTTTAAGTAGCGGGGGCAGGATTCGAACCTGCGACCTCCGGGTTATGAGCCCGGCGAGCTACCTGACTGCTCCACCCCGCGTCGCACCTACGATCATACCAGGGCTCTCGCGCCGGCTCCCGCTCGCCGGGGTAGCATCGGCGGCCATGGACGTCGTGCTCTGGGTCGCCGTCGGGTTCTGCCTCTTCGTGATCGTCGCCTCCGCAGTGGCGATGATCGTTGCAGCGCTGCTCGGCGTGCGCGGCGTCAAGGCTGTGCGCGCGAACCTCGAGGACGGTCTCCGGGAGCTGAACGCGTCGACGACCGAGCTCGAGGCCCGGCTGGAGGCATTCGCGGCACGAAGCGACGAGCTGCAGCGCTCGCTCGATCAGCTGTCGGAGTCGCTGCGCAAGGTGTCGGCCCTCGCCAACGCGACGCGTGACGCCCAGGACATCGGCGAGCGCGTAGGCGATTTCGTGCCGAAGAAGTAGCGCTCGTGCGCGTCGCGGCGATCGATCTCGGGACGAACACGACGCGGCTGCTCGTGGCAGAGGTCGCCGGCGGCCGGGTGGGCGAGGTCGTCCGGCGCACCGCGATCACGCGTCTCGGCGAGGGGGTCGACCGGCGGCGGCGTCTCCTGCCCGCCCCGATCGCGCGCGTCCGCAACGTGCTGACCGACTACCGCCGCGAGGCCGAGTCGCTGGGCGCGCAGCGCGCGCTCCTCGTCGCGACGAGCGCCGTCCGCGACGCGGAGAACGGCGAGGCCTTCCTCGGCGAGATCGAGTGGAGCTACGGGTTCGCGACACGGCTGCTGTCAGGGGAGCAGGAGGCGCTGATGACCTTCCGCGGAGTCTCGACGGGGCGTGCGCTGGGCGGGGAGACGCTCGTGCTCGACGTCGGCGGCGGCTCGACGGAGCTGATCGCCGGGAGCGGGGACGAGATCCGCTTCCGCGACAGCCTCGACATCGGATCCGTGAGGCTCGCGGAGCGCTTCCTTCCCTCCGACCCACCGTCGCTCGACGAGCTCGTCGAGTGCGCGGCCTCCGTGCGGGACCTGCTGTCCGAGCGACTGCCCGCCGATCTGCATGCGACCGCGCTGATCGGCGTGGCCGGCACGATCACCACGCTCGCCGCGCTAGACCTCGAGTTGGAGGAGTACGACCGCACCCGCGTGGACGGCTCGACGCTCACGTTGGGCGGGGTCGACCGGCAGATCGAACGGCTCGCCGCCCTGACGCTCGAGGAGCGGCGGCGGGTGCCGGCGCTCGAGCCCGAGCGCGCGCCGATGATCGTCCCGGGCGCGATCATCGTCCGCGAGGTGTTGCACCACTTCGGGCTCGACGCCCTCCAGGTGAGCGAGCGCGACATCCTGGACGGCGCGGCCCTCGCCGCGGCCGAGCTTCCCGCGACCGGCGAGGGCGAAGCGCCCCCCGGCGCGTACACCTGCTGTTAGCCGCCGGAAGTCCGCCTCGGCTTCGCCGTCGGCATGACGGCTTCCGGCGGGCACGCCCGGCTTCCTTCGCGGCCGCAAGCGGCCGCTTCCATCTGCTGATCTTCGACGGTGCAGGTCGCGAGCTCCGTCACCGCCCCGGCACGGTGTCTGACACCGGGAAGTGGCTCGTACGCAGGGGAAGTCACACTTTCGCGACGGTGTCTGACACCGGGACCCGGCCCGTGACGACGCGGCTGCCGCGGACTTGGACGCTGCCGCTCAGGCGTCGTCGCCCGCGCTGGGCTGCGGCTCGTCCTCCGCGATCCTGCGCCGCACGCCGCTGCGCGAGAGGACGCCGACGAGCATGCCGTGCTCGACCACCGGGACGCGCTCCAGATCGCGCTGCTCCAGATCGCGGAACGCGTCCTCGAGGGCCATGTCGGCCTGCAGCGTGTGGATCGGCGGCTCGGCGATCTCGCCGAGCTTCGTGGCCGCAGGATCGAGGCCGGCGGCGACCACCTCGCGCACGAGCGTCTTGCGTGTCACGACACCGGTCAGCCGCCCCGCCCGGCAGATGAGCACGGCACGTACGCCGGGGATGGTGAGCCGCCGCCCCGCCTCCTGGGCGCTGGCCGTCTCCTCGAGCGCGGCCGGCGCCGGCACCATCGCGTCCCGCACCCGGTCGCTCACGGGTAGATCCCGCGTGAGCTCAGCGCGGCGCCGACCTCCTGGATCCCCGCCACCAGCGCGGCAGTGCGCAGCGAGAGGTCGCGCTCGTGCGCGACCTCCCAGACCCGGTCGAAGGCGTCCTCCAGCTTGTCCGCCAGCTTGGCCCGAATCTCGTTGCGCGTCCAGAACAGGCGGCCCAGATCCTGCACCCACTCGAAATAGGACACGGTCACTCCGCCCGCGTTCGTGAGCACGTCCGGCAGCACGGGGATCCCACGCTCGGCGAGGATCTCGTCGCCCTCGACCGATGTCGGCCCGTTCGCGCCCTCGACGACGAGCCGCGCCGAGATCCGGCCGGCGTTCGCGGCAGTCACCTGATCCTCGCGCGCGGCGAGCACCAGCACGTCGCACGGCAGCTCCAGGAGATCGGCGTTCGAGATGTGCTCGGCGTGCGGGAAGCCCTCGAGCGAGCCGTACTCCGCCACCCACGAGCGAACGAGTGCGAGATCGAGCCCGTGCGGGTCGTAGACACCGCCGTACATGTCCGAGACAGCCAAGACCGCGGCGCCCGCCGCGGCCAGCTCCGAGGCGGCGATCCCCCCCACGTTGCCGAATCCCTGCACGACGCAGCGCTGCTCCCCGAGCGGCATGCCGAGCCGCTGGCACGCGCGCTCGGTGATCATCACGACCCCCGCCCCGGTCGCCTCGTGCCGGAACAGCGAGCCGCCGAGCGCGATCGGCTTGCCGGTCACGATCTCGGGCACCACGTAGCCCTTCTGCATCGAGTACGTGTCCATCATCCAGGCCATCGTCTGCTCGTTCGTGGCCATGTCCGGCGCGGGGATGTCCACCTGGGGGCCGATGAACGGCAGGAGCTCGGACGTGAACCGCCGTGTGATCCCCTGCAGCTCACGGGGCGAGAGTGCGCGCGGGTCGCAGCGCACGCCGCCCTTCGCTCCGCCGTACGGCAGGCGCAGCAGCGCGCACTTCCAGGTCATCCACATGGCGAGCGCCGCACACTCGCCGAGCGAGACGTCGGCGTCGTACCGGATGCCGCCCTTCGTGGGACCGAGCACGCTCGAGTGCTGCACGCGGTAGCCGGCGAACACGCGCCAGCGGCCGGTGTCCAGCCGCACCGGGACGCTCACGATCAACGAGCGCTCGGGGTAGCGGAGCCGCTCGGCAACCGCGTCGGGAACGTCGGCGCTCGCCAGCGCCTGGTCGAACTGCGTCAACGCCTGGCGGTAGAGCGGGGTCTCCCACTCCAGATGCTCGGCGGACGACTCCACATGCGCCATTGCGCCTGCAGTCTACGACGACGCGGCGGCTGCACCCGACGGAAGGGCCGGCGGAGGACTCTGCCGCAATGGGTGATCTTGCTCTCGACTTCTCGACGGGAGTGGACAAACTGTGGGCATAGTCATGTCCGCGACGCTGGCAATGCCGAAGCTGCTCGAGAAGCAGATCGACCGGCTCTACTCGCTCCCGCTCGAGAGGTTCACGCGTGCGCGCGACGAGCTGGCGAAAGGACTGCACGCCTCCGGCGACCGCGAGGGCGCGGCCCGCGTGCGTCTGCTGGCGAAGCCGACAGTCGCGGCCTGGACCGTCAACCAGCTCGCGAGAAAGAATGCGCGCGAGCTGCGAGCGCTGTTCTCGGCCGTCGACCGCATGCGCACGGCGCAGGCCGCGGCGCTGGCAGGCGGGCCGGGCGCGAGCGTACGTGAGGCGTCCGAAGCCGAGCGCGAGGCCCTGACCGTCCTCGCGGACGCGGCAAGGGAGATCCTGCAGCACCATGAGCGCCCCCGGCACGGCGTCGTCGACCGCGTCGTCACGACGCTTCGTGCAGGAGCAGTCGATCCCGAGTTTCGCCGGCTTCTGAAGGCAGGGCGACTGACCCGCGAGCTCGATCCCCCCGGGTTCGAGGGCGTCTCCGGGCTCGGCGCCCCTGGCAAGGGATCCGCGCATCCGGGCAGGCGACGCGAGGACCGCGAGGCCGAGCTGCAGGCGGCCCGCGAGCGGGTCGGCCGCCTGCAGGCGGAGGTCGAGGAGCTCAGGCTGGCCGTGCGGGCGGCCGAGGGCCGCGTCCGCGAAGCCGAGCGAGAGGCCGAGCGGATGCACCGCGAGGCCGAGGATGCCCGGACCGACCTGCGGCAGGCCGAGACCGAGCTCGAGTCGGCCCGCGACCTCGCGGACTGACCAGACCGGCCGACGCGTCGGCTACGGGGCCGGACCCCGTCGCGGCGACCTAGCGATCGCCGTGTTCGCCGGACTCGTCCGCCGCGTGCTCTGCGCGGGAGCGCCTGATCCGCCTTGCGGCCTCGAGGGCGAGACCGACCGCGAGCAGCGTGAGCGCCACCGCGAGGATCTTCAGACGGTCGCTCGCACTCGAGCCGCCGCCGCCACCGCTCGACCCCGCCGTCGGGGTCGCCACCGCCAGCTTCAGGCCCTGCGTCGCTGCCAGCTTCTGGACGGCAGTGAGCGCCGCCGTGGCCACGTCCTGCTTCTTCGCCAGCGGGGTCGACAGCGCATCGAGCACGCGCTGGTCGGCCGGCAGCGCCTGGCCGTTGCGCGACACCCCGTAGCCGTTCGGCATGACGGTCAGGACACGGCCCCGGTACAGCCCCGCTACCGCCAGCTCCTGCCCGAGGAACTTCGCGTACGCCGCCGGCTGCTGCCAGAGTGGTGTCACCGAGCCGAGGTCGTACCGGTCGGCGATCAGCGCGACCCTGATCTTGAAGCCGTGCGCGTTCGCCTCCTTGACGACTCGCTTCAGCTCCGCAGTAGGCGCTGCCGGCAGCTTCGCGTAATACGACGTGTAGACCTTCTGGAAGAGCAGCACGTCGCTCGCCGGGTCGCCGTCCGCGCGCGCCGACGGCACCGCGACCGCGAAGGCCGCCACCAGTGCGGCTGCGAACAGGAGTCGGCCGGTGGCGTGGCGGGGTGCAGAGATCGGCATGCGGAAGAGTCGGAGCGAGGAAGGGCCCTGCCGCAACCTACCGCCCCGCTGGTAGCGAGGCCCAGGGGGCCTAGAAGCCAACGGTCGTCTGCAGCAGCAGGAGCGCGACGACGACGGCGGCGGCCCCGGCCCCCAGAGCGGCGAAGGCGGCGATGAGGCGCAGTGTCGGGCTCATCTCGCTTCCTGCTGGAGGAGCGGCACGCTCGAAGGGTGCCTTCCGGGCTGGACCATGTCGAACGAGAGCATCCCCGTCATCCCGTCGCGTGGTCGACGACGAGTGCGGTGAACGGGACTCCGCGCCTGGGCGTGACGTTGAAGGACAGGGCCCAGTGGCCGACCATGACGAGCGCCGGAGCCGGGTGCGCGTAGCGGCCGGGTGCGGTCTCCTTCAGCTGGTACTCCTGGTTCGCCATCTGCATGTCCAGCATCGCGAACCCGAGCGTCACGTCGGCGCCGGTCACCGGCTGCCCGTTCTTGCTGAGCTGGAGCGCGAACGAGTTGGGAATCGCCGCGCGGTTCGGATCGACCAGCACCTTCAGCGTGTAGCCGTTCTTGCGCACTGTCGCGGCGACCTTCCCGGGGCCGACATGGGCGAGCGCCGACCCCTCCTTGGCCAGCGCGGCGGCGGGCGGCGCGAGGCTCGAGAGCACGGCGGCCGCGAAGATGACGCAGACGACGACCAGGACCTCGCCGCTGATGAGCCAGCGCAGGAGCCGCGAAGCAGAACGGGCCCGAGCCTCGTCCTCCCCGGCGGCGGCCAGGCGTGGCTTCGTACGCAGCAGGTTGAAGGACGCGAGCAGCATCGCCCCCAGGAGCAGGGCGATCTTGACGAGGATCGCCTCACCGTAGGAGGTCGTCCACATCGCGGAGAGGATCGGCATGTGCAGGATCGTGGCGCCCGTTCCGCTGGCGATGAGGACTAAGACAGAGCCGAGGGCGACGGCCGAGAAGCGCGGGACGGCGACCGACAGGGCGGGGACGCGGCGCGCGGCGGGCAGGCTGAACCAGAGCACGATCAGCCCGACGAGCCCGCCGATCCAGATCGACCCGGAGGCGAGGTGGAGCCAGTCGAGAAGCAGAGAGAGCCCTCGCGGCGCGGTCTGTGCTGCGTGCCCGGACAGCCCGGGGATCAGCAGCGCCGCGCCCGCAGCCAGGAACGCGCCGAGGGTCGCCAGCAGCTCGGCGATCGATCGGTGCTCGCGCTGCGGCCGGTCGACCCACAGCGCGATCCAGGCAGCGACGCAGAAGAGCGCGAAGCAGAGCTCGAGATCGACGTAGCCGCGGCCGAACGCGGTCACCCGGAAGAGCGGCACGGTGGCCCCGACGGCGAACACCGAGCGCAGGGAGAAGCTCGCGGTGGCGAAGTCCAGGTAGACGGGAACCGCGACCAGCCCCAGCAGGGAAACGACCACGCACGCGATCGAGAGGGCGCGCAGCAGTGTCCCGTTCACGCGGCGTGCGACCGGTCGCACGATCGCTATCCGCAGCACGAACAGGCCGATCGCGGTCATCACGGTCAGGAACATGGCCCAGCGCGCAACGAGTAGCCTCGGGGTCGTCGCCGTCTGCGAGATGTGCGGGATGTTGAACTGCGGTGCAGGGCCGGGGTTCGGGCCGACGGCGAACGTGAACGCCCCCTGGACGGGATGGCCGTCGACCGAGATCGCGCGCCAGTAGACGAGGTACCAGCCCTCGGAGAGGTGCGGGCGCAGCGGCACGACGAGCGTGTCCGGATTGGCAGGGGAGCGATGGACAGGCCCCGTCGTCTCCTGCCGCCCGGTTGGATCGGTCACCGAGATGATCGCGAACCGGGGCTCGACGGCCTCGTCGAAGGTGAGCTGGACATCGGGGGTGGGGCGTTCAGGATGCCGCTCGGGGTCGGCACCGTCTTGGTCAGGTACGCGTGCGCCGAAGCCGCGCCGGGGAGCGCGAGCGCGATCGCGATCGCGAGGCCTGCCAACGCGAGAACGACCCACCCCCTCACCGTCATGCCACCTGCCTCTTCCCGCTCCCACCGCCCGAGAACAGGGCGATCGCGCCGAGGACCACGCCGATCCCTCCGAGCACGAGCGCGACGATCGTGAGCGACGACACGGAGCCGCCGCCGAGCGAGGTCTTGGCCTCGATCGTGGGCGCCGGAGCGTCCGACGACTCGGGACCCGACCAGTTGACGATGGAGCCGTCGGAGTAGGTCTGTTGCGCCTGGAACGTGTACTTCCCACTCGAGGCGGGCTGGGCGAGGAACTGGAACAGCGAGTCCTCTCCGGTCGGCGTGTGGCCGCCCGCCCAGGTCACCTTGGTGATAACCGCAGCGTCGCCCGTCCCGGTCTGCTGCACGACCCGACGCCAGCCCGGGCTGGCCACGAACGAGTCGATGCCGAACCCTGTCGGCACCGTCAGGACGATCTTCGTCGTCGTCAGGTTCTCCTTCTCCGTCGGCACGGCGAGGCTGTACAACTGCAGCTCTTTCGCGAGCGACACGGCCGGGCTGACCCGCGCGTGTGCCGAGGCGGTGGACGCGAGCACGAGCGCAGCGGCCACGGCGAGACCGGTCGCGACGACGCGCCGGGAACGGAGGGCCTGGTCGACACCTGCCGCTCGAACAAGAATACGCATGATGCTCCTTCGGTCAGGAGGAACAGGAATCCAGTGTCTGGGCACCGCGATGCGCCGTCACGAACTCCCCGCTCCCGCGGCCGTGAGCCCCGACTGCGCGTCAGGCGTGCGGACGGAACGGGTTTATCGCGAGCGCCGCCTGCGGAGGCGGCCCCCGGCCCGTGTGCCCGGACGCGAGCCCCGCGATCCGCGGCGGGGAGACGGCGAGGGGGAGCCACCCAGCGGCAGAGCCGAGGAGCGGCGCCCGCTCCTCGGCGCCGCGTAGCACGGATCCGATGCGGTCGGCAACCCTGAGCAGCAACCGCGCCACGACGTACACGAGGATCGCGAACGGCAGCTGCAGGAGCAGACCGATGCGGAAGGTCGGCTGAAGCACGACCCACCAGGGGAACGGAATCCCGGCCAGCCAGCGCTCGAGGAACTCCTGCGCCGCGAACCCGATCATCGGCAGGCACGCGAACGCCCAGGCAGGCACGGGTGCATGCCGGCGCCGTCGCACGCTCCCGAGGACGAGCGAGACGAACACCACGACCTCGACCGCGAGGCCGATGCCGGCGAGCATCGGTATGTACCCAAGGTAGCCGTGCCCGGTCGCGAGCAGCTCCCGGAGCCGCACCTCGGCCTGGGGGTACACGAGCCGGTAGGCGAAGACGTGAGCGGCCTGGGAGCCCGCGATCATCAGCGGAATCGCAAGCAACCAGGCGGCTGCGCGGCGAGAGATCACGATGACTTCACCCGGAGCGTGTACGGCGCGGTCAGGATCTTCCCGTCGACCATCGTCTGGAGGAACAGCCGCCAGGTCCCGCCCAGCGGCACGAGCACGCCGACGTGGAGCTTGCCGGGCGTCGCCGAGGTGCCCGCGATCCGGGCGCCTCCGAGGAGGCTCGCACAGGCCGAAGCGCCGGGGGCGCACACGTGCGTGTGGAAGTAGTCGAGCGAGCCCTGGCGGAAGAAGATGGCGTGCGCGAGAGCGCCGTACCACGTCTCGAAGTGCGCGGGCTTCCCGTTCGGATCGGTGACGGTGACGTTGAGGAACGCGGCCTGGATCGCCTTCAGGTTGGTCGGCCTGCTCATCGTGAACGTGTACCCGTCGACGACCTGCGTGGCGCGAAACGGCGGCAGCACGGTCGTCTTCGCACGGCCGGGCACCGTGATCCAGCGGAAGAGCTGGAAGTTGCGGAACGCGCCGGTCGTGTTCGGATAGGCGTCGATCACGACCCGGTAGCGGCCCGGCGCCGGGAACACGACCCGCTCCGCCATGTGGCCGTCGGCCTGGATCGGCGGGTGACGGTGGATGATCGTGCTCAGGTCGCTGCGCACGATGATCAGGTGCACGCCGACGTGCGGCCCGGCACCGCGCTTGTAGTCGGTCAGCGGCTTGCCGTTCGGCTGCTGGATCGTGAAGGCGACCGTCGTCGGGCGCCCGGGCTTGATCGGGCCCGTGGGCTGGAAGTCGGAGAGCTGGTAGATGTGCGCCGGCGCGATCGTCGGGATCGTCGGCGCGGCCGATCCGCCCCCGCAGCCGGCGAGCGCACACGCCCCCGCAGCGAGAGCCGCGGCAGCGAACCAGGGGGCGAAGCGCCGCATCGGCCGAGAATACCGGCCGGTCCCGGGCGCCGCGGCAGTCGCTAAACGGGAGAACACCCTCCCCGGGACGCGGGCGGCGCGGTAGGTTCGACCTATGGCTGCGGAGCCGAGGACGATGCTGGAGCGCGTGTGGGACGCGCATCTCGTCGCGCGTGAGGAGGGCCGGCCCGACCTGCTCTACGTCGACCTCCATCTCGTGCACGAGGTGACCTCGCCCCAGGCGTTCGAGGGACTGCGGCTCGCGGGTCGCCGCGTGCGGCGGCCGGATCTGACGGTGGCCACGATGGACCACAACGTGGCGACCGGGGACGACGCGCCGGCCGATCCGCTCTCGCAGCAGCAGCTCGACGCGCTGCGCCGCAACTGCGCCGAGTTCGGCGTGCCGCTGCACGCGACCGGCAGCGGTCGCGAGGGAATCGTGCACGTGATCGGCGCCGAGCTGGGCCTGACGCAGCCGGGCTTGACGATCGTCTGCGGCGACTCGCACACGTCGACCCACGGTGCGTTCGGCGCGCTCGCGTTCGGCATCGGCACCTCCGAGGTGGAGCACGTGCTGGCCACCCAGACGCTCGCCCAGACGCCGCCGCGGACGATGCGACTGCTCCTCACGGGCACGCGGGCGCCGGGGGTGACGGCGAAGGACGTGATCCTGGCGGCGATCGGCCGCATCGGGGTCGGCGGCGGCGCCGGCTACGTGCTCGAGTACGCGGGCCCCGTCGTCGAGGCGCTGTCGATGGAGGGCCGCATGACGGTCTGCAACATGTCGATCGAGGCAGGCGCGCGGGCCGGGATGATCGCGCCCGACGAGACGACGTTCGCCTATCTGGAGGGCCGTCCCGGCGTGCCGCAGGGCGCCGCCTGGGAGCGGGCGCTGGAGCGCTGGCGCGCGCTGCCGAGCGATCCCGGCGCGCGCTTCGACCGCGAGGTCGAGCTCGACGTCTCGGAGCTGCGCCCGCAGGTCACCTGGGGCACGAACCCGGGCATGGTCGCCCCGATCGACGCCTCCGTCCCCGATCCGGCCGCCTGCGGCGATCCGGACGAGGCCGCCGCCGCGGCGCGCGCGCTCGAGTACATGGGCCTCGAGCCCGGCACCCCGATCCGGGAGATCCGGGTCGACCGCGTCTTCATCGGCTCGTGCACGAACGCGCGCATCGAGGACCTGCGCGCGGCTGCCGGGGTCGTCGCCGGGCGGCGCGTGCACGCGTCGGTGCGGGCGATGGTCGTGCCCGGCTCGGCGCAGGTGAAGCGGCAGGCCGAGGACGAGGGGCTCGACCGGATCTTCGAGCGCGCCGGCTTCGAATGGCGCCGGGCGGGGTGCTCGATGTGCCTCGGGATGAACCCGGACGTGCTGCGCCCGGGCGAGCGCTGCGCCTCGACGTCGAACCGCAACTTCGAGGGCCGCCAGGGCCGCGGCGGCCGCACGCACCTGGTCAGCCCCGAGCTGGCCGCCGCGACCGCGATCGCCGGGCATTTCGCCGACGTGCGCGAGCTGGAACCGGTCGCGTGAGGGCGTTCCACTCGGTCACTTCACGCGCCGCCGTGCTCGACCGGCCGGACGTCGACACCGACCAGATCATCCCCAAGCAGTTCCTGAAGCGGATCGAGCGCACGCGGCTACGGCGAGTTCCTCTTCTTCGACTGGCGCAAGGATCCCGGACTTCGAGCTGAACCGCCCCGAAGCGCAAGGGCGCGCAGATCCTGCTGGCCGGGCGGAACTTCGGCTGCGGCTCGTCCCGCGAGCACGCCGCGTGGGCGCTGCAGGACGCCGGCTTCGAGGCCGTGATCGCGCCCTCGTTCGGCGACATCTTCCGTCAGAACTCGCTGAAGATCGGGCTGCTCCCGGTCACGCTCTCGGCCGCGGCCGTGAAAGAGCTGATGGTGACCGCCCACGAGGGGGAGCTGACGGTCGACCTGGAGGCTCAGACGGTGACCGCCGCCGGCGCGGTCCACTCATTCGAGATCGATTCCTTCCCGCGCCGATGCCTGCTCGAGGGCCTCGACGAGATCGCGCTCACGCTGCAGAACGATGACGCGATCGCCGCCTACGAAGCCGCCCACCCGGCGCAGTCTCGACGCTCGCCGCCATGTGACGAACGCGGGGGGCGCCGCGCGGCTTGTTGCGTCCAGCACAACCCGCTTGAATAGCGAGCGGGATGGGGCGCAGCGCGCGTACTCGGACTCGTCGCCGTGCTCGTTGTGCATGGGTTCGGCGCTCTCATGTGGGTCTTCTTCATGTCGCTCGGCTCCGAGAACGGGTGGCAGACGTCCAACCAGCTCAGTCGAGCACTCGCGATCGGGCGGTGACCTGGGTGGCCGCCACCATCCTCATCGTGTGGCTGTGGCGCGCCAGGAGAGCGGCCGGTGGGCCGTCCCGCTTGGCTGGTGGGTGCCGTCCTTCCTCCTCGCGGGCGCGATTGCGTACGGCTGGAACTAGTCAACTCGCCGCCCCGTACAGCCCCAGCACACGCAGCGCCCGCGTTTTCGAGCGCACCTCGGCGAGCGTCTCGCGTACGTGCGGGTCGAGCGGGTGACCGGCCAGCACCACGTCGAAGCGGTACCGCCACGGCGAGTCGACAAGCGGCCGCGAGACGAGCTGCACGAGGTCGAGCCCGCCCCGCGCCAGCGGCTCGATGGCGCTGGTGCAGCGCGCCCGGCCGGTGGTCGGTGACGAACGAGAACGCGATCCGGTAGGCGGTGTCGGCGCTCGCGCTCGAGACGGGTGTATCGGGCGACCGAGACGAAACCGGGTGAACGCGGGACCGTCGCCGACGTCGTCTCGGAGGACGGTCAGGCCGTGCAGCCGGGCCGCCGACTCGCTGGCGATCGCAGCCTCGGCCGGGTCGCCGCGCTCTGCCACCTCGCTCGCGGCATCCGCCGTCGTCGCCGACGCCACGGCGGTCACCCCCGGCAGTCCCGCGATCAGCCGGCGGCACTGGTCGAGCGCGGCCGGGTGCGAGCGGATCACGCGCAGCCGGTCGAGCGGCGTCTCCATCGGGGACGACGAGGCAGTGCCGGATCGGGAGCACGGTCTCGCCGACGATCGAGAGCGCCCCGCCCCAGAGCAGATCGTGCGTCTCGGCAACGGACCCGGAGAGCGAGCTCTCGATCGGGAGCACGCCGTAGTCGACGCCCGGCCGACTCGACCGACGCGGTGACGGCGCTGAAGCTCGCCCCCGGCAGGAGCCGGGCCGCCGGGAAGAGCGCCTCGGCCGCAGCGGCGCTGTGGGCGCCGGGGCGGCCGGGATAGGTGACAGTCGCTTGGGGGTACATCGTCGTTCGCCTCCAGGAAAGGAAATGGGTCCCGCGAGGTGTGTGCTAGCCGGCTGCGGCGGGGCAGCGAGAGCGCCGGCTAGCGCGTAAAGGCGAACGCAAAGAGACCCGGAACGGGCAGCAGCGGGGTCTCATTCGCGCGAGTCATCGCCATCACGGTAGCCGAGATGCCCGAGCACCGCATCCCCGAAACCGGCGGTTGTCCCCGTCCCGCCCACGTCCGGCGTGGGCGCGTCCACCAGCGCGGCGTCGACCGCGGCCTCCAGCGCGCGTGCGTCCGCGGCCCGCCCGAGCCCGTGCTCGAGGAGAAGGGCCGTCGAGCGCAGCATCGCCGTCGGGTTCGCGATCCCGCGTCCGGCGATGTCGGGAGCGGAGCCGTGCACCGGCTCGAAGATCCCGGGCCCGCCGTCGGAGAGGCACGCCGACGGCGCGAGTCCGAGCCCGCCCGTGACGGCGGCCGCGAGGTCGGAGAGGATGTCGCCGAACATGTTCTCGGTGACGAGGACGTCGAACTGCTCGGGCTCGGTCGCGAGCTGCATCGCGGCGTTGTCGACGAGCATGTGCTCGACCGAGACCTCCGGATACCCGGGCGCCAGCCCGTCGACGACGCGGCGCCACAGGCGCGACGTCTCGAGCACGTTCGCCTTGTCGACGGACGTGAGCTTCCCGCGGCGCGTCCGCGGCGAGCAGCGAACGCCCGCCGGGCAACGCGCTCGATCTGGCTCGGGTGGTACTCGCAGGTGTCGAAGACGGTCCCGTCCTCGCGGACCCCGTGCGCGCCGAAGTAGAGCCCGCCGACGAGCTCCCGCACGATGAGCACGTCCACGCCGTCGCTCGACCGCGGGCCGCAGGTTCGCGTAGGTGTCGAGCTCGGCGCGCAGCCGCAGCATCCCCTGCTCGGGCCGGATGTCGGCGGCGTCGAACTCGGGATCGCCGATCGGCGCCTTCAGCACTGCCGTCGACTCGCGACAGGCGGCGAGCGTCTCCTCCGGGAGCGGCGAGCCCGTGGCCCGGATCGCGGCAGCGCCGAGCAGGCCGTCGACGAGCTCCGACGTCCGGGGCGATCCGGCTCAGAGCCCGGCGGGCCTCGCGCATGATCTCGGGCCCGACGCCGTCGCCCGCGAGGCAGACGACGACCGACGGCCCGTCAGCCATCGGCGAGCGCCCTCTGCCGGGGACGGCCGCGCGGGCGCGGCGTGAATCCGGCCGCGACCATCGCTTCGTTCCAGCTTCCGAACACGCGCCGCACGGTCTGACGCGAGGGGTGGTTCTCGCCGGCCTGCTCCCACTCGCTCGTGGCGGGCGGCCGCCGGTGCTTGCGGTGCCACAGATGGATCGCGTAGAGGATCGTCTCGTTCGTCCACCGGAACCCGTTGCGCGGCCCTGATCTCATCTCGACCTCCTCCCTTCGTCTGCTGCAGACAGTGGTTCGGGCGCCCAGGCTCGGGGGTCGAGCACCGCACCCTGGGACGCGCTCGAGACGAGCGCGGCGTAGCGGGCGAGAACACCTCGCCGGTAGCGCGCCGGCGGGGCGACGACCTCGCGGGCGCGCTCCGCCAGCTCGTCGTCGGAGAGCAGCACGCGCAGCTCCCGCGACTCGACGTCGATCTCGATCACGTCACCGTCCGCGAGCGCGGCCAGCGGACCGCCGTGCGCGGCCTCCGGGGCGACGTGGCCGACCATCAGCCCGTGCGTCGCGCCCGAGAAGCGGCCGTCGGTGATGAGCGCGACCTCGTCGCCGAGCCCTTCACCGACGAGCGCGGCGGTCACGTGCAGCATCTCCCGCATCCCCGGCCCGCCGGCCGGTCCCTCGTAGCGGATCACGACGACGTCGCCGGCCTCGATCCCGCCCGCCTTGACCGCGGCGAAGCAGTCCTCCTCGGAGTCGAAGACCCGCGCCGGCCCGCTGTGGAAGAGCCGCTCGTGGCCGGCGAGCTTCACGACCGAGCCGCCTGGCGCGAGGTTCCCGCGCAGGATCGCCAGCCCGCCGGTCGGCTTGAGCGGCCGCTCGACCGGCACCACGACCTCCTGTCCCGGGCGCTCGACGACGGCGGTCGCCGCGTCGGCGAGCGAGCCGCCGGCGACGTTCGGCGCGTCGCCGTGCACGAGCCCGGCCTTCAGCAGCTCGCGCGCGACCAGCGCCACGCCCCCGGCCGCGTGCAGATCGGTGGCGACGAACCGGCCCGCGGGCTTGAGGTCGGCGACGATCGGCGTGCGGGCGGCGATCCGGTCGAAGTCCTCGAGCTCGAGCGCGATGCCGAGCTCGCCCGCGATGGCGAGCAGGTGGAGGACGCCGTTGGTGGAGCCGCCGGTGGCTGCGACGGCGGCGATCGCGTTCTCGAGCGCCTCGCGCGTGATCACCTGCGAGGGCCGGACATCCCGGCGCACGACGTCCATCACGATCCGCCCCGCCTCGCGCGCGGCCTCCTTCTTCGCCGGATCGGTGGCGGGCACGGCGTTGAGCCCGGGCGGGCTGATCCCGAGGAAGTCGAGCACCGTCGCCATCGTGTTCGCGGTGAACTGGCCGCCGCAGGCGCCCGCGCCCGGGCACGCGGCGCTCTCGAGCTCGTGCACGTCGGCGCCGCTCATCCGCCCGGCGGCGTGCGCGCCGACCGCCTCGAACACGTCCTGAATCGTCACGTCCCGGCCGCGGAAGCGCCCCGGCGCGATCGAGCCGTTGTAGAGGACGAGGCCGGGCAGGTCGAGCCGGGCGAGCGCCATCACGGCCGCGGGAATCGTCTTGTCGCAGCCGACGAGGCAGACGAGCCCGTCCAGCAGGTGGCCGCGGGCGACCAGCTCGATCGAGTCGGCGATCACCTCCCGCGAGACGAGGGAGGCGCGCATCCCCTCCGTGCCCATCGAGACGCCGTCGGAGACCGCGATCGTGTTGAACTCGAGCGGCGTCCCGCCGGCGTCGAGGATCCCGCGGCGCACCTCACGCGCCAGCTCGCGCTGGTTCCAGTTGCACGGCATCGTCTCGATCCACGTGGTGGCGATGCCGACGAGCGGCCGTGCGAGCGCGTCGTCGTCGAGGCCGACGGCCTTCAGCATCGCCCGCGCCGGAGCCCGGTCGACGCCGTCGGTGAGCGCGGCGCTGCGGCGCTTGGCAGGGTCGGAGGGGCGGTCGTACGGCGAGAGGCTCACGGGCCGGGTACCCGCTGCGGCCTCGGCGCCGAGCAGCCCTTCGGTCCCGGCCAGCTCGCGGAGCTCTGCGCCGACCTCTTCGAGCAGCCCGCCGCGCGCCTGTTCGCGCAGCTCGCGGAAGCCGGGGCGCCCGGCCTCGTCGTCCGCGATCAGCTCGCGCGCGAAGACGCCGCTGCGGATGTCGTCGAGGATCCGTCGCATGTTCTCGCGCACGTGCTCGTCGACGACCCGCGGGCCGCGCGAGAGGTCGCCGTACTCGGCCACGTCGGAGATCGAGTGCCGCATGTACTCGAAGCCGCCCTGGTAGACCAGGTCGACGATCAGCTTGAGCTCGTTGATGCACTCGTAGTAGGCGATCTCGGGCTGGTAGCCCGCCTCGACGAGCGTCTCGAAGCCGGCCCGCATCAGCTCGGTCACCCCGCCGCAGAGGACGGCCTGCTCGCCGAAGAGATCGCTCTCCGTCTCCTCGGCGAACGTCGTCTCCAGCAGGCCGACCCGCGCCGAGCCGATGCCCGCGCCGTAGGCGAGGGCGAGCTCGAGCGCGCTGCCGCTGGCGTCGCGGTGCACGGCGACGAGCGCAGGGGTGCCCGCGCCGGCCTGGTACAGCTCGCGCACGCGGTGGCCCGGCCCCTTCGGCGCGACCATCACCACGTCGTGCCCGGCGGGCGGGTCGATTCGCCCGAAATGGACGTTGAATCCGTGCGCGAACAGGAGTGCGGCACCGGGCGCGAGATTGGGCCGAAGGTCGCGCTCGTAGACCTCCTTCTGCACATGGTCGGGAAGGAGGAGCGCGACGACCTGCGCGCCGTCGGTCGCCTCGGCGAACGAGCCGACGGTCAGCCCGGCCTCCTCGGCGGCCGCGCGGGACCGGCTCCCCTCGCGCAGCCCGACGTGCACGTTGACGCCCGAGTCGCGCAGGTTGAGCGCGTGGGCGTGACCCTGGCTGCCGTAGCCGATCACCGCGACCTTGCCGGTGAGCAGGTCGACCGAGCCCGAGCGGTGGATGGTGGCCATGGAGGTCCTTTCGGAGAGGGGAGAAACGGGCGGCGTGAGGCCATCCCGCGGGGGGCGAAGGGCAAGAGCGACAGGGCCGGTGCGGATCAGCTGCGCGAGGCCGTACGGGCGAACGAGCCGCTCGAACGCGTCGACGTCCGCGGGCGGGGCGGTGAGCTCGAAGACGACAGCGTCTGCGCTCGAGCCGGCGATTCGGGCGGAGAACCGCTCGCCGAGCGCGAGGAGCGCGGGACGCTCCTCGGGGGTCGCGGCGACGACGAACAGTGCGAGCTCGCGCTCGACGGCGTCGGCCGGCGTGAGCGTCGAGACCTTCAGGACGTTGACCAGCTTGAGCATCTGCTTCTCGATCTGCTCCAGCGCGTCTGCGTTGCAGTCGACCCGCAGCGTGATCCGCGAGACGTCGGCACGCTCGGTCGGGCCGACAGCGAGGCTCTCGATGTTGAAGCCGCGCCGGGCGAACATGTTCGAGACCCGAGCGAGGGCGCCCGGCCGGTTCTCGACGTCGACGGAGACCGTGTGGCTCATCCGGACTTGCCCCTTTCAGCCGTGTCCGCGGGGCGCTGCCCACCCCTCAGAGGGGTCGGGCTGAACCCACCTCCCTCGAGGGACACGGTAGCCGGCGAGACGGCCACGGAAATGGGGCGAAACCGTGCCGAAGTTGTGCCGATTCGTCCTCATGCGATCACCGCGTCGTCCTCGAACTCGACCAGCTCGAGCGCGGCCGCGCCGGCCGGGATGATCGGGAAGCAGTGCTCGGCCGGATCGACCCGCGCGTCGACGATCGCGAGGCAGCCTGCGGCAAGCGCGGCGGAGAGCGCCGGCTCGAGCTCCTCCTCCGTCTCGACCGTGAACCCGACGCCGCCGTAGGCCCGGGCGAGCGCCGCATAGTCCGGCAGACCCTGCGTCAGGCGGATCTGCGAGAAGCGGTCGTCGAAGAACATGTCCTGCCACTGGCGGACCATCCCGAGCACGCCGTTGTTGACGATCACGACCACGACCGGCAGCCCTTCGAGCGCCGCCGTCGCCAGCTCCTGCGAGGTCATCTGGAACGAGCCGTCGCCGTCCACGCAGACGACCGTCGCGTCCGGCCGCGCCGCCTTCGCCCCGATCGCCGCGGGCAGCCCGTAGCCCATCGTCCCGAGCCCGCCCGAGCTGATGAACGAGCGGGGCCGGTCGCAGAGCAGGTACTGCATGGCCCACATCTGGTGCTGGCCGACGCCGGTCGTCCAGATCACGTCGTCGCGGCCGGCGGTCAGCTCCTGCAGGGTCTCGAGCACGCGCTGCGGCTTGAGCGCATCGCCGCCGGTGCCGTAGCGGAGCGGGAACTCCTCGCGCCACCGCTCGAGCTGCCGGAGCCACGGGTCGGTCCGACCCGGCCTCTGGACGGCGGGCAACTCGCGCGCGAGCGCGGCGAGCACCTGCCGCAGCGGGCCCGCGACGGGGACGTCCGCGCGGCGCAGCTTCGAGATCTCGGCGGGATCGACGTCGAGGTGGACGACCCGGGCCCCGGGGGCGAACGCCGACAGCTTGCCCGTCACCCGGTCGTCGAAACGGGCGCCGACCGCGACGAGCACGTCGCACTTGTTGATCGCCCAGTTCGACCACTTGGGGCCGTGCATGCCCGGCCAGCCGAAGTGCAGCGCGTGTGTCTCGGGGAACCCGCTCTTCGCCATCAGCGTCGTCACCACGGGCAGCCCGCCCGCCTCGGCCAGCGCGCGCAGCTCCGCGGTCGCGTGGGCGTTCAGCACGCCGCCGCCCACGTAGAGGAGGGGTCGATCCGCCGCGGCGACGGCCAGAGCGGCGGCATGGATCTGGCCGGGATCGCCGCGGCGGATGGGCGCCCAACCGGGCAGCGAGACCCGGTCGGGATAGGCGAAGTCGAGCTCCGCCTCCTGGACGTCGCGCGGAACGTCGACGAGCACCGGGCCGCAGCGCCCGGTTCGCGCGAGATGGAACGCCGCCTTCAGCACGTGCGGCAGCTCCTCGACGTCCTGGACGAGCCACGAGTGCTTGACGATCGGCATCGTGATCCCGGTGATGTCGCACTCCTGAAAGGCATCGGTGCCGATGAGGCTCGAGCGCACCTGGCCGGTGATGCAGACGAGCGGGGTCGAGTCCATCCACGCGTCGGCGATCGGCGTGACGAGGTTCGTCGCGCCCGGCCCCGAGGTGGCGATCGCCACCCCGGTGCGCCCCGAGGCGCGCGCGTAGCCCTGCGCCATGTGGCCGGCGCCCTGCTCGTGCCGGGCGAGGACGTGCCGGATCGTCGTCCCGCGCGCCAGCGCGTCGTAGGTCGGCAGGATCGCGCCGCCCGGGACGCCGAAGACGACCTCCACCCCCTCGGCCTCGAGCGAGCGGAGAATCGCGTCGGCACCGTTCATGCGCACGGTCAAACCCATGCCTCCCGCGAGAACTCGGCGCCCGGCGTCGCGACCTGGAACAGCCGGAGCACGATGTCGGTGAACTCGCGCGTCGTCGCGCCGACACCCGCTGAGACGAGGTCGGGCGTACGCACGCCGTTGCCCAGCGCCAGCGTGACCGCACGGGCCAGTGTCTCGCCGGCGCTCGGCTCGTCGAGGCCCTCCGAGAGCATCAGCGCGGCGGCGAGCAGCAGCGACGACGGGTTGGCGACGCCCTGGCCCGCGATCGCTCCTGCGCGCCCGTGGTCGGCGGCGAAGACGCTCGGGCCGTGGCTGGCGAGCAGCGCTGTCGCGACCACACGCCGGTCGCCGTCCGTGCCGGCCGCGACGCCGGCCAGCGCGGGGCCGGAGCGGGCGTCGGCGAGCACGACGTCGAACCGCTCCGGGTCGAAGCACGAGTGCTCTCAGGGCGGTCATCGGGTCGAGGCGCTCGACCGCGATCCCCGGGTTCCGGTCGGCGGCCACTCCCCAGTCGAAGCCGTCGCCCACGGCGACCGCGATCCTCGCCCCACGGCGAGCTGCGGCCGCGAACGCACGCTCTGCGGTCCAGTCGTCGGCCGTCTCCTCCAGCGGATGGACGACGAGCAGGTCGCCGCTTCCTCCGTGGCGGACGCGCACGGCCGCGGCTCGCAGGTCGAGCTCCTGCTCCAGAACGCCGAGCGCAGGCCCGCGCCGGCTCGCGATCAGCACGGCATCCGCGCCGAGCACGGCGCTCCGCGTCGACGGCGGCACGGCCGCACCGCTCGAGACCATCGCCTCGGTGCCGAACGGGACGTGCACCTCGTCCAGCGCGAATCCGTGCAGCCGCGCGACGCGTTCGAGCGTGCGCGTCGCCTCGGCAGTGAGCTCCGGGCCGACGCCGCGGCCGGCCAGGAACGCGACGGTGTGCCGGCGGCCGCTCATCGGGCCGGCTCCAGAGCGAGCACGTCGTCGAGCCGGACGCCGCGTCCGACGTCGGCGAGCTCCTTGAACCGCCGGAACGCGGACTCGAGAGCGTCTCCGTCCAGCTTCACGCCCGCCTCGGCACAGGCCCGCGCGAAGGCGTGGCGACCCGAATGCTTGCCGAGCGGCAGCGTCATCGCCAGCCCGAGCTCGGTCGGATCGATGATCTGGTACGTCGCGCTGTCCTTCAGCATCCCGTCCTGGTGGATCCCGGCCTCGTGCGCGAACGCGTTGGCCCCGACGACCGCCTTGTTCCGCTGGAGCGCGTAGCCGGTGAGCCGGGAGACGAGCCGCGACGTCGCGCCGATGCGGCTCAGGTCGATCCCCGTCTCGACCCCGAAGTGGCCCTTCCGAACGTGGAGCCCGACGACGATCTCCTCGAGCGCCGCGTTGCCGGCCCGCTCGCCGAGGCCGTTGACGGTGCACTCGACCTGCGTGGCCCCGGCTTCGATGCCCGCCAGCGTGTTGGCGACCGCGAGCCCGAGGTCGTCGTGGCAGTGAACGGACAGGGTCGCGTCCGCAAGCTCTGGACAGCGTCGTCGTACGTCGGTGAGGAAGCCCGCGTACTCACCGGGGAGCGAATAGCCGACCGTGTCCGGCAGGTTGACGACGGAGGCCCCGGCCTCGATCGCGACGGCGCAGACGCGCGCCACGAAGTCCGGGTCCGAGCGCGTCGCGTCCTCGCACGAGAACTCCACCTCGTCGGCGCGCTCCGCTGCGTAGGCGACCGCCCAGCCGGCCTGGTCGACGACCTCCTCCGGCGCGAGCCCGAGCTTGCGCTCCATGTGCACGGGGCTGGTGGCGATGAAGACGTGAATCCGAGAGCGCCGAGCCCCGGCGAGCGCCTCCGCCGCCGAGTCGAGATCGGCCCGGCGCGTCCGCGCGAGCGCCGCGACGACCGGCCGCCGGACGGCCTGCGCCACCTCCCGCACGCCCTCGAAGTCGCCCGGCGAGGCGATCGGAAAGCCGGCCTCGACGACGTCGGAGCCCAGCCGCTCGAGCTGCGCGGCGATCTCCGCCTTCTCGTGCGGCCGCAGCGCGATACCCGGCGACTGCTCGCCGTCGCGCAAGGTCGTGTCGAAGATCGCAATTCTGCTCAAGGTGCTCGTCCTCCTCTGCGACTCCGCCGGAGACGCACTTCTCGTGTGGGAAAGGTCGTTGTCTGCGCCGAGGCGCGTGGTCGATAACTCCCCTAGAAGGGGAGAATCGAGCTAACGACGAGAAGGCCGAGGCCGCCCGTGATCCGCCGGGATACCGAGTTGGTGGCGCAGGCAGACGTATTAGCGGCCGTCAAGGTCCAAGCAGAGTGCTGGCGATCCGCGCGACTGTCAAGGGTGAATCTGATATCCGTTGTTCCCTTTTACAGTGGCTCTGACAAACGGCACGCGCGCCACTTCGAGCTCCGCGCTCTAGGGGATCAACGTGTCGTCGTGGTGCCTGTGCTGTTCCTCGCGCCACTCGGCCTGGTAGCGCTCCGACTCCTCGAACTCCCTCTCCGTGCGCTCGCGGTCGGCGTCGGTCTCGCTGGGCGTGTGCTCGCCGGCGTCGGTGGAACGGCGCATGGCGCGGAACGCGATCACGAGCAGCGGGACGGCGACGACGGCGAGGATGATCCAGGGAATCACGCCCCCACCCTACGTTCTCGCCCCCGGTCGAGTGAGCTCATGAGCGATGCTTGTCGTCAATGGAGAGCCGGATCGCGCTTGTCAGCGGAGCCAACCGGGGGCTCGGTTTCGAGACGGCCCGGCAGCTCGCACGGTTGGGCGATCGCGTCGTCCTCGCGGCCCGCGACCTCGACAAGGCCGAGATCGCCGCACAGATCCTGCGCGGCGAGCAGCTCGACGTCGTCCCGCATCAGCTCGACGTCGCAAGCGCCGAGAGTTGTGCCCGCCTGAGCCGGCTCGGAGCCGTCGACGTGCTCGTGAACAACGCGGCCGTCATGGCCGAGAGCGACGAGAACCCGCTGGCCGCGGGTGCCCGCAGCCGCAGCGCGCTCGAGGTTGCTCCCGACATCGTGCGTGAGGCCTTCGAGACGAACACGCTGGGTGCCTACCGCGTCATCCAGGCGCTCGCACCCGGGATGCGCGGTCGCGGCTACGGGCGGATCGTCAATGTCTCGTCCGGGCTGGGCCAGCTCAACGAGATGGGCGGCGGCTACCCGGCCTACCGCGTGTCGAAGGCCGGTCTCAACGCGCTGACGCGGATCTTCGCCTCCGAGCTGCGCGACGCAGGTGTGCTCGTCAACTCGGTCTGCCCCGGCTGGGCGAGGACCGACATGGGAGGACCGCAGGCGCAGCTGGAGCCGGAGAAGGCCGTCGCCACGATCGTCTGGGCGGCGACGCTCCCCGACGACGGCCCGACCGGCGGCTTCTTCCGTGCCAAGCAGCCAATCCCCTGGTGACGACCCGAAACCCTCCGTCGTCATTCAGCCGGTGACGGCGCCGCAACCCTGGAGGTAGAGCTGGAGTCGTGCCAGGGGCATGATCCAGGTCCAGCGCCAGCCGTCGGCGACTGCGTGGGCCGTGAGGACGATCCGCAGCCCGCCCGGAAGGGTCGGGCCGGCGATGCGCAGCGCGAAGGTGACGGCCGTGCTGGCGACCAACGGCTGCTCGGGAAGCACCCGGACCGGCTCGCGGCGGACGCGCAACACCCGCAGCGAAACGAGGTGCCCGGGGATCGGGCTCTGCGACTCGCAGGCGACGTACGCCTGCAGCGGCGCGATCGCCCGTTGCAACGGGTTGAGCGACGGCCACGCGTCCGCGTAACGATTCGCGGCGAGCAGCCGCACGACGTGCCCGAGGAAGCTCGCCGGCACCCCGGCGGGCTGCAACCGAGGGCGCTGCGGGTGGGCCGCTGCGCCGGTCGCGGCAATCGTCGCCGCCAAGGCGACGATCACGGCGACTGTGACTGGGCGGGCGCAGTGCATGTCTCCACGTTCGCGGCTCACCGCGTTGCCGCAATCCGACGAACGTCGTATCTTTAGCTTGTGGCGTCTGCAACGCGGCTGGGGCCGCGAGACCTCGACGGCGCCCTCGCCGTCGTCGCCGAAGCGGCCTCGACCGGGGGAGCGCAGCCGTTCGAGCCACGCGTCATCGACCGCTTGCTCGACATGATCCCGGCAGACCGCGGGGGCTATTTCGAGTTTCGCAAGCCCAGATTCGACATCTACAAGGCCGAGCTGCGGCCCCTCGACATGGACTGGCGCTCCGACCAGATCCGGGCCCTTGTCAGGTGGTGGCCGCTGCACGACCAGCACTGGGATGGCACCACGGAGCATGCCGTCAGGCTCAGCGATTGCCTGACAATGAGGCAGCGGCTGCGCAATCCCTGGTACATCGAGGTGATGCGAGGATCGACTGAGCATGAGATGAAGTTGTGGCTGCCGGCCCCCGACGGCATCGTCCGCGGTTTCTGGGTCCAGCGCGGCCCCGACAGCCGCGACTTCGACGACCGTGACCGCGCAGTCCTGACCGTGCTCCGCCCCCACCTCGCCGCGGTCCGGGAGCGCTGGGAGCGCCGTCGCCGCCCCGCCTTCCTCCTCACCACCGAGAGCAGCGGTATCGACCTGGTGAGAGGGGGTCTGACCAACCACGAGATCGCCGCGCGGCTCGTCATCTCCGCGGGAACGGTCCGTTCGCACCTCGAGCACATCTTCGAGAAGCTCGACGTCCACACGCGCACAGCCGCAGTCGCCCGCGCGTTCGGCCCCGAGACCTGAGCGGCTACGACAGCTTCACGCGAAGTGAGACGAAGGCGGGAGGGCCCGGCACTCAAGCGCTTCGGTCGACCGCGTAGAGGTGCCATTCGCCGGGGATGCCTTTCAGCTCCCGCAGGCCGCGGTCATGGAAGGCGATGCCGGAGCCGGCCACGAGGTCTTTGACCGTGCTCGAAACGAGCACCTCGCCCGGCCCTGCATTTGCGGCCACGCGAGCACCGGTGTGCACGGCGATACCGGCAACCTTGCCGTCCACCACTTCGCACTCACCGGTGTGCAGCCCGGCGCGAACGTCGAGACCGAGCTGTCGCGATCGCGTCGACGATCGCGCCGGCGCAGCGGATCGCCCGCGCCGGTCCGTCAAAGGACGCGAAGAAGCCGTCTCCCGCCGTGTCCACCTCACGGCCTCTGAAGCGCACGAGCTGGCGGCGAATCAGCGCGTGATGGCGCTCGAGGAGGTCGCGCCAGGCGCGGTCGCCGAGCTTCGCCGCATGTTCGCTGGCGCCGACGATGTCGGTGAACAGCACGGTCGTCAGCATGCGCTCGGGCTCAGGCCCATCCCACTCACCGCGCTCGCGCACGTCGAGGAGGAAACGCTGGATCTCGTCGATCGAGCGGGCGCCAGTCGCCCAGGTACGGAAAGTGTGGCCCGCCGGAGAACTCGACGAACTCGGCGCCCGGGATCTGCTCCGCCATCCAGCGCGCGCCTGCGATCGGTAGATCGTCCTCGCTCCGGTGCAGCACCAGCGTCGGCATCACGATCGACGGGAGCACGTGGCGGATATCGATCGTCATGTTCATCGTCTCGATCTTCCGGAACGCGCCGGGCGAAGCGCTGAGCCGCCGACGCCGGGCCGCCGCCTCCAACTCGGCCTCGTCGGCCTCCGGAAGGCCCTCGCGCGCCTGTTCGACGGTTCCCCATATGCGGAGCCAGTCGTCGAGCTCTCGCTCCCATTCATCGAGCGGCTGACCCCAGGGGAAATCGGGTGCCCAGGCGAACCGCGGCAGCGTCCCGTAGAGGACAAGCGCGGCAACGCGCTCAGGGAAGGTCGCAGCGAACAGCGCCGACATCGGGCCGCCCTCCGACGAGCCGACCAAAGCGGCACGCGACGAGCCGACCGCATCCATCACCGCGCGAACATCGTCCATTCTCGTCTCCAGATCGCCGACATCGGCGTGATCCGACGCGCCCGTCCCGCGCTTGTCGAAAACGATCACGCGCGCGAACGACGCCAAGCGGGAGAAGAAAGCCGCGCGCGCCTCGTCCTCCCAGATCAGGTCCACGTTGGAAACCGCCCCCGGCACGTAGACGAGGTCGAAGGGGCCCTCGCCCACAGCCTGATAGGCGATGTTGACGTCGCCGCTCCTCGCATAGCGCGTCTCCGCCTGCACCGGCACAGTGTCGCGTCTTCCCGGATCTGTTGCGAATCAAGCCGCCTGTCGAAGGGCATTCCCACGCAGTCGCACACGCGCGCCCGTTCCGCCGTCACTCCGCCGTGTTGAGCCACACGACGAGCTCGCCGATGCTCTCGAACCCGACCCTCCGGGCGGCGTCGAGAGAGGCGCCCGAGTCGTAGCCGACGACCGGCATCTCTCCCCAGAGTGCCGCGGCGGCGGCGGCACCCGCGTCCCACGCGGACTCGAGATCGCCCGCCGCGTCGAAGATGTTGCTGAGTCCGATCACGGTAGCGCTGCGGTTGGCAATCCCTCCGGCGACGATGCGGTCGCCGTCGTACCCCGCGAGTACGGCAATCGTCTCGTCCTCGAGCAGCGCGCGCCGGAAGAAGTTGGATCCCTCGGGCGACTCGCCCCAGGCCGCCTCCCACTCGCGGAGCTGCTCTCCGTCGGTCAAGGCCGACCATCCCCGGCCCGACACGACACGAGCCTCGGCAGGCGCCCGGACCAGCCACTCGGCCCGGAACAGCGGCTGGAACCCCGCGACGGCAAGGTCGAGACTCGCGAAGCTGTCCTTCACCGAACAGCCCTCGCCGGTGTCGATGCCGTCGAGCACCTGGTCGCCGGTGGTCCCGGGCAGGAGCGTCACGGCGTCCGGATAGAAAGGCGGCGTGCGCACCGGGCTGGCCCAGGAGCCGGCGCCGAAGCGGCCGACGACGCCGCGCGTGCGGCAGAACGTGTCGCACCACTCGGCGTTGTTCCGCGCCACAACCCGGACCGTCGGCCGCTCTGACATGCCGCTCATTATCCGGTGGCACGGAGACGCGAGGCCGAGGTCGCGCCCGGGCCAGGACGGAGACTCGGGCAGGTCTCTCCGGCCCCAGCGGGCCTTAGACTCAGCCGATGATCTGCGTTCGTTGCGGGGCCGAGAATCCGGCCCGCGCGAAGTACTGCCTCGAGTGCGGCGCGCAGCTGGCCGCCGCGGAGCCCGCGCTCGAGGTCCGGAAGACGGTCACGGTCGTGTTCTGCGACGTGACGGGCTCGACTGCGCTCGGAGAGTCGACCGATCCGGAAACCGTGCGTGCGCTGCTCGCCCGCTACTTCGATCGCATGCGCGGAATCATCGAAGCGCACGGCGGGGCGGTCGAGAAGTTCATCGGGGACGCGGTGATGGCCGTCTTCGGTGTGCCGGTGCTGCACGAGGACGACGCTCTGCGCGCCGTCCGCGCAGCGCTGGAGATGCGGGATGCTCTGCCCGACCTCGGCGTGCAGGCGCGGATCGGTGTGAACACGGGCGAGGTCGTCACCGGTACGGCGGAGAGGCTCGCGACCGGCGACGCGGTCAACGTGGCGGCGCGGCTCGAGCACGCGGCTCCGCCGGGGGAGGTGCTGCTCGGCGGCGCCACTGTCCGACTCGTCCGAGACGCGGTCGAGGTCGAGCGCATCGAGCCGTTGCGGCTCAAGGGGAAGACGGAACCGGTCGAGGCGTACCGCCTGCTTGCGCTGACGGGCCGCGACGCGGTGGAGCGGCGGCTCGAAGGTAGATTCGTCGGGCGGGAACGGGAGCGCCGCATGCTCGGCGAGGCGTTCGACCTCTCGGTCTCCGACCAAGCGTGCCACCTGTTCACGATGCTCGGCGTCGCAGGAGTCGGAAAGTCACGCCTGGCGGCCGAGTTCCTCCGCAAGGTGGACGCGACCGTGGTGGTCGGCCGTTGTCTCTCCTACGGCGACGGAATCACGTACTGGCCGGTCGTCGAGGTCGCGAAGCAGCTGCGCCCCGAGGAGCGTGACCTGCCGCCGTCCGTTGCCCGGCCCTTGAGAGTCCTGCTCGGGAGTGATGAGTCGGCGACTTCGGACGAGATCGCGTTCGCCGTCCGCAAGCTGCTCGAGGAGGCCGCCTCCGAGCGGCCGCTCGTCGTCGTCTGGGACGACCTGCACTGGGCCGAGCCGACCCTGCTCGACCTGATCGAGCACGTGGCGGACTGGAGCCGGGCTGCGCCGATCCTGCTGCTCTGCATGGGGCGGCCCGAGCTGCTGGACAGCCGTTCGGGCTGGGCCGGCGGGAAGCTGCACGCCACCACGGTGCTCGTGGAGCCGCTCGGGCGCGAGGCGTGCGAGGCGCTGCTGGACGAGCTCGGCGCCGATCTCGATCCGGCTGTGCGCGTGAAGATTCTGGCCTCGGCCGACGGCAACCCGCTGTTCGTGGAGGAGATGGCGGCGATGGTGCGGGACTCGCCGGAGGGCGACGTTCACGTTCCGCCTTCGATCAGCGCGCTTCTCTCCGCGCGCCTCGACCAGCTCGCGGCGCCCGAGCGCGCTGCGCTCGCCTGCGGCTCCGTCGAGGGTTCGGTCTTCCACCGCACGGCCGTCGAGGCGCTCGAAGGCGATCCGGCGCAGCTGATGGGGTTGGTGCGGAAGGAGCTGGTGCGTCCCGACAAGGGGACGCTGCCGGACGACGACGCCTTCCGGTTCAGGCACATCCTGATCCGCGACGCCGCGTACGAGGCGCTGCCGAAGGCGGCGCGCGCGCGGCTGCACGAGCGTTTTGGGGACTGGCTCGAGCGACGGGCGCCGGAGCTCGTGGAGCTGGACGAGATCGTCGGCTACCACCTCGAGCAGTCGGCGCTGTACCGGCAGGAGCTCGGGACGCCCGAGACGGAGCACGACCGCGACATCGCGGCGCGAGGCGCCGAGCGGCTGAACACGGCCGGAGAACGGGCGCTGGCTCGACGCGACGTCCGGGCGAGCGCGAACCTGCTCGAGCGCGGCCTAGCCCTCCTTGCCCCGGACGCCCGCCCGCTGGAGCGGGAATGGAAGTTCGCCCTGGCGCTGATGGAGTGCGGCGAGCTCGGGAGGGCACGCGAGCAGGCCGACGAGCTGGCGGCGCGTGGCGCAGCCTCAGGCGACCGCCGCGTGGAGCTGTACGGGCTGCTGGTTGGCGGCTTTGTCACGTTCCTTGCCGCCTCCCAGTCGATGGAGTCGCTGAGGCGGCTCGCAGAGGAGGCGCGGGCCGAGTTCGAGGTGACAGGCGACGAGCTGGGTATCGGTCTGTGCTGGTTCGCGCTGGCCCACGTCCATCACAATGCATGCCGCTGGCAGGAGCGACAGGAGGCGCTCGAGCACTCACACCTTCACGCCGTGCGAGCGCAGGATGCCTACCTCCGGGAGCATTCGATCCTGTGGATGGCCGCGGGACCGGTGTACGGGCCGATGCCGACCGACGAGGGACTGCGCTGGTTCGACGCCCACGAGGATATGTCCGCGAACACGCTGTTACCGACCCTCCGCGCGATCGTCGAGGCAATGGTCGGGAACTTCGACCGCGCGCGAACGCTCGTTCAGGACGCTACGACACGTCTGGAGGACCTCGGCATGCAGCTCTGGCTCGCCGGCATGGGCCTGCACAAGTGTGCGATCGAGATGCTCGCCGGCGATCCCGAGGCGGCCGCACGCGACGGGATCGAGAGCTGCCGGGCCCTCGACGCGATCGGCGAGCGCGGCTGGCTCTCGACGCTCGCCGGTCAGACGGCGCAGGCGCTCCTGGCGCTCGACCGCGACGACGAGGCCGAACACTGGATCGGCGTCGCAGACGCCACCGGCAGCCCAGACGACGTGATCACCCAGACGCTGATCCGGCAGGCCAGGGCGAAGCTTCTCTCGCGGCGCGGCCGGCAATCCGAAGCCGAGGCTGCCGCACGTGACGCGTTGGCGCTAATCGAGCGGACGGACATGCTGGAAGCCACCGCCGACGCAAAGCTGGACCTCGCGGTCGTGCTACGCGCCGGCGGGAAGGACGCCGAGGCTCTCCAGGCGATCGAGGAGGCAGCGACGCTCTACGAGCGGAAGCGCCACCTCGTTGGGGTGACGCGAACGCGCGCGCTGCTCGAGTCCGCGCAGTCGAGCGCGACAGGGCCGTTGTAAGAGCCGTGACCAGCGAGCAGGGAATATCGCGATCATGGCCCTGGTAGGGTCACTGCCACCGGTGGGACGACTCACTGAAATGCACGGCTTGAGGAAGTTCGGGATCGCCGCGTCCGCGATCCTCCTCGTCGGACTCGTCCTCGCCGCGGGCGCCGGCGCGTCGCGGCCCACGAAGGAGCGGGGCGCGCGCACCCCGATCGTCCTCTTCCCCGCGTACCACTTCACGCGCCTCGTCGTCAGCGTTCACAACCAGCGTGTCGACCCCGCCTGCCCGCGGTCGGGCTCGTTCGAGGACTTCTTCCCGAACACCGCGCCGAGCACGACCTTCTCGCAGGTCTGCCGCGACGAGCTGATGACGCTCTCGTACCGGCCGCACGGCTCCTGGCAACAGCGCTTCAGCGACCCGAAGGGCGTCGACATCTCGATCGCGGACTACGGCTCGACCGCGAGCGCGCCGTTCTACCAGCCGATGTTCGACGCCCTGCAGGCGGCGGGATGGACGCTCGACAAGAACGTCCGCGTCGCCGGCTACGACGCGCGGCTCACGCCCGACCTGGGCGGGTTCCTGGAGCACACGAAGCGGCTGATCGAGGACACCTACCGCGACAACGGCGGCCGGCCGGTCCACCTCGTCGGCCACTCGAACGGCCCGCTCTACGCGCAGTACCTGCTCACCCACACGAGCCAGGCCTGGAAGGACAAGTACATCCACGGCTTCACGCCGATCGCCGGCAACTTCCCCGGCCAGGGCTCGGTCTACCCGCTCGTCTTCACCGGCCTGAACGTGCAGGACTTCTCCTTCCCGAGCACACCGGAGAATGCCCTGTCGAGCTCGCGAATGCTGCTGAGCGCGCCGTCGAGCTACATGAGCATGGGCGACCCGCGCATCTTCGACAGCAAGGAGATCGTGGTCGAGGACGAGTCCACCGGCCGCGACTACACGCCGTCCGACTTCCGACGCCTCTTCACCGACGCCGGCCTCCCGGCCGCCCGCGAGCTCGCCGAGCATTACATCGGCTTCGTGCGGTTCGCCGACAGAGCGCATTTCCCGAACGTGGACGTGTACGGGGAGAAGGGCTCGGGGATCGACACGGTCGTGGGCATCGGGCTCCACTCTCTCGCGCCCGGGCAGCTGCTCGACGCCTCGACGCCGTTCTTCACACGCGACGGCGACGTGAACCAGGAAGACATCACGAACGACGCGGTCGCGGCGTGGAGCGCGATGCGCTGCTGGCACTTCAGCCTCACCGACAATCCCGGCATCGACCACTTCTCGCTGCCGAGCGACCCCGGCGTGCTGGCGCGGCTGATCGCCGACGCGCAGGCGCCGCGCTCGCACTGCGGCTAGCGGACGCGCAGGTGGCAGACTTGGTCCGCATGAGCCGGTACTGGCATCCGTTCGCGGACATGGGCGCGGTCGAGGCGTCGGGCGAGCTGGCAGATCGTCCGCGGCGAGGGCGCCTACGTCTTCGACGCGGGCGGGAAGCGCTACTTCGACGCGACCGCGGGCCTCTGGTACTGCAACGTCGGCCACGGTCGCGCGGAGATCGCCGATGCGGCCGCGACGCAGATGCGCGAGATCGCGGCCTACAACAACTACGGCGACCTGACGACACGCGCCGGCGACCGAGCTCGCCGAGCGCGTCGCCGCCGTCGCGCCCGGTCCCGGGCAGCAAGGTCTTCTTCGTGAGCGGCGGCTCGGATGCGATCGATTCCGCCGGCAAGCTCGCGCGCCGCTACTGGAGCGAGCTCGGCAAGCCGGAGAAGACGGTCCTGCTCTCGCGCCGGAACGCCTACCACGGGGTCAACGGCTTCGGCACGAGCATCGGCGGGATCGACGCCGAACCGCGCAGGGCTACGGGCCGCTGCTCGAGTCCGCCCAGGTCGACTGGGACTCGGCCGCCGGCCCTCGAGCAGGCGATCGACCGGGTCGGCGAGGAGCGCGTCGCCGCGTTCTTCTGCGAGCCCGTGATCGGCGCCGGCGGCGTGCTGCCGCCTCCGGAGGGCTACCTCGAGGAGGTGCCGGAGATCTGCCGCGACCGCGACGTGCTCTTCGTCGTCGACGAGGTGATCACCGGCTTCGGCCGCTGCGGCGTCTGGTTCGCCTCCGAGCGCTTCGGCCTCGCAGCCTGACCTGCTCACCTGCGCGAAGGGAATCACCTCGGGATACCTGCCGCTCGGCGCGCTCATCGATCTCGCCGCGCGTCGCCGAGCCGTTCTTGCACCCCGGCGTGATGTGGCGGCACGGCTACACGTATTCGGGGCACGCGTCGGCCTGTGCCGCGGCGCTGGCGAACCTCGACATCCTCGAGCGCGAGAGGCTCGTGGAGCGCGCCGCCGATCTCGAGGGCGAGCTGGTCGGACGCGCTCGCGCCGCTCACCCGACATCCGCTCGTCCGCGAGGTGCGTGGCGGGCACCGGTGTGCTCGCCGCCGTCGCGCTCGCCGCAGGCGATCCGGCGGTTGCCGGCCCGCACGACCGCCGGGCTTCGCGGGCGCGGCGTGCTCTCACGCGGATTCTGGCCGACGGAGCGCTCCAGATCTCGCCGCCGCTCGTCTCCACGCGCGCGGACTTCGACGCACTGGCCGATGCGATCGCCGGGGCGGTCGAGGCCGCAGCGGCCTAGCAGGTCTCATATGAGTGCCGGGGGAGAGATTCGAACTCTCACGCCCCACGAGGGGACACCTGATTTTGAGTCGAGCCGGGTTGTCTCGGCGAGTCTCGGCCCATCTGGAGAATCGGCGCAGCTATGCGCTTTCTCGGTGTGATCCACGCCTAGTCGTCTCGGCCGATCTCGGCCCGTCTTGTTGCCCTCGCGTTGCCCTCCAGTGCCGTCGGATGAGCGGCTGGATGCGCCTTCAGTCGAGACTCGCGCGACCGTTTCCGACCGTCTTGTCCGAGGTGAGAACGCGCACGCTGCGGCGATGCGCCGACCTCCTTGCGGCGCTGATCAGCGGGACGTGCCCGACTTCGGGTCGCGAACGAACGCGCTACCCGTTGAGGGTATGCAGGCTGCGGCCGCTGGCTACGTCCCAGATCCGGGCTGGCCCGTCGTTCTGGGCTGTGACGATCCGTCTCCCGTCGGGGCTGAAGACGGCGCTCAGGACGAAGCTCCGAACGCTTCGGAGGGTGCGTAGCCTGCGGCCGCTTGCGGCGTCCCAGATCGTGGCGTCAGCGGCGGCAGCGGCGACCAGCTTGCCGTCCGGGCTGAAGACGGCCTGCCCGACGATCCCGTTGCAGCGTAGGGTGTGGAGGCTCCTGCCGCTAGCGACATCCCAGATCCGTGCCGTCTTGTCGTCGCTGGCGGTGATGACCTTCTTTCCATCGGGGCTGAAGACAGCCATCTCGACCCGATCGGTGTGGCCACGCAAGGTGCGCAAGCTGCGGCCGCTCGCTGTGTCCCAGATCCGCGCTGTGGCATCGCCGCTCGCAGTGACGATGAGTTTCCCGTTCGCGCTGAAGGCGGCGCTGTATACGAAGCCCGTGTGGCGCAAGGTGTGAAGCCTGCGACCGCTCGCTGTGTCCCAGATCCGCGCCGTGTGATCGCCGCTCGCAGTGACGATGCGTTTCCCGTCGGGGCTGAAGACGGCGCTAAAGACCACGTCGCCGTGTCGCAGGGTGTGCAGTCTGCGACCCCTCGCCGCATCCCAGATCCGTGCCCTCCCGTCCTCGCTCGCGGTGAGCACCAGCTTCCCATCAGGGCTGAAGACCGCGCTCTTCATCGGGTTGTCCTCGTCACTCGGGGGCACCGTCATGAGCGTGTGCAGGCTGCGGCCGCTCGCCACATCCCAGATCCGTGCTGTCCCATCGTCGCTCGCGGTGACGACTCGCTTGCCGTCCGGGCTAGAGGCAACGGTGCCGACCGGATCGAGGTGGCCGGAGAGGACTTGGAGAAGGTGGCCGCTCGCCGTAGCCCATATCCGCGCGGGACCGAATATCGCATCGCTTCCGATGGCGACCAGCTTCCCGTCCGGGCTAAATCCGGCCCGCGAAGGAACCTGGAGCGTACGTGCCAGATGATCCGGTGCCGAACCCAGGTTCGACGCGTCCAAGCCAAATGCGACGAAGCGCCCGTCCGTGCTGATCGCCGGAGCACGGCCGGAGGCGACGAAGCGCCCGTTGGCGCTCGGTGGTCTCTGGCTATGGCCGCTCGCGAACGTGGCCCCGGAGGGACTCGCCGCCACAGAGGCCGCCGGTGTCACTTGCGCCCGCCCGCCCGCACCCGCCGAAGCGAGCATCGCTGCGCCTCCCAGCCCGATGATCACAAGACCCCGTCGGAAGCGTCTGCCCGCCCGCCCGCTTCCCGAGACACCGCAACCGCCTGTCATGACCATCCCTCCAAAATCCGGGAGTCCGTGCGTGGCGTCCGGCTGCGGGGCCGCAGCTCACACCCATGAGAGATCGCGGCCGCCAGCCGACCAGGTGCAACGACTGTACGGCGGTCCACGGCCGCTGCCATCGGTAGCCGGCCCGCTCCCGGCTGCGTAGTTCGAGGCAGGCCGGTCTCCCGGAGGTCGCGCTGTGGCACGACCCGTACTTTCTCCGCCTCGGTTGTAAGTGGCCTCCCGGATAGGCCCAGGTCGGGGTGGAGCGATACTTGCCGTGTGCCCGCTGGGCGATCGTTGGCGTGACCCGCGTCCGGGTGTCGTTCAACGAGGTGGCCGCCTCGGGGTACGGGAGGGGGTTGCGATGTCGAGTGTCCACGACGCAGTGGTGCCGCGGAGGTTTCGGCTGCTGACCTCCATCGCGGTAGCCGCGTTCGGGTTCGCGCTGGTGGCGGTTCTGGCGTCTTGCGGTTCGGTTGGTTCCGGTGGGGGTAGGGCTGCCGCGGGGTCTGCGCCCCCGCGCGCGGTGAGCTCGCAGCCGGTAACGCTGGTGAGCGCGAAGGGCCCGATCGAGGCGTTCGGCCAGGACGGCGGGTGGATCGTATGGGAGGACACGTCCGCGCCCTGTCAGCAGCGCGTCAAGATCCGCCGCGCCTCCGGGGGCCCTGTGCGCTCTCTGGTCTCGAAGCAGGGCCTGACCTGCAAGAAGAACAGACAAGAGGGGTACTACCAGGGCTCGATGGCGGTCGCGGGCACGCGGGCTCTGTGGGCTGTTCAAACAGGCGGGGGAAACACCGATGAGGCGTTCTCCGTGAGAACCTCGTCGCTGGCACGCCCGGTCGACCGCGAAGTCATCCATCCGATCGTGTTCAGGCTAGAGGACGCGAGCGGGGGGTTTCTGTCGGCCCCGCCGATCCCATATGCCGGCGACGGCCCGACGCTGGTCGGAATCGACACCGCCGAACAGGAGGGGAGCGAAACGTTCGGACCATCAGGCAGTTATCCGGCCTTCCGGGTCGAAGCGGACGGGCGGTCCACCGCGATCCCGAACACCGCCCACAACTCGGCGGTGTCGGCATCAGGCGCGTCGCTCGCGCTCGCAAGCGCCCCTGACGTCGAGATCCGCAACGCGCACACCGGCGCGTTACGTCTCCGCCTCGTGCCCCCCACGCATGAGCCGGTCGCTCTCGCGCTGACACCGACCTTCCTCGCCGTCCTAGTCGGCTATCACTCTTCGGGCGAGCAACTGCAACCGACCCGGATCCTCGTGTACGGCCTCGACGGCAAGCTCCGGCGCACGGCCGGCGTGCCCCGCTCGACCGCCGGCGAGCTCGACGCAGCAGGCCGCTGGGTCGTCTACCACACCGGCAAAACGATCCGCGGCCTCGACCTGAACAGCGGCCGCACGCGGATCCTCACCATGGCGAAAACCTGGCCGATCGGCCTCTCCCTCGAAGGCCGCCGCCTCGCCTGGGCCGAGCAACTCACGAAACAGAGCCGCATCCGCGCACTCACCCTTCCTCGCTGACCTTTCGCCTCGCGACAGCGCCCACGTCATAGAGCCACGTTTTTGCCGCGTGGGCGCAGTGGGGCGAGGGTTGACCTGGCCGGCACCTGGCTCGGTCCTGGAAGGCCGGCGCGCCGGCGCGCCCAGGACGCTGGGTGGCTGTCGCGACGACTCCGAGGCGAAGCGCATGGTCATGACACTGGTGGACAAGCTCGGGTTCGATCTGGTCGACGCTGGCTCGATCGACGAGTCGTGGCGGCAGCAGCCGGGCACACCCGTGTACGCGGCTGACCGTCGCACGCTGACGCGTCGGAACGCGGTGATGTGAGCAGGCCGTTGTACCGGCTGGGTCTCGGCGAGGAGCTGCAAAGTGGTTGCGACTCTTGGAGCAGAGACGGCGTCATCGAACCACCCGCGGGTGGCGGCTCCGCGGGCGGGGTGGAATGTCGCGCGGGCAGGCTCGCCGCCCCGCGCTAAGCGGTCTGCAGTTCCACGGATTTCGAGGCGCTACTTGCCGATCAACTTCGCGGCCCGGCGGAGGTCGGCGTTCAGCTGCGCGCTGCGGTCGGCACCGCCTCGGCCGTAGATCATCGGATGCGGCGCGAGGATCGGCCGCGCCAGGTCGTTCCTGTTCGGGAACGGCCACGCGGGCGTCGCGACGGCGTGAGCACCGCCGCCCATCGCGACCACGACCTTCAGGTCGGGGCACAGCGCGATGAACTCGCGCAGGTAGCGGGCTCCTCGTGCGACGTCCGGCTCGCGGAGGTCGCCCTTGTAGCCCAGGTGGTAGGGGGACGCGTTCCACCAGACACAGACGCTCGGGTCGATGCGCGCCTCCCGGAGCGCGTTCCGCATCCGGCCGGCTGACGGGTCGTTGTTCTCGAACGGGTCGAGCACGCCAGTCGCGTTCGCGCCGCTGTCCTCGGTGGCTCCCGGATCCCGCAGCACGAACAGGGCTAGGGGCCTGCGTTGTCGGCCCGTCTGGGTTAGGCGTCGGCACCGGCCGCCCCGTCTCTCGCGCGATACGCCGTGCGAGCGCGATCAGCGGGTCGGCCACCGCCTGAACCTACCAGCCTCTTGGGAGCGGTTCTAATGCTGGCGGTTGCAGTTCGCCGTCCGTGTCCGACTCGGGGATCCTGTCACCCGTTGCGCTCGTCGGGATGTCGCTCTTGTAGACCGTCCGCTGCATGTGCCAGTAGAACACCGGGTCGAGCCGCTCGCCGGGCGCGTTGTCGTTCCAGATCGCCTCCGCGACCTTGCCACTCAGATCCCACCGCTCGCGGTCCGCGTCCGTGACGACATACGGCGGCGGTGGCGCGTTGCGGATGTCGGTCGGGTCTACGGCCTCGATAACGTCGGCCATACCGAAGGCTACCCCTCGACCAGAAAGACCCGGTTGCCAGCAGCAGCTCGCGCTCGTCCGGCGCTTCGGCCGGAGCGGGCGCGTTGCCCTTTCAGTTGCCCTACGGCCTCCAAGCCGGTGCGGACTGAGGACCCGTTGGCGGCCCGTTTGGCTCAACCATCATGCCGGGGGAGAGATTCGAACTCTCACGCCCCACGAGGGGACACCTGATTTTAAGTCAGGCGCGTATGACCAGTTTCGCCACCCCGGCGCAGGAAGAGGCTACAAGCGCGAGCCGCGGGTCAGGAGCCGGGCTGCAGGTCCTGCAGTCTGAACTGGGACTCGGGGCCGTGGCCGCGCAGCGTGTAGGCGAAGGCCTTGAACCCCTTCTCGTTGAAGCCGGTGCAGAGGGCGAAGTGGCCGTCGCCGAAGTAGCCGATCTGGTGCTTCGACTGGTAGACGTTCTTGTTCGCAGTCCAGGCGGAGAGCGCGATCTTCGACCCGAGCCCTGCGTACGGCGTCACGAGCAGCCCGACCGGGCTCTTGTCGTAGAACGCTCGCAGCTGCTGCTTGGTCTGGGCCGAGATCTTCGGCCCGTACCAGATCACCACCCCACCGTGCTCCAGATTGTGCGTCGCCTGCACGGGAGTGACCGCCTGGTCGTAGAAGTTGAACTCGGCGGGCGTGTAGTAGTGCTGGCCGCCCGACGGCGGATGCGTCACCCAGACGGGCTTCGCGGTCAGCTTGAAGACGTGCATGTCGCCGTTCGGCGGCGGCACGGCGTACTGCTTGTACGTGCAGCCTGCCGCCTTCAGCTTGGACGCCATCGCGCTCGCGCTGCTGCCGCCGCTCAGAACGATGATCAGGAGGACGACGATGAGGGCTATGAAGCCCGACGCGCCGAAGCCGTAGACGATCTGCTTGCGGCGGCGATCGTCGAGGCCCGCGCCCCGGTCAGGAGTTCTGACCTTCGGCGCCTGAACACGCCGCGGCGGCGGTGGAGTCGTCGTCTTCTTCGCCACCGCAAATGATGCTAGCAGCCGCCTACAGCGACCCCGACCGCATGCGGGCCGAAGAACGCCGCCACCTCGGCACGGTCCTCGACGACGCGCGCAGGAGGCAGCGCGGTGAGGAAAGCACGGCCGTACCCGCGCGTGTGCAGCCGGGGGTCGAGCACGGCGACGACGCCGCGGTCGGCGTGCCCGCGGATCAGCCGACCGAAGCCCTGCCGGAGCTGGAGCACGGCCGTCGGCAGAGCGTAGTCGCGGAACCAGTCGCCACCGTCGCGGACGATCCGCTCGCAGCGGGCCTCGTGCAGCGGATCGCCCGGAGCCGAGAAGGGAAGCTTCGCGATCACGAGCAGTGACAGCGCCTCGCCGGGAATGTCGACGCCTTGCCAGAACGTCGAGGTCGCGATCAGCACCGAGTCGACCTCGCTCGCGGAAGCGCTCGAGCAGCCGCTCACGCGGAGCCTCGCCCTGGACCAGCACCGGATACGGGAGGCGACCGCGGGCGCGCGCGGCGATCTCCCCGAGCGCGCGGTACGAGGTCGTGAGCACGAGCGCGCGCCCGCGTGAGAGCGCGCAGAGGGCGACGACCTCGTCGGCGATGCGGGCCAGCGCCTCGGGGGAGCGCGGATCCGGCAGCGAGCGCGGGAGGTAGAGCAGCGCCTGCTCGCGGAAGTCGTAGGGCGAGCCGACGGCGAGCTCGTCCGCCTCGTCGATCCCGAGCCGGGCCCGCGGGAACGCGAAGCTGCCGTCCAGGCCGAGCGTGGCCGAGACGAGCACGGCCGTCGGCCCTGCTCCCCAGAGCAGCTCGCGCAGCCGCTCGGACACGTCCACCGGAGCCCAGGCGAGCGCCCCCGGCTCGGCCCAGACCACGCGCTCGAGGTCGGGCGCCTCGTCGAGGCAGAGCTCGAGCTCGACGGCGAGCCCGGCCGCGCGACGGGCCAGGCCGTCGAGATCCTCGCCGCGCCCGGCCAGCGCTTCGGCCAACCGGGCGAGCGCGCCGGCGAGCCCGAGCACGAGGTCCGGCGGCGGCTCCCGCAGACGCAGCCTCCCGCTCGGCGGAGCGACCGCGCCGAACAGCCGGTCGCCCGCGATGATCGCGCCGTCGAGCGCCCGCGCAGGCACCGCCACGCCCACCTCGCGACAGGCCCGCTCGACGTCGGAGGCGAGCCGGTTGAGCCCGCCCGCGCTCACGCGGCCGCCGAGCCACGTGGCGGCCGACTCCTCCAGGCGGTGCGCCTCGTCGAACACGACAGCGTCGTGATCCGGGAGCACCGCGGCGCCGTCGGACTTGCCGCGCAGCGCGACGTCAGCGAAGTAGAGCGCGTGGTTCGCGATCACGAGCTCGGCCTCCCCGGCCCGCTCGCGCGCCGCCTCGGCGAAGCACGTGGAGAAGAACGCGCACCGCCGGCCGCCGCAGCGGTCGGACCCGACCGCGAGCTCGTTCCAGAGCGACGCCGGCGGCTCGACGTCGAGCTCCGCCCGGTCGCCGGTCTGCGTCGCGTCGATCCAGGGCAGCATCCCCTCGTAGAGCGCGGCGTCCTCGTCGCTCCTCAGCAGCGCGCCGCCGAGGAGCCCCAGTCCCTGCAGGCTCTTGCGGCAGAGGTAGTTCTGCCGCCCCTTGAGCACGGCGACGCGAAGCTCCCGCCCGAGCGCGGCCTCGGCGGCCGGCACATCGTGGACGAGAAGCTGCTCCTGGAGCGCCTTCGTCGCTGTCGCAACGACGACGCGCCGACCGGATTCGAGCGCCGGAATCAGGTACGCGAGGCTTTTCCCCACGCCGGTGCCCGCCTCGGCGAGCAGGTGCGTTCCCGTCTCGAGCGCCCGCGCGACCGAGTCCGCGAGCGCGCTCTGCTCGGGCCGCGGCTCGTAGCCCGGCAGCGTCGTCGAGAGAGTTCCTCCGGGGCCGAAGACATCGTCCACAGCCCCGGAGGTTACGGATTCGAGCGGTCGGTCTGGAAGGCGCCCGACTGCATGCCGTGACCCGGTCCTGGCGAGTCGCAGCGCGCACTGGGATACTCGGAGCCGGAACCTGCAAAGGAGGAACGGCATGGGATTCCTGGACAAGCTCTTCGGGCGCGACAAGCAGCAGGACGAGAAGGCGACCGCACCGGCGTCGAAAGCCGAGGAACAGGCGGCGGCCGCGCCGAGCGCGGCCGTAGCCGCCGCCGAGCCTGCGCCGCCGGAGGCCGCACCGGCCGACAGACTCGTCGCCCGACAAGATCTAGCGTCCGTCCGACCCGGCCACTAGCGTTTGTGGGCCGTGGTCGTCGTATTCGTAATCGTCGGATTCGCCCTCGGGGCCGTCGCGGCCTGGCTTCTGGCGCGCGAGCGCATCGCAGGACTGCGCCGCGACCTCGAGCGCGAGCGGGCCGCCGGCGAGGAGCGCGCGGCGCTGCTCGCGGACGCGGGAGCCGGTTTCGAGTCACGGATGAAGGCGCTCGCCGCAGACGCGCTCCGCGACAACAACGAGTCGTTCCTCGAGCTCGCCCGGACCCAGCTCGACCAGAAGGAGCAGGCCGTACAGAGCCTCGTCGGTCCGATCCGCGAGTCGCTGGACAAGGTCGGCACCGAGGTCAAGGCGCTCGAGCTCGCGCGCAGGCACGACGTCGGCACGCTGACCGAGCATCTGCGCACCGTGGCGGCAAGCAGCGAGCGCGTCCGCGCCGAGGCCGCGAGCCTCACGACGGCCCTCCGCTCGTCCGAGGTACGCGGGGCCTGGGGCGAGATGCAGCTCAGGAACGCGGTCGAGACCGCCGGCATGCTGGCCCACTGCGACTTCGTCGAGCAGCTCACGTCGACCACCGAGGGACGTTCCCTCCGGCCGGATCTGGTCGTGCGACTACCGGGCGGCCGGCGCGTGGTGGTCGATGCCAAGGCTCCGTTGAAGCCGCTGCTCGACGCGCTCGAGGCCGACGACACCGAGGGGCGCGCGGCTCAGATGCGCGACTTCGCGCGGCTCGTCCGCGGGCACGTCGCTGCGCTGGACGCGAAGTCGTACTGGCAGCAGTTCGAGCCGGCGCCCGACTTCGTGATCATGTTCCTGCCCGGAGAGAGCTTCTACCGCGCAGCCATCGAGCAGGATCCCTCGCTGCTCGAGGTGGGCAACCGCCGAGTCATTCTCGCCAGTCCGACCATTCTGATCACGCTGCTGAAGTCGATCGCGGTCGGCTGGCGCGAGGAGAAGGTCGCCGAGAGCGCCGCCGCAGTCAGCGAGCTCGGGCGCGAGCTCTACGAGCGCCTCGCGGTGCTCACCGACCACTTCGTCACGCTCGGCAGGCGCCTGGACGGCGCCGTGCAGGCGTACAACCAGTCCGTCGGCTCCTTCGAGCGGCGCGTCCTGCCGCAGGCGCGCCGCTTCGCAGAGCATGGCGTCTCGACCCGCCGCGAGCTCCCCGCGCCGTCGCCGGTGGAGCGGGCCGCGCAGCCGCCGCAGACGGCCGAGCTGCCGCCCCGCGCGGCCGACGCCGCCTAGCTCAGTCCCCGCCCGCAAGCCAGCGCAGCGCGGCCGGCACCTGGTCGAGCATCCAGTGGCCGTACCCTGAGACGAGCTCGAACCGAGCGTTCGGGAAGCTTGCGCGCGAGGTACTCGCCGTGCGAGCGCGGCACGAGCACGTCGAGCTCGCCCTGCCAGAGCCGCACCTCCACCTGGACATCCGCGAGGTCGAACCCCCACGGCGCGACGAACGCGAGATCGTCCTCGACCCAGCCGCGAGCTCCCTGCCGCACCGCCTCAGCCATGCTCTCGCCGATCACTGCACGCACCTCGGGACGCGCGAGGTGCTGCTTGTCGACGTCCGGCACCTCGTGCGTGACCTCGTCCATCATGCCGGCGGGATCGAGAGCAATGGCCTCTGCGATCGGCCCGAGCACCTTCTCCGACGCGTCCTCGCCCGCACGTGCCGCGGTCACCTCGCGGACGTTGATCTCGGCGATTCCCTCCAGAGCGTCGAACTCCGGATCGTCGAACGGAGCGACCCCGCAGCGAACGGCAACGCGCTCGACGCGCCCGTGGAGCAGCGCGCCGCACGCGAGAGCGTGCGGCCCCCCTCCCGAGACTCCGAACACCGAGAACCGCTCCAGGCCCAGCGTGTCGGCCACGACGGTGACATCCCCAGCGACCGAGGCGACAGTGCGCCCGGGAGCCGGATCCGAGCCGCCGTAGCCGGGGCGATCGTAGGACACGAGCCGGTAGCCGTCGTAGACGGCAGGGTCGGGCGCGCGGTCGAGCCGACTCCCGGGGTGCCGTGGCAATGCACGATCGGGAATCCGTCGGACTCGCCGTACTCGGCCACGCGAAGCGTCCTGCCGTCCGGCGCCACGACATCGGTCTCGCGGTGGAGGCTCGTCGGCACGATCAGTACCGCAGGAGCGCGCCAACGCCCTCGACCGGCTCGAGATCGTCGTGCTGCCTGACGGCCCAGACAGTGCCGCCGTGGGCGAGCGTCTGGTGCACGGCGAGGTCGAGCCCGACGTCCGACTCCTCCATCGAGCGTGCCGTCCAGCGGGCACGTTCCGCGCTCGACGCCGACACGACCGCATGCCGGGCACTGCCAGCCCTGCGTGCTCGACGCCCTCGCGGAAGAGCAGCAGATCGACGCGGCCGTCCGAGGCCGCCTCCAGCGTGTCTCCCCAGCCGGAGACGGCGCGGCCGCTGCGGCCGGCCTCCCCGCGCCAGCGCTCGACCGCCACGCGCTCGCGCTCGGCACGCCGGCGCTCGAGCACGAGGCGTGGCCGCTTCGAGCAGCTCGGGCGGGCCGGCGTGCGCCTCGGCCTGCGTCCAGCCGATCACGGCGTTCCGCACGTCGGACGCCAGCAGCGGCTCGAGCTCTGCGCGCGTCTCCTCGGACGCGACGACCACGACCTCCTGCGCACGGAGCTGCCTCGACGCGGCGGTCGAGCTCGTCGGCGACCCTGCGCAGGTGCTCCTCGGCGAGACGGTCGATGTGCCGCTGGAAGCGCGCCTGCGATCGGCCGCCCTGATCGTGCCGCCGCGGCTGCTCCTGCGGACTGGTCGGCGATCTCCTCGAGGCGTCCGGCCCGCAGCCGGTAGAGCTGGCCGCGCTCCCGCCCGGCGACGCAGACGATGACGCCCTCGCCGCGGCCGACGAGCGGCACGAGCGGCGTGAGATACAGCTCGCGGCCCACCTTGATCCCGTCCGGGACGGCCTCGGTCAGAGCCAGCGGCGACCAGAAGTTGTCGAGCCCGGAAGCAAAGAGGGCGAACCCGTGTGCCCCGTTCCGCTCGAAGTCCTGCTCGAAATAGCGGCGGATCCGTTCGAAGTCCGCGCGCAGAGCCTGGCGCTGGTCGTGGGTGAGGTCGGGACCGGTCGCACCGATCGACTTCTCGCCCTCGTCGAGCAGCGACCGCACACGCGCGTGCGCGTCGGCAGGCGTCGGGCGTGATGCTCGGATCGAGGCAGACGTACACGCTGATCGCGCGCCCTCTCTCCGCGTGGAAGCCGGCGAGCTCACGCAGGCCCTCCCAGTTCACGGTCATCGCCATCTGCTATCCCTTTCCCAGATCGAGACGGCGATTGTATGCGAGCGCCGGCGCGCCCTCCTGCTCGTTCTGCTGCGGGAACCGTTCCCGACGCGGGCTCTCCGGGCGCCGGAACGCACGACCGGCGCCTGACGTTAAATACGGGTAATGGGCCCTGGCGGCCCGACGATATTGGAGGAGCAGTGAGCAACACGCACACCCACGTGCCGAGCGTCACCCGCAACAAGACCCATGAGCTGATCATCATCGGCGGAGGCCCCGCGGGCTACACGGCTGCGCTGTACAGCGCACGCGCCAACCTGGAGCCGCTCGTGATCGAGGGCTTCCAGTGGGGCGGCCAGCTCATGATCACGAGCGACGTCGAGAACTACCCCGGCTTCGTCGACGGCGTCGTCGGGCCCGGAGCTGATGGCGAGCTTCCGCGCCCAGGCCGAGCGGTTCGGAGCGCAGTTCCTGACCGACGACGTGACGCGCGTCGACTTCTCGGAGCGGCCGTTCCGCGTCTACGTCGGCGACGAGGAGTACCGGGCGGAGGCCGTCATCGTCGCCACCGGGGCGAGCGCGCGTCAGCTCGGGCTCGAGTCGGAGCGCGCGCTGCACGGCCGCGGCGTGACGTACTGCGCCGTCTGCGACGGCGCGTTCTACCGGGACCGCGAGGTGATCGTCGTCGGCGGCGGCGACTCGGCGATGGAGGAGGCGATCTTCCTGACGAAGTTCGCGTCCAAGGTCACCGTCGTCCACCGGCGCGAGGAGTTCCGCGCGTCGCAGATCATGATCGACCGAGCGCGCGCCAACGACAGGATCGAGTTCGAGCTCAACGCGGTGGTCGAAGAGGTCCTCGCCGGCGAGAGCGGCGCGATGCGAGGCGTGCTCCTGCGCGATACGCGCACCGGCGAATCGCGCGAGCTGGACGGCTTCGGGTCTGTTCGTCGCGATCGGCCACGATCCGAACACGGGGCTGTTCCTCGACCAGCTCGACCACGACGACGCGGGCTACCTCATCACGGTCGGTGGGTCGACGCGGACGAACGTCGAGGGGGTCTTCGCAGCCGGCGACGTCGTCGATCACACCTACCGCCAGGCGATCACTGCAGCCGGAATGGGCTGCATGGGCGCGCTCGACGCCGAGCGCTGGCTCGCCGAGCAGGAAGGACATCCCGGCACCGCCCTGACGGCCCCACGGCCCGAGGCCGCGGAGGTCTAGAACCCAGACCCCGGGCGAGGACCCGCGGCGGGCGCTGCGCTGAGAGCCGCGTCGGTCGGGCTACGATTCGGTCGTGCCCTACTTCATCTGCCCGAACTGCAAGGAGCGCTCGATCGACATCGACCGCGTGGAGGGGCTGACCCAGCAGGCGGTCGCCTGTCACCACTGCGGCTTCGGCTTTCTGTTCGAGCTGATGGACGACTATTACCCGGCGCCCGGAACGGGGCTTGTCGTGTGCGATCGCGACGGCCGCATCCTCGCGCTTGGGCGGGGTGTCTTCGAGCTGACCGGCTTCCGCGACGACGATCTAATGGGCCGCGAGGTGATGGAGGGGTTTGCGCTGGAGGGCTTCACCGAAGGCCGCAATCCCGCACATCTCGCGCTCGAGTGGGGCGTGCGGCGGATGGGCGAGAGGCTCGAGCTGCGGACTCGCGCAGGGCAGCGCAAGCCGGTGACCGGGGACTTCTTCCCGGCGTACGACGACGACGGCGGCCTGCTCGTCGCGCTCACTCCGCGCTAGCGGTTCATGCTCGACGAGTCGCGGCTGACGATCGAGGCGGCCGAGGATGCCGAGGAGTTGGAGGACCTGCTTCGGGAGGCGGCGCCGGACGTAGGCGTCAGTCGCAACGACGGCACGGTCTTCGTCTACGGCGGCTCCCGCTCGCTCGTCGAAGATGTCGTGAGTCCGGAGATCGCGGCGGCTGGGCGCCTGCATCCGATGGCATCCGGTCGATGGATGGGTGAAACCGGATGCGTGGACAGAGCCGCCTGCGGTTGAGCTGGTGGATGACTGGATCGTCGTGGCGCGGCTCGACCTTCAGGACGATGCCCGTGAGCTGGCGCGGGAACTTACGCGCCAGGGAAAATCGGCGGCGGTCCGCCACCACCACCGGGTCGCGGTCGTCGGGTTGAGCGAGTCTGAGGCGTTGCGACTCAGCCAACGGGTCAAGCTCAACGCACCGCCGAGCACCAGGATCGATGTCCGGTCGACGCCAAACGCGGTGATCCCGCCACGTGGTGGGTGGATTCACCCGCGTGGTAATGCGGCCTGAGGTACCGCCGACCCAAACAGACATTGTCCATCCCCTCCCCTTCGGACAAGTCCCGCGGCGATGCGTGTCCCTTTCGGCCCATACGAAACACGGCATCGCAAGCGCCCCGCAGAAGGCCATGTCCCGAACGGCCACGTCCCGGGGTCTGACCCCAGAGGTCGGGTTCGGGACCCGGCCGTCGTGGACGTGTCCGGGGGTCTGACCCCGGTCAGACGCGGCTCGACGGGCAGAGGTCGGCAAGCACGCAGTCCTCGCAGCGCGGGCGAGCGGGCGTCGCACACCCGACGGCCGTGCCAGATCAGGAGGTGCGGGAAGCGCCCCCAGTCCCGGCGCGGAACGAGCCGTACGAGGTCGCGCTCGATCTTCACCGGATCCTCCTGCCGGGTCAGCCCGAGCCGCTGCGAGAGCCGTCGCACGTGCGTGTCGACAACCACGCCCTGCGGATGCCCAAGCTCGGCGGCCACGACGTTCGCCGTCTTGCGCGCGACGCCGGGCAGCCGCGTCAGCTCCTCGAGGGTGCGCGGCACCTCGCCGTCGAACTCCTCGAGCAGCATCGTCATCGTGCCGCGGATCGCCTTCGCCTTCTGCCGGAAGAACCCGGTCTGGTAGATGTCGCGCTCGAGCTCCTCCTGCGGCACGGCGAGGTAGTCCTCCGGCCGCCGGTACTTCACGAAGAGCTGCTCGCGTCACCCTGTTGACGTTCACGTCCGTCGTCTGCGCGGAGAGCATCACCGAGACCAGCAGCTCGAGCGGAGTGCGGAAGGTGAGTGCGATGGTCGCGTCGCGTGCTCGGCTGCGAGCCGCTCGATGATCGGCCCGATCCGCTCGCGCTTCGGCCCCACGCGCCTGCGCGCCTCTGCGACGAAGCTCCGCGCCATCAGCTCGCAAACGAGGCGGCCAGCTCATGGGCCTCGTCGCCGCCATGCAGGTGCGGCCCCGCGCAGACGACGTCGAGCGCCGGGCACCCCGCGCAGGCGAACGCGCTCGGCGTCGGGACGAACCGCCCGGCCGCGATCTCCGCGATCGCCGCCGAGAGCTCGGCTTCGAGTGCGGGGACGTCCGCCAGCGCAAACACCGTGGACACGATCGCATCCGCCCGCTCCAGGAAGTGGTAGGCGACCTCGACCTCCTCCGCGCCGGCCCGGAAGCAGGCGAGCGCGTAGACGATCCGCTGCAGCCGGTACCCCTCCTCGACGATCTCCTCGGGGGTCGTCTCGCCGATCAGGTTCGTCTTGTAGTCGACGACGAGCGCCTGCGCGCCGGCGAGATGGAGCACGTCGACGCGCCCGTGGATGAGGACGCCGTCGTGCTCGAACGTGAACGAGCGCTCGGCGGCCGCGCCCTCCAGCGAGGCGATCCGCCGTGCGAGCTCCGACTCGACCGACGACGCGACGAAGCCGCGGATCCGGCTCAGCTCCTCGTCGCTGACGCCCGGGTACCAGTCGCGCACCTGCTCGACGTCGGGCGCTCTGCGGGTCGTGGAGGTCGACGGCCTCGAGCAGCCGGTGCGCGGCGTCGCCGACCTCGGTTGCGAGCAGTCCGCCTTCTCCCTCCCCGCGGCGCGGACGGACCTCGCGCATCCCGGCGACGCGCACGGCGAAGTACTTGTAGGAGCAGCTCCCGAACTGGGAGAGCGCCGTGAACGAGAGCCGCCGCGGCCGGTGCAGCGGCGGCGCAGGCAGCGGCTCGAGCTCCGGCAGCACGGGGGCCGAAGGCCCCGGCTGCGCTGCCTCCTCGAGCGACTCGAAGAGCGTGAGCTGAGCCTCCTCCGACAGCGGCGTCCGGCTCCTCAGCGGGCTCCGGCTCGGACCGGAAGCGATCCACCCGCAGCAGAACGCGGGCACCGCCGCGCTCCAGCTCGACCGGCTCCTCCCCGGCCTGCGTCAGCTCGCTCGCCGAGCCGGAGCCGGCCGAGCACCCAGCCGATCGGCGTCGTCGCTGCGCCGGACGCTTCCGGATCGAGCGCGCCCGAGACGATGAGCCGGTCGATCGCCCGGGTCATGGCGACGTAGTAGAGCCGGAGCTTCTCGGCCTCCTCCTCGGCCTTCCGGGTCTCGCGCACGTCCTTGTAGTCGAACGCGTCGACGCGCTGCGACGTGAGCGGGTGGACGACCCGGAAGCCGAAGCGCCCGTCGGCCAGCGCGAGGATCTCGGCGGAGGACGGCGGAGGGCGGTCGCGTCCCGCGTCGGCGACGATCACGACCTTGAACTCGAGCCCCTTGGCCGCGTGGATCGTGAGCAGCCGCACCGCGTCGGCGCCCTCCTCCTCTGCGACGGCCTCCAGCTCCCGCGCGCCGACCGCCTCCTGCTCGCGGACGAAGCGGACGAAGCCCTCGATATCCGCGCCGCGCAGCTCCTCGAACGAGCGGGCGAGCCGCGCGAGCTTGCGCAGGTTCGCGTAGCGGCGGCGGCCGTCCCACTGCGCGAGCACCGCGAGGTCGTAGTCGTGCTCGGCGACGATCCGCTCGCAGAGGCGCTCCAGCGAGAGACGCTCGGACACCTGCACGAGTCGCTCGTAGCGCTGTCTGAACGCACGGAAGAGACGCTCGTCGTCGACCGAGAGCCCGGGCGGCAGCGACCGCTCGAGCCCGCTGAAGAGCGGCCGCCGCGACGCCGCGCGGCGCAGCAGGACGAGCGAGTCGTTGGAGACGCCGACGAGCGGCGAGGCGAGCACGGTGAGCAGCGCCTCGTCGTCGTAGCGGTTGTGCAGGAGCCGCAGGTAGGCGAGCAGGTCGACGACCTGCTGCTGGCCGAAGTAGCCGCGTCCCGTCGCGCGATACGTCGGCAGCCCCGCGCGGCGCAGCTCTTCCTCGTACCACTCGGCGTCGGTGCCGGCGGCGAACAGGAGCACGATCTCGCCCGGCGCGGCGGCGCCCGTGTCGACCAGCTCCCGCACGCGCCGCGCGATGTGCCGCGCCTCGGCCCGCCGCCAGTGCGTCCCGCTCCCCGCGTAGCTCGGCTTGTCGGTGACGAGCAGCTCGACGGGCTGGCCGAACACCGGATCCGGGAACTCGCCGGAGGCATGCAGCGGCTGGAACTCGTCGCCGAAGTGGGAGCCGAACAGCTCGTTGACGGCCGCCAGCACCTCGGGCCGGGAGCGGTAGTTCCGCGTCAGCGCGACGACGCGCGGGGCCCGGGCGCGCCGTTCGCGGAAGACGGCGACGTCCGCGTGCCGGAAGCCGTAGATCGACTGGAACTCGTCGCCCACGAAGAACACCTCGGTGCCGTCGCGCACGAGCAGGTCGATGAGGTCGCTCTGCAGCCGGTTCGTGTCCTGGAACTCGTCGACCATGATCGAGCGGAACCGGAGCTGCTCGCGCTCGCGGATCTCCGGCCGGTCGCGCAGCAGGTTGCGCGCCTCCAGCTGGAGGTCCTCGAAGTCGAGCGCCGACTCGCGCTGCTTCGCGGCGGCGTAGGCCTCGGCGAAGCGCTCGAGCAGCTCCTGCAGCAGCACACGGTCGCGCGCCGCGGTCTCGTCGAGGGCCGCCTGCTCGAGCGCGCTGCGCGCCTCCTCGTAGCGTCGCGGCCCGCTCGCCGCTCGCGCGGAGCGCGGAGAGGTCGAGCAGCCGTTCGGCGCGGGTCTCTCCCTCCAGCAGGATCAGGGTCTCGCGGGCGCGCTCGCGCTGGAGGGCGGTCGCCGACTCGTCGTCGGCCAGGCAGCGGGCCGCCTCGCCCAGCTCCGCGGCCGCGCGCGCGAGCTCCAGCCGCTCGCCGAGATCGAGCACCAGCTCGCGCCCGGCCGAGCGCAGCGTCTCGTAGACGCCGGTGAGCATCCGGCGCAGGCCGGCCGCGCCGTACGTCGAGAGCAGGCAGCAGCCGGTCGTCGGCCTCGCCCGCGCAGAACTCCGCGAGCGCCGCGTCGAACGCCTCGCTGCGGAGCACGGCCGACTGGCTCTCGTCCAGCTCGCGGAAGCGCGGATCGAGCCCTGCCGCGAACGGCCAGGCGCGGAGCAGCCGGTTGCAGAAGCCGTGGATCGTCGAGATCCAGGCGCCGTCGAGCGCGCGGGCCAGGTCGGCGCGGCCCCGCGCGGCGAGCGCGGCTCTGATCCGCACGCGGAGCTCGGCGGCCGCCTTGCGCGTGTACGTGATGACGAGCACGGACTCGACGTCGAGCCCTTCGTCGCAGACCGCACGCACGAAGCGCTCGACGAGCACGCTCGTCTTCCCCGTGCCCGCTCCGGCCGAGACGAAGACGGTGCCGCGGCCTCGATCGCCTCCTGCTGCTGCTCGTTCACGCGTGCGCCACCCGACACATCGGCCACACGTCGCACCAGGTCGGACACGCGCCGCCGCGGGGCTTGGTCTGCACGTCGCCCGCGCGGATCTGCTCGACGAAGCCGCCGCGCCGTCTCGCGAGCCCGCTCGACCTGCGCCCAGAACGCCTCCTCGTCGAGGTAGTCGTTCCTCGCGAGATCGGGGAGGTCTTCCCGCGCCTCGGCCCGCAGCAGGCCCGCGCGGCCTGCGCTGCCCGGCGAGCGGCCGGTAGAGCCCGCCCAGCGGCTCGATCCCGACGAGGTCGCGCAGGACGAGCATGTAGAGCGGGATCTGCAGCCGCAGGTCCTTCTCGATGTCGGCCGCCGAGTGCGCGCTCTTGCCCGACTTGTAGTCCTGGACGATCCCGCGCGCGGAGAACGGGTCGACGTCGATCCGGTCGATCTTCCCCGAGAGCGTCGCGCCGTTGCCGAGATCGAGCCCGCGCTGCAGCTCGGGCGCGGCGCGCTCGTTGCCGAACCCGACCTCGAACCGGCGCGGGACGAGCCGGCAGACCGGACCCGGCCTCCGCGTGGACGAAGGCCTCGAGGTCGCGCCACAGGCGTCGCGTCGAGCTCGCGCCGCTGCATGTCGGTCATCTCCATGCCGATCCCGTCGAGCGCCGAGTCGAGGCAGCGCCGCATGAACCGCAGCGCGTCCTCGACGCCGCTGCCTCCTCGACGCGCTCGGTGCCGACCTCCTTCGGCAGGCCCGGAGAAGAAGCGGTGAGCGCGGTGTGGGCGACGCTGCCCTTGAGCTTCGGGTCGACCTCGGCGTCGATCGTGCGCGGCGAGATCAGCCGGTCGAAGAACCAGGCCGACGAGCAGTCGGCGAAGCGCTCGAGCTCGGTGACGCTGAAGGTCGAGCGCGCGCCGAGCTGCTCCAGCACCTGCGGATGGCGAAGCCGCGTGTCGCGCCGGAACGCGGTGCGGGCGCGGACGAGCCGCCGACCCCAGCCGTTCGCGGACGCGACGCCCCCCGCGGTCTCGGGATCGGTCGCGGCGAGGGCGGCGACCGCGCGCAGGCGTTCGCGCTCGGTCGGCGCGGCCTCCAGCGGGCGGGTGAGCGCGGAGAGCGGGCGCCGGGTCGTCCAGCGGTCGACGTCGGCGGGCTCGAAGAGGGCGGCGACCTCGTCCCAGAACGGGCTGGCTTCGCGCGGGCTGCCCTCGTCGGTGGCCGCCTCGCGGACGAGCGTCAGCCGCTGCGAGGCGCGCGTGCAGGCCGTGTAGAAGAGGTAGCGGTCGCGGCTGACCGGGTCGGCGCGCAGCAGGCGTGCGCCGCGGGCGTCGAGCTCGCGGCGGGTGTCCTCGCCGAGGAACGGCGACCCGGAGCTGCGCCGAGGCAGGCTCCCCTCCTCCAGACCGAGCACGAAGGCGTAATCGACGCGGCGCGTCCGCGCCCGAAGGAGGTCGAGCACCGCGACGCGGCCCTCCTCGGCCGGGCACCGAGCAGACCGTGACGCTCGAGCGCCGCGACGACGTCGTCGCGCTCGAGCTCCGCCGCCCAGCGCGCGCCAGCCGCTCGAGCTCGCCGAGCAGCCGCGTCACCGCCTCGTAGGCCCGCAGGTCGAGCCGGCCCTCCTCGGTGGCGGGCGGAGCCTCCAGGCCGTAGCCGTTCCGGAGCATCGCGGTCACCGTCTCTCGCACTGCCTGCGACGGGGTCCGCCGCCCCGGCCAGCTCCCCGAGACCCGGGACCGGTGCGCCGCGCAGGCGCTCGGTCTCCTCGAGCACCCGCGCCGGCGTCTGCACCGCACGGCCGCGCAGCCGTCCCTCGACGAAGTCGACCGCGTGCCGCGCGACGCCCGAGAACGGCGAGCGCAGATAGGCGAAGAGCTCCAGCCGCCCGCCGCCGAGCCAGGCGAAGCGCAGGAATGCGAGCAGCGCCCTGCCCAGGGGCGTCTGGCCGAGACGGACCTCGCCGTCGACCGCGAACGGGATTCCGAGCTCGCCGAACGCCGTCTCGAGCGGGGCGCGCCAGCGCTCGACGCTCGGGCACACGACCGCGATCGCCTCCGGCCGCGTCCCGGCGCGGAGCAGGGCGAGCACCTCCTCGCCGAGCAGCTCGAGTGCGCCGCGGGTGCCGGCGCCCTCGAGGAAGCGGACCGCGCCGTCCGACGCCGCGGGCGGAGGCGGCGAGTCGGAGAAGAGCCCGCGCTCCAGGTGCGCGAGGGCGGGTCGGGCGACCTCGCCGAAGCGCGGCGACAGCTCCTCGATCCGGCCGCCGGCGAGCGCGGAGAGGTCGGCGGCCGTTCGCTGCAGCGAGGCGAACGCCGGCCGGCCCGGGCTCGTACGGCAGCGACACGGTCACGTCGGTCCTGCCGGCGAGAGCCTCCAGCAGACCCCACTCCGCGCCGGTCAGATCCTCGAAGCCGTAGGCGAAGACGGGCTCGCCGTTCCAGGCGTCGAGGTCGGAGGCCAGCCGCTCGACGGCTCCGCGCCGGACGAGGCCGCGGTCGCGCAGGCCCAGCCGGTCGAGCTCGTGCCGGTACGCGCCGTGCAGCAACGCGAGGTCGCCGTCGAGCTCCGCCGGGTCGAGCAGCCCCGACTCGAGCTCTGCCAGAGCGTGCAGCAGCGCGTCGGCGAACCCGGCGAAACGCGCCGAGCGGCCGAGCCCGTTCAGCGCGCAGGCGGCGATCGCCTGCCGCACGACGAGCGCACGCTGCGCCGGCGTCGCAACCGGGCGGTCGTCTCCCGCCGCGGCCGAGGCGGTCGAAGAGGCCGTCGAACGTGCCGATCCAGCCGCCGAGGAGCACGGCCTGCCGGGCGAGCAGCTCGCGCTCCACCAGCTCGACATCGGACCGGTTGGGCACGACGAGCACCGGCTCGCGGTCGAGAGCGTCCAGATACCGCTCGAGGAGCCGGGTCACCTTGCCCGAGTTCGCGGGCCCCGCGAGCAGGGTCAACGGCATCGCAGGATTCTAGATTGGGCCGGCCGCCACGACCCCCGGGCGCGCCCGGCCCCGCAGCGCCTCAGGCCGCCGCGGCGGACTTCGGCCGGCGGCCGCGACGCGCGGCCGGCGAGCCGGGCAGACCCGCGGCGCAGTCGTCGCATAGATCGGCCTGCTTGGCGCCGCGGCGGGCGTCCGAGTAGTTCAGGCGCATCGTCGCACCCTTGCCGTCGGCGACTTCCTTGCCGCAGTTGTCGCATACGAGCACGGTCTTACGAGCCATCGTTTCCTCCTCGATCGTCAGCGGTACTTGGCGAGAGACTAGCGAAATTCAGACGAGAATCACGTGGCCGCTCGCGCACGTCGAATTCGCAACGATCGTAACACAACGACGTTCGGCTCGTTTCTCGAATGATGCCCGACGGGACAGCATTGAATTACGTCTGCAGAGGTCAGAGGTGTTGACCGCATGGTTCCTCGAAACGGAGCGCCACGATGGGCGCAGAGCAGCGTCGCTGCGCGCATCGATGCGGGCGTCCAGGCTGCCCGGGCTCTGCCTGAATTCCGAGTAGAATCGCCGTCATGGAGCTGCGGACCCTGGTCATTCTCGAGGGCGACGACACCGGACAGGAGTTGCTCGAGGAGGCGCTGCGCGTCCTCGCGCCGGACCTGATCGGGCTCGAGCTCGAGCTCGCGCGTTTCGATCTCTCTCTGGCGAATCGGCGTGCCACGTCCAATGCCGTCGTCCACGAGGCGGCCGCCGCGATCCGGGAGCACGGGATCGGGCTCAAGGCGGCGACGGTCACGCCCGAGGGCGCAGGCGACGTCGGCTCGCCGAACCGCATTCTGCGCGAGGAGATCGGCGGCAAGGTGATCGTGCGCACCGGGCGACGCATTCCCGGGCGTGGTGCCGCTGGGCGGCGTCCACGCGCCGATCTCGATCGTGCGCATGGCCGTCGGCGACGCGTACGGCGCGCGGGAATGGCGCGAGGGTGAGGGCGACGACGAGATCGCATTTCGCACCGAGCGCATCGAGCGCCGTATCTGCAGGGCAGTGTCAGAGTTCGCGTTCCGGCTGGCAGAGCGCACCGGCGCCAAGGTGTTCGGCGGCCCGAAGTACACCGTCAGCCCGATCTACGAAGGGATGCTCAAGGAGGAGATGGACGCCGCGGCGGCGCGGTACACGGGCGTGCGCTACGAGCCGCAACTGATCGACGCGACGTTTGCGCTCCTGATCTCGTCCAGCGGCGAGCCGCTCGTCATTCCGGCGCTGAACCGCGACGGCGACATCCTGTCCGACCTGGTACTGCCGCTCTTCGGCTCGATCGCCGGCTCGGAGTCGCTGCTCGTCGCGTTCGGCGAGGACTACGTGCCCTCGGCGCTGATGGCCGAGGCCGCCCACGGTACGGCGCCGGGGCTGAAGGGCAAGAACATGGCGAACCCGATGGCGATGATCCTCGGCGCAGCCGCGCTGCTCGCGCACGGCGAAGCCGATGCGCAGACGGCGTCGCGCGCGATCCGCGAGGCGTGCCTGGAGACGGTCGCCGACGGCACCCGCACCGCGGATCTGGGAGGCCAGTCCTCGACGAGCGAGTTCACCGACGAGGTGATCCGCCGGGTGCGGTCGAAGCTCGAGGTCTGGGCGACGATCTAGATCCGCGTCGCCGCCGCGCTGCTCGCCCGCTGCGGATCGGCGCGCTCGGCCGTCCTCCCATGCGTCGACGAACGTCTCCACGACCAACGGGTCGAACTGCGAGCCCGAGCAGCGCACGAGCTCGGCGATCGCGGCCGAGGGCACGACGGCGCTCCTGTACGGCCGGTCGCTCGTCAGCGCGTCGTAGGCGTCCACCGTGGCGAGGATCCGGGCGCCGAGCGGGATCTCCTCGCCGCGCAGTCCGGCCGGATAGCCGTCGCCGTCCCAGCGCTCGTGATGGTGGAGCACGAGCGGAACGGCGGCGGCCCAGGCCTCCAGCCACTCGATCAGGCGCACACCCAACGCCGGATGCGTGCGGATCTCGGCCAGCTCGTGCACGTCGAGCACTCCCGGCTTGAGGAGGATCCGCTCCGAGATTGCGAGCTTGCCGACGTCGTGAAGCCACGCCCCGAGCCGGAGCGACTCGAGCTCCGGCTCATCGAAGCCGAGCCGCAGCGCAACGGACTCGGCGAGCGCCGCCACCCGGGCCGCGTGTCCGCCGGAAAACGGGTCGCGCGACTCGACCGCGCGCGTCAGGACGCTCACCGTTCCCACAGCGCGACCCTTCACCGCTACGGGCCTCTCTCCTGCCGCGGAGCGGTACAGCGGCGGCTAGCGCCAGATGCCGGTGACAGCCCGGGCCGAACGGGACGCGCCGAGCCGGGGCAGGCCCAGCCCGTCCTCGATCGTGCGCAGCAGCCCGTACGTCGTCACGCGCCGGGCCGACGTGGCTCCTCGCCGGACGAGCGGGCCGAGCGCGAGCGTTGCGACATGACCGCCACCGCCGTCGAAGGACGAGCCCTCGTCGAACGTGACGAGCACGAGCGAGTGCGCGAGCTCCGGGCTCTTGAGGAGCGGCTTCAGGAACGAGTGCAGCCAGGCGTCGCCCGTCTCGATCGAGCAGTCGTGCATCGAGTGGCACAGGTCGGGAACGACGAGCGAGAAGCTCGGCAGCCTGCGTGCGGCGAGGTCGCGGCCGAACTCGGACACGGGCACGACCCGCGCACGGCGGGAGCGGGCTCGCGCGCACGTTCCGGAAGTACAGGAACGGCACGTGCTTCATCGCGTAGCGGCCCACGTCGGGCCCCGTGTACCCGGGCCGCGGGATGCCCTCGGCGTACGTCTTCCACGTCTTTCCCGCCGCCTCGACCGTGTCCGCCAGGCTCGGGCCGCGCACGAAGCACGTCGTGCAGTCGTCCGTGATCCCGTGCGTCGAGCCCGATACGAGCGCGAGGTAGTTGGGCAGCGACGGATGCGCGACGGCGTAGCTCTGCGTCAGCAACGCGTAGCGACGGGCCAGCGCGTCGAATGTCGGTGCGTGACCGCTGCCGATCACAGCGCCGTACTCCTTGTTCTCGAAGAGGATCACGACCACGTGCCGGAACGCGGGCACGCGCTCGACCGAGGCTGCGCCCGGCCCTGCGGCCAGCGCGAGCGCGGCGAGCAGGGCGGCGGCGATCCTCAGACCCGCTCCTCCTCCGCCTCCCACTTGCGGCGCTTCCAGAGGTGGAACACGAGGAAGATGACCGCGGCTATGCCGATCGCGACGACGGCGCCGATCAGCCCGTAGCTGGCGATCGCATCCGCCACGGCCCGCCCGAAGTAGTAGGCGACCAGGCCGACTCCGGTGGCCCAGACGATGCCGCCTGCCGCGTTCCACATGAAGAAGACCCGCCACTCCATGTGACCGATGCCGGCCATCCAGGCCGCCGTGACCCGCAGGCCGGCGATGAAGCGTGCGAGGAAGACGGTCTTCGGGCCGTGCCGGGCGAAGAACCGCTCGGCCGCGGGCAACTGGCGCACGGCGAAGCGCTGGATCGGCCCCCAGAAGAGATGGACCGGCCACAGGAGCCTCGGCCACCAGCGGGGGCGGTCCGGCACAGGGGCCTGGAGCAGCCTCCGCCCTCCCTTGCGGCCGATCCAGTAGCCGAGGTTGTCGCCGAGAATCGCCGCCAGCGCGGCGACCGCGATCACCTCCGCGATGTTGAGGTGCCCCTTGGAGGCGAGCACGCCGGCCGCGACCAGTGCCGTCTCGCCGGGCAGCGGCACGCCCGCCGACTCGAGCCCGACCACGACGAAGAGGAGCCAGAGCCCGTAGGTCTGGACGAGGTTCGTCACTCCCGAACCAGTCTAGGGCCCACGCGGCTCGACCTGGTAGGCCATCAGGATCGCGTCCACGAGCCGGCCGGCCCGCAGGTACTGGTTGCGGCGGTAGCCCTCGCGCTCGAATCCGAACTTCTCGTACAGCGCGATCGCCGGCTCGTTGTACGGGAAAGACGTGGAGCTCGAGCTTCGAGACCCCGACGGCCCGGGCCCAGGCGACGGCAGCCTCGAGCAGCGCGGTGCCTATGCCCTGCCTTCGGTACGCGGCATCGACCATCAGGCCGAGATCGGCGATGTGGAAGCTGGCCGGGTGTGGGTCGCGCGCGAGCGAGAGGCGGCCGACGATGCCCTGCGGCGCCTCGGCCAGGAAGACGGCCGCGTGGTCCGACCGGCGGACCGAGCGCAGGTAGCGGCGCTCGTCGGATGCGCTGCGCCAGCGGCTCGTCGAGATGAGCCAGCGTCCGGGCTCACCGCCGATGTCGCGCGCGAGCCTGACGAGGTCGGCCGCGTCGCGCGGCTCTGCCCGACGGACCGTGATGCTGTTCACTCGACGACGATGCCGTGGCCGCCGCGGCGCGGATCGCCCGTGGCTGCGAGGCTGCCGTCGTCGAGGAACTCGACGCCTGCGACGCCGCCGAAGTAGAGGTTGCGCCGCCGCCAACGCACGATCTCGAGGCCGAGCGCCTCCAGCCGGTCGAGCTCTGCCTGATCGTGGCCGCCTTCGCAGTGCACGATCGGCTCCTGAACGTGGATACGCGGCCGCTCGATCGCCTCCCTCACGCCGTCCTCGTGCCCGAGCACGTTGACCACGACCTGCAGGATCGCGTTGCGCAGCCGGACCGATCCCGCGCTGCCGACGACCAGCCGCGGACGGCCGCCGTGCTCGAGCACGATCGAAGGCGCCATCATGCTCATCAGCCGCCGTCCCGGGAGCGCGCCGGGCCTGGTCGGGTTGAGGTCGTACTCGCCGAGCATGTTGTTCATGTGGATCCCCGTCCCGGGCACGATGACGCCCGAGCCCGAGCCGTTGGTGGCCGTCAGCGAGGCGGCGTTCCCGCGGCCGTCGACGACGGAGATATGGGTCGTGCCGCGCGGCGCCGTCTCGACGAGCCCGGGCAGCGAGGCCCGGATGCGCTCGGCGCCGGCGCGCAGACTCGCTTCCGAGTAGAGCCGACGGGCCGCGCCCGCCGCGGTGGAGGTCGCTCGTGAACCGGCCGCCGCGGGCCCTCGTCGTCTCCCGCATGACCTCCGCCAGGTGCGAGAGCGCACCCGCGCTGCCGGCCGGCCCGCCGGTGCCCAGCCGGTCGAGCAGCCGCAACCCGTAGCCGATGAGGATCCCGCCCGAGGACGGCGGCGGGTTCGAGACGAACTCGTGCCCGCGGTAGGAGACCCGGATCGGGCGGCGCCGGATCACGCGGTACTCCGCCAGGTCGCGGAGGGTGAGCAGTCCCCCCTCCTCCCGGATGTGCCGGCTCACGGTGCGCGCGAGCTCGCCCGTGTAGAAGTCGTCCGCGCCCCGGTCGGCCGAGCGGTCGAGCGTGGCCCCCAGGTCGGGGAGCACGATCCTGTCGCCGGCGACGAGCCGCTGCCCGTCGCGCCCGTAGATGGCCCTCCCCTCGTCGGTGTGGCGCAGGATCAGGTCGACGATCGCATGGAGGTAGGCCTGCGCGGGGTTGAGCTCGAAGCCGCCGCGCGCCAGCTCGGCGGCGGGCTCGACCAGCTCGCGCCACGGCACGGTCGCGTAGGCCCGGTGCGCCGTCGCGAGCCCGGCCACCGTGCCGGGCACGGCGCAGGAGCCGGCGCCGATGTGGAAGACCTCGGACGAGGAGCTGTCGAAGTCGATGTCCACCGACTCCATCGCCGCGGCCTCGCCCGGCGGCAGTCCCTTCCCGGGCAGCGAGGCGAAGAAGTCCAGCAGGTGCGCCCCGGCTTCGCCGGCGCGGTGCACGAGCATGAAGCCGCCGCCCCCGGGACCGGTCAGCGGGACTCTCGGTAACCCAGGACGTGAAGGCCGCTGCGATGCACGCGTCGACGGCGTTGCCGCCCTCTGCCAGCACCCGGGCTCCCGCCTCGGCGGTCAGCGCGTGCCCGGCCGCGATTGCCCCTCTCATACCTAGGAGCGTATCGCCGCCGGACGGTACCCACCGCCATGCGACAGGGGCTGCCTATATCGTGCCGTAATGGTGTGAGTCAAGACTCTGTCGCCGCTCCGCCGCTCGCCCACACCGGACACAGACTCGCCCGGGAGGCCGTGCTATCCGCCGCAGCGGCCGCGCTGGCCGCGGCCCTGTTCGTGTGGCTCGGGCCGCCGGGCAGCGATCTCGCCGCCCACGCCTACCAGCGGGCGCTCTTCATCCAGCACGGCTTCGCCCTCTGGAACAACTTCTGGTACGCGGGCCGCTACAGCTTCGTCACCTACAGCCTGCTCTACTACCCGCTCGCGGCGCTGATCGGAATCAAGCTGCTTGCGGTCGCCACGGTGGCGACGGCGGCGCTCGCGTTCGCCGTCGTCGTGGAACGCGAGTGGGGCCCGATCGCCCGCTGGTCGAGCCGCACGTTCGCCGTCGTGTGGGCTGCGATCGTGCTCTCGGCCGCCTTCCCGTTCGCGCTCGGAGCCGCGCTCGCACTGCTGGCGCTGGTGGCGATCCAGGCGCGCGCACGCTGGCGCTTTGCCGCCCTCGCCGTGCTCACGCTGGCGGCCAGCCCGCTGGCGTTCCTCCTGCTCGCGCTCGTTCTGGCCGGGATCGGGATCTCGCGCGGCGCACGCGCCGGCATTCTGGTTCCCGCCGTCACGCTCGCCACCGCCGGAGCCGTCGAAGTGGTGCTCTGGCGCGTCTTTCCGAGCGGCGGCCGTTTCCCGTTCTCCACCGCCGAGTTCGCCGCAGCCTGCGTCTTCTGCGCGATCGGCATCGCGATGACCTGGCGGGTGGAGCGGGCGCGGCTCCTGCGCTACGTGTTCGCCGTCTACCTCGCTGCGATCCTCGTCCTGTTCCTCGTCCCGTCGGCGATCGGCGAGAACATCGCACGGTTGCGCTACGCAGCGATCCCGGTCTGCGTGCTGGCGCTCTCACTGCGGCGCTGGCGCCCGCTCCCGGTCTGCCTCGCGGCGCTGGCGCTCGCCGTCTCCTGGAACGTGTCGCCGTTGATCGGCAGCTACACGCGTGGCGCCAGCGACCAGACGGCGAAGGCCAGCGAGTGGGCGCCCGTGATCCGGTTCCTGCACCTCCACCTGACGCCGTCGTACCGCGTGGAGGCGGTGGACACCGCGGCCCACTGGGATGCGGTGTACCTACCGCGCGCCGGAATCCCGCTGGCGAGAGGCTGGTTCCGCCAGGACGACTTCCCGCAGAATGCGTTGCTCTACAGCGCACTCGGGCCGCGCACGTACCTCGCGTGGCTGCGCGGTCTCGGCGTGCGCTACGTCGTGCTCACCGATGCGCCTCCGGACTACAGCGCCCGCGGGGAGGCCGCTCTGCTGCGGAGCGGCCGCTCCGGTCTCGTCCCTGTCCTGCGCGCGCGCCACGAGACCGTCTTCGCCGTGCCCCACCCGCGCCCGCTGCTCTCCGGGGCGCAGGGCGCCCGTGTGCTGGCGCTGACACAGACCCGCGTCGTGCTCGCAGCTACCGCGCCCCGGTCGATACCGCCTGGCGATCCGCTACTCCCCTTACTGGGACACGGAAGGCGCCTGCCTCGCGGCCGCTCCCGACGGGATGATCGCGCTGCACGCGGCGCGCTCCGGCGTCGTCGCGCTCGCATTCCAGGTGAACGCAAGTCGAGCTCTGGCGACACTCGTCGGGCGCTCCAGCCACGACTGCGACTAGCCGTCGCAGGGATCGGCTTCGCTGCTCGCGCCAGGGAGCCGTTCGAGCAGATCCGCGAGTTGCGACAGCTCCTCCGCGCTGAGCCGCGCCTCGAAGAGCTCGCAGATCGCCGCCACGTGCGCGCACGATGCCGACTCGAACTTCTCGCGCCCGGCCGCGGTCAGGACCGCGTAGGTGACGCGCGCATCGCTGGAGCACGTGCCCTTCTCGACGTAGCCCGCGCGCTCGAGCCCGTCGAGCAGGCGCGTCACTCCCGATGCCGTGAGCAGGAGCTCCTGCGATAGATCGACGCGGCGCAGCCGTCCGTCCTCGGCCCGCGCCAGCCGCAAGAGCGCCTCGAAGTCGTTGATCGTCAGGCCGTGGTCGGCAACGAGTTGCGCACTCAGGGAGCGGGTAACGGCCGCGTGCGCGCGCAGCAGCCACGCCCACGAGCTGGAGTGCCGGCGAAAGTTGTGTGCTCAACACTTGACTACTCAATCTTTCCTCGCTATAGTTGCTTGTGCACTCAAGTATACCTCATACAAGGAGGAACACAATGACCACCAGCACAGCGACGACGGTAGAGATTCTGCCGGTCGGCACGTGGGCAATCGACCCGGTGCACTCGAGCATCGGCTTCGAGATCGCGTACCTCGGCGGCACGTTCCGCGGCACGCTTCGCCGACGTCGAGGCCCGGTTCGACGAGCGTGAGCAACCCGTTCTCGCCGGCTCGGCGCGGGTCGAGAGCGTGCAGGTGCAGGACGAGAACCTGACCGCCCATCTCCTCAGCCCCGACTTCTTCGACGCCGAGCGTCATCCCGAGCTCAGCTTCGAGTCCGAGGTCGTCGGCCGCAACGGCGACAGCCTCCAGATCGAAGGCGAGCTGACGATCAAGGGCATCACGAAGCCGATCGAGCTCGAGGGCACGGTCGCCGCACCGGTCGTCGATCCGTACGGCCGCGAGCGCGTCGCGGTCGAGCTCGAGACCACGATCGACCGCACCGACTTCGGCATCGACTGGAACGTCCCGCTGCCGAGCGGCGAGCCCGCCCTCTCCAACGACGTCCACCTCGTCGCCCAGCTCTTCCTGGTCAAGGAGGCGTAGTCCAGTGCGCGTCCTCGCCATCTCGGGCAGCCTCCGGCGCGACTCCTGGAACACCAAGCTCCTGGACGCCGCGGCGGAGCTGTTCCCGCCCGGCGTCGAGTTCGAGCTGTTCGAGGGCCTGAAGGCCGTGCCGCCGTACGACGAGGACGACGACACCGCAGACGCACCCGCGGCCGCCGCGCACTTCCGCGCGGCGATCGCGGGGGCCGACGCCATCCTGTTCGCCACGCCCGAGTACAACTCGTCCGTCCCCGGCCAGCTCAAGAACGCGCTCGACTGGGCCTCCCGGCCGCTGGCCACGAACGCGCTGCGCAACACGCCGGTCGCCGTCGTCGGGGCGAGCACGGGAGCGTTCGGCGCGGTGTGGGCGCAGGCGGAGCTGCGAAAGGTGCTGGCCGCGACGGGCGCCCGCGTCGTCGACGGCGAGGTGGCCGTCGGCCATGCGAACAACCGCTTCGACGAGCACGGCCGGCTCACGGACGACGACCTGCGAGAGCAGCTCGCGGAGGTCGTGGACACGCTCGTTGCAGAGGTGGATGCGCGGCTCGAACTGCGGGCCGTGGCGTAAGCTGCCTCGCATTGGACTCAAGCTCTCCGCAGTGCAGCCGATCGTGGCGATGCTGGCCCACACCGCACACCTCCGGCTGCTGGCGCCCAGCGAACCGGTTGCGTGACGCGCGGCGGCACTGGCGAATTCGCTATGCAAAGCGAACGTGCGAGGTGTCGCTCGCCGATTGCTTCCTGCTGGCGACCGCCGGGCCCGATGACGAGATCGCGACCGCAGATCCGGCCGTCGCTACAGAAGCCCGCGCAGAGCAGCTGGCCCTCATCGGGCTGCCAGACTCCGCAGGCTCTCGCCCCTGAGCACCCCAGAGCCTCGATGTGAGATGGCGCGCTAACCCGCCTCAGGCGGGGGCGGCCGTCGGGCCATGCCCCGGTGTCGGACACCGTTACGAAGTTTGAACTCCCCTTTTCATGACTTCCCCCGCAAATCACCAGTTCGCCGGGGTCAGACCCCTGTCACGAGAGTGCCACGAACCCGGGAGCCGCCACTGCGCAGAGCAGCAGGTGGCAGCGGTCGCTTGCGGCCGCGAAGGAAGCCGGAGGATCCCCCGCCCGAAGTCGTCATGCCTACGGCGAAGCCGAGGCGGACTTCGGGCGGCTACGAGGCGGACTTCGGGCGGTTTAGTTGCGCAGGAAGCTCGGCGTGTCGAGCTCGGGCTCGTCGCCCGCTGCGCGCGGCTGCAGGAAGCTTCTCGAGGCGCGTCCGCGGCGGGACGGAACGCCGATGCCCGTGGCCACGACGGTGACCCACACCTGGCCGGTCAGCCGCTCGTCGATCGTCGCGCCGAAGATGATGTTCGTGTCGTCGGTCGCCGCCTGGCGCACGACCTCGGCGGCCTCGTTGACCTCGTACAGGCTCAGGTCGTCACCGCCCGCGATCGACAGCAGGATGCCGCGCGCGCCGACGATCTCGGAGTCGATCAGCGGCGAGCTGAGCGCCTTCTCGGCTGCCTCGCGCGCCCGGTTCTCGCCGCTCTGTGAGAAGCCGATGCCCATCAGCGCAGTGCCGGCGTCCTTCATGATCGTGCGCACGTCGGCGAAGTCGAGGTTGATGAGCCCGGGGAGCGTGATCAGGTCGCAGATCCCCTGCACGCCCTGGCGCAGCACGTCGTCGGCGACGCGGAATGCGTCGATCATCGAGGTCTGCCGGTCGAGCACCTCCAGCAGCTTGTCGTTGGGAATCGAGATGACCGTGTCGCAGTTCTTCCGGAGCTCGTCGAGCCCGACCTGGGCCTGGGCCTGGCGGCGCGTGCCCTCGAACTTGAACGGGAGCGTCACGATGCCGACGGTCAGCGCACCGAGCTCGCGCGAGATCCGCGCCACTACCGGGGCCCCACCGGATCCGGTGCCGCCGCCCTCGCCGGCGGTCACGAAAACCATGTCGGAGCCGCGCAGCTCGCGCTTGATCTGGTCGTAGCTCTCCTCGGCGGCCCGCCGCCCGAGCTCGGCATCGGCACCCGAGCCGAGGCCCTCGGTCAGGTCCTGTCCGATGTGGATCTGCACCGGCGCGTCGGACATCTGAAGCGCCTGGATGTCGGTGTTGAGCGCGAGGAACTCGACCTGCGAGATGCCGGCGTCGATCATCCGGTTGACCGCGTTGAGCCCCGCCCCGCCCACGCCGACCACGCGGATGACCGCCATATAGGCGGCTGACTCGCCCTGCTGCGCTCGATGCAGCTGCGGCGCCGGCTCGGGCAGCGACTCACCGATGCGCGACGCGGGACGCGGCTCCGGCGGAGCGTGCTCGACGGTCTCCTGCTGTGGCGCCGGCTCGTCGGCCGGATCGACCGGCCGCAGGCGGCGGCGGCAGCTTGGGCTCGTCCTCCTGTTTCTGCGCGGCCTCGGTCGCCTTGAACAGCTCGGCCAGCGGACCCTCACGCATGCTGGCGCGCTTGCGTGCCATCGAGCACCTCCCTGGCGAGGTCCCGGTACGCCAGGGCGGCGGACCCGGCCGGCTCGTACTTGAGCACCGAGCTGCCCTTCACGGGCGCCTCGGCGTAGCGGATCGTCTTGCGGATCCTCGTCCGGAAGACGAGGCTCCCGAAGCTCTCCTCGAGGATGTCGACGGCCTCGCGGGAGTGCAGCGTCCGCGCGTCGTACATCGTGGGCAGGATCCCGATGATCTCGACGTTCGGGTTGAGGTTCTCGCGGATCATCGTCAGCGTGCTCTCCAGCTGGGCGAGCCCGCGCAGCGAGAGGTACTCGCACTGCACCGGCACGATCACGCCGTCCGCGGCGACGAGCGCGTTGATCGTCAGCAGCCCGAGCGACGGCGGGGTGTCGATGAGGATGTAGTCGTAGCGGTCGCGCACCGGCGCGAATGCCTTCTCCAGCGCGCGCTCACGGCCGATCAGCCCGGACAGCGCGAGCTCGGCGCCGGCCAGGTCGATCGACGAGACTGCGAGGTCGACCTCGCACTGGTGAATCGTCTCCTCGATCGGCAGCTTGTGGACGAGCACGTCGAACATCGAGCGCTCGATCGTGTCCGGGTTGAGCCCCTGGCTCATCGTGAGGTTGCCCTGGGGGTCGAGGTCGGCGAGCAGCACGCGCTTGCCGAGCTCCGCGAACGCGACTCCGAGGTTCAGCGTGGTCGTCGTCTTCGCGACGCCGCCCTTCTGGTTGGCGAACGCGAGGACACGGGCGGTGCCCCGCGCGTTCCCGTTCTGCGGGCGCGCGTTCGGGCGCGGAAGACGTTGAGCGAGGCCCATGGAGCCCCCTCTTCTGCCCGGACCCGGAATCTCCTTCGCGCCTGCGTGCGAACAGATCGGCGCAGTTTCGGCGCACTCTCGTAACAGACACGTCACGTTTGCCGAATTACCGTGTCGGTGGGTGGGGCGGCGGGTTCCCGGTTCCCGCGCGACGGAATCCGAGACGGCCGGTCGATCACACTCGGTGTGCCGCTGGATATCGCCGCCGTGGGGCTTGACGAACTCGTGCGGTGGCTTCAGGGCCGTCAACGTGATCGCGCCACGCGTCGGTCACTAGCCTCGTCGGCGGCGACTACTGCTTGGTCGTCCTGGCCCCGGTAGGTGCCCGATCCTCGAGGGACAGATGGGAGTGGCCGCTTGCGGCCACGAAGGAAGCCGGTCTCCCGGCGGAAGTCGTCATGCTCACGGCGCAGCCGGAGCGGACTTCCGGCGGCTACTCGCCGTCCCAGTAGTCCAGGCTGTCGACGCGTGTCATCAGGCCGACGCCCCGGAAGTAGATCTTGCCGGAGCGAGGGTAGTAGGCGATGTCGTTCGGCTCACGCGTGCCGTACGACAGGATCGTCAGCCCGGTCGCGCCGCCGCCGCGGAAGGCATGGGCGACGCGGGTCGCCGGCGGGCGGGCGATCACGTGGCCCGGCCGCACGGGATACTGCTCGTCGCCGAGCAGGCACAGGCCCTCGCCGCCGACGACGACGAAGATCTCCTCCTCGGCCGAGTGGCAGTGGGGCGGACAGTTCAGCTTCCCCGGCCGGGCGGTCTCGACGTTGAGCCCGGTCCGGTCCGAGCCCGCGGCTACCGCGAGCCCGCGCCACTCGTACGAGACGTCACCGCGCTCGTCGGACTCCGGCTCGACCTCGTCGACGTTCACGATCGTGCTCGGCCGGGGCTCGGGGTCGGGGAGGTCGGGGTCGCCGAGGGCGGCCTCCAGCGGCCACTGGTGGCGGCCGTCGACGTCGATGATCGCAGGCCCGACGCGCATCACCTGCAGACGCGGGAAGTACGCCAGCTCGGCACTGGAGCGCACCCCGAACGCGAGCACGTCGAGGCCCTCCGGCCCGGCGACGAGACTGTGCGCGTTCTCGGCCGCGAGGTGGACGAGGCAGTCGCCCGGCCGCACCTCGTACGTGTGCTCGCGCTCGCCGTCGTGCTGCCACGAGAGCCCCGACCCGCCGAGCACGTAGAAGATCTCCTCCTCCGTGCCCTCGGCATGCAGCGGCGTCGAGCGCGCGCCCGGCATCGACCTGGATGCGGTTCACGCCCACGCCCTTGCTGCCCGCGGCGCGTGCCGAGATCGGTCCAGGTGGAGCGGATGCCGCCGGCTTCCGCCTTCGAGCTCTCGATGTCGTCCCAGTGCACGATGTGCTTGCTCACACCGCCAGTATCCGGCTTGCGAGCGCCTCGGTGCAACGGCTCGCCGCAGCGGTCGCGCGCGCGTCGCCCTCGAGACGCACCCACGCCTCGGCTTCGCTCACGAGCTCCCGCAGCTCGTCGAGCAGCGCCCTCGGCGGCGCACCGCCGCGCTCGAGCGCCTCGATGCGCTCGAGCCGGTCGAGTACCGCTCGCGCCTCGTCCACACGGCCACCGTACCGGCCGCCGATCGGGACGTCTGTGCCGACTTCGTGTCAGCCGGCGAGTGCGCGGGCGGGCGCGACGTACTGCGCAGGACGCGGCTTCAGCCCGAGGATCGACTCGTCGAGGGCGGCGACGAGCTGCGGCCGGTCGCCATGGCCGAGCGCCTGGACGAGCGCGCGCCGGAGGATATCCGCCGCCGCCGGCTCGACCTCCTCGCCCGAGGTGAGTGCCCGCAGCCTGGCGAGGAGGTCGCCGCGATCCCTCGGTGTCTCGCCGAGCAGAACGGCCGCGCGCACCGCTGCGGCCCAGAGTCCGTCGGTGCCGCCGAGCAGCGCGGCCAGCGATTCACGCAACTGCTCGGAGCGGAAGGGCTCGGCCTGGAACAGCGAGAGCTCCCAGCGGTCGAGGGCTTCGGCGAGCTCGGGATCGTCTTCCGACGATGCGATCCGCACCCGCAGGTCGGCCGCGAGGGAGCCGCGAACCTGGTCGAGCCGCGCGGCCTCGCCCGGCGGCTGCGTGGCTGCGATCGGGAGCACCGGACCGGATGCCGAAGGGTCGCCAGTCGAGGCGCTCGAAGAGCACGGGGCCGGCCGAGATCGCTCCCGCGGTGGCGAGCCGCAGCGCACTGACGGCGTCGGAGAGCTCGCACGGCGCGTCCGGCGGCTCCGCGTCGGCTGCGGGCAGCGTGCGCTGAAGCTCGAGCACGCAGAGGCGGTCGGGCTCGCGACCGAAGCCTGCCGGGAGCAGCCCGTTCGCCTCGGGCCAGTGCCCGGCGAGCTCGCCGGTGGCGGCCGCGCGCAGCCGGATCCCGTCTCTGAGCTCGACCGGCGCGCCTGCGGAGATGCCCACCAGCGGCGTGACCGCCGCGTACGCGCGCTGCGTGCCGAAGATGGAGCGCTCGAGCTCGACGTACGCCCGGTCGAAGGCCTCGTCGCTCCAGTCGAAACCGGCGCAGGCCTCCGCGACGGCGGTCACGAGCGGCACGAGCACGGTGCGCAGCAGCGCCTCGTCGGGTGAGTGCGACCCGTCCGCGTGGGCGCGGGCGAAGATCTGGGCGGCCGGCTCGGCGCGGAGGTCGTCGAGCGCAGCCCGCGCGTCCGGCAGCTGCGCGATCCGCCCGACGTGCTCGTCGACGAACGAGTGGACGAGCGGGCGGTACTCGTACAGCGCGGGCCGCCCCGGCGAGGCGTGCTCCTCGAACGCGAACGGCAGCTCGACGCCGTGCTCCAGCTCGTGGTGGAGCAGCGAGAACGTGCCGAGGCAGAAGCAGCGCAGCGAGTGGTAGAGGTGTGGCGCGCGTACGGACACCTCTTCTTGTACGCGGCCCGCCGCCTCCTTCCTGCGCGGTGGCCGTGAGCCAGTTCACGCATCCGAAGATCGAGTGGACATGGATCGACGGCGGAGCCACCGCCGGCGATGACTGGGAGCCGCCTACGAGCCGGTGGATACCGCGTTCTGGCGACCGCCGGGGTCTGAACCCGGCGATGGCCAGACCTGACAGGCGGGACACCAGTAGGCGATGCGGTTGCCGTCGCCCTGGCCGCGCGAGCTGATGGCCGTCCCGCACCTCGGACATGGACGGCCGGCGCGCCGGTAGACGCGGCGCGCGGGCCGGCCGCCGTCCGCGGACTCCCGCATCAGCCGGGCCGCGTGACCGAGCGTCTCCCGCAACTCCTCGTCGGTCACCGCGACGAGCGGCCGCCACGGCGAGATCCTCGCGTGCCAGAGCGATTCCGCCTTCCAGACGTTCCCGACCCCGGCCACGTGCCGCTGGTCGAGGAGCGCATCGCCGACGGCACGACCGGGATCGTCCCGCCGCAGTCGGGCGATCATCGCGTCGATATCCGGCGGGTCTCCGAGGATGTCCGGGCCCAGCCGCTCGACGCCGCGCGCGCTGAGCTCGAGCACGGGCCCGTTCCAGAGCACGGCCTGGTGCCGGGCACCCCGGAGCACGAGCCAGGGACGACCGCGATGCCTGGAGCCGCGCGGCTCGACCCGCCAACGCCCGGACATCCGCAGGTGGCTGCGCAGCACGAGTCCGCCCTCGAACTCGAGGAGGAGGTTCTTGCCGATCGCGCGCACCGACTCGAGCCTCCGTCCGTCCAGCCGCGTCGCATCGAGCTGGGCGGCGGCCCGCGGGTTCGGCGTCTCGGCGTCGACCCGCTCCCCGACGAGCACCTGGAGCCCGCGCGCCGCGCGATGGAGCGAATCCCCTTCCGGCACGCCTAGCCCGACGCCGCCAGGCCGCGCAGGATCTCGGGCAACCGGAGGAGCGGCGCGTAGTGCCCGCCGTCGAGCTCGTGGAGCTTCGCCCCGGGGATCCGGGCGGCCAGCCATCGGGCGTGCGCGATTGGCGTCGCCGTGTCGTCGCTGCCCTGCCAGATCTCGACGGGGACGGTGATCGCGGCGACGTCGAAGCCCCACGGCCGCGCGAACGCGATCGAGTCGTCCAGCCAGCCCTCGGCCGAGAGGCGCACACACTCCGCCATCCCCTCGGCGATCGGGTCGAGGATCTCCGGCGAGCCGAGCGCGTCGCGGTCGGCCGGCGGGAACTCGGCCGCGAACCCGAGCAGCGCGGCCCGAGGGTCGGCGACGATGGCCCGGCGGATCGGCTCGATCTCGGCGAGGGACGCGGCCCGGTCGACCGGGCTCTGGTCCTCTGCGGCCTTCCTGTTGGTCTCGGTCATCCCCTCCGTGAAGTCGAGGCCCTGCGCGTCGATCGGTGCCGCTCCGGAGAGCACGGCCGCTGCGACGACCCGATCGCCGAGCAGCGCGGCGGTTGCAAGCGCGAACGCGCCCCCGCCGGAGATCCCGGCCGTGGCGAACCGCTCGACAGCCCACGCGTCGGCGATCGCAGCGATGTCCTCGGCGCCGTCCGCCACGATCCGGCCCGGGCGCGGGCTCGAGCGTCCGCCTCCCGGCCGGTCGTACGTGATCAGACGTACGCCGGCGGCCGCGAGCTCGTCCTCGGCAAGCGGCTGGATGCGACTGCCGGGGTTGCCGTGGTGCCAGATCACGGCCCGGCCGTCGCGCGGCCCTGCCGCGGCGGTGCGCACGATGCGCCCGTCGGCGGTGGTGACGTCGAGCTCGTCGGTCACGTCCGCAGCACGGCGCGGCGCGGGCCGGCGAGGAAACCCGCCTCCACGAGCAGGGCCAGGGCCCCGGTGTCCACCACCGGCTCGCCGTCGAACCGCTCCACGGCGAGACGCCTGCGGCCCGTCGCTCTAGCGTGGGCGACGAGCGCGTGGAGGGCCGGACGGAGCCAGGTCTCGTCCGGATCCCGGAGCGGCACGATCGACCGACCTCCGCGCTCGACGAAGAGCACCGCCTCGCCGCCGAGCAGCACGACGTGGGCCCCCGCGACCCGCGCCGCGCGGCCTCCCTCGCGGCGCGGCCAGGGCAGCGCCGCGCCGTAGGGCTGCGCGGGATCGGCGGCCGCGAGCACCAGCGGCTCGGGCTCCTCTCCCTCGCGCGGGCGCAGCTCGCGCAGCCGCTCGACCGCCCCGCCGAGCGCGAACTGCGCGCCGCCGAGGCCCTCGACGAAATAGCCGCGGCGGCACAGGCCGAGCGTCTCCAGCGCCTTCAGCTCCCCGTAGACGGCGCCGTACCCGCCGACGATTCCTTCGGCGCGGACGCCGTCACGCGTGACGATGCCCTGGCGCTCGAGCAGCAGCTCGGCGAGCGCGCGGCGGTCGGGTCGGTCCGGGAAGAGGCCCGCTGCGAGCGACCAGCGGCCCTGCGTGGCGGTGATCGCGGCCGCACGACGGCGCGAGAACCGCCGCGGCCGGCGCTCGACCTTCGGCGCGCCGAAGCGGCGGCTCGCGCGGAGCGGCGTCCACGCGTCGTTCGTCGCCTCGCCGGCCCACACGAGATCCCACAGCGCGGGCAGCGCGGCCTCGGATTCGAGCCCGGTCGCGGCGAGCAGGTCGAACCAGAAGAGCGCGCCGCCGCCCAGCGCGGCCCGGATCGCGTTGTGCACCTCGCCGTCGGGAGCAGGAGCGGCGGGCAGCCGCCCGAGCACCGGCGCATCGTCGCGGAAGTAGACCGCGATCCGCTCGTTCCCGGCCCCGACCCAGACCACCTCGCCCGTGGCGCACAGCTGGTCGAGCTGCTCCGGCCGGTAGCCGGGCACGCGGCGCGGGAGCAGCCTCGGACTCCCAGAGCGAGACCGGGATGGCGAGCCCCTGGAGCGGGACGAGCGCCTCGCGCAGGGCGGCCCGGCGGTCGATCCCGTGCCAGCTCGGCAGGAACCGTGCGAACGCGGCCGCCTCGACCGGCTCGACCTCCTTGCGCAGCGCCGCGAGCGAGGCCCGCCGGATGCGGCGCAGCACCTCGGGGTCGCACCACTCGCGCTCGGTGCCGCCGGGCCGGAGCTCGCCGCGCACGAGCAGGTCGCGGCGCTCCAGCTCGCCGAGCACGGGACCGACGTCGATTCCGAACCGCGCGCAGGCCTCACCGGTCGTGAACGGCCCGGAGCCGCGGGCCCAGCGCCGGACGAGCGAGAGCAGCGGCTCCTCCCCGCCCTCCAGGAACGTCTCGGGGAGACCGCCCGGCGGCATCGCGCCGAGCGCGTCGCGGTAGCGGCCCGCGTCCTCGGCGGCGATCAGCCGCTCCTCGCCGGCGAACCGCGCCCGCACGGCGCGGCCCTCGCGGAGCAGCGTCTCCGCGAAGCCGGCGTCGTACTCGGCCTCCCGCAGGTCGCCGCGCAGGCGCAGCAGGTCGTGCAGCTCGTCGGCGTTGCGCGGCGTGCGGCGCAGCGACGCCTCGACCTCGGCCAGCGCGCCCGGGTCGAGCAGGTCGCGCAGCTCCTCCTGGCCGAGCAGCTCCCGCAGGAGATCCCTGTCGAGCGACAGCGCCTGCGCGCGCCGCTCGGCCGCGGGGGTGTCGTCCTCGTACATGTAGTTGGCGACGTAGTCGAAGAGGAGCGAGGCCGAGTAGGGCGAGGCCGACGCCGTCTCCACGTCGACGAGGTCGATCTGCCGCGTCTCGAGCCCGCGCAGGAGCTGCTTCAGCGCGGGCAGGTCGAAGACGTCCTGCAGGCACTCGCGGTAGGTCTCGAGCACGATCGGGAACGAGCGGTAGCGGCGCGCGACCTGCAGCAGGGACTGGGCCTTGAGCCGCTGCTGCCACAGCGGCGTGCGCTCGCCCGGCCGGCGCCGCGGAAGCAGCAGCGACCGGCCCGCGTTCTCGCGGAACCGGGCGCCGAAGAGCGCCGTCTCCCCGACCTCGCCGAGCACCAGCTCCTCGACCTCGTCCGGATGGATGAGCAGATCGGCGGTCGCCGGCACCGCGTCGGAGTCGGGGAGGTGCAGCGCGATCCCGTCGTCCGACCAGATCGCCTGCGCCTCCAGACCCAGCCCGTCGCGCAGCCGCGCCTGCAGCGCCATCCCCCACGGCGCATGCACGCGCGCGCCGAACGGCGTGAGGATGCAGACGCGCCAGTCGCCGATCTCGTCGCGGAAGCGCTCGATGACGACGGTTCGATCGGACGGCACCGCGCCGGTCGCCGCCTGCTGCTCGGAGAGGAACGTGAGCAGGTTGCGGGCGGCCCGCTCGTCGAGGCAGTACTCGTCCCGGAGCCGCGCCAGACCGTCCTCGTAGCTCAGGGCCGCGAGCTCCCGCGACGAGCGGCCGATCGCGGCGCCCAGCTCGTACGGCCGGCCGATGCCCTCGCCCTTCCAGAACGGCACCGCGCCGGGAACGCCCGGGAGCCGGCGAGACGAGCACGCGGTCGCGGGTGATCTCCTCGATCCGCCACGTCGACGCGCCGAGCAGGAACGTCTGGCCCGCGCGCGCCTCGTAGACCATCTCCTCGTCGAGCTCGCCGACGCGGCCGCCGCCGTCGACGAGATGGACGCCGTACAGCCCACGGTCGGGGATCGTGCCGGCATTCGTCACGGCAAGCCGCCGCGCGCCCGGGCGCCCGCGGACGACGTTCGCCGTCCGGTCCCAGACGACGCGCGGCCGCAGCTCGGCGAACTCGTCCGAGGGGTAGCGGCCGGCGAGCATGTCGAGCACGTTCTCGAGCTGCACGCGCGAGAGGTCGCGGAAGGGATAGGCGCCGCGGACGAGGTCGTGGATCTCGTCGACGGTCAGCTCGTCCTCGGCGCAGATCGCCACGATCTGCTGCGCGAGCACGTCGAGCGGATTGCGCGGGATCACGGTCTCCTCGATCGCGCCCTCCTTCATCCGTCGCGCGACCACGGCCGACTCCAGCAGGTCGGCCCGGAACTTCGGGAAGACGCGGCCCTTGGAGACGGCGCCGAGCTCGTGGCCGGCGCGGCCGATCCGCTGCAGCCCGCGGGCCACCGACTTCGGGCTCTCGACCTGGATCACGAGGTCGACCGCGCCCATGTCGATGCCCAGCTCGAGCGACGAGGTGGCGACGAGGCAGGGAATCCGTCCGCGCTTCAGCAGCTCCTCGATCTCGACCCGCTGCTCGCGCGCGAGGGAGCCGTGGTGGGCGCGGGCGATCTCCTCTTCGGCCAGCTCGTTGAGCCGGAGCGCGAGCCGCTCGGCGAGGCGGCGGTTGTTGACGAAGAGGATCGTCGAGCGGTGCCCGCGCACGAGGCGCAGCAGCTCGGGATAGATCGTGGGCCAGATCGACTGCGAGTTGCGCTCGGTGCCGGCGTCCATCTCCTGGCCGTCCGCGGGCGCGGGGTACGACAGCGAGCCGGTGGAGGGCAGCTCGCGCATGTCCTCGACGGGGACGACCACCTGGAGGTCGAGCTCCTTCGCAGTGCCCGCGTCGACGAGCTCGATCTCGCGGTTGCCGGAGACGAAGCGGCCGATCTCGTCCAGCGGGCGCTGCGTGGCGGAGAGCGCGATCCGCTGCACCGGGTCGCCGGTCAGGCGGTCGAGCCGCTCGACGGAGAGCATCAGGTGCGCGCCGCGCTTGGTCGCGGCGACGGCGTGCACCTCGTCGAGGATCAGCGTGCGGACCGAGCGCAGCATCTCGCGCGCCTGCGAGGTGAGGATGAGGTAGAGCGACTCGGGGGTCGTGATCAGGATGTCGGGCGGGTGCCGCTGCATCGCGGCGCGCTCGCGCTGCGGCGTGTCGCCGGTGCGGACGCCGACCCGGAGGTCGGACTGCAGGCCCGCGAGCGGCCCGCGCAGGTTGCGCTCGATGTCGTAGTTGAGCGCCTTCAGCGGCGAGATGTAGAGCAGCCGCACGCCTGTCGCGGCGGGCTCGGCGCCGAGGCGGTCGATCCCGTAGAGGAAGGCGGCGAGGGTCTTGCCCGAGCCCGTCGGCGCCTGGATCAGCGTGTGGCGGCCGGAGGCGATCGCCGGCCAGCCCAGCGCCTGCGCGGGCGTCGGCCCGGCGAATGCGCCGCCGAACCAGGCCCGCGTCTCCGGGCTGAAGACCGCGAGCGGATCCATCCCGCCAGCCTAGCCCCCGGGACCGGGGTCAGGCCCCGAGCCGTGTCCTGGCCAGCCGTGTCCGACAGCTGACCCTGAAACGCCGGTCAACGATCGGACCTGGCCCCTCTCCAAACCAGTCAACACCGCAAGCCCGCACTGCAACCCCCGCTCGGCCCACCACGTGCAACGGGGTCTGACCCCGGATTGACCCGCCGCCCGTGGAGGCGTCGACTCAGGCACCGCCGACTGCCCGGATGGACGCTCGGGCTGGCTTAGGATCCGCGGGCATGCGCCCCCTCGAGACGCTCTCCCGGCTGGAGTTCGACGTCGCTCGTTCTCGGCGGCGGGGCCGGCCGGTTGCGTGCTCGCCGGCCGGCTCACCGAGAACGAGGAGCGCACCGTCTGCCTCGTCGAGGCCGGGCCCGGACTACGGCGCGTCGTACGCCGGCACCTGGCCCGCTGAACTGCTGGATGCGCGCGGGCTCGCTCTGTCCCACTCGTGGCCGACCGAGCCGGAGATCGACCGCTCCCAGCTGCGGGCGCGCGTCATCGGCGGCTGCTCGGCGCACAACGCCTGTGCGGTCTACCGCGGCTCACCGTCCGACTACGAGTGGGGCGGCGACTGGAGTTTCGCCGCGCTGCGAGCCGTACCTCGACAGGGCCGAGGAGCGGCTCGGCGTGCGCCGGTTCGACGACGCGGAGCTGGCGCCCTGGGCCCGGGCCATGCTGGCGGGCGCCCACGAGGCGGGGATCCCGCGCGTGGCCGACCCGAACGCGCGCGACGCCGTCGTCTGCGCCGCCACGAACCCGGTCAACGCGCGCGGCGCGACGCGCTGGAACGCCGCGTTCGCCTACCTCGATCCCGCCCGGCGCCGGGCGAATCTGACCATCGCGGACGAGGCTGTCGCAGACAGCGTGATCGTGAGCGGCCGCAAGGCGGTCGGCGCCGTCGTCCACCGGCGCGGAGAACGGCTCCGGATCGAGGCCGGCGCCGTCGTCCTCGCCTGCGGCGCCTACGGCTCGCCGCTCGTCCTCCAGCGCAGCGGGATCGGTCCCGCCGCCGGGCTGCAGCGCCTGGGGCTCGCCGTGGCAGCCGACCTCCCGGTCGGGGAGGGCCTGATCGACCACCCGGGCACCGGTGCGTCGTGGGAGCCGACCGCCGAGTTCCATGCCAGCACCGCGGACTTCGAGGCCGAGCATCCCTTGTTCATGGGGCAGGTGACGGTGAAAGCCCAGTCGTCCGCGTGCGGCAAGGCCGACTGGGACATCTTCCTCTTCCCGGCCTGCGAGCCCGGGCCGCGAGCCGGGCCGCTACGAGGCGAGCGCCGCGGTGTTCGCCATGAAGCCCCGTTCGCGCGGCCGCGTGAGCCTGCGCTCCCTCGATCCGACACGGCCACCCGCGATCGAGCACGGATTCCTCGCCGACGACCGGGACACCGCGCCGATCGCGGAGGGACTCGAGCTGCTGCGCCGGATCGTCGCCACCGAGGCCGTCGCGCCGTACGTCGCCCGTGAGGTGCGGCCCGGCAGCGGCGCGACCCTCCCGGCGTACGTCCGCACCACCGTGCGCGGCTTCTTCCACCCCGTCGGCACCTGCGCGCTCGGCCCCGTCTGCGGCCCGGACGGCAGAGTGCACGGCTTCGACAACCTGCTCGTCGCGGACGCCTCGTTCCTCCCGGAGATCCCGCGCGCCAACACCCACCTGACGACCGTCGCTGTCGCCGAGCGGCTCGCCGAGCGCATCTAGACTGTCGGGCATGGCGACGACGCGCCCCGACCGGCTGTACTACACCGGCAACGACGAGGCGGACGAGCTGATCGCGACGCGATCCGTTCGCGCTCCTCGTCGGCTTCGGGATCGACCAGCAGGTGCCCGTGCAGACGGCGTTCTCCGGCCCGCTCAAGCTGAAGCAGAGGCTGGGCACGCTCGATCCGCAGGTCATAGCGACGACCGACCCGCTGGAGCTGGAGCGCGTGTTCCGCGAGAAGCCGGCGATCCATCGCTTCCCGGGCGCGATGGCCGCACGGATCCAGGAGCTCGCGAACGTGGTGGTCGACGACTACGGCGGCGACGCGGAGCGGATCTGGAGCGAGGCTGCCGACGGGACCGAGCTGCGCCGCCGCCTCGCCGCGTTACCCGGGTACGGCGACATGAAGGTCAGGACGCTCGGCGCGGTGCTCGCCAAGCGGTTCGGCGTGCCGGCCGCGCAGGAGCTCGTGCCGGGGCACATGACGCTCGGCGACGTGGACTCGCCGGAGGCGCTCGAGGACTACCAGGCGAAGAAGCGCGCACACAAGGCCAAGATGCGCGCCGCGCAAGCGTCTGAGTAGCGGTCAGCCGAGCAGCGCGCGCAGCGCATCGACGTCGGCGCGGAACCGCTGCTCGTCGATCGGACCCGGGTCTTCCTCCGGAAACGGGAACGGCCAGCCGGGTCGCGGGTCGTCCGCATAGCGCGGGACGACGTGCGTGTGGAGGTGCGGCAGCGAGTTGCCAAGCACGTCGTAGTTGAGCTTCACCGGCTCGAAGTGAGTCTCGAGCGCACGGCCGACGCGCAGGACCTCGCGCCAGTATGCGCCCGCTTCGTCGTCGGAGAGCTCGGTCGGTTCGGCCACATGCCGACCGCGCCAGATCACGATGCTATAGCCACGCTGGATGTCGGCCCGCTGGAGGTACCCGTCGGCAACGTCGCCGGCGAAGATCCGTGCCCCGTAAGGCGTCTCCTCAGGCCGCCCCTGAGCGCACATCGGGCAGCTCTCGCCCCGCCGCAACGCGTAGAACGACTCGGGCCACTCCACGTCCCGAGCGTACGCCACTCGTCACACTTCCGTGACGGTGTCTGACACCAGGGCACGGCCGGAGAGGACGTGGCCGTGGGAGACTAGTCCGGTGGCCGAGACTCCCGAGGAGCTGTACGCCCGCGCCGCCGGAGCTCTGCGCATGCCGCCCGTCGAGGAGTGGAACACGTTCCCGTTCGAGGGCGACCTGAGCCCGCGCGCGCTGCTCCCGCCCGCCGAGCGGGAAGTGCCCAGACACGGCCTCGACGGCGTCGGCTGCTGGGCCTGCGAGAAGCCCGACGACGCGTTTCTCTGGACCGACGAGCACTGGCGACTCGCCTCGCTCGAGAAGCCGTCGGGCCTCCCCGTCGTCGTCCTGCTCTACCCCCGTCTCCACTGCGACCTGCACACCCTCGCGCGCGAGCGCGCTGCTGAGCTCGGGCCGCTGATCGTCCGCGTCGAGGCGGCGGTGCGCGCGGTCGGCGAGATCGGCCGCGTCCACGTGTGCCGCTGGGGCGACGGCGGCGAGCACCTGCACTGGTGGTTCATCGCACGCCCGGCCCGGATGCGGCAGCTGATCGGGAGCTTCGCGGCGATCTGGGACGACATCCTGCCGCCGACCCCGGAGGACGTCTGGCGCGAGAACCTGGCGACCGTCGCCCGGGAGCTGGCCCGCGGATGATCCGGATGCGCACGCTCACCGACGGCGGCCAGGAGCCGATGGAGATCGCCCGGGAGCTCACCGCGTTCATCGCAGCCGCGGGCGAGCGGCTCGAGCTCGCGCTCTACGACATCCGGCTTCCAGGCGAGCTCGGCCTCACGGTCCGCAGCGCTTTGGAGCAGGCCGCCGCCCGCGGCGTCCAGGTGCGGCTCGCCTACAACGTCGACCACGGCCGCCCGATCGCGGTCCCGCCGCCCCCGCGGACGAAGCCGGAGCTGATCGAAGCCCTGCCGCTGCCGACGAAGGCGATTCCAGGCGTCCCCGACCTGATGCACCACAAGTACGTCGTGCGCGACGCGGCGAGCGTCTGGACCGGCTCGACGAACTGGACCGAGGACTCGTGGCACCGCGAGGAGAACGTCATCGTCACGGTCGACTCGCCCGGCGGTCGCCGCGTCGTACCTGAAGGACTTCGAGCAGCTCTGGACGACGACCGACGTCGAGCAGAGCGGCGACGTGCCGCCGAACCCGGTGCGCGTCGGCGACACGCGCGTCCGCGCCTGGTTCTCGCCCGGCTACGGCTCGGCGCTCGCCCACAAGCTGGCGCACGCGATCGGGCGCGCGAAGCGACGCATCCGGATCGCCTCGCCGGTGATCACGTCAGGCCCGATCCTCGGCACGCTCGCCGAAGTCGCGGCGGACGGGCGCGTCGACCTCGCCGGAGTCGTCGACGCGACGCAGATCGACGAGGTGCTCCGCCAGTGGGAGGCGAACGGCCACGCGACCTGGAAGATCCCGGCCCTCCACCGGGCGCTGACCTCGGCGCCCTTCAGCGGCAAGCGCTCGACCCCGTACCGGCCCGGCTCCGTGCACGACTACATGCACGCCAAGATGGTGATCGCCGACGACGTGCTCTTCGTGGGCAGCTACAACCTGTCGCACTCCGGGGAGATGAACGCGGAGAACGTCCTGGAGATCGAGGACGCCGGGCTGGCCGAACGGGCGGCCGCGTTCGTCGATGTGGTGCGGGCGCGCTACCCGGCTGTCGCGCTGGGACCCCAGTCGTCGATCGTCGGGCACCTCCGCCGAGCCGTCGAGGCAGCTCCGCAGGTAGAGAGCGACACCGACGTCGCCGGTGAAGAGCGAGAAGTGGCCGCGACCGTACTCCTCGCGGCCCTGCTCGACCTGCGCCAACGCGTGCAGCCCGAAGGCGCGGGCCCGCTCGAGCCAGCTCTCGTCGCCCGGTGAGCCCGAACAGCTTGAGGAACGCGTAGCCGTTGCCCGCCGTGCCGTGGCAGAAGCTCGGCCCCTTGACGAGCGGCCCTGCCTCCCAGGTCAGCTCGCCGCCGGCGAGCATGAGCTCCTCGGGCGCAACGTCCCACAGGCTCGCCACGACCCCGGGCGCACCGTGGCACCACTGCGTACGGATCGTCCCGTTCCGCTCGAGGAGCGGGCCGCGGACGTCCGGCGGCCAGTTCACGAGCCCGTCCTCGTGGACGACCGTGGCCTCGAGCGCAGTCGCCACCCGCGCGCGGATCTCGTCGAGCTCGCCGCCACGCACCAGCACGCGCACGTTGCCGGCCATGCCGTGGGCCGGGCCGATCACCTTCGCGACCATGCCGTAGAGCTGCTGCGTCCAGAACCCGTCCTCGCCCCACCCGGCCCAGAGCCGCCGGACTCCGTCGTCCCATGCCTCCGCGAAGCGCTCGTCGCCCGTGCGGTCGAACATAACGCCGGCCGCCTGCGTCGATCCCGGGTACGCCCCACATCAGGTCGTTCTGCTTGGCGTTCTCCGTGCCGTTCTCGTGGATGAGCTCGAGCAGCCGCTCGGCGTGCGCCGGGTCGCCGGTGATCCCGTGCGCGACCAGCGCGATCCCGGTCTCGCCCATCCAGAGGCTCGACGACGGCTTGCCGAAGTCCGGGGTCGCGCGGTAGTGGTCGAGCGTGCCCTCGATCGCTGCGGCCAGGTCGAGGGACACGTCCGCGACGGCGCTCGCGGCCAGCGACGCCAGCGCGAGCAGCACTCCCGCGGCGCCACAGTAGATAGTGGTGGCGCTGGGCTGCCAGTCAGGATGCGCGTCGCCCGGGTGCAGCGGCCAGTAGCCCTCCGGGCCGATCGAGGTCGCCGCCTCGGAGACGATCTCCTGGATCGCGCCGCGCACGCGGCCCTCGTCCCAGTCGCCTTCGACGAGCGGTTCGTGGGCCGCGGGATCGTAGAGCATCGCCAAGGTCTAGCCTACGCAAGACGCGTCCAGCGGAGCTCGGTCGTGATCGGAAGACGGTACGACCCGGTCAGGAGGTCGGTGAGCTTTCCTCTCAAACGTGCCCGTTCCTGGTCGGGCAGCATGGCAATGGAGCTGGTCGAGAGATAGAGCGCAACGAGATCCTGTGCCGGGATCACGGCCTGATTCGTGAGGCGCTCCTCACCCGGCGGCGCGAAGGGAGAGCCCGCGAACGCGTCACGCCAGGCGGCCGCCTCGACGGCCGCCGCCGCATCCCGGCCCGACCGCTCGTAGGGGATGCGGAGGAGCTCGAGCGCGGCTTCGGGGATCGGCGGCTCCGTCCGCCACCAGTGGTTCCAGAGGACAGCGAGGCCGCCTCCCGGCTTCAGGACGCGTGCGATCTCGCTGAGGGCGACCGGAGCGTCGAACCAGTGGAACGCATCGCCCACGAAGACGGCGTCCGCGCAGTCGGCGGGAAGCGGGATGCTCTCCGCCGTGCCCGCATGGGCCTCGACGTCGAGCAGCCGGCGCATCCGGTCGTCGGGCTCCACCGCGATCACCCGATCGAACCGGTCGACGAGTCGCCGGGTCAGCTTGCCCGTGCCCGCTGCGAGATCGACGATCGTCACCCGGCGACCGAGCCCGAGGAGACGCGCCGCGAGCTCCACCGCCTCGGGCGGCCACGCGGGCCGAACACGCTCGTAGTCTTCGGCAGCAACGCCGAAGCTCAGCGCCGGCCGATCGGCCACGTTAGCCGATGCCGAGCGGCAACGGACGCGTCTCGCGCAGCATCTCGCGCGCGATCACGAGTCGTTGGATCTCGTTCGTGCCCTCGTAGATCTGCGTGATCTTCGCGTCGCGCATCATGCGCTCGACCGGGTACTCCTTGATGTAGCCGTAGCCGCCGAGAATCTGCACCGCCTCGGTCGTGACCCACATCGCCGTGTCCGTGCAGAACAGCTTCGCCTGAGCGGAGATCTTCGTCAGCTCTGGGCCGTCGATGCCCGCGTCCGCCATCTGGCCGAACCGGTAGAGCAGCCCGCGCGCCGCCTCGCACGCGGTCTCCATGTCGGCGAGCTTCGCCTGAATGAGCTGGTGCTGGGCGATCGGCTTGCCCATCGTCTCGCGTGTCTTCGCGTACTCGAGCGCGTAGTCGGTCGCACCCTGTGCGATCCCGAGGCCCTGGGCGCCGATCCCGGGGCGCGAGCGGTCGAGGATCCGCATCGCGATCCTGAAGCCTTCGCCCTCCTGCGCCGAGCCTGTTTGTGGCCGCGACCCTGCAGCCGTCGAAGACGAGCTCTCCGGTGGTCGATCCCGAGATGCCCATCTTCGGCTCTAGCCGCGTTACCTCGAAGCCGGGCGCGTCGGACTCGACGAGGAACGCCGTGATGCCGCGGTGGCCCGCGTCGGGGTCGGTCTTGGCGAAAACGGTGTACAGGCTCGCGACGCCTGCGCCCGTGATGAACCGCTTGCCGCCGTCGAGCACGTAGTCCGTCGCCGTCGCGCGTGGCCCGCGTCCGCATGGCGGCCGAGTCGGAGCCCGACCCCGCCTCGGTCAGCGCGTAGGCGGGGAGCCATTCGCCCGACGCGAGCTTCGGCAAGTAGCGTTGCTTCTGCTCGTCCGAGCCGGCGAGCTTGAGCCCGAGCGACCCCAGCTCCTGGCCGGCGAGGATCAGCCCGCTCGTGGCGCAGGCCTTCGAGATCTCCTCGATCGCGGCCAACCCGAGCAGCGTGCCCGCACCCGAGCCGCCGTACGCCTCGTCGAAGTAGAGCCCGAAGAGCTCGTGCTCGCGGAAGAGCTCGACGATGTCCCAGGGGAACTCGTGCGACTCGTCGATGGCCGCCGCCCGCGGCGCGATCCGCTCGCGCGCGAGCGTCCGGACGAGCTCGCGGATCTCGCGCTGCTCGTCGCTCAGAACGTCCCAGGGCACGGCGTGAGTCTAGTCCGAGGAATCGGCCCCTTTGGAGAGGTTGGCCTCTCCACAGCTCGCGTTGGCTAAAGAAGCCGTGGCCCGATCTGACATCGCTCTTCGGCCATCCCGGGCCGATGGCGGTTTCGAGCTAGCCAATGTCCCTTCGGCCCATGCGCCGGGGTCTGACCCCGTTGCGCACATGTTCGACCTCGATCCCCAGGTTCGCATGTCGATTCGGACAGGACCCCACGCGACAGCGGTGGCCTGATCGTGCCGGGCGCGCGAGAACTCGTAGCTGGCACGGACATTGGCGATCTATATTCGGGACATGTCCCGAATGGACAGTGGCACCCCGTTGCGCGGCGACGTCCTCTCCCACACAGAGATGAGTAGCGTCCGCGCTCGTGGTGTACGACCCGGTTGAGGTGTTCTTCCGCGGCTGTCGTGGAGCGCGAGCCGTAGGCGAGCGCGGAGCGACGGCCGCGGGTCCGGGTGGTAGCTGACCACCGCGTCATCCTCGCGAAGTCCTGTCAGAGACAAGCGCGAGGAGGAGCACGGTGGTCGAGCACACGATGGACGTGGCGGGCTGGCTGCGCAAGCAGCTCGAGGAGGCGAGCCCGGATCTGTTGCGGGCGATCGTCAAGGACTTCGCGGAGGCGTTGATGAGCGCGGACGCTGACGCGGTATGCGGCGCCGGCTACGGCGAGCGGAGCCCGGAGCGGGTCAACCGGCGCAACGGGTACCGGGAGCGGGACTGGGACACCCGGGTGGGCTCGATCGAGCTCGCGGTCCCCAAGCTCCGGGAGGGTTCGTACTTCCCGGACTGGCTGCTGCAGCCGCGGCGGCGGGCGGAGCAGGCGTTCGTGTCGGTGATCGCCGACGCCTACCTCGCCGGCGTCTCGACTCGGCGCGTCGAGAAGCTGGTGCAGCAGCTCGGCGTGGAGCGGATGTCGAAGAGCCAGGTCTCCCGGCTCGCGAAATCGCTCGACGGGATCGTCGAGGACTTCCGCACCCGGCCGCTGGACGGCGCCCCCTACGCGTACGTGACGCTGGACGCGTTGGTCGTGAAGTGCCGGGAGGGCGGGCGCACCGTCAACGTCTGCGTCGTACACGCCGTCGGCGTCAACGCCGAGGGGTTCCGCGAATCGCTCGGCCTCGACGTCGTCACCAGCAAGGACGGCGCCGCCTGGCTCGCGTACATGCGCTCCCTCGTCGCCCGCGGCCTCGCCGGCGTGAAGCTGGTCAGCTCGGACGCCCATCCCGGCCTCGTCGACGCGATCGCCGCCACCCTGCCCGGCGCCGCGTGGCAGCGCTGCCGCACGCACTTCATGCGCAACCTGCTCACCCGCGTGCCGAAGAGCGCCCAGTCGTTCGTGGCGACGATGGTCCGCACGATCTTCGCGCAGCCCGACACGGCCACGGTGCGTGAGCAGCACGCGCGGATCGCGACCCAGCTCGAGCAGCGTTTCCCGGAGGCGGCCGCGCTGCTCGACGAGGCCGGCCCCGACCTGCTCGCCTTCGCCAGCTTCCCCAAGGAACACTGGCGGCAAGTCTGGTCGAACAACTCGCTGGAACGGCTGAACAGGGAGATCCGCCGCCGCACCGACGTCGTCGGCATCTTCCCCCGACCGCCCCGCGATCGTCCGCCTCGTCGGCGCCGTCCTCGCCGATCAGAACGATGAGTGGGCCGTCGCCCGCCGCTATATGAGCGCCGAATCGATCGCCAAGGCGCTCGCAGACCCGCCCGCCGACGAACCCGAGGAGGTGATGGCGATCCCAGCGGCCGCGTAGACGTCAGGCGAGGATGACGCGCTCAGCCTCGTACACCACTTGACGGGACGTGGCCCAGAGATGTGCGCCGGAGAGGGAATGAACCTTCAGCGCGGGATGAACTTCGGCCACAACGGCCGCCGAAGCGTGATTCTCATGAGCGTACGAGCGGGCGCGCCGTATGCCGATCGAGTCGAAGACAGCGGACGGAGACCGATCTACGAGGGGCACGATGTGCCACAGGCACCCGGTGTCCACCCGAAGCTGGTGGATCCAGCTCTTGTGCGCGCGGCACAACCTTGAGAAGCAGGCGAAGATCGCGTAGCTCCCACGTCCAAGGCCTGGAGCGATCTACGCGGCCGGCGGCGTCTCCAGCAGCCGCCGCACCGTCTCCAGGAAGCGGCCCGCGGCAACGCCGTCGAGGACTCGATGGTCGGCGGTCAGCGTCAAGTCGAGCTGCGGAACTGGCTCGACCCGGCCCTCGACCACGCAGGCGCGTTCGACCACCCGGCCGGCGGCGACGATCGCGGTCTGGTCCGGGTCGATGAGCGCCGTGAAGCGGTCGATCCCCACCCCGCCGAGGCTGCTGAGCGTGATCGCAGCCGGCCCACGGTAGGCGTCCGGGATGCGACCCTTGCGGGCCTCCGCGGCCGCGCGGTCGACATGTCCGTCGAGGTCGTCCAGCCGGTCCGGCTCCGGGATCGTGACCACGAGCAGCGTCTCCTCGCCCGCGACCGCCAGGCCGACGTCGGCCCGGTCGAGCTGCCGCAGGCGCGGGCCGTCGTCGACCCAGAGTCGGTTGACCTCGGGATGCTCGCGCAGCGCGGCGGCCAGAGCGCGGAGCAGCAGGGTCGTCACACGCTCGCCGGCGGCGGCCCTCATGTCGACCGTGACGCCGACACTGAACTGCGGGACGGCGGCCGAACGTGACAGCCGCTCGGCGAGCGCGCGCCGGTGCCGCGAAACGGGCTCTCCGGCCGGAGAGCCGGCCGCGGCAAGCACGTCGTCCCGCTCGATCCGGCCGCCGGGCCCGCTGCCCGTCAACGACGCGAGGTCGACGCCCCGCTCGCGGGCCAGCCTGCGCACGGCCGGCGCCGCCTCGACCTTCACCGGAGCCTCCTCGGGGATCTCCTCGCCCGGCTCGCCGACCCAGCCGACGACCGTACCCGCGCGCACCGTCTCGCCCGCGCCGCGCACGATCCGGAGCAGCGTCCCCGAGCCGGTCGCCTCGACCTCGAGCTCGGCCTTGTCAGTCTCGACCGCGATCAGCGGCCCGCCGCGCGCAACCTCGTCCCCCGCCGCGACGAGCCATTCGAGGATCTTCAGCTCGTCGCTCGTCTGTCCCAGCGGCGGCATGCGGACGGCCCACGCCATCAGCGGCAGAGCTCCCGGATCGTGGTCGCGATCCGCTCGACGCTCGGCACGACGGCCTGCTCGAGCACCGGTGCGTACGGGATCGGGACGTCCAGCGCGGCGACCCGCTTGACCGGCGCCTCGAGCGAGAACAGGCACTCGTCGGCGGCGCGGGCCGCGACCTCGGCGCCCCAGCCGCCGGTCAGCGTGTCCTCGTGAACGATCACCAGCCGGCCGGTCTTCCGCACCGACGCCCATAGCGTCTCGGCGTCGAGCGGCAGCAGCGTGAGCGGGTCGATCACCTCGCACTCGATGCCGTCGGCCGCCAGCGCATCCGCAGCCGCCAGCGAACGGTACAGCGACATGTGCGTGGCGACGACGGTCGCGTCCGAGCCAGTGCGCTTCACGACGGCGCGGCCGAGCGGAACGAGGTACTCCTCCTCGGGCACCTCGGCGGTGAGGTCGAGCCCGCCCGCCTGCTCGCGGCCCTTGCTCCCGTAGAGCAGCTTGTGCTCGAAGACGAGCACGGGGTTGTCGTCGCGGATCGCGCTCTTGAGCAGCCCCTTCGCGTTGTACGCGTCCGAGACGCAGACGACCTTCAGACCGGGCACGTGGACGAAGTAGCTCTCGGGGCTCTGGCCGTGCTGGGCGCCGCGCGTCGTCGCGCCGACCGGCGCGCGCATGACGAGGGGCACCTTGACGCGACCGCCCGACATGGCACGCAGCTTCGCGGCCTGGTTGACGAGCTCGTCCATGCACTCGAACAGGAAGTCCGAGTACTGCATGTCCGCGACCGGCCGCATGCCCATCGCAGCCGCGCCGACCGCGGCGCCCGCGATCGCCTTCTCGCTGATCGGCGTGTCGAGGATGCGCCCGCGGCCGAACTCCTCGACGAGCCCGAGGTAGACGCCGAACGCACCGCCGAAGCCACCCGGGACGCCTATGTCCTCGCCGATCAGGAACACCGACTCGTCACGGCGCATCTCCTCGGCGATCGCCTCGCGCAGCGCCTCCGCGATCGTGAGCCTACGCATACGCGTTCCCGAGATCGGCCGGATCGGGGTCGGGCGAGGCACGGGCGAACTGGACCGCGTCCTCGAGCTCGGCATCGATCTCGCGCTCGACCGCCTCGGCCTCGTCGTCGTCCAGCTGCGTGCGCAGCCGCACGATCGGGTCGCGCCCGCGCCACTCCGCTTCCTCCTGCTTGCTGCGGTAGCCGCGCGCGTCGCTGCGGCTGTGCCCGACGAAGCGATAGGTCTTGCACTCGAGCAGCATCGGCCCCTCGCCGGCGCGCGCGGCGGCGATCGCGCGCTCGCCCGCGTCGCGCACGGCAAGCACGTCCATGCCGTCGACGACCTCGCCGGGGACGCCGTACGCGGGAGCGCGCGCCGCCACATCGGGGAGCCGCGAGACCTCCGCGAAGGACGTCGACGCGCCGTACAGGTTGTTCTCGCAGACGAAGACGACGGGGAGCCGGCGCACCGCGGCCAGGTTCAGCCCTTCGTGGAACGCGCCCTCGTTGACCGCCCCGTCGCCGAAGAAGCAGACGGCGACCTGGCCCGTGCTGCGCAGCGCGAACGCCAGCGCCAGACCGACCGCCACCGTGTTTCCGGCGCCGACGATGGCCAGCGCCGGCAGCATCCCGACGTCGAGATCGCCGAGATGCATCGAGCCGCCGAATCCGCCGCAGCAGCCGGTCGCCTTGCCGTAGAGCTCGGCCATCGCCGCCCGCGGCGAGACCCCCTTCGCGAGCGCATGGCCGTGGGGGCGGTGCGTGGACGTGATCCAGTCGGTGCGCGCTAGCAGGTTGCAGATCCCGACGGCGACCGCCTCCTGCCCCTGGCACTGGTGCAGCGTGCCGGGGATATCGCCGTCGAGGAAGAGGTGATAGACCCGGTCCTCGAAGCGGCGGATCCGCACCATTCCCCGGTACAGGTCAAGCGTTGTCGCGTCGGTGCTCATCTCGGCCTGGTCATCGCCTCATGTCCCTTCCGGCCATGTCCCGGGGTCTGACCCCGGAGACGCTCGGGCCGCTCGTGCCTGTGGATAGTCGGACTACGATGCACGACCGCTGCTTCCGTAGAGGCGAACCAGATCGCGCACGACCGGGATCATCCGCGATGCCGCGACGCGCAGGACGTCTTCGGGGCCGTGCGAGCCGACGGCCGCATGGAGATCGACCGAGCCCGGAGTCTTCAGCCCGTCGATGAACGCCAGCTTCAGCGCCGTGCCCACGTTGAACTTGGCGGCGCCGCGCTCGATCGCAGGCCAGACAGCCTCGCGTGGGAAGCCGGTTCCCCCGTGCACGACGAGCGGCAGGTCGACCCGCTCTTGAACGGCGGCGAGCCGGTCGAGGTCGACCGTGGCCGTGCCGTGCATCAGGCAGTGGACGTTGCCGAACCAGACCGCCAGGCAGTCGACGCCGGTCGCGGCCACGTAGCGGGCGGCGTGCTCGGGGTCGCTCGGCTCGCCCTCCGGCAGCTCTCCCTCGACCGCGATCCCGCGGGCGTGGGCCTCGCGGACGAGCGCGGCCACGCTGTCCTGGTCGGCGCCGGTCAGCATCACGGCGTTGAACCCCGCGTCGAGGCCGGCACGGGCCTGATCGAGCGTGCGCGCCTCGTTGAGTAGGAACGACACCGGCACCCGGGCGCGCTCCGCAACGATCCGGCCCGCCCCGCCGAGGCGCTCGATCCCGCCTCCGTCCAGCCACTCGTCGTCCACGAGCAGGCAGCCGAAACCGAGAATGACCGGCGCACGCTCGGCTTCCGCGGCCGCCACCACGGCCTCCAGCGAGTAGCCGTCCCAGGACTCGAAGTAGCCGACGGCATACCGGCCCCGGCGGGCGGCGGCGAGCAGCTCGGGGAGCGGGACGAGGCTCACGCCCCGTGCGCCTCGAGGAACGCCTCGGCCTCCGCGCGGGTGAAGACGCCCGCCCAGCAGCCGAGGGCCGTGCACGCAGACGCACCGACTGCGCTCGCGAAGCGCACCGCGCGTTCCAGCTCCCAGCCCTCGAGGAGCCCGAGCATCAGCCCGGCCGCGAAGGCGTCGCCCGCGCCCGAGGGCTCGACGACCTGGACGGACGGCGCAGGCACCTCGAACGACACGTCGCCGCTGCGCACCAGCGCGCCGTGCTCGCCGCGCTTGACGACGACCGTCTCCGCGCCGTGCGCGAGGAAGACCCCGGCCTGGTCGTACGGGTCTGTCTCGCCGCTGAGCGCGCGCGCCTCGTCCTCGTTGGGCAGGAAGACATCCGTGTGCGGCAGCACCCTCGACACGTCCGCGACCGACAGCTCGCGGCCGGCCGGAACGACCGGGTCGAGCACCGTCCGCGTGCCGGCCGCCCGCGCGTCGCGAAACAGACCGGCGAGTGCGTGCTGCTCGAGCGCAGGGAGCACCAGGTAGCCGCCGACGTAGACGATGTCGGCAGCTGCGGCCGCGTCCGCCCCGATGTCCTCCGCCCGCAGCGCCGCATTGCCGCCGAACGTGTGGATGAACCGCCGGTCCTCGCCGACCACCGGGATGATCACCGTCTTCGACGTCCCCGTCCCCACGGTACGAAGCACGCCCGAGGTGTCGAGCCCGTGCGCTCCGAGATCGCGTACGACTGCGTCGCCGAAGGGATCGTCGCCGACGCGCCCCACCACCGACACGGGCACACCGAGACGGGCCAGCGCGATCGCCGCATTGGCCGCGCAGCCGCCCGGCTGGACGAGGAAGTCCGGGACGTCGAGGAGCTCGCCGGCCGCAGGCAGGCGCGGCAGCGGCGGGACGAAGACGTCGGCGACGAGGATGCCCGCGCAGAGGACGGTCACTCGGCGACGAGCGTGGCGCGGGCGATCGCGGGGTCCGTGAAGACGTCGAGGTCATCGCGGCTGCGCGTCGAGAACTCCGACACGATCGCGCCCTCGTCGCCGGCCTGGAACCAGTGCAGCGTGTCCGGAGGCACTGTGTGCTGCTGCCCGGGCCCGAGCACGATCTCCTGGCCCGCGACGTGGAGGTGCACGAGGCCGCGACGGACGCGGAACGTCTCCTCCTTGCCCGGCGAACCGTCAACCGGTGGATGCCGGTGCTCCGGACAGATCTGGCCCGGGAACATGACGAGCTCCTTCGCGCAGACCCGCTCGGTGTTCACGTAGACGACGATCTGGAGGCCTACCTCCTCCAGGCGCGAGAGCCCGAAGTCGGCAACCTCGATCTCGTCGCGCTCGGCGGGCGTGAGCACGATCCCGGCCGCGCCCAGCTCGGCCGCCGCCCAGGCCCTCGCCGCCTCGATCTGAGCCTCGGTCAGCATCGTCTCGAGGATCGTATCGGGCAAGATGCCGCCGTGATCCTGCGCGAGGAACGCGAGCTCGTGACCCGCTACGCCAAGCGTCTCCGTCCGGACGGCCTGGCCGTGCTCACCGCCGGGAACGTGAGTGCCCGAGCAGGCGAGCTCATCGCGATCACGCCGACGAGTCTCGACTACGACGTCGTCACGCCCGAGCTCGTCTGCGTCGTCGACCTGGCGGGCACGGTCGTGGAAGGGTCGCTGCCGCCCTCGACCGAGGTGCCGATGCACCTCGCAGCGTACGACGCGTCGCAGGCGGGCGCGGTCGTGCACACGCACTCGCCGTTCGCGACCGCGCTCTCGACCATCGTCGACGAGCTGCCGCCGGTTCACTACCTGCTCGCCGAGCTCGGCGGCCCCGTGCGCGTGGCGCCGTACGCGACGTTCGGGACGGAGCAGCTCGCAAACCACGTGCGCCGTGCGCTCGAGGGCCGTAACGCAGTCCTGCTCGCAAACCACGGAACGCTTGCCGTCGGCGCGTCCGTCGGACAGGCGTACGACCGCGCCGTGCTCCTGGAATGGCTGTCGACGCTCTGCTATCGGGCCCGTCTGCTCGGCGAGCCCCGGCTCCTGCCCGACGGTGAGCTGGAGCGAGTGGCGGCCCGCCTGCGCTAGGTCGTACCCGCTCAGTGCGCACGAGGGACAGGCCGGCTCCCGCGCGCGGGGTGCGAGCCGCCGAAGTCGGTTTATTTCGGCACGGATCCGGCACAGTTACGTACAAATCGGCCGACTAGGCTGTTGGTGGGCGGGCGTGGTGGGACCCGGGCACACGCGTCATCCTTATGAGCGACTCGCGCCGGGCTACGTGTGGCACACCGCCTCGAGGTTGTTTCCGTCCGGGTCGAGCACGAAGGCGGCGTAGTAGGTGGGGTGATAGTGGCCCCGAATTCCCGGCGGGCCGTTGTCCGTCCCGCCCGCCGCCACTCCGGCGCCGTGGAAGATGTCGACGCTCTGCCGGTCCTCGCACGTGAACGCCACGTGGGTCGAGCCGCCCACCGGATCGCGCCTGGTGATCCAGAAGAACGGCTTGCCGTCTCGGCCGAAGCCGGTCGCACTCTCGAACTGCATGAGGGGCTCGATGTTCAGGGCCGAGAGCACCATCGTGTAGAAGCGCCTGCTGGCCTCGAGATCGCGGACGTTCAGCCCAACGTGATCGATCATCTGTCTCCTCCTGTCCTGAGTAGTCTCCGCAGCATGATCCTCGAGAACGGCGCCGTCCGTCCCATGGATCGGTCACTCCCGCTCGGGCGGGCGCTCGCAATCGCCGGCGACCGCATTGCAGGAGGGGTCGGCGTCCACGAGACCGCGCTGGCGAGCCCCGAGACGATCGATCTCGGCGGTCGCTGCGTGCTCCCCGGGTTCACCGACTCACACGTGCACTTCATGCAGTGGGCAGCCGCGCGACGTCAGGTCCGGCTCGAGGGAGCGCGGACGCTGGACGAGGCGGTCTCACGGGTCGCCGCAGCGGCAGCCGCGGCTCCGGCAGGCCACTGGTTGCGCGGAAACGGCTGGCGGTCGGGCGACTGGGATCCGCCGGTCGAGCCGACGAGGCAGGCGCTCGATGCCGTGAGCGGCGACACGCCGGTGGCGCTGATGGCGAAGGACGGGCACAGCCTGTGGCTCAATTCGGCTGCACTGGCCCACGCGGACGGCGACCTCGCTGTGCCGGGCGGTGTCGTCGAAACGGACGAGCACGGCGAGCCGACCGGCGTGCTGCGGGAGGAGTCGGCCTGGGAGTTCCGCCGCAAGTACGTCTTCGGCCGCACCGCACCGGAGGAGTGGCTCGGCGCGATGCGCGAGGGCATGCAGGTCGCCGCATCGCGCGGCGTCACCTGCGTTCACGACAAGGACGGCTGGCTCGGCGCGCTCGGGCTCTGGCAGCGTCTGCACGCGGAGAACGGCCTCCGGCTCCGCGTATGGCAGTCGCTCCCGCACGAGCAGCTGGACGAGCTGGAGGGACTCGGGCTCCGGCCGGGACTCGGCGACGACATGCTGCGCGCCGGCTATCTCAAGGCGTTCATGGACGGCACGCTGGGGTCGATGACCGCACGGCTGATGGACGGGACCGGCGTCGAGATCACCAGTCGCGACGAGCTCGAGGAGATCGTGGGCCGCGGGGCCAGACTGGGCTGGCCGGTCTCGGTGCACGCCATCGGCGACCGCGCGAACCGCGACGCGCTCGACGCCTTCGAGGCGACGCAGGACGAGTGGGCTCCTCCCGGGTTGCGCCCCCGGATCGAGCACGCGCAGCTTCTGGCGCGGGAGGACCTGACCCGGTTCGCAGCGCTCGGCGTCGCTGCGTCGGTGCAGTTCTCGCACGCGCCGTCAGACCGGGACATCGCGGATCGGAACTGGGCGGGGATGACGGACCGGGCCTACGCCTTCCGATCGCTGCTGGATTCCGGCGCGGTGCTCGCCAACGGCTCCGATGCGCCGATCGAGGAGCTCGATCCGTTGCTCGGGATCCGCGCAGGCGTGCTCCGGACGCTCGACGAGCGCAGCGGATGGCATCCCGAACAGGCCGTGACCGTCGAGCAGGCCGTTCACGCGTCCACGGTCGCCCCGGCCTGGCTGTGCGGGGACGAGCGCCAGCGCGGGAAGCTGCTCCCCGGCTACCTCGCGGATCTCGTCGTCCTCGACCGCGACCCGTTCGCGTGCGCACCGGAGGAGCTGACCGAGCTCGAGGTCGTGGCGACGATGGTCGGCGGCCGCTGGACGCACAACCCGCCACCCTGGTGAGCCGCCGGGAGTCCGGCCCGGCTGCGCCGAGGCCATGACGACTCCCGGCGGGAACCAAGCTTCCCTCGCGGCCGCAAGCGGCCGCTGCCGTCTGCCCCTCTGCGATCGGGCTTCTTCCGGCGACGTCACACTTTCGTGACGGTGCCTGACACCGGGACACGGCTCGGATGGACAGTGCCAGTTCGGCTCCAGAAGACGGTTGGCGGCTTGTCTGTGGATTGTTGGCGATGCTTCCGTGACGGTGTCTGACACCGGGACCCGGCGGTCACATAGGCGCAAGAGAGCTTCAGCTCTCGACCGGTACGAGAAAGCCGAGCGAGAACAGCCGCGTCACGATCGGGACGCCGGCAGAGACGAACGCCGCGCGGTGCTCGGGCGGATCGCCCATCCCGACGGACTCGGCCACCTCGCCCAGGGCCGCTCGAACCGTGCGCCGCCCGTCGAGCAGCGGCAGCAGACGGATCGTCGGCGGGTCGACCGACCCCTGAAAGCCGAGCCCCTCGTCCAGTGACAGCTCCGCGTCCAGCGGCGCCCACGCCCCGTCGTCCAGAGCGAACCGCTCCACCAGCGTGTGCGGTTCCGCAACGACCAGGCGCTCGTCCAGGATCGCCTCCGGCGATGCGAGCCCTTCCAGCAGATCCTGTGCGGCGAACAGCCGCAGCACGTGCTCGCCGGCAATCCCCGCCCGGGAGACGGTCAGCAGCTCGGCGCGCACCCAGTTGCGGCCGCCCGAGCGCCGCCGCAGCACGACCGCGCCGTACCCGAGCGAGCTTGCCCCGATGCGTGCGTAGTAAGCGAGCCAGCGGTCGAGCGTCTCGGCGATGTGGTCGGGGTCGTGCGAGAAGAGGATCGGCCGCTGCACGGCGGCCGTGTCGATGGGGGTGTCGGTCTTGAAGTGCAGCAGCAGCGCGTCGCAGCCGAGGCCGTCGACCCAGCGCCGCAGCGGCGCCGACCACTCCTCGTCCGTACCCAGCACCCACGAGACGAGCATCTGGGCGAACGCTCCCTCCTCCAGATGCCCGGGCGCCCCCCTGACCATCTCCCGGCAGAACGCATCCCCCTCCAGCCCGCTGTCGCGGTAGAGGAACTCGGAGTCGGGCGAGATGATGTACGGCGGGTTGCAGAGCACCTGCTCGAACCGCTCGCCCGCAACGGGCTCGAAGATGCTGCCGGGGCGGAGCTCGACGTTGTCGATCCCGTTCAGCTGGGCGCTGAAGGACGCGTAGTTCAGCGCCCTCGGGTTCAGGTCGGTGGCGACCACGTGACCCGCGTGCCGGGCCCCCCGCAGCGCCTGGAAGCCGGGCCCCGTCCCGATGTCGAGCAGGCTCTCGACCGGTCGTCGCACGGTGAGCATGTCCAGGCTCAGCGAGGAGGGGTTGACCGGGGCGACGTACTCGGGATCCTCGCCTGCGGCCTCCAGCTCGAAGCGGTCACAGGCGAAGAGCAGGTCCTCGTGCGGAACGATCCGCACGCTGGCGTCGATCTCGCCGTCGCGGCGGCGCAGCAGGCCGAGCTCCTCCAGCCGCTCGAGCGTGAGCGGCGCGAGCGCGGCCCGCGCCTCATCCTCCGGCAGCGTCAGGTTGAGGAGCAGCAGGTGCACGAGCGCCGCGAGCCGCGGTTCCGCCTTGAGCTGGCGGACGACGATCGGGCGGTCGGTCGGCGTCGGCGTGACGAAGTCGCCTCGCGCTCCCGTCGCCTGCCGCAGCGTCTGCCCGTCGTAGCCGATCCCGGCGAGGAGCTGGCCGAGCGCCCCCACGGACTCCGGGTCGTCGAGCCCGAGCGGCCCCTCGCGCCACGTGTCAGCCACGCGTCCCCTCCAGCAGACCACCGGGTTGGCGGACGGGCCGCTCCGGCAGCGCCGTGCGCGCGACGATCGCGCCCGGCACGCCTTCGGTGAGCCACCGCGCGAGTGCCTCGTCGCCGACCGCCGCGGCAGCTCGCGACATGCCGATCGGCCGGATGTGCGGCTCGTGCGCGTCACTCGCCAGCAGATGCGCGAGCCCGAGGTCGAGCAGTCGCCGCCCGCACTCCTGCGAGGCCCGACCCAGGCGGCCGTCGAGCGACGCGGCCGTCACCTGGACGAGCGTGCCGCCGTCCACCAGCGGGCGCAGCCGCTCGGGATCGACCTGCACCTCACGGTTGCGCTCGGGATGCGCGAGCACGGGTGTTACTCCGGTCGCCGCCAGCGCCAGCACGCGGCCGGCGAGCCACGACGGCCACCCCGTGTACGGCGTCTCGACGAGCAGGTAGCCGGGATTCCCGCCGAGTCCGAAGCGCTGAAGCTCGCGGGCGGACAGCTCCGGCAGCCAGTCGAGCGCGATCTCGCCGCCCGTGCGGACGTCGAGCGGGATGCCCTCGCGGCGTAGCGTCTCTTGCAGAGACTCGACACGGCGGAGCATCAGGTTCGAGCTGGTCGGGAAATCCGCGCGCACGTGAGGCGTCGCGGCGAGCGTGCGGATTCCGTCGGCGGCCGCCTCGCGCGCCATCTGCAGGCTGCCTATCGCATTCGCGGGGCCGTCGTCGACGGCCCAGAGGATGTGGGAGTGGAGGTCGATCATCGCGCAGAGACGAGCCTATCCGCGAGCTACACTGGTACGTGCAGATGCGCACCATGAATGCGATCCACGACGAGACCTGCTCGGTCGCTGCGTCCGCGGAGATCATCGGCGCCAAGTGGACGGCGATCCTCGTCCACGACCTGTCGGAAGGAGCCCGCCGGTTCTCCGAGCTCGAGAAGTCGTGCGCCGGAATCAGCCCCCGCACGCTCTCCGAGCGCCTCCGCGCGCTCGAGCACGAGGGCGTCCTCGAGCGGCACAGCTACGCCGAGCACCCGCCGCGGGTGGAGTACGAGCTGACCGAGAAGGGCCGCGCGCTGCTGCCGATCATCAACGAGATGCGGCGCTTCGGTCATTCGTGGCTCGTGTGCGAGCACGAGCCCGAGCCGGTCAGCGCAGCGCCCCGAGGCTGACGAACAGCTCCCGCGCGGCCGCGACGCCGAGCGGCACATAGCGCAGCAGCAGCCGCTCGTTGGGCGAGTGGATGTTGCTCTCCATGAGCGCGAAGCCGGTGAGGATCGTGGGGATGCCCCGGTCGGCGAGCGCGGGCACGATCGGCAGCGTGCCGCCCGTGCGCACGAGCAGCGGCCTGCGTCCGAGCGCGCGCTCGAATGCGTCGAGCCCGATCTGCACGGCCGCCGAGTCCGGCGGGATCAGGCCGGGTGGAGCCGAGGAGAGCCGCTGCACCTCGAGATCCGCCCCGGCCGGGACCGCCTGGCGCAGCAGGCGCTCGACGGCGTCGGCGATCGTCGGCGCGTCCTGACCGGGTGCGAGCCGGATCGAGAGATTCGCCTCGGCCAGAACCGGCAGCACCGTCTTCTGGAGTCGAGGCGATCCGCCCTCGAGCCCGTGCACGTCCACGGAGGGCTCGGCGAACGTGCGCAGGTAGAACTCCTCGGCCGCGCGTGAATCGGCCGGCCGCGCGCCCTGTCCGTCGAGCTCCCCCGTGCCGGGGGGCAGCTCGCTCCAGTCGGCCAGCTCCTGCTCGGTCGGCGCCACGAGTCCGGCACGGAGCGGCTCGGGGAGCCGTCCGCCACGGGGAAGGACGGCGGCCAGCGTCTGCAGCAGCGCGTGCGTCGCGTTGAGTGCGACGCCGCCGAAGACGCCCGAGTGGAGGTCGCGCTCCCCCGTGCGCACGCGCAGGTGAAAGTAGGCGAGGCCGCGCGTCGCGACCTCGAAGCCGGGGACGTCGCGGGCGATCATGCCCCCGTCGAAGATGACGCAGGCGTCGGCGCCGCGCCCGTCCTCGGCGAGGTACTCGACGATCGAGTGCCCGCCGATCTCCTCCTCGCCGTCGCAGGCGACGCGCACGTTGACGGGCAGCGCGCCTTCCGCAGCGAGCTGCTCGGCGGCCTTCAGCATCATGTACAGCTGGCCCTTGTCGTCCGCGACGCCGCGACCGTAGAGCCATTCGCCACGCTCCACGAGCTCGAACGGAGGGCTCTCCCACTCGTCGAGCGGGTCGGGCGGCTGGACGTCGAAATGACCGTAGATCATGACCGTCGGCGCCGAGGCGGCGTCGCGGGAGGCCGGGATCTCGCCGCTCACGAGCGGTCGGCCGTTGCGCTCCTCGAGCTCGGCCGTGCCGCCGGCTCGGCGTACGAACGAGGCCACCCATTCGGCGGCGCGGCGCACGTCGTCCGCATGCGCGGCATCTGCGCTCACGCTCGGGATGCGCAGCAGCTCGGAGAGCTCGTCGAACCAGGCCCTGTCCACGGCGGGAGTCTATGCGGGGCGCGCGGCGGCGAGCTGGCCGCAGGCGGCGGCGATGTCGCGGCCCCGGGTGAGGCGCACCGTACAAGGCAGCCCCGCCCGGTCGAGGACGGCCTTGAACGCGTCGATCGCGGCGCGCGATGAGCCCTCGAACGCACCGGTCGGGTTGTACGGGATGAGGTTGACCTTGAACGCGCGGCGGTCGAGCAGCTCCACGAGCCGGCGGGCCTGCGCGACGCGGTCGTTGACGCCGGCGAGCATGACGTACTCGACGAAGACCCGGCGGCGGCGCAGCGCGACGTAGCGCTCGCACTCGGCAACGACGTCGGCCAGCGGGTAGCGGTCGTTGACCGGCATGAGGTGGCTGCGCAGCGCGCCGTCGGCGGCGTGCACCGAGAGCGCGAGCCGGATCGGCTCCTCGACCTCGTCGATGAATCGCGTGAGGCCCGGCAGCCAGCCCACGGTCGACACGGTGGTGCGGCGGTGCGTGATCCCGAGGTCGGGGAGCCGGCGGGCCGTCTCGACGACGGCGTCGATGTTCAGCATCGGCTCGCCCATTCCCATGAACACCAGGTTGTCGAGGGACTCGAGGCGGCGGAAGTGGAGGGCCTGGTCGAGAATCTCGGACGCGGTCAGGTTACGGCCGAAGCGCATCCGACCGGTGGCGCAGAACGTGCACGTGAGCGGGCAGCCGGACTGCGAGGAGACGCACACGGAGCGGCGCCCGTCGCGGAAGCGCATCAGCACCGCCTCCACCGCGTGACCGTCGTGCGTGCGGAAGAGGACCTTCACGGTGCCGTCGCGGGACTCCGCCTGCGCGGCGGGCTCCAGCGTCGAGAACGGCACCGCCTCGGCGAGATCGGCGCGGAGCGCTGCGGGGAGGTTCGACATGGCCTCGTAGCCGGGCGCGCCGGAGGCGGCCCAGCCCCAGATCTGGCCGGCGCGGTAGCGCGGCTCGCCACGCTCGGCCAACCGTGCGTCGAGGAGCGCGAGATCCACGGACCCAGGCTATCGCCGCCGGAGTCCGGCACGGCTGCGCCTGTGCCATGACGACTTCCGGCGGGAACCGGCTTCAACTCGCGGCCGCAAGCGGCCGCTTCCATCTGACGCTCCTCGATTGTTCTTCGCGGTACGCTGACTTCATGGGCAAGGGTTACGCCGACGGGCCTGCGGTCGAAGAGGCCGAGCAGCGGCTGGACGCGCTCGAGCGGGGCCGGGAGCCGGCGCCGCCGCCCGAGCGCCTGGCCGTCCACGGCGCGACCGAGGACAACCCGGAGCGGCACTTCATCGGCTGGCGCGACGACGTCGATCCGGACGAGCTCTTCGCATCGGGTAAGGCCTGGGGCCTGCACGTGATCCCCACGCGTCCCCACTGAACGAGACCGATCCGCAACCGCGGCCACGAGCCCGACCCCGACGGAAATCGTCCTGCTCCGGCGCGGCCGGAGCGGTTAAGCGACGTCGCGCAGCGTTTGCGCGTCCGAAAGCGCCCGCAGCTTCTTCAGGCTCTGGTTCTCGATCTGCCTGATCCGCTCGCGCGTGACGTTGAACGTGCGTCCCACCTCGTCCAGCGTGCACGGATGCTCGCCGTTCAGTCCGTAGCGGAGCTCGAGCACACGGCGCTCGCGATGCGAGAGCGATCCCAGAATCCGACACAGCGTCGCCTTGCGCAACTCGATCTCGGCGAGCTCGTCGGGCAGCAGCGCCGTGTCGTCGGTGAGGAAGTGACCGAACTCCGACTCCTCCTCGTCGCCCACCGGCTTCTCGAGCGACACCGGAGCCTGCGAGCTGCGGCGGATCTGCTCGACCTCGTCAGACGAGAGCTCGAGGTCGGTCCCGATCTCCGCGGCTGTCGGCTCGCGTCCGAACTCGGCGCGCAGCTTGCGCTCCGAGCGGACGATCTTGTTCAGCTTCTCGACGACGTGCACGGGCATCCGGATCGTCCGCGCCTTGTCGGCGAGCGCCCGGGCGACGGCCTGCCGGATCCACCAGGTCGCATAGGTGGAGAACTTGAAGCCCTTGCGATGATCGAATTTCTCGGCGGCGCGCACCAGTCCGATCGTGCCCTCCTGGATCAGGTCGAGGAAGGGCAGCCCCTGGTTGCGATAGCGCTTGGCGATCGAGACCACGAGGCGCAGATTGGCCTCGACCATCTCCTGCTTGGCCCGGTGGTCGCCGCGCTCGATGCGCTTCGCGAGCTCCACTTCCTGGGCCGCCGTGAGCAGGTCCACGCGGCCGACGTCCTTGAGGAAGAGCTGGAGCGCGTCGGTCGACACCTCGCGCGTCTCGGGCTCCAGGTCGAGATCCTCGTCCGGCGTCGGGCTGCCGGCGACATCGATCTGCAACTCGTCGAGGGTGAGGTAGAACTCGTCGATCTGGGCAGGATCGAGGTCGTACTCGTCGAAAGCGAGCGCGATCTCGTCCGCCGTCAGCGAGCCGTGCTCGCGGCCCGCCTCGAGCAATGTCTTCGCTTCGTCGGTCTCCAGCAGATCGCTGACCGTCGCGATCGACTTCGCCGCAACCGCTCCGCTCATCCGGTCCCCCTCCGGCCGCATGACCCGTGGTCGTCTCGTAGGTGCGGAACTCTCGCACGCACCATCGGGCGGCGCCATAGGCCGAACGGCTCATTTAGGTGTCGATATGGTCCTAACGCTTCTCAAGAGTCGCGAGCAGCCCGATTGCTTCCTTCCCGAGTTGAGATCCGCGCCCGTCGGCCTGTGCCAGCGCAAGTTGCCGCTTCGCTCCTTCGAGGTCGCCGATCCAGATCAGGAGCAGGCCGAGATGGAAGCGCACGGTCGCCGAATGCGGAAACCGCCGCGAGAGCGGCCCGAGGCGCGAGAACGCGCGGGCCGGATCGTCCTTGCTGAAGCGGCCGATCGCCGCCGCGGTGAGCGCTTCGGGATCGTTGGGCGCGAGCCGGGCCGCGGCGGCGAACTGGCGCTCAGCCGAGATCGGCCGCCCGAGCCGCTGGAGGGCGATCCCCCACAGGATCTTGGCGTGCGGGTCAGGCCGGGCCGCGGCCCGCTCGAGCGCCGCGTACTGCCGGCTGACCGGCCGCAGGCGCGCGACGGCGTGCGGTGTCCCGAAGCTCGGCACGAAGAAGGGCGACCCGGGTGGCGTGCTCGGGTGCAGGAAGTCGGAGGCGCGCACCGCCGACGCCGTGTCGGGGTCACGTTGCACTGCGGCCCGCCAGGGCGCGCGGGTCTCCGCGTCGCGACCTGCCCAGAGCAGCGCAATGCCGAGATGCAGCTGGGCGAAGGCGCTGTTCGGGTGCTCCCGGGCCAGCGCCTGGACGCGCTCGAGAGCACCCGGGCCCCAGGCCGCGAAGGTCGCGCCCATCCTGGCCTCCAGTGACGCGTAGCGCCCGAACACGGCCTCGGCCTGAGCCCGCTTGCCGGCGGCGAGGAGGCGCGCCCCTCGCCTGAGCGCAACCGCTTCCGGGTCCTCGCGCAGCCCGAGGTCGAGCGCGAGCGGCGGAGTCCCCGGGCGCGGCTTCGAGACCGCGGTCGTTCCGGTGGAGGCCGACGCGCCCGTGCCGTGATCCGTCAGCTGCGTGATCCCGACCACCAGACCCGCGGCGGCGACGGCGGCCAGCGCGACCGCGGCACGCACGCGATCCGGCGGTTTCATACTCACGAGCGTAGCCGTGGATTCCGCGAACGGTGCGGCCGGCAGCGGGCGCCGTGAGCGACGACCTCGCCGCTATACTTCCGGAAGTTATGGCGAGCTACCGGGACTTGCTGCGCGACGTGAAGGCCCAGATCGACGAGATCGACGCCTCCGCCGCCCGTGAGCAGCTCGAGTCCCGCGACGCCCCCGTCTTCGTCGACATCCGCGAGCGCGAGGACTTCGACCAGGGCCGCATCCCCGGGTCGATCCACATCCCGCGCGGGTCGCTCGAGTCGCGGATCGAGAACGCCGTGCCCGATCGCGAGCGCCCGATCGTCCTGTACTGCGGCGAAGGCAACCGGTCGGCTTTCGGCGCGAAGACGCTGGGCGAGCTGGGCTACGCGAACGTCGTCTCGCTCGCGGGCGGTTACACCGACTGGAAGCGCAACGGCTTCCCGACCGATCTTCCCCGCTCGCTCAGCCCCGAGCGACGCGCGCGCTACAGCCGTCATCTGCTGATCCCGGAGGTCGGCGAGGAGGGCCAGCTCAGGCTGCTCGACTCGCGCGTGCTGCTGCTGGGCGCGGGCGGGCTCGGCTCGCCGGCTGCGCTCTACCTGGCCGCGGCGGGCGTCGGCAAGCTCGGAATCGTCGATGCGGACGTCGTCGACGAGACGAACCTCCAGCGCCAGGTGCTGCACTCGCTCGCCTCGCTCGGCGAGCCGAAGGTCGACTCCGCGCGTCGCGCGATCGAGGCGTTGAACCCGGACGTCGAGGTCGTCGGCTACCGCGAGCGGCTGACCTCCGAGAACGTCGACCGGATCGTCGGCGGCGGCTGGGACGTGATCGTGGACGGGACGGACAACTTCCCGACGCGCTACCTCGTGAGCGACGCCTCGGTCTGGCACGGGGTGCCGGTCGTGCACGGCTCGATCTTCCGCTTCGAGGGCCAGGTCACCGTGTTCCGTCCGGGTGACGGCCCGTGCTACCGCTGCCTCTTCCCGCAGCCGCCCCCGCCCGAGCTCGCGCCGTCGTGCGCCGAGGGCGGCGTGCTGGGCGTCCTCCCGGGGATCGTGGGCTCACTCCAGGCGAACGAGGCGCTCAAGCTGGTGCTCGGCGTCGGCGATCCGCTCGTCGGCCGGCTCCTGCTGATCGACGCGCTCGGCCCGGCCTTCACCGAGGTCTCGCTGCGCCGCGATCCGGAATGCCCCGTCTGCGGCGAGCACCCGACGATCACCGAATACGTCGACTACGTCCAGTTCTGCCAGGCGCCCGCGAGGGCTGCGCAGTGACGGTCGTGCGCATCCCGCCGACCCTGCGCGCCGAGACCAACGGCGAGCGGCAGGTCGAGGCCTCCGGCGCCACCCTCGGCGCCGTGCTCGAGGATCTGACGGCCCGCTTCCCGGCCCTCGGCGCCCAGATCTACGAGGACGGCGACCTCGCGCCGTTCGTGAACGCGTACGTCGAAGGCGAGGACGTGCGAACTCTCGACGGCCTCGAGACCCCGGTGACCGAGGGCTCGCAGATCATCCTGCTCCCGGCCATGGCCGGTGGCTGTGGCTAGCCGGCTCGCACCGAGCCTGCTCGACCTCGTCGGCAACACTCCGCTCGTCGAGCTGCCGCGGCTCACGCCGAAGGCGGCGGTGCGGATCTACGCCAAGCTCGAGGGGCAGAACCCGACCGGCTCGATCAAGGACCGCGTCGCCAAGGCGATGATCGAGGACGCCGAGGCCTCGGGCGAGCTCCTGCCCGGACGCGCGCTGCTCGAACCGACGAGCGGCAATACGGGGATCTCGCTCGCGCTCGTCGCCAAGCTCAAGGGCTACCCGCTGACGTGCGTGCTGCCGGCGAACGTGACGGAGGAGCGCCGGCGGCTGCTCGAGCTGTACGGCGCCGAGATCGTCGAGTCCCCCGGCGACCAGGGCTCGAACGGCGCCGTCCGCCTGGCGCTCGAGCTGGCCGCCGGCGACCCGCGCTGGTTCATGCCGTTCCAGTACGCGAACGAGGCCAACCCGCGTGCGCATTACGAGGGAACCGGCGCCGAGATCGCCGACGCGCTCGATCGGGTCGACGTGCTCGTCGCCGGTCTCGGCACGGGCGGCACGCTGATGGGCACGGGCGCACGGCTGCGCGAGAGTTTCCCCGATGTCGTCGTCGCAGCAGCCGAGCCGCTTCCGGGCGACCCGGTGATGGGCCTCCGCTCGCTGGAAGACGGCTACGTGCCGCCGATCCTGGACATCTCGAAGCTCGACCGCAAGGTGCTCGTCTCGAACGAGGAGGCGGTGAGCGGACTGCGCGCGCTGCTCGACCGCGAGGGCATCTTCGCCGGCGTCTCGTCCGGCGCGGTCGTCCACGTGGCGCGCAGGCTGGCGGCGGAGCTCGAGGAGGGCGTCGTCGTCTGCGTGCTCCCGGACGGCGGCTGGAAGTACCTCTCGGCCCCGTTCTGGCAGGCACGGGACGTTGCCGCGTCGATGGAGGACACGCTCTGGTGGTGATCCCGGGCGCCGTGCGCGAGGCGATTGCCCGGCACGCGCGCGACGAGGAGCCGAACGAGTCCTGCGGGCTCCTGGCCCTGCGCGAGGGCGTCGCCGACCGTTACCTGCCCGCGACCAACCAGGCGGCGAGCCCGTACCGCTTCGAGCTCGTGCCGCGCGACCCGCTCGACTTCTTCCTGGAGGACGAGGGGTTCGAGCTCGGCGTCGTGCACTCTCACGTCTCCTCGCCCGCCCGCCCGTCGCGCACCGACGTCGAGAACATCGGCCTCTGGGCCGGGCAAGCTCTACGTCATCTACTCGGTCGCGCGGGACGAGCTGTCGGCCTGGCGCATCGCGCAGAACGGCGGCATCGAGCCGGTCCAGCTCGGGTAGCCGGGCGGCGTCTAGATACCCCCTGTTCGGAGGACGTTAGGAGCCGCCCCGCCGGGTACCGTTGAAGGGCCGCCGTGCTCCGCCTCGCCGTCCTCACCGCCGCGCTGGCCGCCATCCTCGCCGCTCCGGCGTCGTCGCTGCACCTGCCTGCGGCGCCCGGCTGCCAGGTCTTCCCGCGCTCGAACCCCTGGAACCGGCGCGTCGACTCGCTGCCGGTCGCCCGCAACTCGGCCGCCGTCATCCAGTCGATCGGTCTGGACACCGGGCTCCACCCCGACTTCGGCTCCGGCCTCTGGGACGGGGGACCGATCGGGATCCCGATCACGGTCGTCGGCGGCACACAGCACAAGTCGCGGGTCCGCTTCGAGTACGCGGACGAGAGCGACAAGGGGCCGTACCCGATCCCCGCCGGCGTGAAGATCGAGGGCGGCGCCAAGTCCGACGGCGACCGGCACGCCCTGATCGTCGACCGCAGCACGTGCCGCCTCTACGAGCTGTACGCGCTGCGGCACGGCCGCTCCGGGTGGACGGCCGGCTCCGGCGCGATCTGGAGCCTGAAGTCGAACAGGGTGCGGCCCGCGGGCTGGACATCGGCCGACGCGGCGGGACTGCCTATCCTGCCCGGCCTGGCCCGCTACGACGAGGCCTCGCGCGGCGTGATCGACCATGCGCTGCGCTTCACGGTCGAGCACACGCGACGCGCCTACGTCTACCCCGCGCGCCACTACGCCAGCGACCTCACCGACCCGAACCTCCCGCCGATGGGGCTGCGCGTGCGCCTGAAGGCGAGCTTCCCGATCTCGGGCTTCCCGCGCCAGGCGAGGATCGTGCTCGTCGCTCTCAAGCGCTACGGGATGATCGTGGCCGACAACGGCTCGAACTGGTACATCAGCGGCGCCCCCGATCCGCACTGGTCGAACGACGACCTGCACACGCTGGGCCGCGTGACGGGCTCCGACTTCGAGGTCGTCGACACCTCTTCGCTCCACCCGTAGCGCGCCGGCCGGTCAGGCTTCCGCGGCCCGGCTCTCCTCGGTCTCCGGGGCCGGTTGCGGGAGGAACTGGACCTCGAGCCGCTCGATGCGAGAGCCCTCCACCTCGACGACCCGCAGGCGGAGCCCGTCGTACACGACCTCGTCGCCCTCGCCGGGTATGTGGCCGAGGAGGCCGAACACGAACCCGGCGACCGTGTGGTAGTCCTCGACGGGGAGCTTCAGGCTGAACTGCTCGTTGAAGTCGTCGATCGAGAACGTCCCGTCGATGCGGATCGTCCGCTCGTCCACCCGCTCGATCGACTCGTCGGGGAGGTCGAACTCGTCCTCGATCTCGCCGACGATCTCCTCGAGAATGTCCTCGAGGGTGACGATCCCCTCCATCGCGCCGTACTCGTCGATGACGATCGCCATGTGCTGGTTCGTGTGCCGGAACTCGGCGAGCAGCGCGGCCAGATCCTTGGTCTCCGGCACCATGTGCGCCGGACGGACGACGTCCTCGACGACGACGCGCGCGATCCCGACCTCGTACATCGCCGAGAAGAGGTCGCGCACGTGGAGGATGCCGACGATGTCGTCCAGCGATTCCCGGTAGACGGGATAGCGCGTGTAGGGCGAGTCGATCACCGCGGCGAGGCACTCCTCGGGCGGTAACCCGATCGAGAGGGCGACCACCTCGGGGCGCGGCACCATCACGTCCGAGGCCTCCTTGTCGGCGAAGTCGAAGACCTTGTAGAGCATCTCGCGCTCGTCGTGCTCGATCTCGCCCTCCTCGCTCGAGCGCGAGAGCAGCATCCGCAGCTCGGCCTCGGAGTGGGCCTCGCGCTCAGCCCCTGGCGGCTGCATCCCGAGCCAGTTCAGGACGAGCTCGGTGGAGCGCTGCAGCACCCAGATCAGCGGGTTGAACACCGTGAAGAACATGCGCACCGGCACCGCGACCCAGAGCGCCGTGTTCTCGGGATGGCCGAGCGCGATCCCTTTCGGGACGAGCTCGCCGATCACCACGTGGAAGAAGGTGATGATCAGGAAGGCGAGCAGCACCGCGAGCGCCGTGGCCATCAGCGGGTCGAATGCCTTCGAGAGCGCCTGCTCGCCGAGAGCACCGATTGCCAGCGAGGTGAGCGTCACGCCGAGCTGCATCGCGGTGATGAAGCGCGGCGGGTCGCCGGTGATCGTCAGCACCCTGCTGGCCCGCCGGTCGCCCTGGCCCGCGAGCTCGGCGAGTCGTGTCCGGCGCACGGTGACCAGGCCGTACTCGGCGGCGACGAAGAATCCGTTCAGGCCGATCAGCACGACGACGCCGACCAGTTCGAGGAAGAGAGTCACGCCACCGGCCTTCGTGGGTCAGGCGGCTGTCGGGAAAGTGAAGAGTCGTCCAACGGCCTTGGGCGCAGTATAGGAGCCATGGCGGACCCCCGCGCCCGGGCGTCCGCAAGTCGTTCGACCTGCAGATGGCACTCACCGTGAAATCCGGTCCGGCGCCTTCTCCCGTATCGCGTGCGGGGTCCACAGACACGGGAAGGGGAAACCGATGCACCGATCGATGCTTCGAGCGAGCCTCCTGGCCGTCCTCGTCGCCGCCGCTCTCGCCGCCGCTGTACCGAGCCAGGCAGTGCCGCCGGACGACCGTTACCAGGTGACGCCGCTGGTCTCCGACGTACCCGGGCGTCGCGCCCGTCACGGATTCGAACCTCGTCAACGCCTGGGGCCTCGCCCGCAGCGCCACCAGCCCGTGGTGGGTCTCGGACAACGGCACCCAGCAAGACCACGGTCTACAACGCCTCGGGCGTGCTCCAGATGGTCGGCGGGCTGCCCGCCCAGGGCGTCGCCGGCAACCCGACGGGCGCCGTCTTCTCCGGGATCGCGGGGCAGTTCCAGGTCGGAACGACCGCGGCACCGACCACGCTCGCCGCCTCGAACTTCATCTTCGACGGCGAGGACGGCACGATCAAGGCCTGGCGGGGCGGCTCGACGGCCGCGCTCGTCGTGGCCGACCGCTCGTCGGTGGGCGCGAGCTACAAGGGCCTCGCCATCGCCGGAACGGGTGCCGCGGCCCGTATCTACGCCACCGACTTCCACAACGGCCGCGTCGACGTCTTCGACGGCTCGTGGGCCCTGGCGACACCGCCCGGCGCATTCGTCGATCCCAAGCTCCCCAAGGGCTTCGCACCGTTCGGGATCCAGACGATCGGCTCGCGCATCTTCGTCACGTACGGCCAGCAGGGCGACGACGGCGACGAGGTCGACGCTCCCGGAGCCGGCGTCGTGGACGTCTACGACACCAGCGGCGTCTTGCTCCATCGCGTCGCCTCCAGGGGCGTGCATGAACGCGCCGTGGGGCCTGGCCATGGCGCCCGCGTCGTTCGGGCCGTTCGGCGGCGACCTGCTGATCGGGAACTTCGGCGACGGGGTCATCCAGGTCTTCAAGGAGCTGGGTGACGGCAGCTGGGACCACCAGGGCATCCTCCGCGACAAGAACCGCCTCAAGTTCTCGATCGACGGCCTCTGGGCGCTCGAGTTCGGCAATGCGGGCTCGAACGGCAACCCCGGCACGCTGTTCTTCACGGCCGGCCCGGGCGGACGAGGACCACGGGCTCTTCGGCTCGATCGTGCCGTTCACGCCACCCGCACCCGAATAGCCGCCGCAGAGTCGGGGGCGGCGCGGCACCTCAGAGCCGCGCCGCCCCTCGCGCAGTACGAACATCTGTTCTATAGTTGCGCGATGCGGGCCGAGTACCGCGAGGAGCCCTGCCGGAGCGCGCTGACCCGCGTGCGCGGGATGCCGTTCGGCTGGTCGCTGAACCCGTACATGGGGTGCGTGCACCGCTGCACGTTCTGCTACGTCCGGGCCTTCGAGCAGCGCGCCGACCGGCCGGCGGACGACCGCTACGGGCGCTCGATCCGGGTGAAGACGAACGTCGTCGAGGTGCTCCGCGCCGAGCTCGCGCGGGCGTCGTGGAAACGGGAGCAGGTCTCGATCGGGGCGGCGACCGACCCGTACCAGCCCGCCGAGGGCCGCTACCGGCTCACCCGCGGCTGCGTCGAAGCGCTGGCTGCGGCGCGCACGCCGCTGGCGATCATCACGCGCGGTCCGCTCGTCGTGCGCGATGTCGACGTGCTCCAGGAGGCGGCGCGGCGCGGCGGCGCGCAGGTCAACGTCTCGATCCCGACCCTCGACGAGGAGGTCTGGCGCCGCACCGAGCCGGGGACGGCGCCGCCGGCGCAGCGCCTGCGCGCGCTGAAGACACTCGTCGACGCGGGGATTCGCGCCGGGCGTGGGCATGGCGCCGATCCTGCCGGGCCTGTCCGACCGGCCCGAGCAGCTGGAAGCGGTCGTACGCGCGGCCCGCGACGCGGGCGCGACGCACCTCTGGGTCAACCTGCTGCACCTGCGGCCGGGCACGCGCGAGCACTTCCTCCGACCACCTGGCGCGCGACTGGCCGGAGGAGCTCGAGCGCTACCGGCGGCTCTACGCCGGCGGCGCGTACCTCAAGGGCGAGCTGCCGGCGCACGTGCGGGCGACGGTCGCGCGAGCTACGCGAGCGGCACGGCCTGCGCGACCGGCGGACCGTCAGGCTCGAGCCGCAGGAGGAGCCGGAGCAGCTCGCGCTGGCGGTCTGAGACCCGGATCGAGTGCTCCGCCCGGCGTCCGTCGTACAATCGGTGACACTGTGGCCGCCGAAGACCAGGACGGCAGGCAGGCGAACGAGATCACGTGCCTCATCGTCGACGACCACGAGGTCGTCCGCGAAGGTCTCCGGCTCTCGCTCTCCCGCGCTCCGCACATCCGCGTGATCGGAGAGGCGTCCGACGGCGCGGCCGCGGTCGCGCTCGCGGAGCGCCGCCGTCCGGACGTCGTGATCATGGACGTGCGGATGCCGGGCATGGACGGGCTCGAGGCGACGAGGATCCTGAGCGAGAAGGCCCCCGAGGTCGCGGTGCTGATCTTCACCGCCTACAGCGAGCGGAGCCTGCTCACGCGCGGGCTCGAGTCGGGCGCGAAGGGGTACATCCTCAAGGAGGCGCCGCACCAGACGCTGCTGCGCGCGATCGAGAAGGTGGTCGCCGGCGAGGGCTACGTCGATCCGGCGCTGATGCCGTCCTTCCTCGGCAGCCGCGGCGACGAGATGCTCACCACCCGCGAGCGCGAGATCCTCCAGCTACTCGCCGACGGGATGTCGAACGCGGATGTCGCCGCTCGCCTGTTCATCAGTCAGGAGACGGTCAAGAGCCACGTGCGGCACATCCTCACGAAGCTCGAAGCCGACACCCGCACGCACGCGGTCGCGATTGCCCTCCGCGAAGCGATCATCGACTGAGCCGGTCCCCGTCGACGACGCCGGCTTCCTCGAGGTGCTGGCCGCGTCGATCGGTCGGATCGCGGCGACGCTGGACGTCGACGCGATCATCGAGCAGACGCGCCGTGAGGCCGGGGCGCTGCTCGGAGCGCGGGCGTCGTTCCTCGAGCCGGGGACGGAGCCTCCCGGCGAGGGCGCGCTCGCACATCCCGCTGCGGATGCGCGATCAGGAGCTCGGCACGCTGCGTGCTCGCACGCGAGGAGCCGTTTGCCCGCTGGGAGATCACGCGCGTGTCGGTGCTGGCCGATTTCGCCGCCGGTGCGGTCGAGAACGCGCGCCTCATCGCCGAGGCCACGGTTCGGGACACCGAGCGCTCGCTGCTCTCCGATCGGCTGATCACCGCCGAGCAGGACGAGCGCCGGCGGCTCGCGGTCATGCTCCACGACGGCGCCGTGCAGTCGCTGTCGGGGATCGGCCTGATGCTGGAGGCGGCCGGCCACTCCATCGCCGAGGGGCGCCCGGACGAGGCGAAGAAGGTGCTGGCCAGCGCCCTGGAGCGCCACCGCCAGACGATCCGCTCGCTGCGCGATCTCTCGTTCAATCTCGAGCCGATCGTGCTGCGCGACCAGGGCTTCGGCCCGGCGGTGCGCGCCCTCGCTGAGCAGATCGGGCTCTCGCACGGGATCCAGATCGACCTCGACGTCGAGGTCGCCGAGGGCCTCGCCCAGAAGGCCCAGGTCGCGCTCTACCAGATCATCCGCGAGACGCTCGACCTCACGATCCACCGCGGGCCGCCTTCGCGGATCTCGATCTCGATCGCCGCCGCCGAGGACGGCTCGGTGGAGACGGTGATCTCGGACGACGGCGCGGGCGAGCGCCGCCGCGCGAGCTTCGACGCGATCGCGGAGCGGGCGCGCACGATCAACGGCCGCCTGCGGGTCGAGGCGGGCGCCGACGGCGGGACGGAGATCCACGTCGTCCTGCCTTCGTACGTGGCCCGCCGCTAGGATCGCACCCGCGATGGCCGACGGGTACCTGCTGTTTCTCTCCAGGCCGAGCGGCTACGTGCTGGTCGAGCGCGACGGCGAGCCGCCTGCGCCCGGCAGCGAGCTGGAGCACGGCGAGGAGCGACTCCGGATCCTCAAGGTCGGCCCGTCGCCGATCCCCGGCGACCGGCGGCGCTGCGTCTTCGCCGAGCCTTAGCCGCCGGTAGTCCGCCCGGCTGCGCCGAGGCCATGACGACATCTTCCGGCGGAATCTGCAACTTCCTTCGCGGCCGTAAGCGACCGCTCCCATCTGCCGCTCTCCGCAGGCGCGCCGCGTGGCTTCGTGCCGGTCACATCACTGGGGTCTGACCCCTTTCGTGGCTGATCGGGACAGTTGCGCTGTGGACACCGTGGACCGACGGTTCGACCCGGGACCGACCTAGACTCTCACCGAGCCGTCCGCGGCGAGCGTCCAGTGCGGGTTGTGGGCGACCTCCCACGGATGGCCGTCGGGATCGACGAAGACGCCCGAGTAGCCGCCCCAGAACGTCGCCGCGCCGGGACGGGCGATACGAGCGCCCGCGCGCTCGGCCTCCGCGATCACCGCGTCCACCTCCTCCGGCGAGCGCGTGTTGTACGCGAGCGTCACCCCGCCCCAGCCGCCCGTGTCCTCGACGGCCGAGTCATGGGCGAGCTGACTCGCGGCCCCAGAGCGCGACGATCATGCCGCCGGCCTGGAAGAACACGACGTCGTCGTCCGGGCCGGCGCCGGTCGTCCACCCGAGCCCCTCGTAGAAAGCCCGGGCGCGACCGAGATCTGCGACGCCGAGCGTGACGAGGCTGACCCGCTGCTCCATCAGCAGGACGACCTCACGCGGTCGACGCGCTTGCCGAGCGGGACGCTGCCGCTGCCGCGCCAGCCGGGCGAGCAGCGTGCGGTAGCGATCCATGTCGGGCCGCGTCCAGTCGGCGTGCGTCTGGCAGCGCCAGGCCGCGTAGAGCTCGTGGTGGTACGGCGAGGTGAGGCTCTCGTTGTGGCCGATCACGTCGCCGAGCGAGATGTGGTAGCGGCTCATCAGCCACAGCCGTCAGCGCCAGCGACGCCTGGAGCTGCCGCGGGTTGTGGAGGATCGCGGCGTCGCTCGTCCCGACGTGCTCGATCCCGATCGCCGTCCAGTTGAGGCCGACCGTGTGCCGGCAGCGGATGGTGAGCCGGACGAGCTGGTAGATCGTGCCGTCGGTGTCGACGACGAAGTGGGCGCACGCGCCGGGCAGCTCGCCCAGCTCCGGGTCGGGCGCGTCGGAGGCGAAGGTGTTCCACGTCGCCGAGAAGCTCGTGTTCGCCGTGTAGTGCTCGACGATCACGTGCGGCCGCACGAGCCGCCATGTCGCCGTCCCGTAGTGGCGCCGCGAGTAGGCCGCCGTCTCGGTCAGCCGCGAGGCGGGAAACGGGATCGGGCGCCAGACGATCCTCGGCTTCGGCCCTGTGGCTCCTCCCGCCGAGGCGGCGGCCGCGGCCGTGGCCGCGAGCACCGCAACGAGCAGCATGAGCAGGCGAGGCACCGGCTCAGAGTAGTGCCAGCGCGCTCTCGGCCGCCCGCAGGCCCAGCACGAGCGCCGAGGCAAGGCCGCTCGCGTAACCGCCCGCCGAGATCCCGCCGACGTCCGCTCCCGCCGCCGTGAGGCCGGGCACGGGGGCGCCGGCGGCGTCCAGCACCCGCGCCCGGTCGTCCACGCGGAGACCGCCGATCGTGTGCGTGATGCCCGGCTTGACGCGCACGGCCACGCGCGTCCGGGGCGGCGCCGGAAAGGGGAGGTCGGAAGGATCGACCCGGGTCGGGGCGGCGGCAACCAGGTCGGCCACGGTCCGGTCGCGGACCGGCCGGGCGAGAGCGGCGTCGTCCAGCAGGTACCAGGCCCGGGCCCCGGGCTGGCGCGCGGTCGCCTGCACGAGGTCGTTCTCCGACCAGGACACCTCGCCGGCGAAGAACGGCTCACCGCGCTCGTTCACGACCTGCGCATGACGGCCGTAGAGCTGCGCCAGGGGGACGAAGTCCGCCTCGGCGAAATCCTCGTCCGGCATGTTGCGTCCGTAGAACTCGCCCATTCCAGCCGACAGTGCGGCGCCGCGGGCGAGCCCGGCGCGCAGCCCGTCGCCGGTGCTCCACGGATTGGCCCGCAGACGGAGCGGGGCGGCCGGGCCGATGTGGCGTGCGACCAGCTCGGGGGCGCCCTGGAATCCTCCGGTCGCCAGGACGACCGACCCGTCGACGTCGACGGGCAGCGGAGACCGCAACCGCACATCTCCGGCCGCGCGGACGAGCGCCTCCGTCAGCCCGCGGGGGTCGAACCGGAGCCCCACGGTGCGCGGATTGCCCGTCTCCTCCCAGACCACCGGGGCGCCGAGCGAGCGCAGCCACGCGAGCCCGTCGTCCAGCTCGTCGATAACGAGCGCCTGCAGCACGGGGTCGCCGTCCGGGCACTCCCCACGAAAGTCCTCCAGCGTGCGGTAGCGCCAGACGACGCACGAGGAGAGCAGCATCGAGCCGCCGGCCCGGTCGCCCTTCTCGTGGACGACGACCTCGGCGCCCAGCTGCCGGGCGCGTGCGGCGACGCACAGCCCGGCCATCCCCGCTCCGGCCACGGTGACCGTCACAGCCGGGACCCGGGGTCAGACCCCTGGACATGGCCCGTCGGGTCGTGTCCGGGATCTGAGGGATCTGACCCGGACACGACCGCGGGAGACGGGTCTCCACGTACTGACCGGTTACGTGAGCGAGAACGACGGCTTGTGCTCGACGTACTCGATCTTCACGCGCTCGGGCCCCCAGAGGAAGACCGCGTAGGTGTTGGCTGCGTCGACCACGTTGGCGACCTCGACGCCCAGGTCCTGCGCCTCGGCCAGATGGTCGTCCGCCGAGTCCACGAGCACCGCGAGATGGTTGAGCAGCGGCCGCTCGGGCTCGGACGCGTCACCCCGACGGAACTCGACGAACGCGCCGCCGGCCTCGACCCGAGGATCGCCGGCAGGGCCGTCGGCGGCCGGCCGGAAGCCGAGGGTCTGGTACTCGTCGGCGGTCTCCCTCGGCCGGGCCGAGAACAGCGTGACGTGGTCGAGATCGTGCTCGACCTCCGTCGGCGCCTCCACGAGCCCGAGCCGGAGCCCCTCGGCGACGTCCAGGTAGGCCTCGCGCTCTCGCGGACGCTCGACCTCGGCGTCCGCGGGTAGCCGCCCCAGCGCAGCGGCGAGGTCGGAGACCCGCAGGGCGATGTGGACGAGATGCCCCCGCTCGCGCGGCCCCTCCGCCGCGAACAGGGTCAGCTTGCCGCGGCGCGCGTCGGTGCCGACGAGCGTGAACGCGTCGGTGCGGTCGATGACGTGCATGTCGGTGTGCGTGGTCAGGAACTCGGCGATGCGGTCGCGATCGGCGACCCAGAGCGCAACGTGGTCGAGCGTCTTTGTCGTCATGACCCGACGATACCCACCCGCCCGCAGGCTGCGCGTGCCGGGAGCCGGACCGACCGGGCTCAGGCCGCCCGCGGCGCGCTCAGGATCGGCTTGCCCGTCGGTGCGTCGACGCCGCCGCCGGGCTCGACGGTGACGGCGACGAGCCCTCCGCGCGGCACCGGGATGCCCAGCTGAAGCGACGCGGTCCCGCCGCCCGACAGCAGGCCGGCCCGCCGCGGCGTCTTCCCGGAGATGACCCACGCCTCGTATGTCTTGCCCTTCGGAGCCGCGGGCAGATGCGCCACGGTGAGCACGGCGCGGCCGTCCGGGGCGACGGCGAGCGTGCCGTCGGCGCCTTGGAGCGCGGTGAGCCGGGAGCGCGGATCGGCCAGCACGGCGAGCGCACGCTGATCGGCGCGTCGCGCGGAGCGCTCGTTCATGAGCGAATGCGACTGGAAGGCGCCCCAGATCCCGAGTGCGACGGCAGCAACGACGGCAGCCGAAGCGATCCATACGAGCGGCCGCGCACCACGTCGCGGGCGCAGCGGGACGACATTCGGCCGCTCCGCACGGGCCTGCGCGAGGATCCGGTCCCGCAACTCGGGCGGCGGATCGACCGGCTCGACCTGTTCCGCAAGGGACGCGGCAGACGCTTGGAGCCCGCGAAGATCCGCTTGACAGCTTGCGCAGGTGGCGAGGTGACGCTCGAACGTTGCCCGCTCGTCGCCGTCGAGCGCATCGAGGGCATAGGCCGCAAGCTGCTCGTGCAGCATCTCCTGGTCCATCGGCATTCGCCGGCCGATCGTAGCGCGACCGGCACGGCTCTCCTGTCCGGCAGATATTCGCGCGGCGGGGAAAGCCGGTTCGCTCGGGCCGCTCAGTCGAGCGGAGGGTTCTGCACGTCGTTCTCGTCCGCGTACGTCTGCGTGAGCGCGTTCACCGCGGCCATGCCCTCCGGAAAGGCGTAGTTGATCTTCACGAAGGGCTCCCACTTCTCGGGCAGCGCGTCCTCGGGAAAGATCGCCTCGACCGGGCATTCGGGCTCACAGGCCCCGCAGTCGATGCACTCCTCGGGGTCGATGACGAGGATCCGGTCGCCCTCGTGGATGCAGTCCACGGGGCAGACATCGACGCAGGACCGGTCCTTGATGTCGATGCATGGCTCGGCGATGATGTAGGTCACGGGCCGGGCCACTCTACCGGCGCAAGCAGCCCCTCGACGAGGGTGCTGGCCCGCTCTACGAGCGCAGACTTGGCTACGACGTGGTCGAAGCCGGCCGTGTGCGCGGCGCGCAGTCCGGCGGTGTCTGTGTGGTTCGTGAACCCGATGATCGGAACGTCCGGATAGGTGTCTGCCACCTCCTCCGGATCGACCCGCGACACGTCCGTGATGACGATGTCCGGGGATTCCACGGAGTCCGTCGTGACGAAGTGGTGACCGGGGAGCAACCCCTCGAGCTTCCCCCTGAAAAAGAGATCGACCCCCGCCAACAGGATCGTCGCCACGGGCGCAGGATAGCGCGCGCGAGTCGCGGTCGGAAAGGGCGCCGCCGCGGCCTCTGGTAGCGTCGCGCGCATGGCCGGGCCGAGCGACGGGCTCGCCCGCGGTCTCGAGCTGATCCGCACGGGCGAGTTCTTCGCCGCGCACGAGGAGCTCGAGGACGCCTGGCGCGACGCGCCGGCCGCGGAGCGGGACTTCCTGCAGGGCCTCGTCCACGTCGCGGTCGCCTGGTACCAGGCCGGGCGCGGCAACCGGGTCGGCTGCGAGCGGCAGCTCGCGAAGGCCGCGCGGCGGCTCGGGCCGCTACGCGCCGGTGCATCGGGGGGTCGACGTGGACGGCGTGCTCGAGCAGCTCGCCGCGGCGGCGCAGGTCGTCGAGGGCGGATCCCTGGAGCTCGAGCCGCCGCGGCTCTAGCGGTCAGGTCCCCAGCCCGACCTGCTGGAGCGCGCGGTTCAAGGCCGCCCTCAGCCACCAGAAACGGTCGAAGAAGAGCAGGAAGCCGAGCGCGACGAGCAGGACGCCGCTCACGATCTGGATCTCCCGGTAGTGGTCGCGCAGCTGCCGGAACACGCCCATCGCGCGCACGAACATCAGCGCTGCGAGCAGGAACGGCACGGCGAGGCCCAGCGAGTACGCCGCCAGCAGCAGCGCGCCGCGCAGCACGTCCTTGCCGCCCGCCAGCACGAGGATCGCTCCCAGCACGGGGCCGATGCAGGGCGCCGCGCAGACGCCGAACGCGACGCCGAGCAGCACGCTCGAGCCGCGGCTCTGCGCCCCGGTCAGCAGGCCCGGCGCGATGATCCGTTCCGGCCAGGGGAGCAGACCCGCGAAGCCGAGCCCGAAGACGATCAGGATGAAGCCCGAGATCTCCTGCAGCGAGCGCGGTGGGAGCACGTTCCCGAGCGCGCCGGCACCCGCGCCGAGCAGCACGAAGATCGCCGTGAAGCCGGCGAGGAAGGGCAGGCTCGCGAGGGCGACGCGCCGCGACGACCCCGGCTCCCCGAGCCGGCCCGCCTCCACCGCGGAGACCGCCGAGAGGTAGCCGGGCACGAGCGGCAGGACGCAGGGCGCGAGGAACGAGACGAAGCCGGCCACGAACGCGATCCCGACGCCGGTCACCGGCCAGATACTAGGCGTCGAAGCGGCGCAGCTCCTCGTCGACGCGGCGCTCGAGCTCCGGATCGAGCAGGCCCGCCGACGTGGCTCCGACCGCGGCGGGCACGGGCTCCCGGTCGCGAACGCGGCTCCAGTGCCACGCCGCGACCCCGAGAACGACTCCGCCCGCGAGGACACCCGCGATGGGCAGCCACCACGCGAGCAGGTCGAAGCCGCGGCGCGGCGGCGCTGCGAGGATCGCGGGACCGAACTGCGCGACGAGGTCGGACTCGATCCGGCTCCGGGTCTCGCCTGCCGCGATCTTCTGGGAGATGACCGCCTCGATCCGCCTGGCGACTGCCGAGTCGGACTGGTCGAGCGTCGTCTTGCAGACCGGGCACATCACCCTCGACTCCATCTCGGCAAGCGTCGGATGGCTCTCGCTGGCGAGCGCCGGCGAGGCAAGCGCCAGTGCCAGCAGCGCGGCCGCCGCTGCTCTCCTCACCCCGCGAGCGCCTCCTGGATCCCGGTCGAGAGGTCGTCCTTCGACACCGGGCCCGGGACGTGACCCACGACACGGCCGCGCCGGTCGACGAAGAACGTCTCCGGGACGGCGACGACGCCGTACGCGTTGACGACGTCGCCGGAGCTCGTCCGCACCACCGGGTACGTGACGCCGTGCTTGGCGACGAACCGCTTCGCGTCGCCGGTGAAGTCCTGCCAGTCGATGCCGACCACGACGACGCCCTCCGGCTTCCACCGCGTCCAGGCCGTCTGCAGCGTCCCCGCCTCCTTGGCGCACGGAACGCACCAGGAGGCGAAGAAGTTGAGCACGACCGGCCGCCCGCGATAGGAGGCGAGGCTCAGCTTGCCGTCCGCGGCCCAGCCGTTTCAGCGTGAACGCCGGCGCCGGGACCGGCCGGCCGTGCTTCAGCTTGGACGCGACGCCGCCGCCCTGGTGCGAGACCTTCCAGACGAGCAGCGCGAGCAGCCCGACGACGAGCGCGAGCGAGAGCACCTGCGCCGTGAGCTTGAGGACGCGGGCCAAGGCCTCAGGCCGCGACGATGTAGACCGTGGTACCGATGTTCACGTGGCCGAAGAGCCACTCGGCGTCCGGGACCTGCATGCGGATGCAGCCGTGCGACACCGAGTATCCGATCGAGCTGGGCGCATCCGTCCCGTGGATGCCGACACCCGGCGCGGAGAGACCCATCCAGCGCGTGCCGAGCGGGTTGTTCGGCCCCGGCGGGACCGGCTTCAGGCCCTTCGCCCACGCGTCCTGGGTCGGCGGGTACCACCACGGGTTCACCCACTTGACGACGATCGAGAACTTGCCGAGCGGCGTCGGGTAGATGGCCTGGCCCGTCGCGACCGGGAAGACACGCACCGGGCGCATCCCGTCGAAGAGCAGGAGGCGGTTCGAGCCGCGCTCGATCACGATCAGCAGGTCCGAAGTCGGCGCGCGTGACCGACGCGGGAGTGAACTGGAACTTGAGCATCGACGCGCAGCCGCGACGTGTGCGTGAACGACCTCACGATCTGCTGCACGGCGGCCCGCCGGAGCAGCGCCCGGCCGGGGACGTCCTTCGAGATCCACGGCCTGTTGTGGCGGAGCGAGAGCACCGAGTCGACGGGCAGCCGGTCGAAGCGCCCGGCGAGGCCCGCCACGTACGCGCGCACGAGCGGCCGGTCGACGGTGACGACGAGCGGCACGGCGGTGCCGGCGGGAGCGGCCTTCGCCGCCCGGACCGCGGATGCGATCCGCGCGACCGCCCCGAACCGTGCGGGCCGCGGCGCGTATCGCGTGCGGGCGACCGTGAGCGGCAGCGGCCGATTGAAGGCGCGCAGGACGGCCGCGGAGGCTTCGGACGGCGTCATCTTGCCGACCCGGACGCCGGCGATCGTGACGCGCGCCGCGATCACCTCCGGCGGCTTCGGCTTCGGCCTCGGCGTGGTCGCCGCGGTGGTCGTCCCGGGCTGCGTCGCGGTCGTGCCCGTCCCGGTGTCCGTGCCGGTTCCGGTCGTCGTCGTGGCTGTGGTCGAGGCGACGACCGAGGCCGCGAAGCCTCCGGCGAGCGCGAAGCCGAGCACGAACAGAGCCGCCATGAGTGCCCGTTTCACGGCGGAAGTGTAGCCCGATGCACGCGTCGCTCAGCGGGGTGCCGTCGGCAGGCTCGGCTCGTCGACCCGCCCCGACCGGAGCGCGTAGCCCAGGATCATCCGGTCGGTCACCCATTCCACGGGCGCGCGGTCGTCGGTCCACGGGTCGGACGCGGGCAGCGCCGGCCGTAGGTGCCGCGCGAGCAAGGAGCGCAGCGGCCCGAGCCGCGCGGGGCCGCGGGCGAGGCGGCTCGTCAGCACGGCTCGAGGCTCGGGCCGTGTCAGTCCCACCACCAGCTGGTTGAAGCGCAGCGCCTGCCAGGTCACGACCTGCGGGAACTCGGTGGCCAGCGTGCCGGCGATCCCGTTCGCGAGCCGATGGTCGCCGGGCACCGTGGCGACGTTGAGCGCGATGATCCCGCCCGGCGCGAGCCGCTGCCGCGCGAGTCGGAAGAACTCACGGGTGGCGAGGTAGAACGGCACGTAGGGCTGGCGGTAGGCATCGACGAGGATCAGGTCGTAGCGCGCCTTGGTGCTGCGCAGGAAGGGCCGCGCGTCGGCTGTGACGACGTGCAGGCGGGGGTTGTCGCCGAGCCCGAAGAAGCGCCGCCCGGCCTCGGTGACGACGGGGTCGAGCTCGACGCCGTCGATCCGCGCCTGCGGGTAGAAGCGGCCGTACGCGCGGGCGATCGTGCCGCCGGCGTTGCCCAGGATCGCGACCCGCTGGATAGGCCGCGCGAGCAGCGGCGGCACCGCCAGGAACATGTCCCACTCGTCACCGGTGAGCACCGTGTCCGGCCGCCACTCGGAGTGGATCGCGATGCCTTCGTTCAGGTAGAGCAGCCGCTCGTTGCCGTCCTGCACGACCTGGACGAACTGGTACTGCGACTCCCGCTCCCAGATGAGCCCTGCCTGGGCCTTGACGACGCCGGACGGGACGAGCAGCAGCGCAGCGAAGGCAAGCGGCAGCACGAGCCAGCGGCGGCCGAGCACGACCGCGGCGCCGAAGGCGATCACCGCGGCGGCTCCGAACAGCGTGCGCCGCGTGCCGATCAGCGGGATCGTCACCAGCGCGGGGACGAACGTCCCGAGCAGGCTGCCCGCGGTCGAGAGCGCATACAGCCGCCCGGCGACGGCGCCGGCCGTGGCCAGCTCCCGCACCGAGAGCCGGACTGCGAACGGCGAGACCATCCCGAGCAGCACGACCGGAGGCGCGAAGAGGAGCAGCGCCGCGGCGAACGAGCCGACGACGACCCCGGCCGACAGCTCGTCGATGCCGCGCAGCGAGAGGTCGAGGAACGGGCGCGCCAGGAACGGCAGCACGGCGATTCCCACCGCCGCCGCAGCGACGATCGCGCCCAGCACGCGCCGCGAGGGCCGGCGGTCTGCCACGCGCCCGCCGAGCCAGTAGCCGGCGGCGAGCGAGGCCAGCACGAGCCCGATCACGTTCGCCCACACGACCGTCGAGGCGCCGTAGTAGGGCGCGAGCAGCCGCGCCGCGCAGATCTCGGTCGCCATCGCGCCTGCCCCCGCGCAGAACACGAGCACGGACACGGCCGCGTCGTCCCGCCGCGCTGCGGCGGCGGCGGTCACGTGCGCAGGATCACGACGACCGCGCAGTCGTCGGTGAGCTCGCCGCCGCCGAACGCGCGGCAGTCCTCCAGCACAGCCTCGGCGAGCTCTGTGGGAGCGAGCCCAACCCGGGCGGCGAGCAGCGCGTCGAGCCGCTCTTCTCCGTAGAGCTCGCGGTCGCGCCGCGCCTCGATCACGCCGTCGGTGTAGAGCACGACCGCGGCCCCCGGCTCCAGCATGTCGCGCACCTCCGCGTAGACCTGCGCCTCCTCGATCCCGAGCGGGAGCCCGCCCCCGGCCAGCTTGCGCACGCTGCCGTCGGGCGAGACGATGCGCGGCGGCGGGTGCCCGGCAACCGCGCAGGCGACCTCGCCGGTCGCGGGATCGACCGTCAGATAGACCATGGTCACGAACTTGCCCGCCGCGACCTCGTCGACGACGACCTCGTTCGCATGCGCGAGAAAGTCGCCCGGCTCGGGGTGCTCGCGCGACACCGAGCGGAACACGAACGTCGTCATCGCCATGTCCGCGGTGGCCTCCACCCCGTGGCCCGTGACGTCGCCGAGGACGACCGCGAGCCGGCCGTCGTCGAGCACGGCATAGTCGTAGACGTCGCCGCCGACCTCGAGCCGTGCGGAGGGGGCGTAGACGTCGCCCAGCTCGAGGCCCTCGAGATGGGGTCGCTCGCGAGGGAGCAGGAGGCGCTGCATCGTGTCTGCAAACGACTTCTGCTGGTGGTAGAGGCGCGCGTTGTCGACGGCGAACGCGGCCTGCCCCGCGACGGTGCGGGCGAGCTCGATCGTCTCCGCGTCGAGCGGTCCCTGCGGGTCGAGCGAGAGCACGAGCATGGTGGCGAGGAGCTCCGAGGGCGGCGCCACCGGATCGGCCGGGGCCGCGACCGGGACGAGAGCGGCGCCGCAGCCCTGTTCGAGGAGCGTGGCGAGGGCCTCGCCGGCCTCGCCGAGGCGGCGGGCTCTGGCCGCGTCGACGACGATCGCCCGGCGGGCCTGCCGCCGCGGCCAGGGCCGGGGGACGAGCGGGCGGTAGAGGAGCGCGCTCAGCGCGTCGCGGAGGGACGGATCGCGCGTCTTGAGCGCGCTCGGGCGCAGGAGCTCGCGGCGCTCGTCGGGGACGTGGATCACGACGGCATCGACCCCGAGCAGCTCGACGACGCTCGTCGCGAGTGCGTCGAGCGTGGCGTCCAGGCTCAGGCTCTGGACGAACGAGTGGGAGATCTCGTACAGCGCACGCACCTGCCGGGCCGACTGGCGCTCGGCCGTGAGCACCACCTCCAGCTCGTCCCGGAGCTGCGTCTCGCGCTCGTGGAGCTGTGCGTTCTGGACGGCGACGGCGAGCTGCACGGCGAGCGCGCGCAGCAGGGTCTCTTCGTTCGCGCTCAGCCGCCGGCCGTGCTCCGGATACAGCGCCAGCAGGCCGATCACCTCGTCCTGGACGCCCAGCGCGACGGCGACCGCCGCCTCGATCCCGGCCTCGGCAGCCTCGTCCCACACGCCCTCGAGCAGGGGATCCGCCCGTGCGTCCTCGACGGCGAGCAGACCTCTCTCGCGGGATCGCAGCATGAGCTCGAGCAGGCGCTCGGCCACCCGCCCGTGCGGGCCGGTGACGCCCCGCCCGGCGGCCGGCTCGAGCGCGCCGTCGGCTCGCAGGTAGAGGGCCACCCGGTCGGCCGCGAGCAGCTCCGCCACGCGCTCGACGGCCGTCTCCAGCGTGTGCGCCAGGGAGAGCTCCGCGAACGCCTGCCCGATGACCTCGAGCAGCGCGCGGCTCCGCTCCAGCTCGAGGTCGAGCCGGCGCGCCCGCGCGCTCGCCCGCAGCGCGTGTGCCGCCCGCGCGCCGAAGGAGGCGAGCCGGGTCGCGTCGACGCGCTCCTCCCGCCCGTCCTCGAAGAGCAGCTCCACGGCGCCGAGCGGCGGCTGGCCGAGCGGCAGGATCGTGGATCCGGCGACTCCTGCGGACGCCTCGCCCACACGCTCGGACGCCACGGACCGCTGCTGCCCGGAGAGGACGCGGGCCACGCGCTCGGCGCCGGCGGTGTGGTCGAGCGAGTCGTCGAGCCCGTGCACCGCGACCAGCACGGGATCGCCCCCGGCCTCGTCGATCAGCCAGAGCAGGCATCCGGCGGCGCCGCTCGCCTCGGCGGCGAGCCGCGCCACCTGCTCCGCGACCGCACCCTCGTCCGAGCCGGCGCTGAGCGCCTCTCCGGCGAGCCGCAGCGCCTCCTCCGCACCGAGTCTCGCGCCGTCCTGCCCTCGTGCGGCGCCGAGCGCGAGCATCGCCAGGGCGAGCTGGGCGGCCGCGACGCGCGCCAGCGTCCGCTCTGCCGGAGCGAACGGGGACGACCGGCGCAGGAGCTCGAGGCTGCCCGAGCGTCCGGCCGCCGGCCACGAGCGGCAGCAGCAGCGTCCCGGTCGCGCCGAGCCGGGCCGCGGCCCGTGCGGGCTGCGGGGGGAGCGCGGCCGGATCGGAGATCTCGGCCCCCGGCAGCTCGCCTGCCGGAAAGCGGGAGCCCTCCAGCTCGGCGGCGAGCGCGGGAGACGACGACCAGACGGCGGTCGCGACGAGCCAGCACCCCGACGAGTCGAGGGTGCGCACGATCGCGGCGTCGGCCGAGGTCGCGGCGGCCGCGGCCGCGAGGATCGGCGTGAACGCCTCGCGCGGCGCCGTCTCTCCGCCGGCCCGCAGCGCTGCCGCGGCCAGCGCCTCGAGCGCGGCGGCCGGAACCTCCGGCGCGTCCGCGCCCCGGTGTCCCGGCTGGGCGGCCATTCTGCGCAAGTATGGCGAGCCGCGCGCGCCGACCGGCGCGGAGACCCGATCGCGTTAGACTTCGCCCGTGGCTGAGCCGGCCCGCCGCCAGACGACCTCCTCCCCGCCGGTCGATCCGACCGCGGTCGAGCGCGCGTACCGGATGGAGCGCGCGAAGCGCCGCGCAAAGATCGATCGAGCCCACGAGCGGCGCCTCGCCCGACTGCGCTTCCTCTTCGTGATCTTGGTCCTGATCGGGGCCACGCTGTTCTTCACGATCGTGATCTGGCAGCAGGTCACGCGGCTGTTCGGCCTCTGACCACGGGCCGCATCTTCACCCGCGGCCGCGACCCGTACGACGTTCCTCCGGGCTCTGACGTCTCGACGCTCCTGCGCTCTACGCCGCACTTCGAAGCTCCAATCTGAGAGCCGTCCACCAGGACCCTCGAAGCCGAGGTGAAATACTGACGCCCATGGAAGGGTCCGAGCCTCCCGTCGAGCCGCGGCCCCGCCGGAGTATGCCGGGGTTCGGGGCCCGCGAGGCCTACGCGTCGCCGCCCGTGCTGGCCGCGGGCGGGATGCTCACCTGGCTGTCGGGGCTCATCCTCGCGCTCTCGACCTTCATGGACTGGTACTCGGGCTCGGGCGACGGGATCACGATCGGCGTCACCGGCTGGAACACGGGCACGCTCGGCAAGCTCGTCTTCTTCATCGGCGCGATCGTCGTGCTCATCGCGGTGCTCCGCGAGGTCGGCATCCAGCTCCCGCCGTCGATCCCGGAGAGCCTCGTCGTTATCGCGCTCGGCTCCCTTTCGACGGTCTTCGTCCTGATCCGGCTGATCTCGATTCCGGACCAGTTCCTCCCGGCGAGCGGGCGCGGGATCGGGATCTGGATCAGCCTCCTTGCGTCGCTCGCGGTGATCGCCGCAGGGCTCCTGCGAGCAACCGAAGAGCTGTAGCGACGGCGAGTCCGAGCGCCGCGCCGCCGAGCACGTCGAGCGGATAGTGGACGCCGACGTAGACGCGCGACACCGCGATCGCCGATGCAAGGACAGCCACGGCGCGGGCGCAGGCGAGCACTCCGGCGCAGGCGAAGCTCGTCGCCGCGTGTCCCGAGGGAACGAGCCGCGTGGGCACGTGCACGAGCGCGTGCGGCTCCGGGTAGCGCAGGGAGGGCGCGGCGGCCGATCAGCGCCTGCAGCCCCGCGAGAGATCCGCGACCGCGAGCGGCGAGCGTCGAGAGCAGGGGCTCGGGACGGCGCCGCGCGACCGAGAGCGCATGGCCAGACGAGCCAGACCAGGCCGAACGAGCCGGCGTGCGAGAGGCCGACGAAGAGGGGTCGAGGAACCAGGGCCACGACCCACCGCTCCAGCTGCCGGTCGGCGCCGATCAGGACGTGCCGGCGACCGTGATCGTCACCGTGGCCTGCTCGGGCGGCAGCGTCCCGGGCAGGAGCGTGCGCACGTTCGTGCTCGGCACGCGGCTCGGGTCCGGATTGTCGTGCAGCGCCTCGCCGAGGGCGATGCCGACCGCAAGGACGAGCACTCCCGCGAGCACGAGCGCGATGACCCGCCCGCGGCGGCGCCGGCGGCGCCGTGGGCGCGGGCGCGGGCGCGGCGAAGCCTCGGTCACGGCCGGTAGTCGACCGCGCCGCGGGAATAGAGGTGGAACGCAGCTCCCTCGACCACCGCGAGCGTCCGCGGCCAGCCCTTGGCCGGCGCGCGCTCGGAGACGACGTCACGGCTCCAGCTCTCGGCCCCGGCGTAGGCCCCGGCCAGCTCCTCGAGCGTGAACCACTGCCCGACGCGCCGCCGGAGCTCGTCCATCAGCGCCTCGACCTGGGCCAGCAGCGCGGCGCGGCGGCGCGGGTCACGGGTCTCCTCCTCGAGTCGCCGGTGCGATTCCAGCCATTCCTGACGGGCGATGTCGACGACGGCAGGCACCCGCGCGACGATACCGGTCAGAGCGAACAGCACCCGCCGGCCGGCCAGAACGGCGCCGACCTCGGCCAGGATCTGCTCGCCGAGGCCGTAGCCGGGCCGGGCCAGCGCGAACGCCGCGTGCGCGTGCAGGCACTTGAGGCTCCCGGCGCGTGACGAGCCGCCGATCCCGAGCTCGAGCGACGCACCCGCGTCCCTGCCCGTCTCGCCCGCGGCCAGCTCGCGGCGCACCGCGCGCTGCTCCTCCTGGGCCCGTTCGAGGCTCGCCCGGAGCTCCGGCTGCTCGCGCACCGCCGCGCTCCAGCGCTCGACGCCGCCCGCCGCCTCGACCCGCGCGAGCGCTGCGACCAGATGGCGGCAGGTCAGGTAGTAGGTGGTCGGGAACGGCTCGCCGTCCGCGCTGTACGGCGACTGCTCGGTGACGGCGGGCAGCCCGTAGGGACAGCGCACCGCGACACGGCGGAACGCGCGCGGGGGCCTGCCGATCTGACGCTCGACGACGGCGCGGTCATCCACTCCGGCCGATGGTAGTCGGCCTGGAGTGGTGCGCCTGGTGCCGCCAGCGCGAGATGCCCTTGATGATGAACAGCCGCTCACCGGGGTGGATCCAGCCGAGCTGCCGCGCCTCCCGCACCAGCGCGGACGTCGTCCCGGCGGTGGCGAGCCGATGACGCAGCGCCCGGTTCTCGGCCGCCAGTCCGCCCACCTCGCTGGAGCGCTGCGCAAGCTCGTGGCGCGTCGAGATGTAGCTGTGCAGCGGCCGGTAGTAGAAGAATCCGATGAGCAGCGCGGCCCCCACGGCTGCCCACCGCATGACGACCCGCGAGCGCGGAGGGCGTCGCTTGTTCTTCTTCGTCTGCTTCGGCGCGGCGATATCCGCTCGTTCGCCCGACGGGAGCGCGATCCTGCCCGCGGGTCGCGCCGAGCTGCACTGGATCAGCGATCCTCTGGCCCGCCCAGAAGCGCGCGGTGGAGCTCCTGCGTGGCCGGCGAGGGCGCCGCGCCGAGCTCATCCCTGAGCAAGCATGCGAAGCTGTTCGTAGACACGCAGCGCGTCGGCACGGTTGTTCCGCGCGGCCAGTACCTCCATCAGATAGCGGTAGCCGCTCTCCCGGAAGGGCGCTCGCCGGACGAGCGATCGCGCCGAGCGCTCAGCGGTGTCCAGCTCCCCGCCGCCGATCCGCAGGCTCGCGTGCGCCGCAAGCTCGAGCGCGCGGAGGTAGGTGCCTTCCAGCTGACGACGCCGCTCCTCGATCCAGGGCGCGTCCTCGCCGGCGACGAACGGACGGACGGAAATGTGCTGAGCGACGCGCGCGGCGACCCAGGCTGCCGGCCAGTCGGAGCGCGCGTCCGCGGCCTCGGCGCGATGAAGCGCCTCGACAGCCGCCTCGGCGTCGATCCACGCGTCGTCGGCAAGGACCAATCTGAGCTCGCTGCGTCCCACGAGACGTTCCTGCCCGACAGCCCGTCGGAGCTTGGACACGAGCGCACTCAGGGCCGAGTCCGGAGCGCCCGGCAACCCGTACGGCCAGACAGCGTCCATCAGCTCCGCGCGTGAGGCTGCGCGGGCACGGTTAGCCACGAGGTAGGCGAACAGGAGTCGTCCCTGCCGACCGGGCAGCTCGCCCTCGACGCGTCCCATCCAGGGTGGCGACCAGGCGACCACACAGCTGGATGCGCGTTTCCAAGATCGCGCCAAGGTTACGGCAAGGCAGGAGCCGCATACTCCCGCGCATGGCCACGCTGCTTGTCCACGTCACCACGGGCCCGAGTCGCCACCCGCGCCGCGCTGAGCTTCCTCGTCGCACGGACCGTTGGACGAGGCACGACGTCACGCTGTTCCTCGCCGGCGACGCGGTCAGCTGCTCCGCGACCCGTCCTCGACAACCTCAGTGGACTCGGTACCGGGAGTCTGCGAGATTCGTACGAGGCGATCGTCGCTGGGGAGGTCGGTTCTACCTATCCGGAATGTCCAGCAAGGGCCGTGGTGTCACGGAGGTCGAGCTCGCCGGCAAGCCCGCCGAGCTGGCGCCACCGGCACGGCTCGTCCAGCTCGCGGTCGAGAGCGACACCGTCTTGACCTACTAGGCCCGGATTCCAACCCTGCGGCGACAACGCGAAAGGGGCGCCATGTCGAAGGTGATCAACTGCGAGTGCGGCGAGGTCATCCGCGCCGAGAACGACGACGAGCTCGTCCATAAGGTTGAGCAGCACGTCGGCGACGCTCACCCGGATCTCGTGGGGAAGATGTCCCGCGACGACATTCTCGGGATGGCCGAGGACGAGTAAGACGCGGCGCGTCTAGGCGATGTCGACGCGGATCACGTTCGTGGAGCCGGGGATGTTCACGGCGGTGCCCGCGGTGGTCACGATCCGGTCGCCCGGCTCGACGATCGCGGTCGCACGGGCGGCCTCCAGCGAGCGGTCCCAGAGCTCCTTCACGTCGGCGGTCTCCGAGATCAGGATCGGCGTCACGCCCCATTCCATCGCGAGTTGCTGCAACGCGGTCTGCGAGTACGTGAGCGCGATGATCGGGCGGTGCGGCCGCAGGCGGGCGACGGCCGAGGCCGTGCGGCCGGTGGACGTGGGGACGACGATCGCGCGGGCGCCCAGCACCTCGGCCAGGTCGCAGGCCGCGTTCGACATGGCCTGACCGACCGTCGGCTCGTCCTCGGCGCCGGGCAGCTGGTGCCGGTAGCCGAGGCTCGGCTCGACGGCCCGTGCGATGCGGTCCATCGTGGACACCGCCTCGACCGGGTAGTCGCCGACCGCCGTCTCGCCCGAGAGCATCAAGCGCCGAGCTCCCGTCGAGGATCGCGTTGGCGACGTCGCTCGCCTCGGCCCGGGTCGGCTCCGCATGGTGGATCATCGACTCGAGCATCTGGGTGGCGGTGATCACGGGCTTTCCGAACTCCAGCGCGCGCAGGATGATCCGCTTCTGCAGCAGCGGCACGAGATCCGGCCCGATCTCGACGCCGAGATCACCGCGGGCGACCATCACGGCGTCGCTCACGGCGAGCACCTCGTCGAGCGCCTCGACCGCCTCGGCCTTCTCGATCTTGGCGATGACGCGCGCGGACGAGCCTGCTTCCACGATCCGCTCCCGCAGCTCCTGGATGTCGTCGGCCGAGCGGACGAACGAGAGCGCGATGAAGTCGGCGCCGAGCCCGAGCGCGAACTCGAGGTCGCCGAGATCCTTGGGCGTCAGCGACGGAATCGGAATCGAGACGCCGGGGAGGTTCACGCCCTTGTGCGAGTCGATCTCGCCGCCGACGATCACGCTGCAGCTCGCCCGGCCCTCGTCGACCTGTTCGACGCGCAGGCGGACGAGCCCGTCGTCGATCAGGACGTCGTTCCCGGGCTGGAGCACCTGCCCGACGACCGCCGGCAGCACCTGCAGATGGCCGTTGCCGCTCAGCTCACCGCACACGATCACGCGGTCGCCGCGCGCCAGCGTGACCGGAACGTCGAGGTGGCCGATCCGCAGCTTCGGGCCCTGCAGGTCGGCGACCAGAGCGAGCGGCTTGTTGAGCGCCTGCTGAACCGCGCGGATGTTCTCGGCGCGATGCGCGTGGTCGTCGTGCGTGCCGTGCGAGAAGTTGAGGCGGGCGGCGTCGACACCGGCCCGGACGAGAGCCGTGACCGCCTCTACCGATCCGGAGTTGGGCCCGATCGTGGCCACGATCTTGGTGCGGCGCGAGAGCGTTGTGCCCATGGCGCCGCAAGAGTAGCTGCGCGAGGCCTTACCGCCCCGCCCGGGGGAACGCGTCCCAGCCCGGGTAGACCGCGGCGTCGCCCAGCTCCTCCTCGATGCGCAGCAGCTGGTTGTACTTCGCGACCCGGTCCGAGCGGGACGGCGCGCCCGTCTTGATCTGCCCGACACCCGTCGCGACGGCGAGGTCGGCGATCGTCGAGTCCTCCGTCTCGCCCGAGCGGTGCGACATCACCGACGGAGTAGCCGTTCGCGCGGGCGAGCGTGATCGCATCGAGCGTCTCCGTCAGCGTCCCGATCTGGTTGACCTTGACGAGGATCGCGTTGGCGGCGCCCTCGTCGATCCCGCGCTGCAGGCGCGCGACGTTGGTCACGAAGATGTCGTCGCCGACGAGCTGCAGCCGGTCGCCGAGCTGTCCGGTTAGCTCGCTGCCAGCCGCCCCACTCGTCCTCGGCGAGCCCGTCCTCGACGGACACGAGCGGGTAGCGGTCGGCGAGCTCGGAGTAGAGCTCGAGCATTCCGGCCGTAGTCGCGCGTCCGCCCTTCGAGGTGGTAGCCGCCGTCTCGTGAAGAACTCGGTCGCCGCGGGATCGAGCGCGATCGCGATCCGCTCGCGGTGCCCGGCCCGCTCCGCGGCCTCCAGCACGAGCTCGATCGCGGCCGCGCTCGACTCGAGGTCGGGCGCGAACCCGCCCTCGTCGCCGACGCCCGTCGCCAGGCCGCGCTCGTGCAGCACGGAGCGCAGCGAGTGGAAGGTCTCCGCACCGATCCGCAGGCCCTCGGAGAACGTCTCGGCCCCGGCGGGCACGATCATGAACTCCTGGAAGTCGAGCGAGTTCTGCGCGTGGGCGCCGCCGTTGATCACGTTCAGCATCGGCACCGGCAGGAGATGCGCGTCGGGCCCGCCGATCCAGCGGAAGAGCGAGACGTGCTGGTCGGCCGCGGCCGCACGCGCCGCTGCGAGCGAGACACCGAGAATCGCGTTCGCCCCGAGCCGCCCCTTGTTCGGCGTCCCGTCGAGCTCGACGAGCACCCGGTCGAGCGCGGCCTGATCGTCCGCGTCGAGGCCGTGGACGGCCGGCGCGATCTCCGTCGTCGACGTTGTCGACGGCCTTCAGCACGCCCTTGCCGCCGTACACGCTCTTGTCGCCGTCGCGCAGCTCGACCGCCTCGTGGACGCCGGTGGACGCGCCCGAGGGCACGAGCGCGCGACCGAATCCGCCCGACGCGAGAACGACGTCGACCTCGACCGTCGGGTTCCCCCGCGAGTCGAGGATCTGACGGGCATGCACGCTGCTGATCCGGCTCATGGCTGCTCTGTCTCCTTTGCGTTGTCGAAGTACGCGTCCTGCTCCTCCAGCGACAGCTCCGCGAACGCACGCCCCTCGGCCGCCGCGAGCCGCTCCGCCTCCTCCACGCGCGCCACGAACCGGCCGCTCGCCGCGCGCAGTGCCAGCTCCGGGTCGACGTTCAGGCGCCGCGCGACGTTCACCGCGGCGAAGAGCACGTCGCCGAGCTCCGCGGCGACGCGCGGGTCGGGCTCGCTCTCGGGCGCCGGCTCGCCGCCGGCGTCTGCGATCGCCTCCCGCAGCTCCCGCAGCTCGTCGTCGAGATCGGCCCACGCGCCCTCGAGGTCGGGATACTCGAACCCGACCGCCCGCGCCCGCTTCTGCACCTTGCGCGCGTGGAGCAGCGCGGGCAGCGATGCGGGCACGTCGTGGAAGATCCCGACACGGCCCTCGTCGGTGACCTTGATCCGCTCCCAGTTCTCGCGCACCCGGCCCGCGGTCCGCGCCTCCACGTCGCCGAAGACGTGCGGATGCCGGCGCACGAGCTTGGCCTGGACCGTGCGCGCCACGTCGTCGAGGTCGCCGGCGCCCTTCTCCTCGAGCGTCAGCGCCAGGAAGAACGTCTGGAACAGGAGGTCGCCGAGCTCGTCGAGCAGCTTCGCGTCGTCCCCCGAACCGGCGGCGTCCGCGACCTCGTAGGCCTCCTCCACCGTGTGGGGGACGATCGTGCGGGCCGTCTGCTCGCGGTCCCAGGGACACTCACGGCGAAGGCGCTCGGTCAGGTGGCGCAGCTCGAGGAGCGGGTCGTCCCCGCTCACCCGGTGGTGACGGCCGTGCTGGTCACCGGCGGCGCGTAGCCGACGGCGTACTTGATCTTCGTCGCGTACTGCTTCTTCACCTGGTCGACCCACGCGGTCATGGTGTCGTTCTTCTTCTGCTGCAGCAGCTGCTGCCTGATCGACTCCTGCACCTGCTTGAGCGGCGTCTTCGTGGCGGGCGTGATCGGCGAGAGCGCCTGGATGATGTGCCAGCCGAACTGCGTGTGCACCGGCGCCGAGATCGCTTTCGTCTTCAGCGCGAACGCGACCTTGTCGAAGGGAGCGACAGTCTGGCCGCGCTGGATCCCGCCGGGAAGTGTGCCTCCGAGGGCCTTGGACGACGTGTCGATCGAGTCCTTCTTGGCCAGCGTCGCGAAGTCGGCGCCGTTCTTCAACTGCTGCTCGATCGAGTCCGCCTGCGCCTTCGTCTTCACGAGGATGTGCCGGACCTGCCGCTTCTCCGGCTGCCGGTAGCTCGCGATGTGGGCGTTGTAGTAGGCCGCGACCGCCGCGGGCGTGACCGTCGTGCTCGCGGTCACCTTCTTGAAGATGGCCTCCGAGAGGAGCTGCGACTTGACGCTGGCGTGCACCTGCTCGTCGGTGAGGCCCTGCTTCTTGATCTGGGCGAGGTAGCGCGTCTGCGAGCCGGCGAAGTACTGCTTCTTGATCTGGGTGAGCCGCTGCTCGATCTGCTGGTCGGTGATCTCGATGCCGAGCGCCGACTTCGCCTTGGCCTCGAACTCGGTGCGCTGCACGAGGAAGTCGACAATGCGGGCGCGGAGCGCGGAATACTGCGCGGTTCCCGGCTTGGGAACAGCCTGCTTCTGCGCCTTGAGCTGTGCCTTGTTGGCGGCCAGCATGCTCTCGAACTCGGCCTGCGTGATCGGCACGCCGTCGACGACGGCGACCGCGTCGGCGGGCACCTTGCCGTTGCCGCCCGATCCGCCGCAGCCGGCGGCGAACAGCGCGAGCGGCGCTGCCAGGAAGATGAGAAGGAGGCGGGCGTGCTTCATCAAAAAGGCGCCGCTCACGTTGCCCGGCGCCCACCGAGGATAGCATCGACCCGCGACGGTGACGCCGTTCTCACCGGGCCTCCGGTCGGCCTGCAAGGCCCGTCGCTCCCGGCACATCAGGCGGCTCGGCGGGCGTCGGTGATGGCATCGACCAGGTCGAGTGCGTCCTTGAAGTCATCCTCTCGCAGCGCCACCTCACGCTTCGCGATCGTGTAGACCGCCGTCGGCACGCGGGCCCGGAGCTCGCGCAGCTCGCCGGAGCCGAGGAGGACAGGCCCGACGGTGACGCGGCCGCCGCGGTAGACGAGGTAGTCGGCCCCGAGCCGGGCGAGCTTCAGCTTCGCGTCCTGGATCGCGAACAGGTGCTCGACGGGCTCGGGGAGCGGGCCGTAGCGATCCTCGGTGGCCGCCCGCAGCTCGCGTAGCTCGTCGTCGTTCTCGACCAGGGCGAGCCGCCGGTGGAGGTCGATCTTGAGCGCCTCCGAGCCGATGTACGCGGCCGGCACGAACGCGTCCACGCGGGCGTCGACGCGCACCGGCCGCGTTACCGTCCGCCGCCGGCCCGAGAGCTCGGCCACGGCCTCGTCCAGAAGCTCGACGTAGAGCTCGAAGCCGAGCGCGGCGACGTGACCCGACTGCTCGGATCCCAGCAGGTCGCCCGCGCCCCGGATCTCGAGATCGCGCATCGCGATCGCGAAGCCGGCGCCGAGCTCGGTGTGGTCGGCCAGCGTGGCCAGCCGTGCGCGCGCCTCGGCTGTCAGCTCGCGCTGGTCGGGATAGAAGAGGTACGCGTGGGCGATCACGTCGGAGCGGCCGACACGGCCGCGGATCTGGTAGAGCTGGGCCAGCCCGAGCACGTCGGCGCGCTCGACGATCAGCGTGTTCGCCTGGGGGATGTCGAGGCCCGACTCGATGATCGTCGTCGAGACGAGCACGTCGCCGTCGCCGCGCAGGAAGGCGTGCATCCGCTCCTCCAGCTCGCGCTCGCGCATCTGGCCGTGCGCGACGAGCACGCGGAGGCCGGGCGAGAGCTGGCGCAGGCGCTCGGCGGCCTCGTCGATCGAGTCGACGCGGTTGTGGAGGTAGAACGACTGGCCGCCCCGCTCGAGCTCGCGATCGAGGGCCTGCTTGGCGATCTCCTCGTCGAACTCGCCCACGTAGGTGCGGATCGGCCGCCTGCCCTCGGGCGGCGTCTCGATCACGGAGATGTCGCGCAGCCCGGAGAGCGACATGTGCAGCGTGCGCGGGATCGGCGTCGCCGTGAGCGCGAGCACGTCGACCTCGAGCCGGAGCTGGCGCAGCAGCTCCTTCTGCGCGACGCCGAAGCGCTGCTCCTCGTCGACGACGACCAGCCCGAGCGCTTTCGGGATCACGTCGCGCGAGAGCACCCGATGGGTGCCGATCAGGACGTCGACCTTGCCCGCCGCGAAGTCGGCCAGCACCTTCTTCGTCTCCGCGGGCCTGCGGAAACGCGACACCATCTCGACCCGCACAGGGAAGTCGCGGTACCGCTCGCGAAACGTGTTCCAGTGCTGCTCGGCGAGCACCGTCGTCGGCACGAGCATCAGCGTCTGCCGCCCGTTGACGGCGACCGCGAAGGCCGCTCTGACCGGCGACCTCGGTCTTGCCGAAGCCGACGTCGCCGCAGACGAGCCGGTCCATCGGCCGCGCCGACTCGAGATCCTCCTTGACCGCCTCGATCGCGCGCTGCTGGTCGCCCGTCTCCCGGAAGGGGAACTCGGCCTCGAGCCGCTCGTACCACTCGTCGGAGAGGTCGTAGGCGACCCCGGGCGCCTGCTGGCGGCGGGCGTAGAGCGCGATCAGCTCCCCCGCGAGCTCCCGCACCGACTCCCGCGCTCTGGTCTTGAGCCGGTCCCAGGCCTTGCCGCCGAGCTTGGAGAGCGCGGGCGCCTTCGCGTCGGCCCCGATGTAGCGCGAGACCTTGCCGATCTGCTCGTGCGGCACGTAGAGCCGGTCGTCGCCACGGAACGCGAGGAAGAGGTAGTCCCGCGTGACGCTTGCCACGGTCTTGGTCTCGAACCCGAGGAGCCGCCCCACGCCGTGGTCCTCGTGGACGACGAAGTCGCCGGTGCGCAGGTCGGCGAAGGACTGCAGCGCGCGACCCAGCCGCTGATCGACACGGGGCGGGCGCTTGCGGAAGACCTGCGTGTCCGGGAGCAGGACGAGCCCGAGCTCGCGCCAGACGAGCCCGCGACGGGCGGGGGCGATCGCGAACAGGAGCTCCGGCTCCGAGGGCAGGTCCGCGTCCGTGTCGACGACCCGGGCCTCGACCCGGCGCAGCAGGTTCTCGGTCCGCAGGGCCTCGCCCCGGTGCGGGAACGCGACCACCACGCGCTGCCCGGCCCGCAGGAACGAGCCGAGCTCGGTCTCGGCCTCGGCGAGCCCCCGTGCGGCGATCGCCGGTCGCTGCGCCTCGAAGGCGAACGGCTGGCCGGCCGGGAGCGGGTCGAGCTCCGTCGCGCCTTTCAGGTCGAGGGTCGCGCCGAGCTCTTCGGCGCAGACCGCGCGCACCTCGTCGGGCTCCCAGACCAGGTCGGGCGGGCGCTCGAGCGGCGGCACGAGGTCGCGGGGAACCGGCGGCAGCTCACCGTCGTCGCCGTGCCACGGCTCGATCAGATCGAGCCGTCGCTCGGCGGCCGGGTAGATCGTGGCGCCGTCCACGGGCCGCAGCGCGCGCTGCGTGAAGGACGAGAAGACCCGGATCGCCTCCACCTCGTCACCGAACAGCTCGATCCTGAGCGGCTCGCGGCCGGTGCTCGGGAAGACATCGACGATCCCGCCGCGGACGGCGAACTGGCCGCGCTCCTCGGCCCGGTCGACCCGCTCGTAGCCGGCAAGCGCGAGCAGCTCGGTCAGCTCGTCGCGCTCGAAGAGGTCGCCGACGGCGACCGCGAGCGGCTCGGGCCGGGCCGCCGGCGGCGGGAGGCCCTCCGCGAGCGCCGCCGCGGAGGCACAGACGAGGCCGCCGCGTGCGAGCACGTCCAGCGCGCGCGCCCGCTCCCCGACGAGGTGCGGCGGCGGCTCGAGCCCTGATCCCCAGTGCACGCCGCGGCTCGGCAGCAGCGCGACCCGCTCCGATCCGAGGAACCAGCCGGCTCCCTCGGCAGCGTCGCGGGCGTCGGCGTCGTCGGGCAGCAGGCAGACGAGCCGGCGGCCGAGGTGCTCGTGCAGCGCCGCGAGCAGGAGCGGCAGCGCCGGCTCGGAGACGCGGGCGCGAGACGGCAGTGCCGCGGCGAACGCCTGGAGCCGCTCGTGGGCAGCCAGCTCCCGCACGAAAGCGTGGAGGACGGGACGCTCGGTGCTGATCGCTCGGTCCATGACGGCAGGCAGAACCGACGGTTCTGCGGCGGCAATCGTACCGGGGGGTTCCGTTGCAGCAACGGGCGCTCTGCGTTGGCTCGTGTCCGCCCGCAGACGGCTCCGGCGCCGGACGGGCGCGTGAGAGTGTTCGGCGACGGCCGGGCGCGTGAGCGGCTGAGGCGCCGGACGCATCGGCCGCCCCGGCCCGACTGGCGGGAAGGGCCGGCATCCGGCACAGTTATCGCCGCGCGGCCCGGGCTGCCGCACGAGCGGACGATGCCGCCCTCACATCCGGAACAGACCCCCTAAAGAAGGCACCCCCAACCTCCTCCCCGCGACGAGCATAGTCCCGAAACTGTCACGTGTCTGTGACGCATGAGTGACGAGAGCGTCACTTCTCTCTCCGGAAGTCAGCCCGCTCGTTCCGCTGCACCGGGCAGAACCGACTCGCGGCCGCAGCCGAGATCAGCCGCAACGCCGGATCCGGGGCCGGCCCGGGTCGGTGCCTTGTTCGCTCAGTTGAAGAGCCGCTGGGCGGTTTCGAGCCCGTTCTCCGCGAGCGACTCGACGGCATCCGCGGCCCGCGCGACCAGCCCTTCCGCGTCGTCGTGCGCCTCGAAGTCCGAGAGCACGTAGTCCGCAAGCGGACGGCGGTCGCCGCGCTCCGGCCTCCCGACGCCGACACGGAGCCGCAGGAAATCCTGCGTTCCCAGCTGTGCAGTGATGGAGCGCAGGCCGTTGTGACCACCCAGGCCTCCTCCGAGGCGCGCCTGGAGCCGCCCCGGCTCGAGGTCCGACTCGTCGTGAACCACGAGCAGCGCCCCCGGCTCCACCTTGTAGAAACGCACCGCGGCCCCGACCGAGCGGCCCGACTCGTTCATGTACGTCTCCGGCTTCAGCAGCGCGAGCCGCCTCTCGCCGATGCGCACATCGGCGCAGCGGCCCGAGAACTTCTCGCGCCACGAGCCGCCGTGCCGGCGGGCGAGCTCGTCGGCGACCATCCAGCCGACGTTGTGGCGGCTGCGCCCGTACTCGCGTCCGGGATTGCCGAGGCCCGCGACGAGCAGGTCGAGCGTCGAGGCCTGCTCGCCCCGACGGAGAAGCCGCACCTACCCCTCGGAGCTGGAATCGCCTGCCGAGCCCTCCGGCGCGGCGGCCTCGCCCTCGGCGGCCTCCTCGACCTCGCCTTCCTCCTCCTCGGGCTCCTCGACAACCTCCTCGACACGCGGCGCCGACACATTCGCCAGCACCGTCTCGGGATCGTCGAGCAGGGTCATGCCTGCGCGTACCTCGAGATCGGCGATCCGGAGCGTGTCGCCGAGCGCCATCCCGCTCACGTCGAGCTCGAGGTGGTCCGGGATCTCCATCGGCAGCGCCTCGACGGTGACCTCGCGGGCCACCTGCGAGAGCACTCCGCCCTCCTTGACGCCCGGTCCTTCGTCGCCGCCGATGAGCTCGACGACGACCTGGGCCTGGATCGGCTGGTCGAGCCGCACCTCCTGCAGGTCGATGTGGGTGATCGTCCCGCGGATCGGGTCCTGCTGGTAGTCCTTCAGGATCGAGGCGCGTGGGGTCTTCTGGCCCTCGAGCACGACGTCGAGGATCGCGTGCATCCCGGAACCTCCGGTCAGCACGCGCCTCAGCTCGCGCTCCGGAACCGAGATCGAATGGGGTGCCTTGCCCCGCCCGTAGATGACGCCGGGGATCAGACCCTGCTTGCGCAGGCGGCGCGACTCGCGCGATCCGGCCCGTTCGCGGTCGGCCACTTCCAGCGTGATGCGTTCACCTGCCACGGCGGGAGAGTGTAGCGGGAAGAGAACCGGCCGCTGCCGCGTCTCGTAGCTGGACAGAGCGAGCACGAGACACGTGAACCCACAGCTGACCCTTCATCGAGAGCCGATCGGCCGTCCGGACGCGCTGCTTCCGCGCGAGGTACGGGCAGCCCGGCTCGGAGCACATGCCGCCGCGGAACGGGAGCCGTCGGCGGTGCCCGAGGAGGTGCGCCCGCGTGGAGCGCGCCTCCCCGGGCGCCTCATCTCGATCCCTGCCGCCGTTGCGCCGGCGGCTCCCGCCACCTGATCCCTCCCCGGACGCCGAGGCCCAAGCGCCTCGGCGTCCACTCCCCGTGCGACGCGCAGTTGCGGTCCGGCCGCCGTCGACGGTGACCGTGTCGCCGTTATGGCGGGAGTGCCCTGTTAGCAGAGCGTTAGCGGACGGCTCAACCCGGCCATTGATACGGGCAACGCTAGAAGAGCTGGTTCTCGCCGCCGAAGATCGCCGAGACGGAGTCGTCGGCGAACACGTTCATGATCGTCTCGGCGAGCAGCCCGGAGACCGGGAGCACCGTCATCTGCGGGGGGCGGTTGAGCAGATCGATCGGCACGGTGTCGGTGACCACGATGCCCGCCAGGTCGGAACCGCTGAAGCGCTCCAGCGCACCGCCGCAGAAGAGGCCGTGCGTCGCGAACACCCACACCGCGAGCGCTCCGTGCTCGCGCAGCGCCTTCGCGTTGGCGAGCAGCGTGCCGCCGGTCATGATCACGTCGTCGCCGACGATCGCGATCTTGTCGCGGACGCGGCCGGTGATCTCGGTCACCTCGACCACGTCGTGCGTGGGCCGCGCCTTGTGCATGATCGCGAACTCGGCGTCGATCATCTCCGCGAAGCGGACGGCCATCCTGGCGCGGCCGGCGTCCGGCGAGACCGAGACGACACCCTCGCCGGTCAGCCCGAGATCGCGGAAGTGCCGCGCGAACAGCGGCAATGCGGTCATGTGGTCGACCGGGATCGTGAAGAAGCCCTGGATCTGGCCGGCGTGCAGGTCCATCGTCAGCACACGGTCGGCGCCGGCGAGCTGGAGCATGTCGGCGAGGAGCCGGGCCGAGATCGGCTCGCGGGGCTTCGCCTTGCGGTCCTGCCGCGCGTAGGGGAACAGCGGCATGACTGCGGTGATGCGCTTCGCGGACGCGAGCTTCGCCGCCTGGATCATGAACAGCAGCTCCATCAGGTTGCGATCGATCGGCTCGCAGCCGGTCTGCACGAGGAAGACGTCGGCGCCGCGGATCGACTCGCCGAAGCGGCAGTACGTCTCGCCGTTGGCGAACGTCTCGAGCGCGATCTCGCCGAGCTCCACGCCGAGCTGCTGCGCGATCCGCGTCGGCGAGGTCCGGGTGCGAGCGCCCGGCGAAGACCATCAGCCGCTTCTGCGGGCCGCGCTCGATCCAGTGGCCCGGCGTCACGGCCGGCAGCTCCTCCGCGACGATGAGCCCGGGGAGCGACGCGGTGAACTCAGTCGTCGCGCTTTCCATGCCTGCCGTAGACGTAGCCGTCCTTCGTGACCTGCCGCGGCGGGAACCCTGCCAGCGAGCCGGGCGGAACGTCGTCGGTGACGACGGTTCCCGCGGCTATCCATGCGTCGTCGCCAACCTCGACCGGAGCCACGAACGTATTGTGAACGCCGCCCCTGACGTTGCGGCCGATCGTCGTGTGCGCCTTCGGCTTCCCAGGCTCGTGCGGGAAGTTGGCCATGATCGTGCCCGCTCCGAGGTTCGTTTCTGCGCCGATCTCAGCGTCTCCGACGTAGGACAGGTGTGGCACCTTCGTGTGCTCCCCGATCCGAGAGTTCTTGATCTCGACGAATGTCCCCGCCTTCGAGCCCGGCTCGAGGACGGTGCCCGGGCGAAGGTAACAGAACGGCCCGACCAATGCTCGCGCGCCGATCTCGGCGTCGACCGCGACCACGTGCGGGCCGACCGAAGCGCCCTCGCCGACGCGAGTCGCGCCGCGCAGGACCGTGAACGGGTGTACGACCGCGTCCGGCTCCAGCTCGACGCTCCAGTCGATCCAGGTCGACGCCGGGTCGATGATCGTCACACCGGCGAGCATGTGGCCCTCGTTGATCCGGTCGCGCAGGATCGCGGCAGCGGCGGCCAGCTCGACGCGCGTGTTGATGCCCTCGGGCGAGCGCGAGTCCGGCGAGATCCAGGCGGCGGCCGGACGGCCGGTCGAAACGATATGCGCGACCGTATCCGTGAGATAGAGCTCGCCCTGGGCGTTCTGCGGCTCGAGCTGCGCGAGGGCGGGCCACAGGTCGGTCGCCGAGAAGACGTAGATCGACGAGTTCAGCTCGCGGATCGCCCGCTCTTCCGGCGTTGCGTCCCGCTCCTCGACGATGCGCCGCAGGGAGCCGTCGGCGGCGCGGACGACGCGCCCGTACGGCAGCGGGTGGTCCGGCTCCATCGAGAGCACGGTGACGGCGGCTCCCTCGCGGCGGTGCTCGGCGACGAACCCCGACAGCAGATCGGCGGTCAGAAGAGGCGCGGCGCCGTCGAGCACGAGCACGTCCCCCTCGAATCCTTCCAGGGTGCCGCAGGCCGATGCGACGGCGTGGCCGGTTCCGAGAGGCCGCTCCTGAACAGCGGTCTCGACGCCTGCGACCGCGTCCTGTGTGTCAGGCGAGACGACGAGCACGACCCGGTCGGCCCCCAGCTCGGCAACGGCGGCGAGCGTCCAGTCGATCACACGGCGGCCGAGGATGGCGTGCAGGTGCTTCGGCACCGTCGACCGCATCCTGGTTCCCAGGCCGGCGGCCATGACGACGACTGCAAGCGGAGGCGCTGTCACGAAACGAGAGATGGCTGGGGCGCCAGGATTCGAACCTGGGATCGCGGGACCAAAACCCGCTGCCTTACCACTTGGCTACGCCCCATTGACGGCGCGATTCTAGTCGCGATCCGTGAAGAGCACGACCAACGCCACGACCGCGATTATCGCGAGCATCACGATCGCAACGGTGGCGAAGACGGCGACGAAGATCGGCACGAGGATCATGAGCGCCTGCGAGGCGGCCGCGATCCAGCTCGCCTGGCGCACCGTGTCCTGGTTCGAGCGGCGGCCCACGAAGTAGTAGAAGGCGATCAGGGCGGCAGCGAGCCCGATTGCCGGCCACTTGGGCACGACATGGACGACGACGAGCAGGCCTTCACCGACCGCGATCCAGATCGCGAAGCGAAAGCGCCTCGCGCGAAGCCAGCGGCCGCGGCGGCTGGAGCCGTGCTCGATCGTGCCTGGGCCGAGCCCTTCCACACGCTCAAACTACCACGCTGGTGCCGTCACCCAGACCCGGCCGAGGCTCTCGAGACGGCGGCCGGCAGCGGCCGCATCCGCGGGGTCCTCGAACAGCCCGTAGACCACCGGACCGGCGCCGGTGACGTCGGCGCGAAAGGCACCCAGCGCCCGGAGCTCGGCGGCAAGTGCCGAGCTGGCGAGGTCATTCGGAGGCAGCGCCGCCAGATCGCGCGGCTCGTCGACTCCCGCGAGGCGTTGGAGCAGCGTCGCGCGGCGCTCCGCGTAGCCCACCTGGCCGTTGCGTGCGTCGAAGGCGGCGTAGACGTCGGCGGTCGCCTGTTTCCGTTCCCCGTTCGGGAGCAGGAGCACGACCCGGTAGTCCTGCGGGAGGTGGAGCGCGGAGAGGTCCCGCCCGTCGCCCTCCCCCAGCTGCGGTCCCGTCTCGAGGAAGAAGGGCACGTCGGACCCGAGCGACGCGGCAAGGGCGCGCAGGCGCTCGGCCGCGAGCGGCTCCGGGAGCAGGTCGTTGGCGAGCCGGAGGGCGCCGGCGGCGTCCGAGCTGCCCCCGCCGAGCCCGGCTGCGACGGGGATCCGCTTGCGGATCCGGACCGCGAAACACGGCTCGACGCCCGCCTCCCGAGCGAGGGCCGTCAGGGCGGAGGTGACGAGGGTGTCGTCGGCGAAACCCGACACGACGAGGCCCGGCGCGGGTTCGACGGAGAGCTCGTCGGCAAGGTCGATGCGCTGCAGCACCGTCGTCACCTCGTGCAGGCCGTCATCGCGCCCTGGACCGACCACGAGCGCAAGATTGATCTTCGCCAAAGCCCGACAGTGACTCATCTCGGCATGGCCCTCGGGGACAAGGATGCGCCCACACCCCCCACCCGGGTGGGGTTCAGGTACCCGCCCCCTTCTCGGGGCGAGCATAGCCTCCGGTTCTGCACGCATGTGTGCCGCATTTGTGCCGATTCTGTGCCAGCTCGGGCTAATTCGCGAGCGCAGCGGCAAGGGCGACGAACTCCTCGGGCTCCAGCTCCTCGGCCCGGACCGCCTCACCCCGCCCGATCGCGGCCAGCGCCTCGGCGGCACGCGCGCGAGGGGCGAGACCGCTCAGCTCGAGCGAGTTGGCGAGTGTCTTCCGCCGATGTGCGAAGGCGGCGAGAACCAGTGTCCGTACTTCGGGGAACGAGTCGGGCAGAGGCACGCGCCGGAAGGCGACCAGCGCCGAATCGACGTTCGGGCGCGGGCGGAAGACCTCCCGAGAGACGGGATGGAAGCCGGTGCGTCGCGCGGCGAGCCGCACGAGCACGGATACGGCACCGTAGGGCTTCGTTCGCGGCACCGCAAAGAAGCGGTCGGCCACCTCCCGCTGCACCATCACGCACCACAGCGCGATGGTCGGGAGCCCGGTCAAGCTCTCGGCGACGATCGGCGTCGCAACGTTGTACGGGAGGTTGGAGACGAGCTTCTCAGGAGGCGGCGCCAGCGTCGCGAGGTCGAGAGCAAGGGCGTCTCCGAACACGAGCTCGACGTCGGGACGACTGCCCAGCCGCCGTGAGAGCTCGAGTTCGAGTGAGCGGTCGAGCTCGACAGCGTGCACATGGGCGACGCGGTCGGCGAGGTACGCGGTCAGGATGCCGAGCCCGGGGCCAATCTCGAGCACGACGTCGTCGGGCTCCAGCTCCGCCAGGCGGCCGATGACGCCGAGCAGATTGTCGTCGACGAGAAAGTGCTGTCCGAGCCTCTTCTTCGGGATCACTGCCGCGGACCGCCCCGTTGCCGGGGCTTCCTCCCCCGGCAGCCCCCTGACGCTTGTGGCTCGGGGATCCTGGGCCCGACCTCTCCTCCACCGAGTATGCAGGGAATCGCGCCCGCCCTGCGCAGCGGAGCACAAGCGCCCCGGAGGGACTGCCCCCGGGACTCGGTCTCAGGTGCTGCGCACGCGATGCCTTCGGAGCGGGGCCGAGGCGGGTTCACGGGAGGCCGAAGGCGGTGGCCGCGTTGGCTTCGATCTGTGCGGCGAGTAGCGCCGGATCCTCCCCTCGCGCCTCGGCTAGCGCGGCGACCGTGTGCACGACGTTGGCCGGCTCGTTCGGACGTCCACGACGCGGCTGGGGCGCAAGGTAAGGGCTGTCCGTCTCCGCGAGAATCCGGCTGGACGGGACCTGCGCCGCGGCGGCGCGCAGCTCCGTCGCCTTCGGATACGTCACGTTGCCTGCGAACGAGACGTACCAGCCGTGCGCGAGGGCGACCGGAAGCAGGGCTGGAGAGGAAAAGCAGTGCAGTACGACTGTGCCGGCGAAGCGATCGAGCGCCGTTTGGGTCTCGTCGTCGGCAGCGCGGGTGTGGACGATGACCGGCTTCCGGAGCTCGGTCGCAAGCTCGAGCTGGGCCCGGAACAGGTCACGCTGCCGGTCGCGGGGCGCGTAGTCCCGAAAGAAGTCGAGCCCGGTCTCGCCGACCGCCACTGCGCGCTGGTCGGTGAACAAGGCGCGCAACTCGTCGAGACGGCCGGCGTCGGCGTCGCCTGCCTGATGCGGATGGATGCCGAGCGCCGCGTAGACGCCCTGCTCGCGCGCGGCGATCGCGAGCGCAGCCCGGCACGAGTCGATCCCGCAGCCGATCGTGACGATCCGTTGCACGCCCGCTGCTCGGGCCCGCTCGACTAGCTGCTCCGGCGGGTCTGCACACGCGTCGAGGTGCGCGTGGGTGTCGATCACGCTGCGGCGATCGGCGCGTCGATGCGCGGAAACAGCGGCGCCGCCGCCTCGATACCTTCAGCCGTCTCGAGCAACCCGGGCCGGATCCGGTCCCAGCCCAGGTCGGTGCTCTGGCGGAGCGCTTCCAGGATCCGCGGGGCTGTCTCGGGCAGGTACGGGGAGACGGCGATCGCGACGGCGCACAGCCCCTCGGCGAGGTTCGCAAGGACTGCGTCGAGCTCGACGGCACGGCTGTCGTCCTTCGCGAGCTGCCAGGGTGCGCTCGTCTCGACGTACTGATTCAACCGTCGAACGACGAGCCAGATCACGTCCAGCGCGCCGGTGATGTCGAACCGGTCGAGGCGCTCCGCAACCTCCACCCGCAGTGCGTCCAGCTCCACCGGCGTCCCGCCGGAGGTCGCGGACACACGGCCGCCGCGGTAGCGGACGATCATCGCGGTCGTGCGTGAGAGGAGATTGCCCAGGTCGTTGCCGAGCTCCCGCTCGTAGCGCTCGTGCAGGCCCTCGATCGATGCGCTGCCGTCCTGTCCGAAGGACACGGCGCGTGCGCACCAGTAGCGCACCGGGTCGGCGCCATAGACGTCGATCAGCGCCAGGGGGTCGATCACGTTGCCGACGGACTTGGAGATCTTGCGGTCATCGAGCAGCAGGTAGCCGTGGACGAAGAGCTGGGTCGGCACGTCGTAGCCCGCGGCCATGAGCAGCGCCGGCCAGTAGACGCAGTGGAAGCGAAGGATGTCCTTGGCCATCATGTGGCGTACCGCCGGCCAGAAGCGATCCCGCAGGTCCTCCCCTTCGCGCGCGTACGTCAGTGCGCTGAGGTAGTTGACGAGCGCATCGGCCCAGACGTAGGCGACCTGGCTCTCGTCCCACGGAAGCGGGATCCCCCAGTCGCTGCCCGCCCGGCTGATGCTGAAGTCCTGGAGCCCGCCTTCGATGAAGCTCCGAGCCTCGTTGTAGCGGAAGCCCGGCAGCACGAGATCCGGGCGCTCGTCGTAGAGCGCAAGGAGCTTCTCGCGGTAGGCTGACAGACGGAAGAAGTAGTTCTTCTCCTCGATCCACTCGGGCTCGGTGTCGTGCAGCGGACACTTGCCGTCGACGAGCTCGTCCTCGTTCTTGAAGCTCTCGCAGCCGACGCAATACAGGCCGGCATAGACGCCGTCGTAGACGTCGCCGTTGTCGTAGATCCGCTGCAGGAACTCCCGGACGAAACGAGCGTGGCCCTCATCGCTGGTTCTGATGAAGAAGTCGTTCGAGGCGTTGAGGCGCTCGGGCAGCGCGCGCCAGACGACCGCCATCCGGTCGGCGAACTCCTTCGGCTCGAGCCCTTCCGAGCGGGCGACGCGGGCGACATTCGTCGCGTGCTCGTCGGTGCCGGTGAGGAAGAACGTGTCGTCCCCGCGCTGCCGGTGGTAGCGCGCGACGATGTCGGCGGCGATGGTCGTATACGCGTGACCGATGTGCGGGGTCGAGTTCACGTAGTAGATCGGGGTCGTCAGGTAGAAGCGCATCGGCTCGAATCATAGGTGCGGACTTGGGCCTCGCCCGCACTCCCAGCGCGGTGGCAACGGCGGCTGAGAGCACTCCGAGCATCAGCAGAGGAAACAGCCGCAACGGCCACCGGCCAGGAGCGGCAGGCGGAATCGACGGGCGTTGGGCAGCCGCCGGGTGATCGCTCCTGAGCTGTACCCAAGGCGGCCGCGCGCTCGCCTTCGTCGCAGGCTCCGCCCGATCCCGGCGCGCCGCAGGGCTCGAGAATGCCCGCCGCGACGTTGGCCGGGCCGTGCGCGGTCGATCCGAGACGCGGGTTGCGCCCGCGCGATTCGCTCGCTTCTCCACGGGCAGTGTGACAACGGTCGGAGCCACCCGGCCGGCGCCCATGCGGGCAGAGGCTCTGCGACTCGGGCGGGTGGAGACGCTGGGCCGAGAGCGCGCCGGCACAGGCCGCGAGGACGGCGCGCGGCCCGTCCGAACGTGGAGCTCAGGCGAGGTGTCGTTCGCGCCCTGCGCACTCTCGGCCGGAGCGACGATCGGCACGGCGGGCGCCGCCGGGGGCACCGCGACGGGCGGCGGCGTCCTGGGATGGGCCGGAGCAGGATCCACCGGCACGACCCCGAAAACGGGTGACGGCGGATCCGGGGACGCGGGCGTCGGGTCTCCAACCGGCGGGACCGGCTCGGGGACCGGCTGCGGGTCGGCCGGCGGCGGAGCTGTATCCGGCGGAGGCTGCGGCGCAGACCGCGGCGGTAGATAGAGCAGCGGGTCGACGTAACCCTGGGGCTGGTCCGCGAGGCGCACGCCTAGATAGACGTACGGCGTGGGGATGTCGGGCACGTCGCTCGCGCCGACAGAGCCGACCGCCTCGTTCTCACCGACCGTTGCCCCACGTCGGACGCCGATCGAGCCCAGGTGCAGGAGCGTGACCGCGAAGCCGTCGGGCGTGCGGATGGTCAGAGTCCGACCGCCGGCTGGAACCGTGCCCGCGAACGAGACGAGACCGGCAGCCGGCGCATGCACCGTCTCGCCCTCGCTGCCGCCGATGTCGATGCCGCGATGCTGGCCGCCGGCGTATGGGTCGCTGCCGAGCGTGAACGGGCGGAGCACCGGCCCGCCCACCGGCCAGCTCCAGCCTTGGGCGACGGGCGTAGCGACCAGCGCAGCGACGACGCAGGCGATCAGCGTACGGAGCATCGACTCCTCCTCTGTTGGCAATACTGCTAACAGTGGAAGCGTAGCGAGCGGGGAGCGTAGTTGTCAAGACTGATTACAGAGACGCGTCGTAGAGCCGGTTGCGGGACACGCCTGTCAGCCGGGACACGAGCGCCGCGGCCGTACGGCGTGGGAGGCCCGCCGCGGCCAGCTCGGCGACCGCCTCGAGCGCGGGTTGCTCGTCGGGCGGCACCACGTCCCCAGATCCGAGCACGAGCGTGATCTCACCCTTCGGCGGTGTGGAAAAGCGTGCCGCGAGCTCCTCCGCGGTCCCGCGCACGACCTCCTCGAAGACCTTCGTCAGCTCGCGGCAGACGGCGACCCGTCGGCCGGGCAGGACGCGGGCGAGCGTGGCCAGGGCGTGTGGAAGCCGCTGCGGCGACTCGTACGCGACGACGGCGTACGGCCAGTGCTCGAGCTCCCTCCAGAGCGCCTCGAGCGCCCCCTCGCCGCGCGGCAGATACCCCAGGAACTGGTACCGCTCGGTCGGAAACCCGCTGGCGACCAGAGCTGTCGCGGCCGCCGTCGGCCCGGGGAGAACGGTTACCGGCACACCGGCATCGAGCGCGGCCGCGATCAGACGCGCACCCGGGTCGCTCACCCCAGGAAGGCCTGCATCGCTGACGAGGGCGATCCGTTCTCCCGCCAGCAGCCGCGGCAGCACCTGCTGGGTCTTCGCAGCCTCGTTGTGCCGGTGATAGCTCGAGAGCCGGGCGCGGACGCCGTGCCTGTCGAGCAGCACCCGCGTCCGGCGCGTGTCCTCGCACAGGACGAGATCCGCCTCGGCCAGCTCGCGCAGAACGCGGAGCGTGACGTCCTCGAGGTTGCCGATCGGCGTCGAGCAGACGACGAGCATCAGAGCAGAAAGCGGGCGACCCCGGCGGTGCGGGCGGCAAGCCGGCGAACGGCGGCCCCTCGAAGTCGGGGAAGACCGCGCGAGTCATTCGGCGAGGGTCTCGAATGCGACGAGACCGGCACCGATCATCCCCGCGGACGTGCCGAGCCCGGCGCGGACGATCCGGACGTTCTCGCGCGCCGGGATCAGCGCGTCGCGCCGCACGACCTCCCGGGCGGGCTCGAGCAGGAACTCGCCGGCGGCCGAGAAGCCGCCGCCGACCACGACCACCTGCGGGTCGAACAGGTTGACGAGGCTGGCGATGCCGGCTCCGAGCCGCCGGCCTACCCCGTCGAGGACGTCGCGCGCTCGATCGTTGCCCTCGTTCGCGAGCCGCACGAGCCGGTGGGCGTCGACGCCCGGGCCGAATGCTTCGTTGGCCAGGGCCGTAGCGGCGTGCCCGCTCACGTACGCCTCGAGATGGCCGCGCCCGCCGCACGGGCAGGGCAGGCCGTCGAACTCGAGCACCATGTGGCCGACCTCGAACCAGCCGCGGTAGAGCTTCCCGATCGAGCACGACGCCCCCGCCACAGCCCGTGCCGAGCGTGACCATCACCATCGTCGACGTACCCTGGCCTGCGCCCGCGTGGAACTCGGCCAGCGCGGCCGCATTGGCGTCGTTCTCGAGCCCCACCGGAATGTTGAACCGCTGCTCCATTCGGCGGCGGAGGTCGACGTCGCCGAGCGGGATGTTGACCGACCCCTCGACCCGCCCCCGCTCGCGATCGATCCGCGACGGGATGCCGAAGGCGACGGCCGCGATCCGGTCGTCGGACAGTTCCTCGACCGCGGCGTACAGCGCCTGGAGCACCTCCTCCTGGGAGCCCGTGGGCGTGGGCGTCTCACGGTGACGCTCGACGGCACCGTCGCGGTCGATCACACCGGCGAGAATCTTCGTGCCGCCGACGTCGACGCCTATCACGCGTTGGGCGCTCACGGGCGGCGGCTACCATACCCCGCCGGATGGCCGACGGAGAGAAGCCGTATCGCGTCTACCGCGGCGGCCGCGTCAAGGGAAAGGTGCCGAGCCTCACGAGGCCCGAACCGAAACCGGCCGGCGCAGACGCCGGCGGACCGGCTCGGTACCCCGGGCCCGGGCCGAAGACGAAGCGGCGCCGGCTGACGCGAGGCCGGATCGTGGCGCTCGTGCTCATCCTGCTCGTCTTGCTGCTCACCGTGTGGACCATTGCCGGCTATCTCGCGTTCAGCAGCGGCGTCTCCGCGGCGAACGGCCGGCTGGGCGCGGGCACGCGCGCCGCGTTGACGAAGCAGGGAGGGCTGGTGATCTCCAAGCCGACCGACACGCTCCTGCTCGGGATCGATCACGCCGAGACGCAGGCGCGTGCAGGCGACCGGCACTCGGACTCGATCATGCTCGTACGCTCCGATCCGAATCATCACCGCATCGTCTTTCTCTCGATCGCGCGCGACCTGCGCGTGTCGATTCCCGGCCACGGTGAGGACAAGATCAATGCGGCGTTCCAGATCGGCGGGGCGCCGCTCGCGATCCGCACCGTGCGCGACTTCACGGGGCTGCCCGTCAACCACGTCGCGCTGGTCGATTTCGCGAGCTTCCGGACGCTGATCGACAAGATCGGCGGCATCGACGTGAACGTCCCCGAGAAGATCCTCTCGAACCCCTTCGACTGCCCGTACACGAAGCAGAAGTGTCTGACGTGGCAGGGGTACCGCTTCGCGAAGGGCGAGCAGCACATGGATGGACGACACGCACTCGTCTACTCGCGGATCCGGGAGAACCAGCTCAACCCGCGGGAAAGCGACGTCACGCGTGGCGAGCGTCAGCAGCAGGTGCTGCAGGCCATCGAGAACAAGCTGGCCAGCCCAAGCACCTTCTTCCGGCTGCCGTTCATCGGCAGCGACCTGCTGAAGCCGATCTCGACCGATCTGAGCGCGGGTCAGTTCCTGCAGCTCGGCTGGGTCAAGTTCCGCGGACACACGCTGCACTGCCGCCTGGGCGGAATCCCCACGGACATCGGGGGCGGGTCGTACCTCCAGCCGGACGAGGAGGCGCGCTCGGTGATTCAGATGGTGAAGGGGACGTCCGCGCCGCAGCCACCGTTGCCCGGGTCGCTGTACGGGTCGGGCTGCCCAACCGGCGGCTAGGCTCGGCGCGCCGTGACCGCCGAGCTCTCGATGCCTCGCGCGTCCCTCGCTCTGAGCGGCACCCCGTCGGGGCACCCCAACCCACCACCCGGTTCTTATTTTACCGGGGAAAATGTCGCACGTGTGTCACGGACTGTGACGAAAGCGTCACGCTTCGGCCGTCTTCTTCTCGGACGGTCTTCTCGCCGCCGCCGGAGCCGCCGTCACCGCTCTTCGCGGAGCCGGAGTCGACGGAAGCGGAGTCCTTGCCGCCCGAGTCGCCGGAGCCACCGGAGTCGCTCCCTCCCGAATCGCCACCCGAGTCGCTCCCGGAGCCGTCCTTGCCGCCCCGGCGCGAGCCGCGTCCGTAGTCGGTCGTGTAGAAGCCCGAGCCCTTGAAGTGCACGGCGACCGGATAGAGAACACGCTCCACGGGGCTCACTCCGCACACCTCGCAGACGTCGACGGGCGGGTCGGCCATGCGCTGGAAGCACTCGAAGACATGTCCCTCCGGGCACTTGTACTCGTAGATGGGCATTGACGGACAAGGCTAGCACCGGCCTCCGTCACGACCCGCTCGAATCCTCGGACGAAAGCGGGCTTGCGGCGGATCCGCCCGGGCCCGGGGCACCTCGGCCGGGACGACGCGGGCCGGCGCTCGTCGGCCGGCCCGGCCGGCCGGCCGCGGCCGAGGAGCTCGGGCCGCGTGCATTCGCCGCCGGCGTCGGCATCTGTGCGGCCGCGCTGGCGATCTTCAGCGTTGTCCAGATCCGGGCGCGCGCCCCCCACGAGGACGAGACGCTCGCGCTGTTCGTCGGCCGCCAGCCGCTCCTGCACATGCTGGGCGTCGTCCTCGGCCAGCGCGGAGGCGCGCCGCTGCACTTCCTGCTCGCCTGGTTCGTGGCGCATCTCGGCGGAGGCCTGGTCCCGCTCCGCCTCCTCTCGGCGGCGTGCGCGGTGGCCGCTGTGCCGGTGGTCGCCGCGCTCGGGGCGCGTCTCGCCGGCCGCACGGTCGCGCTCGTCGCGACGGCGATCGTGGCGGCGAGCTGGGTGCTCATCTTCCAGGCCGTGTTCGGCCGGATGTACGCGCTGTTCCTGCTCACGAGCGCGCTCTCGTACCTCGCGCTCGTCTGCGCGGTGGAGGGCGGCGGCCGCCGCCGCTGGGCGCTGTGGGCGATCGCCACGTTCGCGGCCCTCGCGTCGCACCCCTACGGCGTCCTCGTGCTTGCGTCGCAGGGGCTCTTCGTGCTCGTGAACCGGCAGCGCGTGCGGGAGGCGGCCTGGGCGTTCGGAGCGGTGCTCGTGGCGGGCACGCCGTTCTGGATCGCCGATCTGATCCTGTCGCGCCGCTTCAAGGTCGGCGTCGGCGGCGGCGGCGCGCAGCTCGGCGCGCCCGGTCCGGTGCTCCACTACCTGAAGTACGTGGCGGGCGACTTCCTGATGAGGAACGAGCTCTATCTCGGGATCCTCCTCGGCCTGGGCATGGTCGGCGTCGTCTTCTTCGCCCGGGCGCGGCCGACCACGGGACTGCTCATCGGATCGGTGTTCGTCGTTCCGGCGGTCGCGCTGCTCGGGACGCGCCTCGGCAGCGACGCCGCGCCCGAGTCCCGCCATCTGATCTTCGCGTTGCCGTTTCTCGCGCTGGCGGTTGCCGCGGGAATCGTCGAGCTGGCCGGGAACCGGCTGTGGCCCCGGCTCGCCGTCGCCGCGATCGCCGTGGCGGCGATCGTGCCGTTGCAGATGCAGTCCGCGACGCGCAGGACGCCCGAGCTCTTCCACGGCGAGTCTCCGGCGCGCGCACAGGCGAGGAGAGATGCCGCGGCCTGGCTTGCGAGTCGCTCCCGCCCGAACGACGTCCTCTTCGGCTACGACGCCGTGTACCTGCTCGCCTGGGAGCGGCAGCGGGACTTCAGCGACACGGTCGTGCCGCGGGCGGACGGCGGGCTCGCGGCGCACGTCCTCTCGCATGCCGGCAGGCTCGGGCGGGGAGTCTGGATCCTGGACGCTGGCGATTCGTCGAACCGACCTCCGCGACCGACGATCGGCCTCCGCTACCCGGAGCCGCGGTCGGCCTTCGAGGCTCGCGCCTTCGGGCCGTTCCTTGTCATCCGGACGCGGCAGCCGACGGTCACGCCCCGCGCGGTACCTCCAGCTCGCGGCGAGCACGATGCAGCTCGGCCGCTCGCTCGCGATCATCGACGACGACCAGAACCTGCATACGATCGAGCTCGCCCAGGGCCGGCTCGGCGTCAGCCCTGGCTAGAGGGAATTGCCGCGCTCACGCTGGAGCGTCTCCTCGAAGCAGGGCGCGCCCTCGAACGCGGCCAGGCCGGCAGGCGTCTCGCGATCGGCGCGCGGCCGGCGGCGGCGGGCCGCGGCGAGGACCGCGGAGGCTCCGAGGACCCCGCCGAGCACGAGCGTGCGGAGACGGCTCCGGCGAGACTCGGCGCTCTGCATGCGGCGATTCTACGCTTGCGCGAGCCGAGGATCGGCCGGCATGCGACGATCATGTGGGTGCTGGTCACGACCCTCGGCGATCTGCTCCTCGACGTCATCGTGCGGCTCGCGCAGCCGCTCGCGGCGGGCGACGACGCGACCGCGACGACACGGATCGGTGCGGGCGGGCAGGCTGCGAACGTCGCAGCCTGGGCGGCCGCGCTCGGCGCGAGCGCGCGCTTCGTCGGCAAGCGCGCCGACGACGAGGCAGGGCGGCTCGCGGCGGCCGGGCTCGAGCGGCTCGGCGTCGAGGTCGTCGGGCCGGTCGCCGAGGGGCGCGGCGGCGTCGTCGTGTCACTGGTCGAGCCGGACGGAGCACGGACGATGGCCTCGGATCGCGGGGTGGCGCCCGAGTTGCGCGCCGACGAGCTCGACCCCGCCTGGTTCCACGGCTGCGACTGGCTGCACGTCGCCGGCTACAGCCTGGTACGCAGCCCGAACGCCGGCGCGGCGGCGGCCGCCGCCGATTCGGCACGTGCGGGCGGAGCGCGCGTCTCCGTCGACCTTTCGTCATGGAGCCGGATCCGCGATGTCGGCGCCGCGCTTTTCCGGGCGCGCGTCGATCGGCTCAAGCCCGATCTCGTGTTCGGGAACGAGCGGGAATGGAAGACTCTCGGTGCGAGCGCCGGGCTGGAAGTCGTGCTGAAGCGGGGCGCAGGTGGAATCGTCGCCGGAGGCCGCGAGCTCGCGGCCCTTCCCGCCGCCGTGGTGGACACGACCGGCGCCGGCGACGCCCTCGCGGCCGGCTTCCTCGTGGGCGGCCCCGAGCTCGGCCTGGAGGCCGCAGCGCGCTGCGTGGCGCAACTCGGGGCGATGCCGTGATCGAGATCCGGGAGGAGGTCGCGCAGGCGCTCGGAACGGGCGGCCCGGTCGTGGCTCTGGAGACGACGCTCGTCGCGCACGGCTTCCCTCCGGGCGAGGGCGTCGCCGTCGGGCTCGAGTCGGAGCAGCGCGTCCGCGAGGCGGGCGGTGTGCCCGCGACGATCGGCGTGCTCGACGGCCGCGTCGTGGTCGGCCTCACGGAGACCGAGCTGCACGCGTTCGGCCCGGACTCGCGCAAGGCCGGCCCGCGCGATCTCGCCGCCTGCGCCGTCCAGGGCGCGGTCGGTGCGACCACCGTCGGCGGCACGCTCGCGGTCTGCCGCCGGGTCGGAATCCGGTTCATCGGCACCGGCGGACTGGGCGGCGTGCACCGCGGCTTCCCGTTCCCCCCGGACGTGTCCGCCGACCTGGCCGAGCTGGCCCGAACTCCCGCGCTCGTCGTCTCTGCCGGAATCAAGTCGCTCCTGGACGTACCGGCCACCGCGGAGGCGCTCGAATCGCTGGGCGTACCCGTCCTCGGCTTCCGGACGGACGAGCTGCCGCTCTTCTACGCGGCCCGGGGCGGACCTCCGACCTCCGCCCGCGTTGACACGGCGGAGCAGGCGGCGCGCATCGCCGCCGCGCACTGGGAGCTCGGCGGCGGCGGCCTGCTGCTTGCGCGGCCGCCGGACGAGAGCCTCGACGACGTCGAGCCGCTGATCGCAGACGCGCTCGAGCAGGCCGCGGCCGACGGTGTCTCGGGCGGAGCAGTGACGCCGTTCGTGCTCTCGTTCCTCCACACGCGAAGCGGCGGCCGCACCCTCGCGGCAAACCGTGAGCTCGTGGTCGCTAACGCCGGCCTGGCGGCCGAGATCGCCTGCGCCGTTACCTAGCCGATGCTGTCCAGGTACTCGTCGACGGACAGCGCCTGCAACGTCTGCAGCTTGGCGCTGCCCCGGGCGCCGAGCGCGACCGAGACCCGAGCGATGGTTGCGGCGTCCGGCGCCTCGACGATGTTGACGAAGTCGTAAGGGCCCAGGGTCGCCCACTGATGGAGCACGCGCGCGCCCAGCTCCTCGACGTCATGATTCACCTCGCGCAGCCGGTCGGGGTTTGACTTGAGGGTCTGCAGGCCCTTCACGGTGAGTGTCGTGAGCATCACGAAGATCGGCATCTCGCCTCCTGGGTCGGGGGCCCGATCGTAATCTCGCCTCCTGGTCGAAGTACAGGAGCGCGGCACCGACGAACAGAATCGGGGAGAGCGTGAGGTCGGCGAGGAAGAGCGCCGCGCGAACCGCCGTGTCGGCCTGACCGCGAAGGAGGATGGCCAGCATGAACTTCGACAGCGTGAAGACGATCGCCAGCGTCGCGATCCCGGCGAGTGCGTGCACGAAATCCGTCGTGCCGAGTTGCCGCCCCCGGATCAGCGACTCGCGGAAGCCGGTTCGCTCGACGACCGCCGCCGGGACCGCAAGCCCTAGGAAGGCAAGCCATACGACGGCCGGCGCGAGGAAGACGAGGGTGAGAACCGGCACGGGGAGAAAGACCAGCACGCCGACGGCAAAGGCCTGCCAACTCCAGGTCGACTTGCCGACGAGGGCCGACGCTCTGACATAGGCGGCCGTCACCAGCGGCGCGCCGGCGGCCAGGATGATCGCCTGGTGGCGAAACGAGCGGCCGGCCTGGAGCTGCCCGATCACGGCCAGCGCGAGCCCGAGCGACAGCACCTTCCAGAAGTGCTCCTGGTAGAAGCGGATCGACTCGGCGATCAGCTGCCCGACGGTCCGTTGCGCGGGCGGAAGCGCGTCGGGGCGCGCTGCGGCTGGGCGTGACACATGGAGACCGTAGCTTCCATCGAGCCGCAACCGAGTGGATCGTAAGGCTCGAGCCGACGTTGAGTCACTCGTTCGAGTGACCCGATCAGACAGTCAGGCGGCCGTAGCCCCGGCTGCGGCGGCCGTCGCCCGCTCGAAGGTGAGGGTGTCCCCCTCCGCGGTGACGCGCACGCGGTCGCCCTCCTTGAAGCCTCCGTCGAGCAGCGCCAGTGCGAGCGGGTTCTCGACGTAGCGTTGCAGCGCGCGCTTGAGCGGCCGGGCGCCGTACGTCGGGTCCCAGCCCTGCTCGACCACGAACTCCTTCGCCTCGGCGGAGAGCTCGAGCTCGAGCCCACGTTCGGACAGCCGCCGCCGCAGACTCGTCAGCTGGAGCTCGACGATCTCGGCGATCTGCTCGCGCGTGAGCATCTGGAACTCGACGGTCTCGTCCACCCGGTTCAGGAACTCGGGCCGGAACGTGTCGCGCAGAGCGGCCGCGGAGCGGACGTTCGAGGTCATGATGATCACCGTGTGCTTGAAGTCGACCGTTCGGCCGTGGCCGTCGGTGAGACGCCCGTCGTCGAGGATCTGCAGCAGCACGTCGAAGACCTCGTTGTGGGCCTTCTCGATCTCGTCCAGGAGCACGACCGAGTAGGGTCGCCGCCGCACCGACTCCGTGAGCTGTCCGCCCTCCTCGTAGCCGATGTAGCCCGGCGGCGCGCCGATCAGGCGGGCGACGGTGTGCCGCTCCTGATACTCGGACATGTCCAGCCGGACCATGGCCTTCTCGTCGTCGAACATGAACTCCGCGAGCGCGCGGGCCAGCTCGGTCTTCCCCACGCCGGTCGGGCCGAGGAAGATGAACGAGCCGATCGGACGGTTCGGATCCTGCAGGCCCGAGCGCGCCCGGCGTAGCGCGTTGGAGACCGCTTCGACCGCCGGCTCCTGGCCCACCACGCGCTGATGCAGCCGCTCCTCCATGTGCACGAGCTTCTGCGTCTCGCCCTCCAGCAGCCGCGTGACCGGAACACCGGTCCAGCGGCTGACGACCGAGGCGACATCGTCCTCGTCGACTTCCTCCTTGACCATCGGCTCGGCGACACCGCCCTGTCCGTCGCGCTCGGCGAGCTCCTTCTCCAGCGCCGGCAGCTCGCCGTAGCGGATCTCGGCGACCCGCTGGAGGTCGCCCTGCCGCTCGGCCCGCTCCGCCTCCATGCGCAGCTCGTCGATCCGCCGCGTGATCTCCTTGACCCGCTCCAGCGCCTCCTTCTCCTGCGCCCAGCGCGCCGCGAGCTCGTCGCGGCGCTCGCGGCGCCTCGGCGAGCTCACGCTCGACCGGCTCGCGCACGTCGGGCGACTCCTTGGCCATTGCGGCCAACTCGATCTCGAGCTGACGCACACGCCGCTCGGCCTCGTCGAGCTCGACCGGCGAGGAGTCGATCTCCATGCGCAGCCGCGAGCAGGCCTCGTCGACGAGGTCGATCGCCTTGTCCGGCAGGAAGCGATCGGCGATGTAGCGGTCGGAGAGCACGGCGGCGGCGACGAGCGCCGCGTCGCGGATGCGGACGCCGTGGTGCGCCTCGTAGCGCTCCTTCAGGCCGCGCAGGATCGCGATCGTGGACTCGACGGTGGGCTCGCCGACGAAGATCGGCTGGAACCGGCGCTCCAGCGCCGCGTCCTTCTCGACGTGCTGCCGGTACTCGTCCAGCGTCGTGGCGCCGATCGCCCGCAGCTCACCGCGGGCCAGCATCGGCTTCATCAGGTTGCCGGCGTCGACCGCACCCTCCGCTGCGCCTGCGCCGACGATGGTGTGCAGCTCGTCGATGAACAGGACGACCTCGCCCTCGGCCTCCTTGATCTCGGTGAGCACGGCCTTCAGGCGCTCCTCGAACTCGCCGCGGTACTTCGAGCCGGCGAGCATCGCGCCGATGTCCAGCGCCCAGACGCGCTTCCCCTTCAGCCCCTCCGGCACGTCGCCGGCGACGATCCGCTGTGCGAGCCCCTCCACGATCGCGGTCTTGCCCGTGCCCGGCTCGCCGATCAGGACGGGGTTGTTCTTCGTGCGGCGCAGGAGCACCTGCATGACACGGCGGATCTCCTCGTCGCGCCCGATGACCGGATCGAGCTTGCCGTCCTCGGCCGCCTCCGTCAGGTCGCGGCCGTACTTCTCCAGCGCCTGGTACGTGCCCTCCGGATCCTGGGACGTGACGCGCTGGCCCCCGCGCACCTTCTTCAGCGCTGCGAGCAGCTCCTTGCGCGGCAGGACGTCGAGCGCGAGCAGCAGGTGCTCGGTCGACGTGTAGTCGTCCTCGAGCCGCTTCGCCTCGGACTCGGCGGAGTCGAGCACCTTCCGGAACTGGGGCGAAGCCTGAACCTGGAGGTTGGGCGCGCCGCGCATCGCCGGCCGGCGGTCGAGCTTGGCCTCAGCTGCGGAGCGCACCGCCTCGGCCGTCGAGCCGGCGCGCTGTGCGAGCGTCTGCGGCAGCTCCTGGTCGAGCAGCGCGAGCGTGAGGTGCTCGGGGTGGATCTCGGGGTTCTCGCGCTTCCGCGCGAGCTCCTGCGCGGCGGCGATCGCCTCCTGGGCCTTGATCGTCAGCTTGTTGAAGTCCATCGACTCCCTCTCGGTACGGGTGGATGGGGCCGGTAGAGGACGAGGTCGCGCCGGTACTGCTTGTGGACGCGCTCGACCTCCTCGCGCAGCTGACGCTCCAGCTGCTCGAGCTGGGCGCGCGTCCTGGCGAGCTCGTCCTCCAGCTCGAGCACACGCTCGACGCCCGCGAGGTTGAGTCCCCACATCGTCGTCAGCTGCTGGATCGTGCGCAACCGTTCGAGGTCGCGCTCGGAATAGAGACGGGTGTTGCCGGCCGTGCGCCGCGGGCGGACGAGCCCCTTCTGCTCGTAGATCCGGAGCGTCTGGGGATGCATGCCGACGAGCTCGGCGGCGACGCTGATCATGTAGCGCGGGTGCTCGTCCATCAGCTCTCCCTCCGCGCGAAGAACGCGAGCGCCAGGGCGAGCCCCACGAAGGCGAGCGCCGCCCCGATCCAGCCGCCGTAGCGCCAGAGGTCGAGGACGATGTGCCAGGCGAAGAGCCAGAGAAACACCTTGCCGATGACGCCGAGCTTGGCCAGCGCGAGCCCTCCGGCCGCAACGCCGCCCGCTGCGGCGCCCACCCCGCGCCGGCTCGTCCGCTGCTCGGCCGTCTCCGGCTCGGGCGCCATGCGCGGACCCTGCTCCAGGAGCTTCTCGTGCTCGCTCACGATGCGAGCCCGTCCCGTGGGTTCTCTCGCGACACCTTCTGCAGCTTCTCGACCGCCTCGCGCTCGGCCTTCGTCAGCTTCGTCGGCACGGTCACCCGGACCCTGGCGAGCACGTCGCCCTTGCCCGACCCGTTGAGGTTCGGCGCGCCCCGACCACGGATCCGGAACAGCTTGCCGTCCTGCGTCCCGGCGGGCACCTTCAGCGAGACCTTGCCCTCGGGCGTCGGCACCTCGACGGTCGTACCGAGCACGGCCTCGGGGTACGTCACGGGAACGCCGACGAGGAGGTCGGAGCCGCGCCGTTCGTAGAGCTTCGAGTCGGCCACGCGCGTGATGACGTGGAGGTCGCCGGGCGGCCCGCCGGCGAAGCCCGGCTCGCCCTTGCCCTTCAGCTTGATCCGGGTGCCGTCCTTGACCCCCGGCGGGATCTTGACGGTGAGGCGGCGTGTCCGCCGCTCGCGACCGCTGCCGTGGCAGTTCGGGCACGGGTTGTCGATGACGGTGCCGTTGCCGCGGCAGCGCGGGCACGGAGTCGAGAGCGCGAACAGCCCCTGGCTCTCGGCCTTGACGCCGCGGCCGTTGCACTCCGGGCAGATCCGCGGCGCCGTGCCGGGCTTGGCGCCCGAGCCGCCGCACTCGTGGCAGGCACTCTCGGTGTCGACCGGGATGCGGGTCTCGATTCCGCGCAGCGCGTCATCGAAGGAGAGGGTCACCTCGACCTCGACGTCGCGTCCGGGCATGGCCGCCGTTCGCCGCCGGCCGCGAGTGCCCCGCGAGCCGCCGCCGAAGACGCCGCCGAGCACGTCCGCGAAGTCCGCGTGAGTGAAGACGTTGGTCCAGCCGCCGCTGCCGTCGCCGGGGATGCCGCCCCGCCCGAACGACCCCGTCGTGTCGTAGCTCTTCCGCTTCTCGGCGTCTCCCAGCACGTCGTAGGCGCCCTGGATCTCCTTGAACTTCTCCTCCGCCGCCGAGTCGTCCGGGTTGCGGTCCGGGTGGTATTGCCGGGCCAGCTTGCGGTACGCCTTCTTGATCTCGTCCTGGGTCGCCGTCTTCGGGACGCCGAGCACCTCGTACAGGCCTGCGGCCACTACGCGGTTTCCCTCGGCGCGGCAATGACCACCCGTGCCGGCCGCAGCACCCGGTCACCCAGGCTGTAGCCCTTCTGCAGCACCTGGATCACCTGTCCCTCGTCGAGGTCCGACGGCTGGGACAGCAGCGCCTCGTGCCGGTGCGGGTCGAAGTAACCCTCCGCATCGATCTCGGACAGCCCTTCGCGCTCGAGCGCCGACTGCAGCGAGCGGTGCACGAGGCGCACGCCCTCCTCGAGCTTGGCTTCCTCATGCTTGGACGCGGCCTCGAGCGCGCGCTCGAGGTCGTCGAGAATCGGCAGCAACTCGCTGACGAGCCGCTCGTGGGCGCGCGCGACCAGGGACGCCTGGTCGCGCGCTGTTCGCTTGCGGTAGTTCTCGAAGTCGGCGGCGACGCGCTGGAGGTCGTTCAGGTACTCGTCGCGCTCGGCCTCCAGCTCGGCCACGCTGGCCCTGAGCTGCTCCAGCTCGGTCTCAGGGCCGGCCTCGGGGCCTGCCTCCATCGGCGTGGGCTCGGTCATCAGGTGGTCTTGGCCTCCTCCTCGTCGATGACCTCGTAGTCACCCTCCTCGACGACCTCGTCGTCCGACGAGCCGCCTGCGCCGTCGCCGCCCGGGCCGGGCGCCTGCGCCTGCGTCGCCTGCTCGTAGAGCACGTTGGCGATCGCGTGCGCGGCCTCGGTGAGCGCCTCCGACTTGGCGCGGATCTCGCCCACGTCCGTGCCGTCCAGCACCTGCTTCAGCTCCATGATCCGCCCCTCGATGGTGGAGGCGTCGGACTCGGAGATCTTCTCGCGGTGCTCCTTGAGGCTCTTCTCCGTGGCGTAGACGAGGCTCTCGGCCGCGTTCTTCGCGTCCGCCAGCTCGCGCAGCCTGCGCGCCTCGTCGGCGTGCGCCTCCGCGTCCTTGATCATCTGCTGGACCTCGTCCTCCTTCAGCCCGGAGCCGCCCTCGATCCGGATCTGCTGCTCGTTGCCGGTGCCGTGGTCCTTCGCGGAGACGTTGATGATCCCGTTGGCGTCGATGTCGAACGTGACCTCGACCTGCGGGGCGCCGCGCGGCGCGGGCGGGATCCCGACGAGCTGGAACTTGCCGAGCGTCTTGTTGAACGCCGCCATCTCCGTCTCGCCCTGCAGAACGTGCACCTCGACCGACGGCTGATTGTCCTCGGCGGTGGTGAACACCTCCGACTTCTTCGTCGGAATCGTCGTGTTGCGCTCGATCAGCTTGGTGAACACGCCGCCCTTCGTCTCGATGCCGAGTGACAGCGGAGTCACGTCGAGGAGCAGGACATCCTTGACCTCGCCCTTCAGCACGCCGGCCTGGATCGCGGCGCCGACGGCGACGACCTCGTCCGGATTGACGCCCTTGTGCGGGTCCTTGCCGATCAGCTCGCGCACCTTGTCGACCACCGCGGGCATGCGCGTCATGCCGCCGACCAGGACGACGTGCTCGATGTCCTTGGGCTCGAGCCCTGCATCGGACAGCGCCTGCTTCGTGGGGCCGACGGTGCGGCCGAGCAGGTCGGCGGTCAGCTCGGTCAGCTTGGCGCGCGTGAGCTGGAGGTCGAGATGCTTCGGGCCCTCCTGGGTGGCCGTGACGAACGGCAGGTTGATCTGCGTCGCCATCGTCGAGCTGAGCTCGATCTTGGCCTTCTCGGCGGCCTCGTAGAGCCGCTGCAGCGCCATCCTGTCGGCCGCGAGGTCGATGCCCTGCTCGCGCTTGAACTCCGCCACCATCCAGTCGACGATGGCCTTGTCGAAGTTGTCGCCGCCGAGGTGGTTGTCGCCGTTGGTGGACTTGACCTCGAAGACGCCCTCGCCGAGCTCGAGCACCGACACGTCGAACGTGCCGCCGCCGAGATCGAAGACGAGGATCGTCTGCTCGGTGCCCTCCTTGTCCAGGCCGTAGGCGAGCGCGGCCGCGGTGGGCTCGTTGATGATCCGCAGGACGTTGAGCCCTGCGATCTTGCCGGCGTCCTTCGTCGCCTCGCGCTGCGCGTTGTTGAAGTAGGCCGGGACGGTGACGACGGCGTCGGTGACGGGCTCGCCGAGGTACGCCTCCGCGTCGGACTTCAGCTTCTGGAGGATCATCGCGCTGATCTCCGGCGGCGCGTACTCCTTGTCGCCGGCCTTGACGCGCACGTCCGCGTTCGGGCCCTTGACGACCTCGTACGGGACGATCTTCATCTCCTCGCTGACCTCGTCGAACTTGCGCCCGACGAAGCGCTTGATGGAGAACACGGTGTTCTGCGGGTTGGTCACCTGCTGGCGCTTGGCGGGCGCGCCCACGAGCCGCTGCCCGTCCTTCGTGAACGCGACGACGGACGGCGTCGTGCGGCCGCCCTCGGCGTTCGGAATGACGGTCGGCTCGCCCCCCTCGAGCACGGCCATGCAGCTGTTGGTCGTACCGAGGTCGATGCCGATGGTCTTTGCCATGATTCGCAAATCCTTCCGTTGTGCTTTTAAGTGCAGATAAGAATAAAATCTGAGTCTTGCAGTGTCAAGTCTACAGATCTGACCCCGGCGGACGGCCCTCGCGCAGCCATCTAGACTGCGCGGCGTGCCGGATCCGCGGATCGAGCAGTACGCGCGCCTGATCGTCGAGCGCAGCATCGATCCCCAGCCGGGCTGGCAGGTGCTCGTGCTCTCCTCGCCGCCCGCGCGCCCGCTCGTCGAGGAGGTCGTCCGCCTGATCGCACGGCGCGGCGCGTATCCCCTCGTCCGGCTCAGCTTCGCGATGGAGCAGCTGCCCCTGCCGCGACCTGTGGGCCACCGAGGCTCCGCTCGAGCTGCTGGCCGAGGCGGCGCCGGCCGACCGCGAGACCTGGCGGCAGGCCGATGCGTGGATCAACATCGGCGCCCCCGAGAACACACGCGACGGCTCGGACCTGCCCGCCGACCGCGAGGCGCTCCTGGCTCAGGCGGGGACAGAGTTCCTCGCCCGCCGCCTGCGCGAGGAGATCCCCTGGGTCACGTGTCGCTTCCCGACCCCGGCGCTGGCGCAGGAGGCGGGGATGACGACCCACGAGTTCGAGGACTTCCTCTACGGCGCCGTGCTGCTCGACTGGGACGCCGAGGGCCGGCGCATGGAGCGGATCCGGGAGCGCTTCGATCGGGCGGGCGAGGTGCGGATCGTCGGCCACGAGACCGACCTGACGCTGAGCCTCGAGGGCCGCAACGGCATCGTCGACGACGGGCACATGAACCTGCCCGGCGGGGAGGTCTTCTACAGCCCCGTCGAGAACGCGACGACGGGCACGATCACGTACTCCGAGTTCCCCGCCGTGCAGGAGCCGCACGTGGTCGAGAACGCCCGCCTCGTCTTCTCCGGCGGGCGCATCGTCGAGGCCTCGGCGAGCGCAGGCGAGGAGGCGCTGCTCTCCGCGCTCGACCGCGACGAGGGCGCGCGCGTCCTGGGCGAGCTAGGGATCGGCTGCAACCCCAGGATCCAGCGACACATGCGAAACACGCTCTTCGACGAGAAGATGGACGGCACCATCCACCTCGCGATCGGCGCCGGCATTCCGAGCGTCGGCGGGCAGAACACGTCATCCGTGCACTGGGACATGGTCAAGGACCTGCGCGACGGCGGGCAGCTCTTCGCCGACGGCGAGCTCGTGCAGGAGAGCGGCGCCTGGCGGATCTGATCCCTACGCTGCCGCGGCCGGCCGGGAGAAGCGGCGCGCGAGCCCCTTCAGCGTCGCCGCGGCCGCGGGCTCGGCGAGCACGATCCCGGCAAAGATGACGGCGCAGCCGCCCCAGCCCAGCCAGCCGAGCCGGTCGCCCGCGAGCAGGAAGCCGAACAGCCCGGCGAACACGGTCTCGAGCGAGAACACGAGCGCGATCCTCGTCGCGCTGATCTGACGCTGGGCCCACACCTGGATCAGAAAGGCGAGCGCGCTGGCGAAGATCCCGGTCACGAGCAGGGCGCTCCAGACCGTCCAGCCGCGGGGCGCCTGGTCGAGATCGCCGAGCGCGCCCGCGACCGCGAAGAAGGCGGCGCAGACGACCAGCATCTCGGCGAACGTGAGCGCGACGGCGTCGTACCGTGCCGCGTAGCGCTCGACGAACACGATCTGCAGCGCCTGCGCCCCGGTCGACGCGAGCACCAGCAGATCGCCCCCCGTCGATCCCGCCGGCACGCCCGCCAGCATGGCCAGCCCGACGACCGACAGCGCAACTCCGCCCCAGGCTGCGAGCCCGACGCGCGTACCGAACAGCGCGAAGGCGAACAGCGGCGTGAGCACGACGTAGAGCCCCGTGATGAAACCCGTGCTCGAAACCGTCGTGCGCTCCAACCCGGCAGTCTGGAGCCCGAAGGCGAGGGCAAGCAGGAGGCCCAGCAGGACCCCCGCGCCCGCACCCCCACGGCCGAGTCCGCGGATCCGCGGTGCGGCCGGCACGGCGAGCGTGAGCGAGGCGATCGCGAACCGCACCGCGAGGAAGCGCGAAGAGCGGGTAGATCGCGACCGCATCCTTGACCTGGACGAAGGTGACGCCCCAGACCGCGGTGACGGCGATGAGGGCGACGAGGGGCCTCACGAGCCCGAGTCTATGGGGCCGCACGGGCGCCCTCGCCGCTACATGAAAGGGCCGAGGCGTTCGCCTCGGCCCTTGCGTGACTACCGCCTCCGCGCAACCTTCTGTCGCGGAGCGCGGACGGCGATGTGACCTACTTGACGATCGTCGCGCAGATCACCCAAGGCCGAACGACCAGATCGTGTCCGCTCTTGTTGTAGCCCTGAACGAGCCAGCCGTTCGGGACGATCGACATCTGCGGACCGACGGTCGGTGTATCGGCCGGATACACGACTCCGCCCTTGATATAGGCAGGCGCCGAGGTTACGACGGTTAGCGCATCGCTCTGAACGTCGTCCAGACCGAACCCGCCGCCGAACGCGACCTTGTCGGCCGCGCACTGGACCCACGACTGCTGCAACGTGCCGTCGCCCGCCCACGCAGCGGCCGAGTTTTCGCCCGCATTGTAGTCCTTGAGCTGCGTCAGGCTCGGGTACGGGCCGTCAGCTGTCAGGTTCTTGAGACCGGGAGGCCCCTGGGGCCCCTGATCGCCCTTGTCGCCCTTCGCGCCGGTCGCACCGGCCGCTCCGGTCGCTCCCGTGTCGCCCTTGAGCCCGGTCGCACCGGTCTGCCCCTTCAACGACTTGACCAGCGCCGCGTTGAGATCGTGGGCGCGAATCGTGTGGTCGACGAGGTCGATCGACGTGATGGAGTGGTCCTTGATCTGAGCGCCCGTGATTCTCGCGCTCGTTGACCCTCCCGCGGCTGTCGTGAATGCCAGCGTCGCCACAAGCGCCACAAACACCCACACCGTCTTGCGCATCGAACCTCCTCCTACTAGTGGCCTTCTACCTCGCGCGCGCGCCCGATGACACCTGGACGCCTCAGCTCAGAGCCTCAGGCGTGGCCGCGGTGGGGATCCCGAAACAACCTGCCGGAGAAACAACCTGCCGAACAACCTGCCGGAAAGGGATCCGCCTTTGGTACGTATCGTATTTTCCGCAGAGTCGTATCCGTAGATCCCGGCACGAATCTGCGGACTTCCCGCAATAGCCTGGAGTTTCCGCAGTCCGGGCGAGTGGCCTGGCACGGGCTAGCTAGGCTTGGCCGATGGAACCGCTCGTCGACGGCTGGGGCCGCGAGATCAAGTCGCTCCGTGTCTCGGTAACTGACCGGTGCAACTTCCGCTGCCGCTACTGCATGCCGCCGGAAGGGCTCGAATGGGTGCCGCGCGACGAGGTGCTGTCGTTCGAGGAGATCGAGCGGCTCGTGCGCATTCTGGCCTCCATCGGCGTCGACGAGATCCGCCTCACCGGCGGGGAGCCCCTCGTCCGCCGGGAGCTGCCCGTGCTCGTGGAGAAGCTGGCGCGCGTGCCCGGCGTCGCCGATCTCTCGCTGACGACGAACGGCGTGCTGCTGGACAGGCTCGCAGGCCCGCTCGTCGCCGCCGGCCTGCGCCGGATCAACGTCTCGCTGGACACGCTCTCGCACACCCGGTTCGCCGAGATCACGCGCCGCGACGCGCTCGACCGCGTCCTGCACGGGCTCGAGGAGGCCGAGCGCTACCCCGAGCTCCGCCCGATCAAGGTCAACGCGGTGGCGATCAAGGGCTTCACGGAGACGGAGGTTCCTGCGCTGGCCGAGCTGGCCCGCCGAAAGCCCTACGTCGTGCGGTTCATCGAGTTCATGCCGCTCGACGCGGACGGCGCGTGGCGTGACGCGGACGTCCTCACCGGCGCCGAGATCCGGGCCATCATCGAGCAGCGGTGGCCGCTGGAGGAGATTCCGGCGAAGCCGTCGTCGACCGCCCGCCGCTACCGGTTCGCGGACGGCGCCGGCGAGATCGGGTTCGTCAATCCCGTCTCGGAGCCGTTCTGCTCGTCCTGCGACCGGATCCGGTTGACCGCCGACGGCCAGCTCCGGACCTGCCTCTTCTCGCGGCGCGAATGGGATCTGAAGACGCCGCTGCGCGCGGGAGCAAGTGACGCCGATCTGGAGCGCGAGCTCCGGCGGGCCGTCGACCACAAGGAGCTCAAGCACCGGATCAACGAGCCCGGCTTCGTGCGCGCCACCCGGTCGATGAGCCAGATCGGCGGGTGATCTTCCTGCAGGAGGAAGACCTCAGCCGGAAAGGGCGTTAGACTTCGAATGCGCATGATTCGGGTGCGACGGGCATGACTGCGCTGGCTGCCGTAGGGCGCCGGTATCTTCCACGTGGGTGGGCGGATCTCGCGCGCCAGGTCGTGATCTGGTTCGGGTTCCTGCTCGTCTACCAGCTCGCCCGCGGCGTGGCCGACCGCAACCCCACGCTCGCGTTCGAGAACGGGATGCGCGTGATCAACTTCGAGAGCCGCGTGAACGCGCTCTACGAGCTGACCTTCCAGCGCATCGCCGACCAGTCGCACCTGCTCGAGACGGCGGTCGGATGGACGTACTGGAACTCGGAGTTCACGGTCGTCGGGATCGCCCTCTTCTGGGTGTACCTGCGGCGGAACGAGTCGTTCATCCGCTTCCGCAACACGATCCTGCTCGCCAACCTGATCGGGCTCGTCGGCTACATCCTCATGCCGACGGCTCCGCCGCGGATGTTCCCGGCCGCCGGCTTCGCGGACTCGCTCGCGCAGCTCTCCGGCCTCAATCACGGCAGCGGACTCGTCCAGTTCGCCGCCAACCCGTACGCGGCCATGCCGAGCCTGCACGCCGCCGACGCGTTGATCGTCGGGATCACGCTCGCCGGACTCTGCCGGAACCGGGTCGCGAAGGCGGTCTGGCTGATCTGGCCCGCCTGGGTCTGGTTCACGGTGATGGCGACGGGCAACCACTTCTGGCTCGACGTGCTCGGCGGGATCCTCGTTGCCCTGGTCGCGATGCTGATCATCCGCCAGCGGCAGCCGTCGGCTCCCGAGCCGGAGCCCGCACAGACGGGGTCATAGCCGCTGTCAAGAAGTTCGAAGCCGCGTCCCGGACGCTCCCGGGTCCGAGCATCGAGGCGGCCGCCGCGGCCCCGCGGTTCGCAGCCGCAGAACGCAGCCCTCGGTCGCGTCAAGGACGGGTACACGCAGGGCACGCGTGACCTCGCCGCCCGCTCGATGGGCGCCCTCGCAGACACGCGTCTGAGTCCGAACACCCTGACCACGACCGGCGTCGGCCTGTGCCTGGCGGCGTCGGTCCTCGTCTTCTTCGAGTACCGGAACCCCATCGTCTTCTACTGGCTCGGCGCCGCGCTCTTCGTGATCGGGTCCGTGCTCGACATCCTCGACGGCGCCCTGGCCCGTACGAGCGACAAGGCGACGCCGTTCGGCGCATTCCTCGACTCGACCACCGACCGGGTCGGCGAGGGCGCGATGCTGGGGGCGATCGGGCTGATCTTCGCGCGGCAGGGGAACACGGTCGCGCTGGCGTGCGCGATCGCGGCCATCATCGGCTCGTTCCTCGTCTCGTACACGCGCGCGAAGGCCGAGGCGATCGGGCTGAAGGGCGACGTCGGGATCGGCAGCCGCGCCGAGCGCGTCGTCGTGATCACCGCCGGGCTCGTGCTCGCTCCGTGGGGCCTCCTGCAGTGGGCGATCTACCTGCTGACGGCCACCGCCTGGATCACAGTCGGGCAGCGCATCCTCTCCGTGCGCTCACAGCTTCGCGCACAGCGATAGCACATCATTGCTATCCTAGGTGCTGTGGCCGGTAAGCGCAGCGACGTGCTCGTGCGGATGCCCTCCGACCTCAAGCGCCGGCTGGCGCAGGAGGTCGAGCGGCGGGGCGCGAGCCTCAACGACGTCGCCGTCTCCATCCTGGCCGCACGCTTCGCCGTCGCGTTCGAGCCCAGCGGTCGGCGCGGGGCCGCTCCGCGCCCCGCGGGCGATGTGCTGCTGCGCATGCCGCGCGAGCTGAAGGACAAGCTCGCGCGCCGCGCGCTCGAGCGCCGGCGGACCACCAACGACCTCATCATCGAGACCCTCTCCGAGGGCCTCGACCCGCATCGAAAGGAAGCCATGTCAACGAACGGCAAGGTGCGCGCGGACGACAAGGTCCGCGTCGCCATCATCGGCCTCGGCAACTGCGCCAACTCGCTGCTGCAGGGAGTCGAGTACTACAAGGACGCGCCGGACGACGAGTTCGTCCCCGGGCTCATGCACGTCAACCTCGGCGGCTATCACATCCGTGATATCGAGTTCACCGCTGCGTTCGACGTGACCGTCGACAAGGTCGGCAAGGACATGTCAGAGGCGATCTGGGCGCACCCGAACGACACGATCAAGTTCGCGGACGTGCCGAAGACAGGCGTCACCGTGGCCCGCGGGATGACCCACGACGGGATCGGCAAGTACCTCTCCGAGGTGCTGACGAAGGCGCCGGGCGAGACGGACGACATCGTCGGGATCCTCAGGGACACGAAGACCGACGTCGTCGTCAACTACCTCCCGGTCGGCTCCGAGATGGCAACCAAGTGGTACACCGAGCAGATCCTCGAGGCCGGCTGCGCGATGGTCAACTGCATGCCGGTCTTCATCGCTCGCGAGGCCTACTGGCAGCGCCGCTTCGAGGAGCGCGGCGTCCCGATCATCGGCGACGACATCAAGTCGCAGGTCGGCGCAACGATCACGCACCGCGTGCTCACGAGCCTCTTCCGAGAGCGCGGCATCCATCTCGACCGCACGATGCAGCTCAACGTCGGCGGCAACTCCGACTTCCTGAACATGCTCGAGCGCGAGCGCCTGGAGTCGAAGAAGATCTCGAAGACGAACGCCGTCACGTCGATGCTGGACTACGACCTCGGCAAGGGCAACGTCCACGTCGGCCCCTCCGACTACGTGCCGTGGCTGACCGACCGCAAGTGGGCATACATCCGCATGGAGGGCAAGGCCTTCGGCGACGTGCCGCTGAACCTCGAGCTCAAGCTCGAGGTCTGGGACTCGCCGAACTCGGCCGGAATCGTGATCGACGCCGTGCGGCTCACGAAGCTCGCGCTGAACAACGGCGTCGCGGGCGCGCTCACGGGGCCGAGCTCGTATCTGATGAAGTCGCCGCCGCAGCAGATTGCCGACGACGAGGCCCACGATCTCGTCGAGCAGTTCATCGCGCAGAACGCGCGCGCCAAGCGGCGAAGGCCGCGGCCGTCGAGGCGTAGAACCCTGGTCGGTGGGCCGCCCGCGGGCGGCCCCCCGACGAGTTCCGGTTACGCCGCTGCCGGTGTCGGTTCCGGGCCGCAGCGTTGCGCGCTCGCGCGCGCTGGGCGAGCATGTACGAGAGCCCCAGGATGAGCACGCCGTTGAGCGGGTGGAACGCCTGCAGCCAGTGCGTGCTCTTGGACGCATGGACGAGAATCGACTGGACGGATCATCAGCGCCAGCAGCAGCACCGTCAGCCCGATGGTCTGTCCGTTCGGCCGCCAGAGAAGGACGGCGATGACCAGACAGGATCGACAGGAGCTGGAGGAGCGTGCCCGAATGCGCCGTGCGCGTCGAACGAGCTCGAGTCGACAGATGGTCGGTCGGCTTGGTCGGGTTCTTCGCGCAGAAGACGCCGATGCCGGCCAGGAAGAACTGCACGATGACGCCCGCGAAAAAGATCCAGATGAGCCCGAGATACGCCTTTCCTGCTCCGCTTCCGCATAGTGTCCTCCTTGCCCCCCGGCTGAATTGTCGGCGCACCGTAACCCGGTCGGCGGCTGTTCTCAACCGCCGACCGAAGCGCCTGCCCGACCGCGCCTACAATCCTCCGCGATGGCCCTGCGCGTCTGCCTCGTCACCCCGTTCGCCTGGTCGCAGCCGCACGACGTCAACGAGCACGTCGCCGGCGCGGCGGCGGAGCTGCGCCGGCTCGGGCACAGCGTCACCGTCCTGGCGCCGTCGACGCGGACGGCCGACCTGCGCGCCGGCCGGCGGGCGCTGCTGCACGGGACGGACGGCGGAGGTGATCGCGCGTCGGCCCGGCGCTGCCGCGTCTCGCGCCGCAGCCGGATCGGCGTCCCGGTCGGCGTGCGCGCGAACCTCAGGCTCGCGCTCGAGGGCGGCCGCTACGACGTCGTCCACGGCTTCGAGCCCGGGCTGCCGAGCCTCTCGTACCTCGCGCTGCACCTTCTCGCACGCGCTCTCGGTGGCGACGTTCTTCTCGGTCGAGCGGCTCAACTACCCGCACGGCCGCGGACGCCGCGACCGGCTGCTCGCCCGCGTCGACGCGCTGCTCGCGACCTCGCCCGAGGTCGCCGAGGCGGCCGCGATCCGCTTCCCCGGCGACTACCGCGCTCGTCACTCCCGGCGTCGACCCGGAGCTCTTCCGGCCGGCGGAGAAGCGGAAGCTGATCGTGCTCGAGTGGCGCCCGATCGAGCGGCCGCTGGCGCGCTCGGTGCTGCGGGTGCTCCACGAGCTGCCCGACTGGGAGCTGGTGCTGCTGCGGACGAAGCCGCTCACCGCCCGGCCGACGGTGCCCCGCGGCGCTGCGCGAACGCGTCCACGTGCGGACGGCGCGCGTCCGGCGCGGGACGGGCCGCGCTGCTCGCCGAGGCCGCGATCTACGTGCCTGCGATCGACGGGCTGGCGCGCGCGCGCCTCGAGGCGGCGGCGGCAGGCGCGGCGCTCGTCGAGCCGCCGGGCCTGCGCGACCAGCCGGAGCTCGCCGGCGCCGCCGTCGCGCGGCTCGCCGAGCAGGAGGACGTCCGCGCGCGCAAGGCCGCCGAGGCGCGGGCGTGGGCGGCGCCGCAGAGCTTCGAGGCGCTCGGCGCGCGAGCTGGACGAGGTCTACCGCGAGCTCGCCGCGCGCCGCCGGCCCCGGCCCCCGCGCAAGGAGCCGCTCGAGGACCGCGACTGGATCCTCGCCGACCTGCACCTCCACACGTCGTGGTCGCACGACTGCGGGATCGAGGTCGCCGATCTCGTCGAGCACGCGCGAGTCCGAGGAGCTGGGCGCGATCGCGGTCACCGACCACAACGTCTTCGGCGGCGCGCTCGAGGCCGTCGAGCTGGCACGTGGGAGCGACCTCATCGTCATCCCCGGCGAGGAGGTCAAGACCGACGGCCAGGGCGAGGTGATCGGACTCTTCCTCGAGCGAGGAGATCCCGCGCGGCATGTCCTTCGCGGACACGATCGCCGCGATCCGCGAGCAGGGCGGCCTCGTCTACCTCCCCCACCCGTTCGACCGCCTGCACGCGATCCCGGATCCGGCGACGCTGCACCGCCACCTGGCCGACATCGACGTGTTCGAGGTCTACAACGCGCGGCTGCTCTTCGAGTCGTACAACGACGAGGCGCTGCGCTTCGCGCGCAAGTACGACCTGACGATGGGCGCCGGCTCGGACGCGCACGTCCTGCAGGGCGTCGGCACCGGCGTGCTGCGGATGCGCAGGTTCGACGGGCCGGAGGAGTTCCTGCTCAGCCTGCGCACCGCGCAGGTGCACCGGCGGCCCAAGTCGCTCATGTACCTGCAGTCGCTGAAGTGGGTCGCGCAGGCGGCGAGAAGCGCGCCGCTCGCTGACCCGTCGGTCACGCGATCGCCCCGCAGCTCGCCGCATCGTCCGCGAGCCTTCATGATTCGAGTCCTCCGAGAGGGAGATCAGGCGAGGCCCGCCAACCTGTAGGGGCCTCCGTGACCACTGTGCCCACCGACGAGATCTACGAGAAATACCTGCAAAAGGCCATCGCGGAGATCAACGAGCTCGGGCGTGAGATCGACGCGCAGGCGGACGGCCGCGTCCCTGTGCTCGGCTCCGGTCACCCGCTCGCCGACGTGCTCCTGCTCAAGCACCGACCGCAGCCGACGGAGGTGCAGGAGGGCGTCGCGTTCTACGGCCGCGCGGGACAGGCGGTCCTCAAGTCGCTGCAGCGGCTGCACGTCGACCCGATGGCCGTCTACGGGACGAACTGCCTCAAGTTCGCGCCACAGGACGACGACGAGGCGCGGCCGTGGCTGATCCGCGAGCTGCACATCGTCCAGCCGAAGCTCGTCGTCGTCATGGGCGAGGAGGCGGTCGTCTTCCTCAACGGGCTCGAGTTCCCGCTGGCACGTCCGGTCGAGGCGCGCACCGGCGAGCTCCAGCAGCTCACGCCGACGATGCAGGCGCTCTACGTTCCGGACATCGACTCGTCGCTCGACGAGCAGCCGGCCAAGACCGCTTTCTGGAACGCGTTCAAGCTCCTCGGCCCCTGGTGGGCAGAGCTGCCTCCGTATTGACCCTCCGCAACGCGACCCTCCTCGTGCTGGCGGCGTGGCTCGGCACGTACTACGCCGTCTCGTCGTCGCTGTGGAACGCCTCGCTCTGGTGGGACGTCGGCTTCGTCGCGCTGGTGCTCATGCCCAGCGTGCTGGCACTCGTCTACTTCGCACTCCCCTACCGGCTCCACCGCGGGCTCCTGCCCATCGGGCTCTCGCTCCTCGTGCTCGCGCTCGTGTTCCACGAGGCGCACCTCGACGCCCTCTCGGACTTCTCCAAGCTCGGCGCGATGACGGCGATCGGCTTCTGGTTCCTGACCTACTTCGAGACGATCGGCTGGGTGGTGCTCGTCTCGCTGATCGTCCCGTGGGTCGACGCGTACTCGGTCTGGCGGGGGCCGACGAGCCAGATCGTCAAGCACCACGGGCCGACGTTCTCGCTGCTCTCGTTCGCGTTCCCGGTCCCGGGCGAGCACTTCAGCGCGAACCTCGGGCTGCCCGACCTGCTGTTCTTCACGCTCTACCTCGGCGCGGCCGCCCGCTTCGGCCTGCGCGTGCGGCTGACCTGGCTCCTGCTCGTGCTCTCGCTGGGGGCGACACTCGCGCTCGCGGTCGCATTCGACCTCAGCGGGCTGCCCGCACTGCCGTTCCTCTCGACCGGGTTTCTCCTCGCGAACTGCGACCTGCTCTGGCAGGAGCTCGGGCCGGGCCGGCGAGGCAGGCCGCAGACGTCCGGCGCCGGATTCCTGAGCGCTACCCGTCGCGCTCGAGCAGCGCGACCGTCTCGACGTGCGGCGTGTGCGGGAACATGTCCACCGGCCGGGCGCGGACGAGTCGGTAGCCCCACTCGCCGGTCAGCTCCTTCACGTTGGCGGCGAGCGTGGTCGGGTTGCACGAGACGTAGACGATCCGCCTCGGCTGGAGCCGCGCCAGGCCGGCGCACGGCCTTGCCGGACAGGCCTGCGCGGGGCGGGTCGACGACGGCCACGTCGGGGTCGCCCGAGCGGTCGTGCAGCTCCTCCAGCGATGCGCCCACCTCGCCGGCGAAGAAGCGCCGCGTTGGCGATCCCGTTCAGGTCGGCGTTCTCGAATGCGCACGCGACCGCCTCCTCGGAGGCCTCGACGCCCCACACCGTCAGCGCGTCGCGCGCCATGCAGAGCCCGATCGTGCCGATCCCGGAGTAGAGGTCGTAGACGGTCTCGTCGCCGGTCAGGCCCGCGTACTCGATGGCGAGCTCGTACGAGCCGCTCGGCCATGCGCGTGTTCGTCTGCAGGAACGCGTTCGGGCGGACACGGAAGGTCAGGCCGAGGAGCTGCTCCTCGATCGCCTCCTCGCCCCAGAGCAGGTCGGTCGGGAGGTTCGTCACCTCGGCCGGCCGGTCGTTGACGGCGTGATGGATCGAGCGCACCTCCGGGAAGCGTCTGAGCGCGTCGACGAATGCGCCCGTGTCGAAGCGGCCGGGCGCCGTCACGAGCTGCACGAGCACCTGCTTCGTGTTCCGGCCCTCGCGGACGACGAGGTGGCGAAGGAACCCGCGGTGCTCCTTCTGGTCGTAGGCGTCGAGCAGCTCCTCGCGCGCCCACTCGCGGACGGCGTCGCGGATCGCGTTGCCGACGTCGCTCGTGAGCCAGCAGCGGCGGATGTCGAGCACCTCGTCCCAGCGCCCCGCGCGGTGGAAGCCGAGCGCGGGGCCGTCGGCGGTCGACGTGAACGAGTACTCGAGCTTGTTGCGGTAGCCGAAGATCTCCTCCGCGGGCACGATCGGCTCCAGCGGCGGATCGGCTAGGCCGCCGAGCCGCGTCAGCGCAGTCGCGCACCTGCTGTTCCTTCGGCGGCGACCTGGGCCTCGTAGGCGAGATCCTGGAAGCGGCAGCCGCCGCACTCGCCGAAGTGCCCGCACGGCGCCTCGACGCGCTCGGCGCCGGGCTCCAGCACCTCGATCGCGAGCGCCTCGGCGTGGTTGCGCTTCACGTTCGTGACGCGCGCGCGCACGAGGTCGCCGGGAAGGCCACGTCGGACGAAGAGGACGAAGCCGTCGAGGCGCGCGACGCCGTTCCCGCCGAAGGCGAGCGAGTCGATGCGCAGGTCGAGCTCCTGGTCGCGGGTCACCGGGGCGGCCACGGGTCGAGCCTAGCTGCGGACGTCCGAAGCCGCCGTGTCTCCCGGGCCCGGGTTTCGCTGTGGACGCCTGTGGATCGGGGTCAGACCCCGGGGCATGGCCCGTCGGGACACGCGTCGGCGCCCTGAGCGCCGTTGTGAGCTGCGCTGTTGGCCGGATGCGGACACGGCCGCGGGACGCGCTCTCGCGCCACGTGTGGACTAGTCGGTTTGAGCCAGGCTAGTGCAGCGTCGTGACGTACACCTTGCGCTCGCGAGGCCCGTCGAACTCGCAGAAGAAGATGCCCTGGTACGTGCCGAGACCCAGTTCGCCCGCGCGGAGCGGGACCAGCACCTCGGGGCTCGATCAGCGACGCGCGCACGTGCGACGGAGCGTTCGGGCCGTCGGCGTCGTCGTGACGCCAGCGCCACTCGTCGTTGACGATCTTCTGCATGGCCGCCTCGAGATCGCTGGTCAGATGGGGATCGAGGTACTCGTTGATCGTGACGCCCGCGGTGGTGTGGGGCACGTAGACCAGCGCTGCCGAAGCGCCGTTGCCGCCGTCGACGAGCCCCCCGCACGAGGGCGGTGATGTCGATCAGCTGCGTCCGGCGCTCGGTGCTGAGGTGGAGCTCGCGCACAACGCTAGTCTACGAGACCGTGCCGCCCGCCCCACCCACTGCCCGCGAGCTCGACGCTTACAGGGACGGCGCCGACCGCTTCATCGCCGAGCTCGACGAGGAGTGCTACCTCCATTTCGCAGGGCTGAAAGACACGCTGGAGCTCGGGCCGATCTACGAGCGGCACGCCGATCTCACGCGGCTCGAGCGGGCGCAGTCGCTCGGCGCGGCCGCGCCCCAGAGTCGTGGCGCACGTCAGCTCTGGCGCTTCGCCTGCGAGGGCTACCTCGGCGACCTGACGCGCGACCACGAAGAGCGCATCGCCGAGCTCGAGGCCGAGCTCGAAGCGACCCTCGACGGCGAGACGATTCCGTTCCGGATGCTGCGGGTCGCCATGGCGAACGAGCCCGATCGCGCCCGGCGCGAGCGGCTCGAGCAGCTCCGCGCCGACCTCGGCGACGAGCACCTGAACCCGGTTCACCTCGAGGCCGTCCAGGTCTCGCAGCAGGCGATCCCGGAGCTCGGCGCGGCGACCTACCGCGAGCTCTACGAGAAGTTCGGCTTCCGGCTCGACGACCTCGCGGAGCAATGCCGCGAGTTTCTGGAGTCGACCGAGCGTCTGTACGAGCAGTCCGCCGACCGCCTCTTCCGCGCCCACGTCGGCGTCTCGCTCGCCGAGGCGCGGCGCTGGGACGTGGCCCGCTTCTTCCGTGCGCCCGAGTGGGATTCCGCGTTCAAGGCCGACCGCATGCTGCCCGCTCTCGAGGGAACGCTCAGCGACCTCGGGATCGACCTGCGCTCGCAGTCGAACGTCCACCTCGACATCGAGCAGCGCGAGAAGAAGAGTCCACGCGCGTTCTGCGCGGGAATCGAGATTCCCGACCGCGTCATGCTCGTCATCCAGCCGATCGGCGGCGCCGACGACTGGCGCGCGCTGTTCCACGAGGCCGGACATACAGAGCACTTCGCCCATACGTCGCGCGATCTGCCGATGGAGGACCGGCGCCTCGGCGACAACGCCGTCACCGAGGGCTGGGCGATGCTGCTCGAGCACCTGACCGGCGAGCCGGCGTGGCTCTCGCGCCGGCTGGACATGCCGCGGCCGCACGACTACGCGGTCGAAGGGGCGATCGGGCTCCTCTACTTCGTGCGGCGCTACTGCGCAAAGCTGCTCTACGAGCTCGAGTTCCACGCGGCCGACGACGTCACGAAGCTCCGCCCGCGCTACGTCGAGCTGCTGGCCGACGCGCTGAAGATCGAGCCGAGCCCGACCGACTACCTCGGCGACATAGACGGAGGCTTCTACGTCACCGAGTACCTGCGTTCATGGGCTTTCGAAGCGCAGCTCCGTGACTTTCTGCGCGAGAAGTTCGGCAACGACTGGTTCGCCCGGCGTGACGCGGGCTCGCTGCTGCGCGAGCTGTGGTCGCTGGGCCAGCGCCCGACTGCGGACGAGCTGCTCGCGGACGTGACCGGCGCCGAGCTGCAGATGGCGGCGGTGGCCGAGCGCGTGCGCGAAGTCGTCCAGTAGCCGACGAGGCGTTGCCCCAGGACGCAGGGCAGGTGGCGTTCCTCGCCCAAGCGGAGTCTGTGCGAAGTCGAGCCGCAGGCCGTACAAGACGAAGAGGGCGGCCCCGACGCCGCCCTCCACGCTTTCCCGTTCAGAAGCTTGCTTGCTTCGTCAGAATAAAACCTTAGCCTCTTACTGTCAAGGCATTCGACACAGTACCATCCGCCCATGATCGAGCTCGACCAAAGGCTCAAGGGACGGAGCTTCACGCGAGTCGCCGACTGGAGCGCCGGGGAGCTCACCCGGGCGCTGGACCTCGCGGACGAGCTCAAGTTCGCCCACGAGCAGCACGACGAGCAGCGGCTGCTCCCGGGCCGCACGCTGGGGATGATCTTCAACAAGCCGTCGACGCGGACGCGCGTGTCGTTCGAGGTCGGGATCTGGCAGCTCGGCGGCATGGCGCTGAACCTCTCGAGCAGCGAGCTTCAGCTCGGCCGCGGCGAGACGATCCGCGACACCGCGCTCGTGCTCTCGCGCTACCTCGACGCGCTCATGATCCGCACGTTCTCCCAGGACGACGTCGACGAACTCGCGGAGCATGCCTCGATCCCGGTGATCAACGGCCTCACCGACAGTGCGCACCCGTGCCAGGCGCTCGCCGACGTAATGACGATCCGCGAGCATCTCGGCGGGCTCGAGGGCGTGCGCGTCGCGTACCTCGGCGACGGCAACAACGTGTGCAACTCGCTGATGGTCGCGTGCGCGCGTCTCGGGGCCGAATTCGTCGCGGCGACACCCCCGGGGTATGAGCCCCACGAGCGCGCCGTACAGCTGGCCCGCGCAGGGCGCCGGCTCCGTCGAGCTGACACGCGACGCCCGCGCCGCAGCCGAGGGCGCGGATGTGCTCTACACCGACGTCTGGACGAGCATGGGCCAGGAGGACGAGCGCGAGCGCGCGCCGGCGCGACCTCGCCGGCTATGCGATCGACGACGAGGCGCTCGGGCTCGCGTCCGAGCGGGCGATCGTGCTGCACTGCCTCCCGGCCCACTACGGCGAGGAGGTCACCGAGGCGATCCTCCACGGCCCCCGTTCCGCCGCCTGGGACCAGGCCGAGAATCGCCTGCACGCGCAGAAGGCGCTGCTGGCGCTCGTCGTTCCGTAGATGCTCCCGCTCAGGGACAACGTCCCGACGCGGACGTTCCCGTTCGTCACGATCGGGCTGATCGCCGCGAACACTGCAGCCTGGCTGTGGGAGTGGCGAACCGGTGTAACCCGAGAGGTGTTCCGGTACGGCTACTACCCCTGCTCGGTGTGGGGGCCGTGCGTGGCTCCCGCCAGCGAGGTGAGACACGTCGGCTGGGACGAAGGCTTCTTCACGGCGCTCTTCTTGCACGCGGGCTGGCTGCACATCGCGGGCAACATGCTGTTTCTCTGGATATTCGGCAACAACGTCGAGGACGCGATGGGCCACGTCCGCTTCGCTCTGTTCTACGTGGCGGCCGGTATCACCGCGGCCGCAGCGCAGTCGGCCGTGACCTTCGCCTTCGGAGGCGCACCGGCGGCGAGCATCCCGAATGTTGGAGCCAGCGGCGCGATCGCGGGCGTGCTCGGCGCGTATCTCGTACTGCTTCCCCGGGCGCGCGTGCTGACGCTCGTCGTCTTCTTCTTCCTGGAGATCCGTGCGGTCGTCTTCCTGTGGATCTGGTTCGCGTTCCAGCTCTGGCGGGGCGGCGTTGCCGTGACCCATCCGCAAGCGGGCGGAGGCGTCGCATTCTTCGCCCACGTCGGCGGTTTCGCATTCGGCATGCTGACCGTGCGGGCGCTCACGATCCGCAAGCCGCTGAGCCCGGCCTACTGACGATGACGACCTTCGAGGAGCATGTCCGCCGCGCGCTCGACGCCCTGCCGCCGGACCTCGCCCGCGGGCTGCGCAACGTCGCGGTCGTCGTCGAGGACGAGAACCCCGACGACCCGGACCTGCTCGGACTCTTCGAAGAGGAGGAGTGGCTGCCGGCGAAGGTCACGATCTACCGGCTGCCGCTCGAGGAGTCGTTCCCGGACCCGGACGAGCTGGAGCACGAGATCCGCGTCACCGTACTCCACGAGCTCGCTCATTACTTCGGGATCGACGAGGACCGCCTCGACGACCTCGGCTACGCGTGACCGGCTTTCTGCAGGCGGTTGCGCTCGCCTCGGCAGTGGTCGGCGCCGTCGTGATCGTGCTCTTCTTCCTCGGCCCGCGGAAGTAGGAATTCGAGCCGCGGACGAGGCGTTTCGTCAGGTATGACGCAGATTGATCAGATCAAGCAGGAGATCGAGCGCGTCAGCGAGCTACGGGGAGAGCTGTGGCAGTCCCTCTCCCGAGGGCACGATCCAGCCGTCTCCGCAGAGCTGAAGCGACTCGACGACAGGTTGAAGGAGCTGTGGGACGAGCACCGCGCCGTACGGGCGTACATCCGGTTCGGAGAGCGCGAACGCATCATCAAGCGCGCCCGCACCGAAGAGCGCCTGATGAGAGCGGCGTAGGTCCCGAGCACCGGGCCGGCGGCGATCACCTCGCCGCCGGCCTTGCCATCTAGAATCGCGCCCCGCGCGGGGCGTTAGCTCAGCTGGGAGAGCGCCGGCTTTGCAAGCCGGAGGTCACCGGTTCGATCCCGGTACGCTCCATCCGCGTTCTCCCCCTGTGCAGCGGTTTTTGCTGATACGAGGGCGTACTTGGCGTTATGCGAACCTCGGTAGACGCTGGCTGCGTCGACCGTGTCTCGTCAGGCGGCTGGAACGTCGACGCGCGTCGTTCCGACCGTCGTCGGCTGCGGGATCGGCTCGCCCGCCTCACGCAAGCCCTCGAGGTGGAACGCGATCGCCTCGCGGATGAGCCGCTCCACCTCGTCGCGTGATCGCCGACGACACCCACCCCCGGGACATCCGGGCAGTAGGCGCCCCACGACTCGCCTTCGCGCTCGATCACGACCAGGTACTCGCTCATTGGTTTGGCCTCCGTAGTCCTGCTTGTCGCAGGATATTCGCTGCCGTCCCTTTCGGCACGTCCGCGCCGGGCCTCCCGGCCACGGTCACCTCCCCCGACTTGGACGGATGCTCGTACTGCCGATGGCTGCCGCGTTACGCTGCCAACCGCCATCCATCGTCTTCGAGCAACCGAACAAGCTCCCGGAACTTCACGCCACTCACCTGCCGTGACCCTGGGCCATCGCCAAGAGTCCGAATCAGCCAACGCTCAAAGAGGCGCCCGCCACCGCGACATCGCGGTTCGCTCAACGCCAAGTTCCCTCCATCGTCGTCGTTGTCGTTTGCCGCGCGTCGTTCGTGTCGTCACCGATTCGGCACGGCCCGCTGCGGCGGCCGGCTTCTAGCAGGCGGCTTGGTAGTCGGTCGTCCACGAGCGGCGGCGTTCTCTGGAGATCCGCGCGCGTACCCGGGTGATCTCGGAGTCGTGTCGCTGGAGTTCGGCTTCGGTTGCGTCGCGCTGCTCGAGGATCGCGCGAACGAATACCAGTCCTCGGAGGTGGAGCAGCAGTTCCTCGATCTTGTGCTGGTCGGCGGGCATCGTCGTTCCTTTCGTTTTTCTGGAGCCGCTTGTCTCAGGCGGCCTGTTGGAGGGTCTGGCCGGCTCGCACGATCCATGCGAGCCGCCACTGGAGCCGGTCGATCTGGTGCCGGTGTCTGCGAGTTCGGCCTCGTTCGCGTCGCGCTGTTGGAGGATGTTGCGGGCGCGAACGAGGCCGGCGATCTCTCGGAGCAGGTCGTTGATCTGGGCAGGGTGGTGGGCGTGTGTTGCCGGCTGGTGGGCGGCGCGTCGGGTTTTCGAGGGTGCGTGGCATCGGGGTTCAGACGTCACGGTGGCGCAGGAGCACGCCGGCGACGGCGATCGTGGCGGCGATGTAGCCGGCGAAGAGGGCGAGGCCCGTCCACGGGGAGAGGGTGCCGGCGTGCGGGGTGAGCGTTCATGATCGCGCGGCCGGCGTTGCTCGGCAGGTAGGGCGAGATCGCGTTGTTCCAGGTCGAGGGGAGCACGTTCATCAGCGGCGGGAGGACAAAGAGCACGCCGACGAGGGCGGAGATGCCGCCGGCGGTGTTGCGGATGATCGCGCCGAGGCCGAGGCCGAACAGCCCGACCAGGGTCAGGTAGAGCGCGCCGCCGACGACCACGCGGGCGACGCCCGGGTCGGAGATCGAGAGCGCGATGTCGTGACCGTTCACGCTGTGCCCCGTGAGGATCGCCTGCGCGGCGAAGAACGCGATCAGGGTCGCCGGGACGGCGAGCGCGAGGGTGACGGCGCCGAAGACACCGGCCTTGGCCCAGAGCACCGGCAGCCGCTGCGGGACGGCGATGAAGGTGGAGCGGATCATGCCGGTCGAGTACTCGCCGGTGATGATCAGGACGCCGAGCACGCCGATCGCGAGCTGGGCGAGGCTGACGCCGATCAGGCTCGTCTCGAGCGGGTGGAAGGCCAGCTTCTCGGCGGTGCTCATCGTGTGCCAGCGGCTGGCGTTGACGACCGCGGGGAGCACGGCGAACACGATCGTCATCGCGAAGCCGGCGAGCAGTGCGTAGCGGGTCGAGCGCAGCGTGCGCAGCTTCGTCCACTCCGACAGCGCGACGCGTGCCTGCGTGACCCCGAGGGGTTGCGCCGGACGCGCGATGGTTACGGGTGCGGTGATGGCGCTCATGCCGCGACCGCTACTTCCAGCTCGGCCGTGAGGGGGTCGTTCGCGTGGTACTCGACGTCGTCGTGGGTCAGGGTCATGAACGCCTCCTCGAGCGATGCGGTCTGCGGGCGTGAGCTCGTAGAGGACGATGCCGTTGAAGAGCGGCCTCCTGGCCGATCTGCTCGGCGGTCAGACCTTCGATCTCGATCAGCCCGCGGCCGAGCGCCTCGACCGACACGAACGGCGAGGCGACCTGCTCGGCGAGGCGCGCCGCCTGCGGCGAGCGGACACGCACGACGTGGCGCGAGTGCCGCCGGACGAACTCCTCGACGCCGATGTCGGCGATCAGGCGCCCACGGCCGATCACGATCAGGTGGTCGGCGGTGAGCGCCATCTCGGCTCATCAGGTGGGACGAGAGGAACACTGTGCGCCCCTCGGCGGCCAGGCCCTTCAGCAGGTCGCGGATCCAGCGGATCCCGTCCGGGTCGAGCCCGTTGACCGGCTCGTCGAGCATCACGACCGCCGGATCGCCCAGCAGCGCCGACGCGATCCCGAGGCGCTGGCCCATGCCCGAGCGAGAACTGGCCGGCGCGCTTGCCGGCGACCGGCTCGAGCCCGACGAGCTCGACCAGCTCGTCGACGCGGCGGCGGGGGATCCCGTTCGTCTGCGCCTGTGCGAGCAGGTGGTTGTAGGCCGAACGGCCGGTGTGGGTCGAGCGCGCCTCGAGCAGCGTGCCGACCTCGTGCAGCGGAGCGGCGTGCTCCGCGTAGTGCCTGCCGTTGACGGTGACGTCGCCGCCGGACGGGGCGTCGAGGCCCGACGATGAGCCGCATCGTCGTCGACTTCCCCGAGCCGTTGGGCCCGAGGAAGCCGGTGACGACGCCCGGCTTGACCGTGAACGTCAGGTCGCTGACGGCCGTCGTCTCGCCGTAGCGCTTGGTGAGATTCCGTACCTCGATCATCAGGTTCTCCTTTTCGTCTCTGGCGACGCGATTTGCGCCCACCCACAGAGAACCAGCGGAGCACTGGGACGAGCCCTAGCGCTACCTGGGAATTCCCCGAGAGTCGGCAGCGACTGCCGGAACATGGCAACCTGACCGCGCGATGCGCAACGCGGCCGTCGATCGCGCCGTGTCCCGCCGGGCGGGCCGGTGAGCGACGAGCCGGAGCTGGACGAGGTCGTCGCCGAGGCGGTCCGCGCGGCGCTCGACACGCTTCCCGACGAGATCGCGAGCCGGATCGACAACGTCGCGGTCGTGATCGCCGACGAGGCCCCGGAAGGGCCAGCTGTGCTGGGCCTTTACGAGGGCGTGCCGTTGACCCGCCGGCGCGGGTATCCGGTCGTGCTTCCCGACCGGATCACGATCTTCGGCGGGTCGCTCGTGCGCGCGTACGGCCACGACCGGGCACTGCTCTACGAGCGTACGTTCCACGTCGTCCTCCACGAGATCGCCCACTACTTCGGCATCTCGGACGAGCGCCTGCGCGAGATGAAGCGCTACTGAACCCCCTACGCCGCCGTCGGAGCGGCGGGCGGCGGATGTGCCGCCCTGGGCGGCCGGTGGGACGGCGCCCCCGGGCCGCTCTGTTCGAGCGGCCCCTGGAGGCCGGTGACGCCGCGGGGCGCGACCGCGAGCTTCGGGTCGGTCGCAGAGGCGGTCTTGCCGTTGCGTCTGGTGGGATTCCGTTGGTGGATCATTTCGTCCTCCTTGTTCTGTGGACACGATCTGCGTCTACGCACAGAGAAGCAGGCGTGACTGGGAGGACTGCGAGCTCTAGCTGGGAGTTCCCCGAGAGTCCGGGCTGCGCGGGAGGCGGATCTCGAAGATCGAGCCGTGCGGGCGCGCCGCCCGGACGCTGATCTCGCCGCCGTGAGCGGTGATGATCGAGCGGACGATCGCGAGACCCAGGCCGGCGCCGCCTCGCTCGCCGGTCGCGTTGCGTGTCGGGGCGGAAGAAGCGGTCGAAGATCCGTTCGCGCTCGGTCTCGGGCACGCCCGGCCCGGTGTCCTCGACGGTCAGGACGACCTGGTTGTCGACCGTGCGTCAGGGAGAGATGGGCCGGAGCGCCGGCGCGGGGTGTGCTCCCGGACGTTTGCGAGCAGGTTGTCGAGCGCCTGTCGCAGCCGTGTCCCTGTCGCCCGAGACGACGAGCGGGCGCTCGGCGAACTCGAACGAGAGGTTGCGGTCGGGCTCGACGGCGCGGGCGGAGTCGACCGCGGCCTCGGCCAGGTCGTCCAGAGCGACCGGTCTTGCGCTCGAGCGGACGCCCGTCGTCGAGGCGGGCGACGAGGAGCAGGTCCTCGACGAGCATGCCCATGCGCGCGGCCTCGTCCTCGATCGCGCGCATCGCCTTGGCGAGGTCCTCGGGGCGCTGGCTCGCGCCGCGGCGGAAGAGCTCCGCGTACCCGCGGATCGACGTCAGCGGCGTGCGCAGCTCGTGCGACGCGTCGGCGAGGAACTGGCGCAGCTTGTTCTCGGTCGCGTCGCGCTGCGCGAAGGCGGCCTCGTTCTCGTCGAGCATCCGGTTCAGCGCCGTCGCGACGCGCCCGATCTCGCTTCGGCTTCGACGCCTCCGGCACGCGCGCCGTGAGGTCGCCCGGCGACGATCGCGTCTGCCGTCGTCGCGATCCGCCGCAGCGGGCGCAGGCTGCGGGTGAGCACGACCGCCGCCACGATCGCCAGGATCGCCAGCACGACCGCCCCCACGATGAGGCTGAAGCGAACGAGCTGAGCGAGCGTGCTGACCTCGCTCTTGAGCGAGATTGCCGCGATCACGGTGCCCGCCGGCCGCGGGGACGGCGATCACCCGGAAGGCCGGCCGGTCGCTGTCCGGGAGCACCGATCTCCTGCGAGCGCCCCAGATGCGCGAGCAGGCCCGGCGGCAGCCGGACGTCGGCTGCCTCCGACGTGCCGAGCCGCGCGATCACCTTTCCCTGCGCGTTGCGAACCTCGACGAGCACCGGCCGGTCCGCGCCCGCGAAGGTGGCGAGACTCAACGCGCTCGCCGCTCCTCAGCGCCGCGACCGCTGTCTGCGCGACGTTCCGGACGCTCGCGTCCGCACGCGCGCTGCATGTCGCGCCGCAGGAGCAGGAACGTCGTCACGTCGACGGTGCCGACGGCCAGGGCGGCGAGCACCACCGTCGCGATCGTGACGCGCGAGCGAATCGACATCGCCTCTACTCCGGCAGTCGCAGCGTGTAGCCGACCCCGCGCAGGGTGTGGATCAACGGCGGCCCGTCGGCGTCGACCTTCTTGCGCAGGTAGCTGATGTAGGTCTCCACGATCCGGCCGTCGCCGCCGAAGTCGTACTGCCAGACGTGATCGAGGATCTGCGCCTTCGACAGCACCTTGCGCGCGTTGAGGAGCAGGTAGCGCAACAGCGAGAACTCGGTCGGGCTGAGGTCGATCCGACGCGCCGCCCCGCCGCACCTCCCTGGTCTCCTCGTCGAGCTCGAGATCCGAGAACGAGAGGCGATGCGAGACGGCAGCCGTGCCGGACGTCCGCCGCAGCACGGCGTGCACGCGGGCGACCAGCTCCTCGAGGCTGAACGGCTTGGTCATGTAGTCGTCCGCCCCCAGGGTCAGACCACGGACCCTGTCCTCGACCGCGTCGCGCGCGGTCAGGAACAGCACCGGCACCGACTGCCCGTCGCCGCGGATCCGCGCCTGCAGCTCGAAGCCGTCGGTGTCCGGGAGCATCACGTCGAGCACGACGAGGTCGGGCGCGAAATCGCGCACCGCCGCGAGCGCCTGCGCCCCGTCGGCCGCCGTCCGCACCTCGAACCCCTCGTAGCCCAGAGCTGTCGCGATCAGCTCGACGATGTTCCGCTCGTCGTCGACCACGAGGATGCGGCACTTCGAGGGTTCGACGCTCACACTCGCCCATTATGCGAGAGAAACCTGGGAGAAACCTGAGAGTGGGGAAGACCGGAAAGCCCGACGAGGCGGCCGCCGCGCGGGGCGTCCGTCTTCGATGCGGGAGGGAACTCCGCTCACCGCGTGCTCGGCTCAGACGACCTCCTGCTGCTTCCGGCGCCGATCGACCGCGCCGCGGGCCACTCCGGTGCCGTTCAGCATCAGGCGGCCTCCTCGAATGCGGGCGTCAGCTCACCCTCGGCCGGCGCCGTAGATGCCGCAGCGCCCGGCTCGATCATGACTGCGCTGATGAGGGCGGCGAGGGCGGCGAGGCCTGCGAGGACGTAGAAGGTGATCTGGAATCCGTAGGTGAGGGCAGCGCCGTCGAGAGGGTGAGTGCCCGGGTGACCGTGCACGTAGTGGTTGGTGTAGGCGGTGGCGATGGTCGTGGCGATCGCGACGCCGATCGCCCCGCCGATCTGCTGGTTGGTGTTGAGCAAACCGGAAGCGACGCCGGCGTCCGCCGCCCGCACCCCGGTGAGAGCCCCGATCGACATCGGCACGAACGCGAACGCCATGCCGACGCCGCTGAGGAGGAATGCCGGGAAGAGGTTGGAGAAGTAGCTGCCGTGGACCGGCAACTGCGCGTAGAGCACCAGGCCGCCGGCGGCCATCGCCATCCCGAGCGACAGGATGAGCCGGATCCCGACGCGGGTCACGAGCGCCTGCGAGACGGCCGAGAAGACGATGATCGAAAGGGTGAGCGCGATGTAGGCGACGCCGGTCTTCAGCGCGGAATAGTGCAGGACCTGCTGCATGTAGAGGGTGAGCAGGAAGAACTGCGAGAAGATCGCCGCGCCCATCAGAAGCGCGTTTATGTTCGACGCCGACAGCGTGCGCAGGCGGAAGATCCGCATGGGCAGCAGCGGCGCAGGAGAGCGGAACTCGATCACGACGAAGGCGACGATCAGCGCGGCCGATGCGGCGAGCAGCCCGATCGTCTCGGTCGTGCCCCAGCCGTGCTGGCTGGCGTGCGTCAGTGCGTAGACGAGCAGCATCAGGCCACCGGTGATCGATGCTGCGCCGGCGGCGTCGAAGTGGCGGTGATCGAGCTCGGCGCGGCTCTCGCGTAGGAGCACGGGGCTGAGCGCGAGGACGAGCAGGCCGACGGGAACGTTGATGAAGAAGATCCAGGACCAGCTGAGCGCGCTGGTAAGGGCGCCGCCCAGGAGCACGCCGGCCGCGCCTCCGCTACCGGAGGCTGCGCCCCAGACTCCCAACGCCACGTTGCGGTCGCGGCCTTCGCGGAACGTGGTGGTGAGGATCGAGAGGGCAGCCGGTGCCAGCAGCGCGGCGCCCAGTCCCTGGATCGCGCGGAAGGTGATCAGCGAGCCTGCCGACCAGGCGAGACCGTCCAGCAGCGAGCTGACCGTGAAGACGGCCATGCCGAGCATGAACATGCGCCGCCGGCCCAGCAGATCGGCCATCCGCCCGCCCAGCAGGAGCACCCCGCCGAAGAGAATCGCGTAGGCGGTGATCACCCACTGCAGGCTCTCCTGGCTGAAGTGGAGGTCGTTCTTGATCGTCGGCAGTGCGACATTCACGATCGCCACGTCCAGCACGACCATGAACTGCGCCAGCACGAGCACCGACAGGACGACCCAGCGCCGTCGGTCACGCTCCCCGACATCCGCCGCCGGTGCGACAGTTTGGCTAGTCATTCGATACCCCCGAGAGAAATCGTTTGGCGTTTCCACGATATACAGCGCCAACGATGTTCGGTTACTCTTATTCCCGTGGACTCGGCCGTCGCGGACACGGTCGCCCCACTGCAGCCGAAACCGACGGCAGCGCTCGTTCCTGACTGACCCTGCTGACGGGTCGGTCACCGACCGACGGGCGCGGGCGCCGGGCAACCGGTCACAGCCCCGCCGACGGCGGGCAGATACTGAGCCGGTGCAGTTCCAAGACGGCCACCTGCTGCTCTCGCCCTCCGACGTCACCGCTTATCTCGCCTGCGAGCACATGACCACGCTCTCGCTGCAGGTCGCACGCAACGAACTTGCCAGGCCTCCGCTCGTGAACGAGCAGGCCGAGCTCGTCTTTCGCAAGGGGCGCGAGCACGAGGCGGCCTACCTCGCCCGGCTTCGCGCCGAGGGTAAGCGCGTCGTGGAGGTCTCGCTCGAACCCGACTTCGACTGGGAGCGCGCGGCTCGCGAGACCGAGGACGCGATCCGGGCCGCTGTCGACATCGTCTACCAGGGCGTTCTCATGGACGACCGCTGGCGGGGACAGGCCGACTTTCTCGAGCGGCAGGACGGCCGCACCTACGAGGCGGTCGACACCAAGCTCGCGCGCAGCGCGAAGCCTGCCTACATCCTCCAGCTCTGCTTCTACAGCGAGCGGCTCGCCGCGATCCAAGGAACAGCACCCGCTTGGATCCATGTTCTGCTCGGCTCCGGCGAGCGGCAGAGCTTTCGCCCGGAGCAGTTCGCCGCCTACGCGCGCCGCGTGCACGCGCGGCTCGAGGAGTTCGTGGCCGCCGGCCGCGAGACGCGACCCCTCCCCTGCGACCACTGCGGGATCTGCGACTTCCTGCCGCTCTGCGACGCCTGGTGGGACGAGACCGACAGCCTCTGCCGCGTCGCACACGTCGGCCGCCGCGAGATGGCGAGGCTCGAGCCGGCAGGGATCACGACGCTGACCGGCCTCGCCCACGCCTCCGAGCCCGCCGGCCTCAGCGCAGAGCGCTTTGCCAGGGCCCATCTGCAGGCGCGGCTCCAGCTCGAGCGTCGCGAGTCGGGGACGCTCGCCTACCGGCTCCTTCCGCCCTATCCCGACTCGGGCTTCGCGCTGCTGCCCGACCCGTCGCCGGGCGACCTCTTCTTCGACATCGAGGGCAACCCGTTCTGGGACGAGCAGGGGAGCCTCGAGTACCTGTGGGGCGTGGTCGACGTGGACGGACGCTTCGACCCGCTCTGGGCCCACGACCACGCCGGCGAGCAGGAGGCGCTCGAGACGTTCGTCGACCGTGTCCACGCCCGCCTGCGCGAGTACCCGCGACCTGCACGTCTACCACTACGCGCCGTACGAGGTCGCCGCCCTTCGCCGGCTGATGGGCCGCTACGGCACGCGCGAGGCAGCCGTGGACGACCTGTTGCGCCGCGGCATCCTCGTCGACCTCTACAAGGTCGTGCGCGGCGGGCTCGTCGCTTCGGTGCCGGGCTACGGGCTCAAGGAGCTGGAGGCCTTCCTGCCCTTCGAGCGGACGGCGGAGATCCGGGACGGCGGCACGTCGATCGTCGAGCACGAGCAGTACATCCAGACCCGCGACCCGGCGATCCTCGACGGAATCGCCCTCTACAACGAGGAGGACTGTGTCGCGACCCGGCTGCTGCGCGACTGGCTGCTCGATCTGCGCGAGGAAGCCGGCCCGATTCCGCCGCCCGAGCCGGTCCAGCCGAAGGAGACGCCACCCGACAAGCGGGAGCGCGCCGCGCTGCGGGCAGACCTGCTCGCGGCGCGCGAGGAGCTCGCGGCGCAGCTCCTCGACTATCACGACCGCGAGCGCAAGCCTGTCTGGTGGGCGTTCTTCGACCGGGTCGAGATGGCTCCGGACGAACTGGTCGATGACGCCGACTCGATCGGCGGGCTCACTCCGACCGGCGACCGCGAACCGGTCGCCCGCTCGATCGTCCACGTCTTCGAGTACCCGCCACAGGAGCACAAGCTGCGGGTCGGTGAAACGCCCTTCGATCCGGCCACCCGGAAGCACGCGGGCGAGATCGTCACGCTCGACCGCGAGGAGCGCGTGGTGGAGTTGCGGCGCGGGCCGAGCCTCGAGGAGGTGCCGCTGCCCGCGGCTCTCATCCCCGGTGACCCGTACCGGACCGATGCGCAGGAGGCCGCGCTCGAGCGCCTCGGCCGCTCGCTGCTCGCAGGCGACCGCCGCTACCCGGCGCTCGAGTCGGTGCTGCGCCGAGAGCCGTTCGACCGGGGCGTGCAGACGAACGACCTCGACGAGCTGGAGGCGCTCCTCCTCTCGCTCGACGGGGGCCACCTCGTGATCCAGGGGCCGCCCGGCTCGGGCAAGACGTGGATGTCCGGCCGCCTGATCGCTCGCCTGCTCGCCGCGGGAAACCGCGTCGGGGTCGCCTCGACGAGCCACAAGGCGATCCACAAGCTGCTCGAGGAGGTCGAGGCGGCCGGGATCGTCGTGCACGGCGTCAAGAAGGCGACGGCCGGCAACCCGGAGTCGTTCTACGGCGGCCGGCAGATCGAGAACGTCACCGACTCCGCCGCCTGCGGCGATGCGCCGCTCCTCGGCGGGACGGCCTGGCTCTTCGCCCGCGGCGAGCTCGATTGCGCGCTCGACTACCTCTTCATCGACGAGGCGGGCCAGGTCTCGCTCGCGGACGCACTCGCCATGGGGACGGCGGCGCGCAACGTCGTGCTCGTCGGCGACCCGCTCCAGCTCGCGCAGGTCTTGCAGGGCTCGCACCCGGACGGGGCCGGCGCCTCCGTGCTCGCGCACCTGCTCGGCGGGCACGCGACGATCCCCGAGGATCGCGGGGTGTTCCTCGAGCGCACCTTCCGTCTGCACCCGGACGTCTGCGGCTACATCTCGGAGGAGTTCTACGAGGGGCGGCTGCGCCACGACCCGCGCACGGAGGCACGGGGGACGCCGCTCGGGACCGGCCTGCGGTTCGTCCCGGTCGAGCACGAGGGGCGCACGCAGGAGTCGGCGGAGGAGGCCGCGGCGGTCGAGGCGCAGATCGCACGGCTGCTGGCGGCGGGCGTGGCCGCGGCAGACGTGATGGTCGTCGCGCCGTACAACGCCCAGGTGAACCTCCTGCGCGAGCGGCTGCCCGGAGCTGTGCGCGTGGGCACGGTCGACAAGTTCCAGGGGCAGGAGGCGACGATCGTCCTCTACTCGCTGGCGAGCTCGAGCGGGGACGACGTGCCGCGCGGGCTCGAGTTCCTGCTCTCGCGCAACCGGCTCAACGTGGCGATCTCGCGCGCCCAGTGCCTCGCGTACCTGGTGGCGAGCCCGCGCCTGCTCGAGGTGAACTGCCGCACGATCGACCAGATGCGCCTCGCCAACGCGCTGTGCCGGTTCGTCGAGCTGGCGGCGTGACGGGCGGCGACGCGGGGGCGGCGATTCTGTCCATCCGGATCGGCGGGGTTTAGGCTCGGGCTGTGGCCGTCTGCCCGGCTTGTGGGAAGGAGCTCCCCGGCGAGTTCCCGTTCTGCCCGTTCTGCGGAGCGCCCCTGAGTGAGGTCGAGCCCCGCCGTCGCGGGGCTGAGGAGCGGAAGGTCGTGACGGCGTTGTTCTGTGACCTGGTCGGGTTCACGGCCAGTTCGGAGTCCGCGGATCCGGAGGACGTGGATCGGGTGCTCACCGCCTACTCGGCCATGGCGCGGGCGCAGATCGAGGGCCACGGCGGCGTCGTCGAGAAGTTCATCGGCGACGCTGTGGTCGGCGTCTTCGGGGTGCCGACGGCGCACGAGGACGACCCGGAGCGGGCGGTGCGTGCGGCTCTGCGGATCGTGGAGGCGGCGGAGGAGCTGGTGGCGGTGGGTGGGGCGCCGTTGCGGCTGCGGGTGGCGATCAACACCGGTGAGGCGCTGGTGCGCTCGGGGTCAGTCGCAGGCTCGGGGGAGCGGCTGGTCTGCCGGGGACGCGATCAACACCGCGTCGCGGCTGCAGTCGGTGGCGCCCGAGATGGGGGTCGCGGTCGGGCTCGCCACGTACGAGGCGACGGCGGCGGTGTTCGACTACGAGGAGCTCGAGCCGGCGACGTTGAAGGGCAAGGCCGAGCCGGTGCGGGTGTTTCACGCCAAGGCTCCACGGGCCCGGCTTCGGCACCGACCTCACGCGAGCTCACGACAGCCCGTTCATCGGGCGGGAGATCGACCTCGCGCTGCTGAAGGGGATCTTCGACAAGGCCGTCGCAGCGAGCTCGGTGCAGCTCGTCACGGTGGTCGGCGAGCCTGGGCTGGGCAAGAGCCGGATCGTGGCCGAGCTGTTCGCCTACATCGATGCCCGGCCCGAGCTGACCACGTGGCGGCAGGGCCGCTGTCTGCCGTACGGGGAGGGGATCACGTTCTGGGCGCTGGGCGAGATCGTGAAGGCGCACGCGGGGATCCTCGAGTCGGACCCGCCACAGTCGGCTTCGGCGAAGCTGGAGGCAGTGCTGCCGGAGGGATCCGAGCGGGCGTGGTTCCGGCAGCGGCTGCTGCCGCTGCTCGGGATCGAGGCGTCCTCGTCGGCGGAGCGCGAGGAGCTGTTCACGGCCTGGCGGCGATTCCTGGAGCACGATCGCCGAGGAGCGGCCGACGGTGCTCGTGTTCGAGGACCTGCACTGGGCCGACGAGGCGCTGCTCGCCTTCCTCGAGCACCTGGCCGACCGGGCGGAGGGCGTACCGCTGCTCCTCGTCGTGCACCGCCCGCCCCGAGCTGTACGAGCGCCATCCCGGCTACGCGGCGGGCATGCGCAACGCCAACACGATCAACCTCGCGCCGCTCTCCAAGGAGGAGACGGCACGGCTGGTCTCGGCGCTGCTCGAGAGCACCGTGCTCCCGGCCGAGCTGCAGCAGCCGATCCTCGACCGTGCGGAGGGCAACCCGCTGTATGCGGAGGAGTTCGTGCGGCTGCTGAAGGACAGGGACCTGCTGGTGCGTAGGGGCTCGAGCTGGGAGCTGAAGGAAGGCGCAGAGGTGCCGTTCCCGGACTCGGTGCAGGCGCTGATCGCGGCCCGCCTGGACACGCTGGATCCCGACTCGAAGTCGCTGCTCGCCGACGCCGCCGTCGTCGGCAAGGTCTTCTGGGCCGGAGCGGTCGCCGCGATGGGCGAACGCGACCCGACGGAGGTGGCGGACGCGCTGCGCGAGCTGTCGCGCAAGGAGCTCGTGCGCCCGGCCCGCCGCTCGTCGATCGAGGGCGAGGCCGAGTACGCCTTCTGGCACGTCCTCACCCGCGACGTCGCCTACGCCCAGCTGCCGCGGGCCTCACGCGCGACCCGCCACGTCGCCGCAGCCGCCTGGATCGAGTCGAAGGCCCGCGACCGGGTCGAGGACCTCGCTGACGTGCTGGCCTACCACTACTCCACCGCGCTGGAGCTCGCCCGCGCCGCCGGGCAGACCGAGCGGGCGGCCGAGCTCGAAGGCACCGGCGCTCCGCTTCCTCTCCCTGGCCGGCGACCGCGCGCTCGGCCTCGACACAGCCGCCGCCCTCACCAGCTTCGAGCGGGCGCTGGCCCTCACCCCGCCCGGTCACCCCGGGCGGCCCGAGGCGCTCGCCCGCTTCGGCGAGGCCGCCCAGCAGGCCGGACGCCTGGTCGAGGCCTCGGGCGCCCTAGAGGAGGCGGTCGCAGCGTTCCGTGCGCGAGACGACCTCGCGGCCGCGACCCACGCCATGGCACTGCTCAGCAGGATGTACCTCCGGCTCGGCGATCCGCGCTGGGCGGAGCCACCTGCTCAGGCGCTGGCGCTGCTGGAGCCGCTCCCTCCCGGCCCCGAGCTCGTCGGAGCGCTCACCGCGATGGCCGGTACGGAGGCTCTCGACGGAAGGAACGAGGCCGCAGTCAGCCACGCCGAGCGGGCGCTCGCGCTCGCCGAGAAGCTCCGCCTACAGCGCCCCGCACGCGCCCTCGGCTCGCGTGGTATGGCCCGCTGCGAGCTAGGAGACCCCGCGGGGTTGCGGGACATGCGCGAGGCGATCACACTCGCAGTCGAGGCCGGCCAAGGACGCGAGGCGGCCGTGGCTTACAACAACCTCGGGATGGAGCTGTGGGGGTTCGAGGGCCCCGGGGCAGCGCTCGAGATCATGCGCGCAGGGATCGCCTTCGCGCAGGCAAGAGGGCTCGCCGAACAGGTCAACAGCATTACGGTGAGCACACTCGACGCGCTCATCGACACAGGGGAGCTCGACGTGGCGCTCGAGATCGCGGCCGGCCTGGCCGAGGGCCGCTATGCGCGCGAGGCCGCGTTCGATTTTTCCGTTGTTCGTGCCGCACAGGCCCGGATACTGGCCGTTCGGGGACAGGCTGCGGATAGTGTCGACTCGCTCGACTGGATCGAGACCACGTCCCGGTCAGGCACCCCCGAGACCATGGCCGCCGGCCTGGGATCGTGCGCCCTCGCGCGCGCCGGAATCGGACAGGACGACCGCGCGGCCGAGTTGATCACCGAGATCGACGCGAACCCCGAAGCCCGCCGGTCCGTGTACTACGCGGCGGTTCTTCCCGCGCTGGTGCGTGCGCGCCTTGGGATCGGCGACAGGAAGCTCGCGGAACGTCTCGCCGGCGGCGACCAGCCCCGCTCCCCGTACGCATCACACGCGCTGATCGCGGCCACGGCCGCTCTTGCAGAGGCCCGCGGCGACCGCCAGGCAGCCGCCGAGGGCTACGCCGAGACTGCAGAGCGCTGGGAGCTGTTCGGGGTCGTTCCCGAGCGAGCGTTCGCCCTGCTCGGCCGGGGCCGCTGCCTGGCAGGACTGGGCCGACCGACGGAGGCCACCGACGTCCTCCGACAGGCTCAAGAGATCTTCGCCAGGCTCGGGGCAGCCCCCGCGCTCGCCCAGACGGAGGCGCTCCTCCAGCAGGCAAGCGCGCTCAGTTCGTAGGGCCGGCCGTCACTTTACGAACGGCGAACATCTGCATTGGACGGCCTTAACAGAGTCCGGGTAGGTTGGCGCCCGTGCTCCGGCTGCTCGTCCGTTCAGCGCTGGTCGCTGCCTCGCTGATCGCGGCCGGCAGCGCCGGCGGCTCCATCTCGGCAACGAAACAGGCCGCGCCGCCCGCGCGGCTCTGGCTGGGCTTCCAGGACGACGCGACGTTCCGCTGGGGAACCGAGCGCCAGGCGATGCTCGATCGCGCCGCGCGCGCCGGCACCACGATCATCCGCTCCAACGTCTACTGGTGGCAGATCGCGCCGGAGCGGCCGACCGTCGCGCGCGACCCGTTCGATGCCGGCTACCACTTCGACGACCTGGACCAGCTCGTCCGCGACTCGCAGGCGCGCGGGATCTCGTTGCTGCTCACGATCTGGGGGACACCGCCGTGGGCCAACGGTGGGAAGGGGAAGAACGTCGCGCCGACCCGCGCCGCCGATCTGACCAACTTCGCCTATGCGCTGGCGTCCCGCTACTCGGGCCGCTTCCCGGGCTTTCCGTACGTCGGGTTCTACTCGATCTGGAACGAGCCGAACCTGCAGCAGTTCCTGGCTCCACAGTTCGATGCGAGCGGCAAGCCGGTCGCTCCCCGCGCGTACGCGACGCTGTACAAGGCGGGGTACGCCGGGATCAAGAGCGGCAACTCGACCGCCAAGGTGGCGATCGGCGAGACCTCGCCGCGCGGCCACGACAAGCCGACGACGGTCGTCCAGCCGAGCGAGTCGCCCGGCGGCTTCGCGCAGCAGCTGTCGAAGTTCAAGGGGCTGAAGTTCGACGCGTGGGCGCACCATCCGTACCCGACCCAGCCCGGCCTGCCGCCCACGCAGCAGGGCACCTGGCCCAACGTCACGCTGGCCCAGCTGCCGCGGTTCGAGCTGTCGCTGGACAAGTGGTTCAAGCGCAAGAACATCCCGATCTGGGCGACCGAGTACGGCTATCAGAGCAAGCCGCCGGGCACGCTCGGCGTCTCCCTCGCGAAGCAGGCGCTCTATCTGCGCGCAGGGTCTCACGAAGCTCGAGAGCGACCCGCACGTGCAGATGATCACCTGGTTCACGTTCCGCGACTCGCACGCCAATCCCGTGGAAGAGCGGCCTGCTCACCCAGTCCGGGGCGGCGAAGCCCTCGCTCGCGGCGTTCACCAAGAACGCGGCCACGGTCACGGCCCGGAACAACACCGTGGCGATCAGCAGCAAGCTCGCCGTCCAGGCGGTCCGGCTGTCGGCTCTCCCGATCGCCTACTTCTCAGGTCCCGGCACGCAGCTGGGCCTCACGTGGCGCGTGTACAGCACGAACGGCGTGAGCCAGACCGCCAACCAGGAGATCGTGCTCATCGGACGCGACGGCTGGGTCACCCTGCCCGTGGCATTCCGGCCTCACGCGGGGGGCCGCTACATCCTCAACGTCAGCGGCACCGACCCGCACGGGCACCCGCTCATCGCGAAGAAGACGCTCGTCGCAGTGAGCTAGCCCTCCGGGACCGCGACCAGCGAGCGGAACAGCCTGTCGAGCTGCTCCGCGGGGTCGCCGCAGAGTCCGGTGTGCACCGCGGACGGCTGGATGATCGTGCTCGACGGCGAGACGAGCCAGTGGAAGCGGGCGGTCTCGTCCAGGCGTGCAATCGGCCCCGCGGCCGGGTCGCCCGCGGCGATCCGCTCGATCGCCTGGAGGTGCGGGCGGACGGTCTCCGGGTCGAGGTCCGGCCAGAGCGCCGCCAGTCGCCGCTCGTCGAGGGCGGTGCGCGCCGCGAGGTAGCGCAGCGGGCGGCAGAAGACGACGACGCCGACGTTCGCCCGCTCGCCGCGCTCGACCCGCGGCACGACCCGGTACACCGCGTACGAGAATGGGCTACCGCCGGTCACGCGCCCGCTCCGCCTCCTCGACGAACTGCCTGGGCTCCGCGAGCCGGCCGAGCAGATAGTCCACGTACAGCTGCGGATCCTCTCCGTCCAGCCATTCGTTCGGGACTGCTGCCGCGACCTCCTGCAGCAACCGGCGCGTCACGTCGGGCGCGAGAGCGGCGTCGGCCTCCGCGATCGAGCCGGCGAACGGGAGCAGGACGTGCTCGCCGATCGCCGCGAACGGCGTCCGCTCGTCGCTCGAGACCGGCTCCGCCGCGTGGTGGAAGTAGAGCGCCGCGCCGTGGTCGATCAGCCACAGGCGCCCGTGCCAGAGCAGCATGTTCGTGTTCTGCGCAGTGCGGTCGACGTTGGTGACGAGCGCGTCGAACCACACGATCCCGGCCGCCAGCCCGGGATCCGGCGCCGGGCCGGCGGCCGGGTTGAACGGCAGCGCGCCCGGAAGGAAGTCGACGCCGAGGTTGAGCCCGGCGCTCGCCGTCAGGAGATCCTGGATCTCCGGATCCGGCTCCGCCCGTCCGAGTGCCGGATCGAGCTCGACGAGCGTCAGCTCGGGCACCGCGAATCCGAGCGCGCGCGCCAGCTCACCGGCGATCACCTCGGCGACGAGCGCCTTCGGCCCCTGGCCGGCGCCGCGGAACTTCAGGACGTAGAGCCCGTCGTCGCTGGCCTCGACGAGCGCGGGCAGCGAGCCGCCTTCGCGGAGCGGCGTGACGTAGCGCGTGGCCTCGATCCTGCGCAGCTGCACAGTGCGAGGTTACGCGCGAGCCACCCGGAGGCTATGAGGATCGCGGTGCAGATGCCCGCCGCGGTCGAGAGCGGCAGCGTACGGATCGGCGGGGCCGCCGTGACGGTCGCGGGTGGTGAGCTCACGCTCGGCCGCAGCGTCTGAGCGCGCCGCTACGCTGGGGATGTGAGGCTCCGTCTCGCGCTGATCGGCACCGTCGCCGCGCTCCTGCTGGCAGCCGGCCTGGCCAGCAGCGCACCCGCGCGCGACGCCGGGGCCGGCGGCTCGAAGGACCCGGCGGGCGATGTCCACGTGGCCGGACTCGGGCTCAGCACGGCGCAGAAGAGCGCCGTGGACATCGTCTCCATGCGCGTGACCGGGGCGAAAGGGCTGGGGGTCTTCGTCACGGCGACGTTCAGGGGCAACTTCGAGGCCGCAATCGGCAAGGGCAAGCTCGCGTCGGGGGCGGCGGCGCTCGTCCTCGAGCCGAAGCCCGGGAAGGCGCTCTCGGCCGGGCTCGTCTCCGTCGGCGCCGGGAAGACCGGCCGCCTCCACCGGCGGACGAGCTCCAAGAACGTGGGCGCATACCGGCACGGGAAAACGCTCCAGTTCTGGATCCTCGGGCCCGGCTACGAGCGCGTGAAGTCGGTGTCGATCGAGACCGTGGCCAGCGTCAAGGGGATCGTGACCGCCGATGCGGCGACCGACATCCCCGCCTTCGGCCCGCGTGTCTGGGACAAGTTCCTGAGCCTCCACCCGATCGACCGGCACGTCCAGGTCGCCGACCCCTCAGGCCTCTCCTGCCCCGAGCTCAAGGACCTGCTGCGCAGCATCGACGAGGACTTCGGCGACCCCGGCTTCTCGACCGTCGTCTCCGTAGAGGTCCGGCAGGCGCTGAGCGCCTTCCGCGGCACGGTGCAGAAGCTGTACGACAAGTGCGCTCCGCCGCCGACCCCGGTGAAAGCCGTCTTCGCGTGGAGCTTCTTCAGTACCAACGAGGTCGCCGGCGCCGGCCACTTCACCGGTCCCGCCACGACGTTCAGCGGCGTCAAGGTCGTTCTCCCGTCGGGCTTCGTGATCACCAACCACCTGTGCCCGAACGAGCTGCCAAGCGCGACCATCAGCGGCAACACGATCTCCTGCGGCGGCGGCACGCTCTCCACCGGGCAGCCGTTCGCGCTGAATCTGCAGACGTCCCCGTTCCCCACGACCGGGATGGGCGGTCTGCTCTTCGGCGAGTCCGGCGGCAACGAGCTCGGGCCTTTCGGCATCACTGGCCCCTAGGAGGATGACGGGTCGGTCTCGGACGCGACGAGCCCCGGCTTCATCTCATCGAGCACGCGGAGCATCTGATCCCGCTCTTCCTCGCTGAGCGGGAAAGCGGCTTGAAGTGTCACCCAGTCTGTGGCAGAGAGCGGGATCGAGTCGGGGTCAGACCCCGGGACATGGCCGGTTCGAAGAGCCGCAGATGGAAGCGGCCGCTGGCGGCCGCGAAGAAAGGCGGGGTTCCCGCCGGAAGTCGTCATGCCTACGGCGAAGCCGCGGCGGACTTCCGGCGGTTGAGTTGTCCTTGTCACGCCGGCGCTGATGCTTTACTTTGAAAAGCTCGTGTCGCGCCGGCCCGCATCGATTCTCAACACCAAGCCGAAGGCGCTTTTTGAGCGCCCGCGACCGCGCTAGCCGGCTCCGAGTCTCTCCCGCCCCGCCGGACTAGCCAGAACCACACCGGCGGGGGCAGCAGCGCAAGGGTCGCCCATGGCTAGGTCGCCCGGACCGGTCGGGCTCTACGACCCGGCCTACGAGCACGACGCATGCGGCGTCGCGTTCGTCGTCCGGCCGGACGGGGTGCGGACGCACGAGGCCGTGCGACGCGCGTTGCGGGCGCTCGTGAACCTCGAGCACCGCGGCGCCTCCGGGGCGGACGCGGCAACCGGCGACGGGGCCGGGATTCTCATCCAGATCCCCGATCGCTTCTTCCGCTCCCGGCTCGACCTGCCGCCAGCCGGGCGAGTACGGCGTGGCCGTCTGCTTCCTCCCCGCCGAGCCCGCCGCGCGCCGAGCGGCTCGAGCGGCTGGTGGAGGAGGCCGTGCGCGCGCGAGGGGCAGCGCGTGCTCGGCTGGCGCGACGTTCCCGTGGACCGCCGCCACGTGGGCGCGACGGCCGGGGAGCGGGCGCCGCTGATCCGTCAGCTCTTCATCGGCGCCGCCCCGGATCTGGACGGCGACGCGTTCGAGCGCAGGCTGTACGTGATCCGCCGAACCGCCGAGCTCGCTGCGGGTGCCGACCTCGCCGTCCCGAGCTGCTCCTCGCGGACGGTCGTCTACAAGGGGATGCTGTCGGCGCCGCAGCTCGCGGGCTACTTTCCGGACCTGGCGGACGAGCGCATCGAGAGCGCGCTGGCGCTCGTCCACTCGCGGTTCTCGACCAACACCTTCCCGAGCTGGGAGCTCGCCCACCCGTACCGCCTGGTCGCGCACAACGGCGAGATCAACACACTGCGCGGGAACGTGAACTGGATGCGGGCGCGCGAGTCGCAGCTGGCGTCGGATCTCTTCGGCGCCGACCTCGCGAAGGTGCTCCCGGTCGTCCGCCCCGGCGGCTCCGACTCGGCGACGTTCGACAACGTGCTGGAGCTGCTCCTGCTCGCCGGCCGCTCGCTCCCGCACGCGATCATGATGATGATCCCCGAGGCGTACGAGGGCCGGGACGACCTGCCCGAGGAGCTGAAGGGCTTCTACGCGTACCACCGTTGTCTGATCGAGCCGTGGGACGGGCCCGCCGCGATCGCGTTCACGGACGGACGAATGATCGGCGCCACCCTCGACCGCAACGGGCTCCGGCCCGGCCGCTGGCTGGAGACGCGCGACGGCTGGGTCGTGCTCGCCTCCGAGACGGGCGTCCTCGACGTGCCGCCGGAGAACGTCCTGCGCAAGGGGCGGCTGCGGCCGGGCAAGATCTTCCTGGTCGACACCGAGCGCGGCCGGATCGTCGAGGACGATGAGCTCAAGCGCGAGGTCGCGACGCGCCGGCCGTACGCCGAGTGGATCCGGCGCGAGGCGGTCCGGCTGGCCGACCTCCCGCCGCTGCGAGCCGGCCCCCGCCGCGAAGGAGCCTCTGCGCCTCCGACAGCTCGCCTTCGGCTACACGCAGGAGGACCTGAGCACCGTGCTCGCGCCGCTTGCGCTGAACGCCGAGGAGGCGATCGGCTCGATGGGCAACGACCTGCCGCTCGCCGTCCTCTCGGATCGAGCCCCTCTGCTCTACGCCTACTTCAAGCAGCTCTTCGCGCAGGTCACGAACCCGCCGATCGATCCGATCCGCGAGGCGGTGGTGATGAGCGCAGCCGCAAGCGTGGGCTCCGAGCGCAACCTCCTGGACGAGACGCCTGAGCACGCGCGGCAGCTCGTGATCGACAACCCGATCCTGCTGGACGAGGAGCTCGAGCGGCTGCGCCAGGTCGAGCGCGAGCCGTTCCGCTCGTGCACGCTCGACACCACCTGGCCGGTCGGCGGGACTCGGCCGAGGGGCTGGAGCGCCGGATCGAGGAGCTCTGCGCCGAGGCCGACCGCGCGCTCGCGGACGGCTGCAACATCCTGATCCTCTCCGACCGCGCCGTAGCGGCCGCGCGGGCCCCGATCCCCTCGCTGCTCGCGGTGTCGGCGGTCCACCACCACCTCGTGCGCAGCGGCACCCGGCTGCAGGCCGGCCTCGTCGTCGAGTCGGGCGAGCCGCGCAGCGTGCACAGCGTCGCCGTGCTCATCGGCTACGGCGCCGCCGCCGTCAACCCGTACCTCATGCTGGAGACGCTCGGCGAGCTGGTCGAGCTGGGCCTGCTGCCGGACGAGATGAGCGCGGACGAGGCGGCCCGGCGGGCCGTGAAGGGCGATTGCCAAGGGCCTGCTCAAGGTGCTCTCCAAGATGGGGATCTCGACGATCCCGTCCTACTGCGGCGCGCAGGTCTTCGAGGCCGTCGGACTCGCGCCCGAGCTCGTGCAGCGCCACTTCACCGGAACGGCCTCGCGGATCGGCGGCGTCGGGATCGACGTGCTCGCCCGCGACGCGCTCGCCCGGCACGCACGGGCGTACCGCAACGGCAACGCATACGACCCGCTGCTGCCCGTGCTCGGGCTCTACGCGTGGCGCCGCGACGGTGAGCACCGGCAGTGGAACCCGGACACGATCGCTCTCCTGCAGCACGCGGTGCGACACGGCGGCTGGGAGACGTACGAGCAGTACTCGGCCGCGGTGAACGCCGAGAATGCCCGCCGTTCGACCCTGCGCGGGCTGCTCCGCTTCCGCGAGCCCGGGGACGGCGGGATCCCCCTGGACGAGGTCGAGCCGGCGAGCTCGATCGTCAAGCGGTTCTCGACCGGCGCGATGTCGCTCGGCTCGCTGTCTCGCGAGGCGCACGAGACGCTGGCGATCGCGATGAACCGGATCGGCGGCCGCTCGAACACCGGCGAGGGCGGCGAGGATCCCGTCCGCTACCGGGACGCGCGGCGCTCGGCGATCAAGCAGGTCGCGTCGGGCCGCTTCGGAGTCACGATCGACTACCTCACGAACGCGGACGAGCTGCAGATCAAGATGGCCCAGGGCGCGAAGCCCGGCGAGGGCGGGCAGCTCCCCGGGCACAAGGTCGACGAGTACATCGCGAGCGTCCGCCTGACGACCCCGGGCGTGGGGCTGATCTCGCCCCCGCCGCACCACGACATCTACTCGATCGAGGACCTGAAGCAGCTCATCTACGACCTGCGCTGCGCCAACCCCCGGGCCCGGGTATCGGTCAAGCTCGTGGCCGAGGTCGGCGTGGGCACGGTCGCCGCCGGGGTGGCGAAGGCGAACGCCGACCACGTCCTCATCTCGGGCCACGACGGGGGCACGGGCGCGTCACCGCTGTCGTCGATCATGTTCGCGGGGATCCCGTGGGAGATAGGGCTCGCCGAGACCCAGCAGACACTCGTCCTGAACGACCTCCGCTCGCGGATCTGGGTGCAGACGGACGGTCACCTGAAGACCGGGCGCGACGTCGTGATCGCCGGGCTGCTCGGCGCCGACGAGATGGGCTTCGCGACCGCGCCGCTGATCTCGCTGGGCTGCGTCATGATGCGCGCCTGCCACCTGAACACCTGCCCGGTCGGGATCGCGACGCAGGATCCCGAGCTGCGCAGGCGCTTCGCCGGCGAGCCCGAGCACGTCATCGAGTTCCTGTTCTTCGTCGCAGAGGAGGCGCGGCGGATCATGGCCCGGCTCGGCGTGTGCCGCTTCGACGATCTGATCGGCCGCGTCGACCTGCTGGAGACCGACGACGCGCTGGAGCACTGGAAGGCGCGAGGTGTCGACCTCTCGAACGTGCTGCGCGCGCCGGAGGTGGAGCGCGGGACGCCCCTGCGCCGGACGCGGGCGCCGGAGTCGCCGCTCACCGACGCTCTCGACTGGACGCTGATCGACGCCGTCGGCGACGGGCCGTTCGAGGGGAGCTTTCCCGTGCGCAACGTGAACCGCACCGTCGGCGGCCTGCTCTCGCACCACGTGACGAAGCGGAACGGCGCCGCGGGCCTGCCGCCGGGGACGATCCGGCTCGGCTTCCACGGCTCGGCCGGTCAGTCGTTCGGCGCCTGGCTGGCGCCGGGGATCGAGCTCACGCTGCACGGCGACGCGAACGACTACGTCGGGCAAGGGGCTCTCCGGCGGCGTGCTGGCGATCCGGCCGCCGGAGGGTGCGACCTTCGCCGCCGAGGAGAACGTGATCGTCGGCAACACCGTGCTCTACGGCGCGACCTCCGGCCGGCTGTTCGTGCGCGGCCTCGCCGGGGAGCGCTTCGCCGTCCGCAACTCCGGCGCCCATGCCGTCGTGGAGGGCGTCGGCGACCACGGCTGCGAGTACATGACGGGCGGCCAGGTCGTCGTGCTCGGCCCGACCGGCCGCAACTTCGCCGCCGGAATGAGCGGCGGGATCGCCTACGTGCTCGACGAGGACGGCGGCTTCGAGCGGCGCTGCAACCCGGAGCTCGTGGGGCTCGGCCCGCTGGGCGACGCCGACGCGGCGGCCGTGCGCGCGCTCGTCGAGGAGCACCGCGTGCGCACCGGCTCGCCGGTCGCCGCCCACCTGCTGGAGCGCTGGAACGAATCCGCCGCGCGCTTCGTCAAGGTGCTGCCGCACGACTACCGCCGGGCCCTGGAGCAGCTCGCCCGCCGATCCGAGCCGGTCGAGGCCGTGGCCTGATGGGCGAGCTGCGGGGCTTCCTGCGCTACGACCGCGAGCAGACGTTCGAGCGCGACCCGGCCGAGCGCGTCCGCGACCATCGCGAGTTCGTGCGCCGGCTCCCCGTGGTGAAGCTCCGCGAGCAGGCCGCCCGCTGCATGGGTTGCGGCGTCCCCTTCTGCCACGGCGGCTGTCCGCTCGGGAACCTGATCCCGGACTGGAACGATCTCGTCTACCGCGACCGCTTCCGGGACGCCATCGAGCAGCTGCACCGCACGAACAACTTCCCCGAGTTCACGGGGCGCCTCTGCCCCGCTCCCTGCGAGGCGGCGTGCGTGCTGGAGATCCGGGAGGGCGACTCGGTCACGATCAAGCAGATCGAGCGCGCGATCGTCGATCGCGCCTGGGAGGAGGGCTGGATCGTGCCCCGGCCGCCGGCCGAGCGCTCCGGGCGCAGCCGTGGCGGTGGTCGGCTCGGGGCCTGCCGGACTGGCGTGCGCCCAGCAGCTCACCCGGGCAGGTCACCGGGTGACGGTCTTCGAGCGCGACGAGGCGGCCGGCGGGCTGATGCGCTTCGGCGTGCCCGACTTCAAGCTCGAGAAGCGGCTGATCGAGCGCCGCATCGAGCAGCTGGAGGCCGAAGGGCGTCGAGTTCCAATATTGCGCCGAGGTTGGAGTCGACGTCGACCCCGACGAGCTACGGGGCCGCCACGACGCAGTCGTGCTCGCCACCGGCTCCCGCGTCCCACGCGACCTGCCGGTGCCCGGGCGGGAGCTCGAGGGCGTGCACTTCGCCCTGGACTACCTCGCGGGCCGCAACCGCTGGGCCGCCCGCGAGCTCGGGCCGCACGCACCCGCGGCGCCTTCCGCCGGCGAGGCGATCTCCGCCGCCGGGCGGCACGTCGTCGTGATCGGCGGCGGGGACACCGGCGCCGACTGCGTGGCGCAGTGCCATCGCGAGGAGGCGCTCACGGTGATCCAGATCGAGCTGGTCGGCGAGCCGCCGCCTTCACGGCCAGATGCGATCACGCCGTGGCCGCGCTGGCCGATGAAGCTCCGCACGTCGTACGCGCTGGAGGAAGGCGGCGAGCGCGACTTCGCGATCACCACCACGGCGTTCTCCGGCCGCGAGCGAGTCGAGCGGATCCACTGGGCGGCCAACACGGGCACGCCGCCGTTCGACCTCGTGTCCGGGACCGAGCAGAGCCAGCCGGCCGATCTCGTGCTGCTCGCGATGGGCTTCCTCGGACCCGAGCCGCGTTTAACCGAACAACTCGGCGTCGAGCGCGACGAGCGGGGCAACGTCCGCTCGCGGGACGGGTGCGCGACGACGGCCCCGGGCGTCTTCGCTGCGGGCGACGCGCGGAGGGGTCAATCCCTGATCGTGTGGGCGATCGACGAGGGCCGGCGCTGCGCCGCCGCGGTCGATTCGTACCTCGGGGCGCTGCCCGCCCGGCCGGCGGCCGCCGTCGCCTGACGGTACTTCCCTTTTGAAAGTGGCCGATCGATCCGCTAGGGTGCCGCCGTAGCCCGCGCCACGACGTGCGGGCGAGAGGCATCGACGCCTCGGGAGCTTCGGCTCCCGGGGCGTTTTTTTTGTGCAACCACACGGGGAGGCGGAGGATGGTCAAGGTCGAGGCGGTCGTGATCCGGGAGCGGATCGAGACGGTGATCGACGCGGTCGAGGAGCAGACGGGGCACGTCGGCGTGACCGTCGTCGAGGCGGTCGGGCACGGCCGCCAGCGCGGCATCACGCACGAGTACCGCGGCCGCGTCTTCGAGTCGCGCTTCCTGCCGAAGGCGCTGCTGACGTTCGTCGTCGGACGACCACCTCGCCGCCGAGGTGGTGCACGCGATCGTCGATGCGGCGCGCAGCGGCAACGAGTCGGGCGACGGGCTGGTCTGGACGACGCCCGTCGAGAACGTCACGCACAACCGGACGGGCGAAGCCCTGGAGGAGGTGGAAGTCGATGCCTAGCACTCTCGTGACGGTGGCGAGCAATCAGAACCTGCTGATCGCCGCGAGCACGATCTGGGTGGTCGTCACGGCGGTGCTCGTCATGTTCATGCAGGCCGGCTTCGCCTTCCTCGAGGCGGGGCTGTGCCGGATGAAGAACGCCGGCCCACATCGCCGGCAAGAACGTCCTGATCTTCGGCGATCTGCTCGATCGTCTACTGCGTCGTCGGGTTCGGGCTCGCGTTCGGCGACGGCGGCGCGTTCGTCGGCACGTCGGGCTTCTTCCCGTCGGTCTCGGAGCTGACCGCCGTCGGGCAGAAGCCGTTCGACTGGTTCTCGGAGATCCCGGGCGCCGCCGGCTACCTGTTCGAGGTCGTGTTCGCCGGCGTCTCGCTGGCGATCGTCTGGGGCTCGATGGCCGAGCGCGCGAAGCTGTGGGTGTACTTCGTCTTCGGCGTGCTCTTCACGGTGATCTACTCGATCACCTCGCACTGGATCTGGAGCCCGCACGGCTGGCTGTTCAAGCGCGGGCATGCAGGACTTCGCCGGCTCGACGGTCGTCCACTACCAGGGCGCGCTCGCCGGCGCTCGCCGGAGCGCTCCTCCTCGGGCCGCGGATCGGCAAGTTCGGCAAGGACGGCCGCGCGAACCCGATCCCGGGCCACAACATGCCGTACGCCGTGCTCGGGACGTTCATCCTCTGGTTCGGCTGGTTCGGCTTCAACCCGGGCTCGACGCTGTCGGTCGACTTCGGCGGCTTCGGCTACTTCGCCTACGTCGCGCTGACCACGAACCTCGCGGCGGCCTCGGGTGCGGTGAGCGGGCTCCTCATGGCGTGGATCGTGCTCAAGAAGCCGGACATCTCGATGATGCTGAACGGCGTGCTCGCCGCGCTGGTCGCGATCACGGCGGCGTCGGGCTTCGTCGCGCCGTGGGCCGCGATCGTGATCGGCGCTCGTGTCCGGCGGCATCGCCGTCTTCGGCGTGATCTTCGTCGAGCGGATCGGCATCGACGACCCGATCGGCGCCGTCGCCGTGCACGGCATGTCCGGAGTCTGGGGCACGCTCGCCTGCGGCCTGTTCGCGGTGCCGGTGCTCTCGAAGAACCTCGCCACCGGGAGCCCGGGCCTCTTCTACGGCGGCGGCTTCCACCAGCTCGGCGTCCAGGCGCTCGGCCTCGTCGTCGGTCGGGATCTGGACCTTCAGCCTGTCCTTCGGGATCCTCTGCGCGCATGAAGAAGATCTGGGGCATCCGGGTCGAGGAGGAGGCGGAGACGAACGGCCTCGACGTCTCGGAGCACGGCATGTGGGGCTACCCCGAGTTCTACATTCCGGTCCCGGGCGGCTACGGCACCGAGTCGCACGCGCACCTCGGCGCCGGGGGTGCGGCCCACCAGCACCCCGAGCCGGCGCTGAACCCGACCGGCTGAGGCGGGATCTGCGCGGGGGCGGCCGTCCGGTCGCCCCCGCCGGTCGGCGCGAGAGTCCGCGACTCCGGCGGCCCCATCGCGGTAGGTTCCCGGGATGACCCCCGACGAGCGCCTGGAGCGGTACGCCGAGTTGATCGTTCGCGTGGGCGCGAACGTTCAGCCGGGCCAGCAGGTCTACGTGTTCGCGAGCGTGGCGCACACACCCCTCGTCCGGGCGCTCGCCCGCGCGGCGTACTCGGCCGGTGCCCGTCACGTCCAGCCGCTCTACAACGACCGCCACCTCGTGCGCGCCCACATCGAGCGAGGGCCGCACGACTCTCTCGGGTACACGCCCCCGCAGCTCGTCGACTGGATCCGCAGCTGGTACGAGGAGCAGCCCGCGGTGATCGTGCTCACCGGCGACCCGGAGCCCGAGCTGCTCTCCGACCTCGACCCCGAGCTCGTCGGCCGCTCGACGCAGCGAGATCGCCAGGCGGTCTACATACCGCTCGTGCTCGAGTTCCGCATCAACTGGGTGATCGCCGCCTACCCCAACCCCGGCTGGGCCGAGGCGGTGTTCGGCGAGCCCGACGTGGAGCGTCTCTGGACCGCGGTCGCGCAGGCGACACGCCTCGACGCGGACGACCCGGTCGCCGCGTGGCAGGCGCACGTCGACGAGCTCGAGCGCCGGGCACGGACTCTCGACGAGCAGGGATTCGACGCCGTCCGCTTCCGCGGGCCGGGCACCGATCTGACCGTCGGCCTGATCCCCGGCGCGGCCTGGCTCACCGGCGCGAGCGCGAACATCGTCCGGGATCCGCCACATGCCGAACATGCCGACCGAAGAGGTGTTCACGAGCCCCGATCGCCGCCGGGTCGAGGGCACCGTCCGCTCGACGCTCCCGCTGCACGTCGGCGGGACGAACGTCCGCGATCTCGAGCTCCGCTTCGAGGCGGGCCGCATCGTCGACGTCAGCGCGTCGGCCGGCCGGGAGATCGTCGAGACGCAGCTCGCAACCGACGACGGCGCGCGCTACCTCGGTGAGGTCGCACTCGTCGACGGGGAGTCGGCCGTGCGGCGCACAGGGCTCGTGTTCTCCGAAACGCTCTTCGACGAGAACGCGACGTGCCATCTCGCCTACGGCCAGGCCCTCCCGTTCGTGCTGCCCGGAAACGGCGACGGCCACCCGGGCGCCGAGCTGCTCAACTCCTCCGACGTGCACACGGACTTCATGGTCGGCGGCCCCGGCGTCGACGTCGACGGGCTCGGAGCGGACGGCACGGCGGTACCGATCATCCGCGACGAGGTCTGGCAGCTCGACTGAGCCCGCGGCCGAGCCTCGCCTATCCCGTGTTCCGCAGCGCCGCCGCGATTCCCGCGATCGAGCGCATGAGCGGGAGCCGCGCCTCCTCGTCGCCGGCCCGGAACCGGCGCAGCAGCTCGACCTGGATCGCGTTCATCGGATCGACGTAGGGGTTGCGCAGGTCGATCGAGCGTCGCAGTACGGGCTGGCGCTCCAGCAGCGTGCGGCACTCCAGCGTGAGCAGCACCGCGTCGACCGTGCGCGCGTGATCCTCCGCCACGATCGTGAACAGCCGCGCGGGCTCGAGCTCCGGCGGCACGAGCCCGAGGTACTCCCGGGCGATCTCCAGGCGCGTCTTCGCGAGCGTCATCTCCAGGTTGTCGACGAGCGAGCGGAAGAACGGCAGGCTCCCGTAGAGGCGGCGCAGCAGGCCGAGCTCGCCGGCGTCGATCGCGTCGCCGAGCGCGGCGCCGCAGCCGAACCAGGCGGGCAGGAGCATCCGGTTCTGCGTCCAGGCGAAGACCCACGGAATGGCGCGCAGCGAGCCGAGGTAGTCGGCGTCCTCGGGCCGGCGGGCCGGCCGCGAGCCGATCTCGAGCAGGGCGAGCTCGTCGACCGGCGTGACCGCGCGGAAGAACGGGACGAACGCAGGGTCGCCGCCGACGAGCGAGCGGTAGCGCTCCTCGGCCCGGGCGCCCAGCGCGTCCAGCAGCGCGCGCTCGTCCGGCCCGGGCGAACGGGCCGTGATCTCCGGGAATGCGGTGAGGATCGCGCCGGCCAGCGCCGCCTCGACGTTGCGCTCGGCCAGACCGGGCAGTCCGTACTTGAACGAGACGGTCTCCCCCTGCTCCGTGATCTTCAGCCGCCCGGGCGGATGGCCCGGAGGCTGCGCGAGGATCGCCGCGTGGGTCGGACCGCCGCCGCGCCCGGCGCTGCCGCCCCGGCCGTGGAAGATCGTGAGCTCCACGCCCTCCTCCCGTGCGACGTCGAAAAGCCCTTCCTGCGCGCGGTAGATCGCCCACTGCGCCGCGAGGTAGCCGCCGTCCTTGCCCGAGTCGGAGTAGCCGACCATGACCTCGAGCCTGCGCCCGCGCTGCTCGACCCGCGCGCGGTACCTCGGGTCGGCGAGCAGCTCGCGCAGCGTCGCCGGCGCCCGCTCCAGATCCGGGATCGTCTCGAACAGCGGCACGACCGACAGCGGCTCGTCGCTCAGCTCCAGCACGGCGAGCACGTCGGCCGCCGACTCGGTCCCGGAGACGACGACCGTGTCGAGCGCCGCGGGGCCGTGGACGCGCCGCGCCTCGGCCACCGCGCTCCAGCGCCGCGCGCGCCCGCTCGCCGCCCGCGGCGAGCTCACGCGCATGCAGGCGCACGTCCAGCTTCGCCACGTGGAAGCCGAACAGCTCGACCCTCCGGCGCAGCTCGGCCAGGCGGCCGTCCGCGATCCGCGCGCCCCTGTTCGCCGCGAGGCTCCGCTGCAGCACGTCGATATCGGCGAGCAGCTCGGCCGGGCCGCGGTAGCCCTCGTTGCCGAGCCTCCACCACATGAACGAGAGCTTCCGCCGGTACGGCTCGAGCTCGTTGCGGCGGCCGATCAGCTCGGCGTACTCCGGCAGCTCGCGCTCGTCTCGGGCGATCGACTCGTCGAGCTCCGGCGAGACCTCGACGAGCGAGCGGTGCATCGCGAGCCCGACGGCGAGCGAGCGAACCTCGTCGCGGTAGCGCTCGAGCGCGAGCGCCCGAGCGCGGTCGAGAGCGGCCAGCACCGTCTCCGGCCCGGCGCTCGGATTGCCGTCCATGTCGCCGCCGATCCAGCTCCCGAACGACAGCGGCGAGGGCGCGCCGGGCAGCCGCACGCGGTACGCGGCGAGCAGCCGCTCGGCGGCGTCCATGAGCGAATGCTCGAAGAACCAGAGCCCGTGGCGGATCTCGTCGACGACCCGCGGCCGCTCGTGCCGCACCTCGTCGGTCTGCCAGAGGATCGTGATCTGCTCCATGAGCTGCTCCTCGACCCGCCCGCGCTCGGGCTCGGTGAGACGCGGGTCGTCGAGGCGGCCGATCAGCTCGCCGAGTGCGGACGTGCGCGAGCAGGATCGTGCGCCGCGTCGCCTCGGTCGGGTGCGGCGGTGAGCACCAGCTCGAGCGAGGCGGAGGCCAGCCGCCGCCGCAGCTCGTCCTCGGGGACGCCGCGGAGCTGCTCGAACGCGTCGGCGAGCGACTCGCGCGCGGCGCGCTGCTCGCCGGCGTACTGCCGCCGCCGCCGCAGGCGGTGCTGCTGCTCGGCGAGGTTCGCCAGCTGGAAGTAGAGGGCGAACGCGCGCAGAACGCCGTTCTGCCGGACGGACGGCAGCGCGGAGACGGCCTCGCGCACTGCTTCGAGATCGCCCGTCTCGCGCGCCTGCCGCGAGAGCTGGCGCACCCGCTCCTCGGCGGCGAGCAGCTCCTCGCCCTCCTGGTCGACGAGCACGCGGCCGAGCAGCGTCCCGAGCAGCCGCACGTCCCGGCGCAGCGGCGCATCGGCGCGAGGCTCTTCCATGGACTGCATCTTGCTCCATCCTTAGCGGGTGGTCACCGGGATTTCGCCCCATTTGCCACGCGAGCTCCCGCAGGCCTGCCCGGAAGGCTGCCCTTCGCGGCATCGACGCCGGCCGCCGTGCGTCGTACCGTTCGCGATGGGCGGGAAGCCATGCACGGGACACGTGAATCGTCAGCTCTGGTCCACCGTCGGCGACGAGGTCGCCGTCAGGAACTCCATGCGCCGGGACGCGCTGCCGGCGGCGCTCGTGGCAGCGCCCACCCAGCTCGCCGCCGCGCTCTCCCGGTCGGACGCGGCCAGCCGCGAGGAAATACTGACACGCCTGCAGGCGGCCGGCGGCAACCAGCAGGTCGGGCGGCTGATCCAGGCCGCGCCCGCGGCGGCCGGCCCGATCCGGCCAGTGACCGAGACGATTCGCTACCCGTTCACCGCGACGATCCGCAAGGCGCCAGGCACGGCCGCCCTCCCCGCTCCGGCAGGATCCCGTCGAGGTCCGACAAGCCGCCCGAGCGCGGCGAAGGAGGCGCACGAGCAGGCGACCCTGATCGAGCAGGCGCCCGTCCGCAGCCGGGCGCGCCTCGGCCGAGAGCGGCGAGGCGCCCACCCGCGGCAGGCCGGAGGCGCGGGCGCCGGCCGAGACCCCGGCGCGCGCCGGCGGACGGAGCGGCCGACGCCGGCGCCCGCGCAGGCGCCGGCGGCGGCGGCCGCGCCGCGGGCGACGGAGCGACGCCGGCCGGCGGCGGAGGCGGCGAGGCCCGGCACCGCCGGGCACCGGCGGCCGCGAGCGCGCCGCTCTCGGCTGCCGGACATCCACCTCCCGGCGCTGGGCGAGGTCGAGCGCTGCGACGCACTCGTCACCGCGTTCGGGTACAGCGGCTCGATCACGAAGGGCGGCGCCCAGCCGACCGGCTTCGGCGTCACGCGGTCGTTCGGCTCGAGCCTCACGGACCTCACGTTCGCGAGCAGGCCCGGCGTCTACGTCGTGACAGCGACGCTCGAGCATCCGATCACGTACCAGATCCGCTCCGCCACCGGCCCCAACGGAGAGACGAACATCGGCTCAGACACCGATTCCGCGATCACGGCCGCGAACTACTCGACCGTCGTCGTCCGACCTCACGCCCGAACATGAGCGACCTCAACGGCCGGCCGCCGCGGACGCTCGTTCTGGGCCGAGGACCTCACCGTCAAGCACGAGCTCGTGCACGCCAACGACGACAAGGGCAACGGCCCGCTCGCGATGGTGCAGGTCGATGGCCTGGCTCAACGGCCAGACCGTCACCGGCCCCACCGACGTGGCGTCGCTCCTGCAGCCAGGTTCCCAAGCGCTTCGCCGCGAACCTCCTCGCCGCGCTCTCGACCGAGGACGGCGAGAAGCACGCGTACGGCGACGGCGCGCCGAGCTACAAGGCGCGCGCCGACTCGATCGCGGCCAAGGGCGCCAAGGGCGACTACCACTGAGACCTCGTCTCCCTCGAGGCGCTCGTCATCCCGCGGCGGCCGGCGGGCGTTCCTCCCGAGGAGGGCGACGACCACGACGCGCGTGCCCTGCTGGAGGCGAACGGGCTGGGACTCGGACCCCGTCGGAGCTTATCGAGCTGCTCGGCTGCGACATCGGGATCGTGCAGGCGGCCGCCGCACGGGTGCTCGGCGCGAACGGCGCCCGCGAGGCGATCGAGCCGCTACGCCGCCTCGCGCCAGACCCGACGGCCGAGGAGACCGCTCGCGTCCAGGCGTGGCTCGCGCTCGCCCGGCTCGGCGAGGACGAGGACCGGACGAGCTCCTGCGGCCGGCTCGTCGGCTCGAACCCGGAGGCGGGCCCGGCGCCGCTGCAGGCCGCGGCGGCACTGGCGCAGCTCGGCGATGCGCGCGGGCTACGCGGTCGTCCGTCGCGCGCTCGACAGCCCGAACCGTCTGACGGCGATGGTCGCCGCGAAGCAGCTCCACGCCTTCGTTCGGCTGGACGTCGACGTCTACGGCGGCTTCGAGCGCGCCCTTGCCAGCGCCCCGAGCCGCAGATCGTCGGCGAGGCCCGGGCGCAGCTCGCGGCGATCGGCTCCCGCGAGCGCGCGAGCTCCGCGGCGAGGCCTGACCTGCGTTCGAGCGGTTCAGCCGAGCGGTCAGCCCGACGGGGCAGGCGACGCCGGTGCCGCCGAGCCCGCAGTAGCCGCCCGGGTTCTTGGCGAGGTACTGCTGGTGATACGTCCTCGGCGTAGTAGAACGGCCCGGCGGGGGCGATCTCCGTGGTGATGCGGCCGAAGCCGGCCCGCGTCAGGACGTCCTGGTAGGCGTCGCGGGACGCCTCGGCCGCGGCGCGCTGGGCCTCGTCGTCGTAGAGGATCGCCGAGCGGTACTGGGTGCCGACGTCGTTGCCCTGGCGCATGCCCTGCGTCGGGTCGTGGCCCTCCCAGAAGAGTCGCAGGATCTCGTCATAGCTGGTCACGGCCGGGTCGAAGACGACGAGCACCGCCTCGGTGTGCCCGGTCCGGCCGCTGCAGACCTCCTTGTAGGTCGGGTTGGGCGTCTGGCCGCCCGCGTACCCCACCGCGGTCGTGTACACGCCGGGTGCCTGCCAGAAGACGCGCTCGGCGCCCCAGAAGCAGCCGAGCCCGACAACTGCCCGCTCGAGTCCTTCCGGGAAGGGCGGCTGGAGGGGAGTGCCCAGCACGTCGTGCCGGGCGGGAACCGTCATGGGCTCGTCACGGCCGGCGAGCGTCTCGCCGGGCCCGGGAACCCGAAGGCCGAGATTGGGAAAGAGTCTCATACCCCCTAGTCTGCCTACACGGCCTCGCGTTACAGAGCTCAGGGCAATCGGGGCGACCACAGCACGGAGAGCGCGCCCGCCGCAACCAGAAGCAACGCTCCGAGTCCGAGGAACGCCGAGGTCACCTCGGTCTTCGACCGCGTGCGACCGAGCTTCGAGCCGAGGTTCTTGTACGCGGCCTGGACCTTTCCGGCGTTGGTGGCGTTGACGAACGTGCCGCCCGTGATGTTCGCGATCTGATGCAGGGTGGCGGGATCCGGCGGAACCGGCCGCCGGCCGGGCGAGCCGCCGAAGTAGCCGTTCGGGTTCGCGGGCAGCGTGCCGTTCGGCGTGCCCAGGGCGACCGTGTAGACGGGGATCCCCGCCTGCTTCGCACGCTCCGCCCCCTGCGTCGGCTGCAGCAATCCACGGTTCTGCGCTCCGTCCGAGAGGAAGAGGATCGAGACGAGCCCGCGGGTCTTCGCGGCCGGCTGCGCTGCGGCGAGCGGACCCTCGACCGACGAGCGCCCGAGGTCGACCGCGGCCGCCAGGGCGTCACCGATCGCCGTGCCTCCGTAGCCGGAGAAGCCGCTCAGGGCGTCGACCGACGCGAGCAGCGCCTCCCGGTCGGTCGTCGGCGGGGCGGCCACGTCGGCTTCGCCGGCGAACGCGATCAGGCCGACCTTGACCCGCTTGGGAACACGGTCGATGAACGACCGGACGGCCTCCTGCGCGGCGCCGAGCCGGGTCGGCTTCACGTCCGTCGCCTGCATCGACCCCGAGACGTCGACCACGAGAATCACCGTCGCCCGGTCCTTCGCGACCACCGTCGCGCGGTGGGGGCGGGCGAGTGCGACGCAGAGCGAGGTCAGCGCCAGCAGGAAGAGCGCCGCCGGGACGTAGCGTCGCCAGACCCGCGCGCCGCCCGCGACCTCGGCGAGCAGCGAGACGTTCGTGAAGGTCAGCGCGTACCGCATGCGGCGCCGCTCGGCGAGCCGGTAGACGACGACCGCGGCAGGGATCAGGAGCAGCGCCAGCAGCATGAGCGGGTTGCCGAAGCTCATGGCACGCGCGCACAGACTGCGTCGACCTGCACGAGCGCCGGTGTCGCCAGCACCGACGGCAGAGCATGAACCGAGGCGATAACGCGGCGGCCCGTTATCGCGTAGGCGCCACCCAGACTTGCGACCGCTCCCGCATCCGGCGGCGTCTTCCCGCCGAAACCGAACGCCTGCGACGCGGCGACGAGCCGCTCGCGCGGCTTACAGCTTGCGATCGCGCGCTGCCTTCCGGGCCGCAACGGGACGTTCTTCACGCGCCGCACGGTGGGCGATCCTGCCCTGAAGGCCGAGACGGAGGTCTGGACGCGGCCGCCGCCGCCGCTGCTCGGCATGCAGCCGATATGCGGGCGGAAGCTGGGGGCGCCGCCCGCGGTCGAGCCGACGTACCGCGCGAGGAAGACGGCGTCCGGCCCAGTCGAGATGCCGGGGTTCACCGGACTCCCCAGCTTTGCGAGGAAGGACACGTCGATCGCCCGGTCGCTCAGCTCGGCGTCGAGCCCGCCCACGACGTAGCCGCGCGGGCAGGTGACCGTGAACTCGACCTGCGGGCGGGGGACGCGCAGCGTCGACGGAACGACCACCCACGGGCCGGCAACGCGAACGCAGACCTGGAGGCCCTTGCACTCGCTCGTCTGCACGGTCGGCGCGGCGGACGCGGTGAGGGCGGCCCCGGCCGCGACGACCGCGGCGGGAACGGCGAGCAGTGCAAGCACCGGTCTCACGGGACCCTCCGGAACCAGAGCGCCGACAGCCCACCGCCGATCAGCAGCAGGACAGCCGAGCCGCCCGCGAAGAGGTCGCTGATCTCCCGGGGCTCCTTCCGGCTGCCGAGCCTCGATCCGAGCCGCCGGTAGACGTCGCGCAGGCGGCTGTCGGTCGTGGCGGTGAAGAGGTGTCCTCCGGTCGTCCGTGCGATCGCCGCCAGCGTGCCAGGGCTCGGCGGCACCCGGATCTGCTGCGTGTAGCCACCGGTGAGCTTCTGCGTGACGACGCCGTTCGCCGTTCCGAGGACGATCGAGGAGACGGGAACGCCGGCCGACTTCGCCTGCCGCGCCGCAGCTTCAGGCTTCGTTCTGCCGCCCTGGGCCGCCCCGTCGGAGATGACGAGCACGGACGTGGGCGGCACGGAGCCGTCCCGCGCGCGCTGCCCGCGAGCCGTGTCGAGGGCGAGCACGATGGCGTCGCCGAGCGCCGTGCCGTCGCCGGTGCGCAGCGCGGCGAGCCCGGCCCGCACGTCGTCCCGGTTCTGCGTGGGCGGCACGACGAGCACCGCGCGCGACCCGAAGGAGATCAGCCCGACGCGGTACTTGCCCGGCACCTTGCGCAGGAAGCCGTCGGCGGCCGACTCGGCGGCGGCCAGCCGGGACGGCTTGACGTCCCTGGCCGACATCGAGCGCGAGACGTCGACGGCGAGCAGCACCGTCGCCTCCTCGCGGCGCACGGACACGGTCGCGTGCGGACGCGCGACGCCGACGACCATCGCGGCCAGCGCGACGAGCAGGACGGCGAGCGGCAGGTGGCGTCGCCATCCCGGCGAGCGGTCGACGAGGTTCGGGAGCAGCGCCGGATTGCCGAACCGCTCGGCAGACTTCACCCGCCGCCGGTCGTACAGGATGTAGAGCGCCGCGAGCAGCGGGACGGCGGCCAGGGCGATCAGCCAGACCGGCGATTGAAAGCTCACCGCTTGCTCCGTTTCAGGAACACCGCCAGCGAGCGAAGCCAGTCCCCCGATGTGCCCAGCACGTGGTGGCGGATCCCGAGCGAGGCGAACGTCCGCGCCAGCTCGCGCCGTTCCTCGGCGGCGGCGACGGCGAAGCGGGCGCGCAGTGCGGCGCTGCGCGTGTCCACCCGGAGCTGCTGCCCGGTCTCGGGATCGACGAGCCAGAGCATCCCCGCGTTGGGCAGCTCCTGCTCGCGCGGATCCCGGATCTCGATCGCGAGCACGTCGTGGCGGGCGGCGAGGCCGAGCAGCGGCTTGCGCCAGCCCGGCGCGCCGCGAAAGTCGGAGACGAGCACGACGAGCGCGCGCTGCCGGGCCAGCGCTCCCGCGCGGACGGCGGCCTCGCCGAGCGAGGTCGCACCGATCCGGCCCGGCTGCGCCGTCTCCTCGCCACGCAGCGCGGTCAGCATCCCGAGCAGGCCGACGCGGCCCTGCCTCGCCGGCACGGCCCGCGGGTTCGCATCGCCGAAGGTGACCACGCCGAGCCTGTTCCCGCGGCGCGTGGCCACGTGCCCGACGGCGATCGCCACGCCCTCGGCCACGTCCGCCTTGCGGCGCTCCGCGGTCCCGAACCGCATCGACGGCGACGTGTCGAGGACGAGCCAGGTGACGAGGACGCGCTCGGCGAGATTCACGCGGACATGCGGCTCGCCGGTTCGCGCGGTCACGTTCCAGTCGATCAGGCGCACGTCGTCGCCGGGGACATACGGCCGCATCTGTGCCAGCTCGGTGCCGTCGCCGTGCAGAGCGGAGCGGTAGTCGCCGGCGAGCAGGCCGTTCACACGGCGCCCGATCTCCACGTCGAGCGCGCGCAGAAGCGGCTCCGGCATCGGCCCCGGCCCGGGCCGGTCCGGCGTCGGAGCCCGCTGCAGCGCATGGAGGGGGCTCACGCCGCGCTGGCCCTCGTCAGGTCGATCTGCGGCACCGGCACGGCCGCCACCACGCGGTCGACGATCGTGTCCGGACTGACCTCCTCGGCCAGCGCCTGGTACGTGAGCACGAGGCGATGGCGGAGCGCGTCCTGCGCCAGCGCCTGGATGTCCTCGGCGAGCACGTAGTCGCGGCCGCGGACGAGGGCGAGCGCTCTGCCCGCGGTCACGAGGCTGATCGGCCCGCGCGGGCTGGCGCCGAACGCGATGTAGTCGGCGAGGTCGCCCAGGCCGTAGTCGGCAGGCTTGCGGGTCGCGGTGGCGAGCGCGACCGAGTAGCTGATCAGCGCGGGGTCGACGTAGACCGAGAACACGACGCGCTGCAGCGTCGCGAGCTCGTCGAGCGTGAGCGCCTGCCGGAGCTCCGGCTGGGGCACGAGCTGGCGCTGGACGATCGTGAGCTCCTCGTCGTGCTCGGGGTAGCCGATCACGATCTTGAGCATGAAGCGGTCGACCTGGGCCTCCGGAAGCGGGTACGTGCCCTCCGACTCGATCGGATTCTGCGTCGCCATCACGAGGAAGGGCGACGGGACGAGATGGGTGTCGTGGCCGATCGTGACCTGCCGCTCCTGCATCACCTCGAGCAGCGCCGACTGCACCTTGGCGGGCGCGCGGTTGATCTCGTCGGCGAGCAGGAAGTTGCAGAACACCGGCCCGAGCTCGGTGTCGAAGACCCCTTCGCCGGCCCGGTAGACCCGCGTGCCCACCAGGTCCGACGGGACGAGGTCGGGCGTGAACTGGACGCGCGCGAACGTGCCGCCCAGCACGCCCGCGGTCGTCTTGATGGTCAGCGTCTTGGCGAGGCCCGGCACGCCCTCGATCAGGAGGTGGCCCTGGGCCAGCAGGCACACGAGCACCCGCTCGAGCATCGCGTCCTGCCCTGCGATCACCCGTCTGATCTCGAACAGGGCCTGCTCGAGCCGGTCCTTCGCCTCCGCGGGCGACGGCTCGGAGGTGGGGGTCGGCTCGTTCACGTCACGCTCCTTCTCTGGGGTGGTCAGGCCCCACAGGTAAGCAGTTCTGTCTAAACGGCGGCTAAGGACGCCCGCCGAGGGGAGTCACTCAGCCGGCCACTCGTCGCGGAGCAGCCCGAAGATGAAGAGGCTCACGCGCTGCCCACGCTCGAGGTGGCGATCGCGGAGCAGGCCCTCGCGGGTGAAGCCGAGCTGCTCCGCGAGATTCTGCACCGCGACGTTGTCCGTCGTGGTGGTGATCTCGACCCGCTCGATCCCCGCCTCGGCGAACGCCCAGCCGATCGTCAGCGCCACCGCCCGCCGGGCGATTCCGGCGCGCCGGGCCCGCGGCGCGATCCAGAACCCGATCTCCAGGCGCCGGTGCCGCGCGTCGAAGGCATGGAGCCAGAGCGAGCCGAGCAGCGCGTCGGTGGGCCGATCGGCGATGGCCAGCTCCACACGCCGCTCGTCCGGCCGCTCGATCCGCGCGCGGAGGTTCGCCTCGGTGGGATCGTCGTCGACGCCGATCAGCCGCGGCAGTCTCGGGATCGGCCCGAAAAGCCTCGAGGTAGGCGGCGATGTCCCGATCGGCCAGGGGTCGAAGGAGGATCCGCTCGTCCGAGACGCCGGCTGCGCTCGGTGTCGCCGTCACCGGCTCGGCCGCTCGACGAAGTCGTCGCCGCCGGACGCGACGCTCATACGGTCACGCAGCACATGGCTCGCTGCAGGATCGCCGCCTCGGATCCGGGGGCACGAGCGCCACGGACAGCCCCGGTCCCCGGCGCACGCCAACGTGACCCGGGCGGGTCGGGTCCCACTCCGCCGGAGAGGCTAGTCGCCCCAGTCGAAATCGCGCGAGCGACCCCACAGACCGTCGTCGACCTGCTCGGGGTTGTGCTCCTGCGTGTCCTCGCCCGGCCAGCCAAGCACGGGCGTCTCGGGCAGCGACTCCTGCCCGTCCATCGTCTCTTCGAGGCGAGCCTGCTCCTCGGTCTTGAACAGCGGATGATTCTGGAACGGATCCTCGCTCTTGTAGTGCCCAAGCGGCATGTTGCGCTCCAGCTCGGCGTTCTGGCGCTTGAGCTCGAGGTGATCCTGGATTACCTGTGTGAACATCGACGAGGTCTCGACTGGCATAGACGTTCCTCCATCCTCGGGGTCCGGACGAGGGCGATTGTAACCGCCCTTCGCGAGTAAGACGAGATTCACCGGCCCCGGTTAGGTGCGGCGCGTCGGGGCGGGCGCGGTGACGACACGGTCTTTTCCGGCTCGTTTTGCGGCGTAGAGCGCCGCGTCGGCGGCCGCGATCAGCTCGGCGGCGGACGCCAGATCCGGGTGGGCGGCAACACCGAAGCTGGCGGACACCTCGATCCGCGTCCCGTCGGGGCCAAGCACCGGCCGCCTGGCGAACGCGGCCCGGACGCGTGACGCGAGGTGCGCGCCCCCCTGGGCGTCCGTGCCGGGGAGGATGAGGATGAACTCCTCTCCGCCCCAGCGACCGGCGAGGTCGATGTCCCGGACGGAATCCGTCAGCGTGCGCGCGAACTCGCGCAGGACGGCGTCTCCGACGGGATGCCCGTAGCGGTCGTTGATCAGCTTGAAGTCGTCGAGGTCGGCGAGCACGACTGCGATCGGCGCGGCGAACCGCTCGGCGCGCAGGATCTCTCCGTCCAGATGCTCCTCGGCGCGCCGGCGGTTGGCGAGACCGGTGAGGTCGTCGCTCAGCGCCTGGCGCTCGACGATCCGGTGCAGGAGCGCGTTCTCGAGGGCGATCACTGACTGGGCGACGAGGAGGGACACGGCCTCACGCTGCTCGGGGGTGAACGTCTGCCCGTTGAGGACGAGCGTGCCGAAGTCCTCGCCGCCGGCCCGCAGCGGCAGCTCGATCCGATCGGTCCCGCTGTCAGTCCGGCCGGCCTCGACGACATCGCCGCCGGGGCCGACCAGCAGCCCACCGTCGGCTGAGGTGGCCTCGACAGCGGCCTCGACGATCGCGCGCTTCAGGTGCTCCGCGTCGTGGGTCGCGGCGAGTGCCGCACCGAAGCTCGTCGTCACGTCGCGAAGCCGGTTCCGCTCCGCCGTGAGCTCCTCGAGCCGGAGCTCGAGCTCGCCCGCCATCGTGTTGAACGCACGCCCGAGCAGCGCGAACTCGTCGCGGCCGCCGACCGGCACACGGACACCGAGGCGGCCCTGCGCGATATCGTCGGCCGCACCGGCGAGGCGGCCCAGGCTACGCACGATCGAGCGGCCGATCACGTACGCGGCGAGCCCGACGAGCAGCAGCGAGGCGAGCAACCCGAGCACGAGCGGGCGCTCGGCCGTCGCGATCGAGCTGTCGATCCGCTTCCGGGGGGCCAGCACGGCGAAGGAGACCCCGGCCGGATTCGTCAACGGACTCGCCTCCAGCGCGCGGTACCGGGCACCGGCAACATCGACCGTCCGGAAGTGCCCCGGCGTGAGCGCCACGCGTTCGCTCGGGGGGCGGACGAGGCGGCCGGCCCGTACGAGCGCGAGGAGATCGCCGGCCTGGATGCCCGCCTGGTCGGTCAGCCGCCTGATGAAGCCTGCGTCGAGGGGCACCATGGCGACGACCGTGCCGAGCAGGCCGTGCGGGCCCTGGACCCTGGTCGCGACGCGCCCGGCAAGCGGATGATCGACGCCGACGGCGACGCCGCGGCCGACGATCCTGACGTTCCGCGTGCCGCCGAGGGCCTTCTCGAGCCGCGACTGGCTCTGGCGTTGCAGCGCGGCCTGGATGTCGGTGCTCCGGGAGAGCGCGATGGACCGCCGGCTCGCTTGATCCAGCTCTTCCCTGTAGCCGGCGACGGCCGCGCGCAACCCGGCCTCGAGGCGGACATCGACCCGACGGGTCTCACTGCGCGTGATCACCGCGTGAAAGCCCAGCGTGGCAGCCGCCAGCGGCACCAGCGAGAGCAGCAGGAAGTATCCGACGAGCTTGACCTTGAGACTCACGCTAAAGCCTTCGCCCGAACTGCCGATAGGTCATACCAGGAGTGTCGGCTGGGGAAGGGGGAAGCATGAGACGGATAGCCATCAGCGTAGCGATGGGGCTGCTGCTTCTTTCGGCGGTCGCCGGCGCGCTGGTCGTGCCGCACCTGATCGTCGCCGCCGGAGGAGGAAGTGCCGCGGATCTGATCGTCGCGGGGGGAACCCCGGGCACGACGTCGGTCCTGGCGGCGCCGCTGCCTCGTCCTCGGGTCGAGCTCCCGGCCAGAGCGGCCAGACCGCGACCGGCCGCGACCTCAACGGCCCGACTCGTACGCGCCGAACGCTCCACGCCGATCTCCCACGCGCTCTCTGTACGCAGCGTGCCGCGTACGACACCCGTCTCACACACGCTGACTCGCCCGGCCCCCGTGACCCCCCGGCCGGCGCCTGTCCAGCCGACGCCGAAGCCGACCCCGGCACCCAAACCCAAGCCGGCTCCCACGCCCACTCCGCGTCCGGCGCCCAAGCCGAAGCCCACACCCACGCCACAACCGGCTCCGGCGCCCACGCCTCCACCGGCGCCGACACCGACGCCGGCGTCCTCACCGCCGCCGCCACCGCCACCGCCCAAGCCGCCGCCACCACCACCGCCGACAGACCTCAAGCTCGCCGATCACGATCAACAGCCCGTGCCCGAAGGGTCGTCCTCGACGAACTCGAAGAGCAAGGGCCCGGGCCACGACCAGGGCGCTCCTCGGCAGCTGACCGGCCACGACAGCTCGGGCAGCGGACGGTCCCCGGCCTCGCGCAACGATGGGTCGAGCGCTGCTACTCCAGGCGATGGGCGATCGGGCTCCGGTCGCCCGGGCGGCCACGGAAAGAATGGACGCCGCCGGGACGGCAGCCCAGGCAGCACGGGCGGCGGCGGCGGCAGCGGCGGCAGCAGCCAGCCGGCTGCCGGCCAGCCAAGCTCACCGCCTCCGGCGGGCGGAGGGAATACCGGCAGCCCGCCCTCCGGCGCCGGCGGCCGGGCCGGCTGGGACGGGCACGACCAGCACGGTCACGGGGGTCACGGCTTCCGCAAGGGGTAGCATCGGGCTCGATGGGCCGCTCCACGAAGACGCTGTTCCGCCGCACCGGCGCGCTTGGACTTGCGCTGACGGCGTATGACGTCTGGCGGAGGATCCCGCCCGAGCATCGCCGCACGATCCTCGCCAACGCCAGGAAGCACGGCCCGCGGGTCGCCAAGGCCGTCGCCGCCCGCGGCCGCCGTTAGAGGCTAGCCGAGCGCCTCGCGGAGGATGCGCTGCTGCTCGCGCATGTGCGCGGTCGGATAGCCCTCGCTGGGGCTCGCCCGCCACGGCCGGCCCACGTAGCGCAGCGCGACCCACGGGGGCAGCGCCTCCTCGAGCCGGTGCCTGATCGCACGCCAGCCGCCCATGTTCTGTGGCTCTTCCTGAGCCCAGACGACCTCCTCGAGATCCGCGTATCGGGACACCAGCTCGGCCGCCTGCCGCACCGGAAACGGGTAGAGCTGCTCCAGTCGTGCGACGGCCACGGTCTCTGCGGCTGCGCGGCTCTCGTGGCCGACGAGGTCGTAGTAGAACTTGCCCGAGCAGATCACGAGCCGGGTGACGCGCCGTCCGACGGGGCTCCCGTCCGTGCCCGGGTCGTCGATCAGCGGCTGAAAGCCTCCGGCGCTCAGCTCGTCCAGCGTCGAAGCGGCCTGCTTGAGCCGCAGCAGGCCCTTCGGCGTCATGACCACCAACGGCCTCGCACTGGCGTCGAGCGCCTGCCGGCGCAGCAGGTGGAAGTACTGCGCCGCGGTCGTGCAGTTGGCGATGCGGATGTTCTCCTGCGCCGCGAGCTGCAGGAAGCGCTCCAGCCGCGCGCTCGAGTGCTCGGGGCCGTTGCCCTCGTAGCCGTGCGGCAGCAGAAGCGTGAGCCGTGACGTCTGGCCCCATTTGGAGAGGCCGGAGACGATGAACTGGTCGACGATCACCTGCGCGCTGTTGACGAAGTCCCCGAACTGCGCCTCCCAGAGCACGACAGCCTCGGGGGCGGCGACCGAGTAGCCGTACTCGAAGCCGAGCGTCCCGGCCTCCGACAGCGGGGAGTTGAAGACCTCGAACGACGAAACGGCGGCCTCGAGGTTCTGCATCGGCGTGTAGCGCTCGCCGGTCCGGGCGTCGTGCAGCACGAGATGGCGGTGGGAGAACGTCCCACGCTCCGTGTCCTGGCCGGTCAGCCGGATCGGGATGCCGTCGAGCAGGAGGCTGGCAAAGGCGAGGCCCTCGGCATGTCCCCAGTCGATGCCGCCCTCGTCGAGGGCCCGGCGCCGGCGCTCGAGAGCGGCGGCGAGCTTCGGATGGACGGTGAAGCCCTCCGGCACGCGAAGCAGCTCGTCCGTGAGCCGTCGCAGCCGATCGGCCGGGACCGCGGTGACGACCTCGTCCCCCGTCGTCTCCGGCAGGCGGCCCTCGCCGACCTGCTGCGCCGGGGGCGCGAGCGAGGAGCGGAGCCGCTCGTGGGCCGCCTTCAACTCGGCATCGCTCTCGGCGATCAGACGCTGCGCCTCGTCCTCGGTGACGGCGCCTGCCGCGATGAGCCGCTGCGCGAACAGCTCCCGCACGGTCGGATGCTCGGCGATCGCCTGCGCCATCAGCGGCTGCGTGTACGCGGGCTCGTCCTGCTCGTTGTGGCCGAAGCGGCGGTAGCCGACGAGGTCGACGACGACGTCGGTTCCGAAGCGCTGTCGGTACGCCATCGCAAGGCGGATCGCGGAGATCGACGCCTCGGCGTCGTCGGCGTTGACGTGGATGATCGGGACGTCGAAGCCCTTGGCGAGATCGCTCGAGTAGCGGGTCGAGCGGCCGTCGGCAGGGTCGGTCGTGAACCCGACCTGGTTGTTCGAGATCAGGTGGAGAGTGCCGCCGGTCGAGTAGCCGGAGAGGCCTTCCAGGTTGAGCGTCTCGGCGACGATTCCCTGGCCCGCGAACGAGGCGTCGCCGTGGATGAGGATCGGCAGGGCCACGGTCGTGTCGTGCCGGCCCGCAGCGCTGGAGCGGTCGGTCTGCTCGGCTCGGGTCCGGCCCTCGACGACCGGGTCGACGGCCTCGAGGTGGCTGGGGTTGGCGGTCAGGGTGACGATGATGTCGCCGTTCTCCGTCGTGCGCGTCCCTTCGGCGCCGATGTGGTACTTGACGTCCCCTGTTCCACCCTCCGGGTCGGCGGGCACGGCGTCGATCGTCCGCTCGCCCTCGAACTCGCGCAGGATCTCCTCGTGCGGGAGCCCGATGACATGGGCGAGCACGCTGAGCCGGCCGCGATGCGCCATGCCGATCACGACCTCGTGCGCGCCACCGTCGGCTGCGAGCTCGACCGCCTCGTCGAGCATGGGCACCATCGTGTCCAGACCCTCGATGGAGAACTGCTTCTGACCCAGGAATGCGCGGCGGAGGAAACGCTCGAAGCCCTCGACCTGTGAAAGACGCAGCAGCAGACGGCGCCTCTCGTCGGCCGAAAGCCGCGCCCGGAACCGCCCGGACTCGATCGCCTGCCGCAGCCAGACGCGCGGCTCGTGCTCCGCGAGGTGCTCGATCTCGTAGGCCATCGTCCCGCAGTACGTCTGCTCGAGCTGCAGCAGCACGTCGGCGGCGGTCTCGCCCGCGACGTGGACGCCCAGCACGCGGGCGGGGATGCGGGCCTGCAGCTCGGGCGTCAGCTTCGGCGTGAGTCGCTCGGGCTCGAGCGCGGGGTCGCCGACGGGCTCGGAGCCGAGCGGGTCGAGGCGCGCCGCGAGGTGTCCATGCGTGCGAAAGGCCTTGACGAGTGCGACGGCCGCGGCGACGCCGCCGATGAGCTGCTCGTCGGCAACCGGAGGCGCATGGGTGGGCGCCGCCGGCGCCGCGGCAGGCTCGGGGACGTCGGCCGCCGCGATCGTGGTCGTGCCCGAAGGCCCAGAAGGCCCGCCGTTGCCGTCCGCGGAGGCCGCCTCCAGCAACCGGACGACGGCCGGGTGTGTCGAGATGAGGTCGCCGGCCCCGCTCTCGAACAGGGTGCGCCACTCCTCGGGAACCGCATCGGGGTTCTCGAAGTACTCGTCGAGCATGGCTCGCGCATAGCCCGCGTTGAGCCCGTCGACGTCGTCCACGCTCACGCCATGTGTTGTAGCAGCAGGATCTCTGCTGCGGACGCCGCTACCAGAGCGCGTGATTGGTCAGTACGGCGACGGTCATCCCGAGGAAGAACGACACGCCGACGAACACGACTGCCCAGACTGCCAGCCGGCGCTGGTGGGGGCCGGCCATTCCGGCTGCGACCAGCGCGATGAGCGCGGCCGCCGGCTCGATCCGGACCGGGTGCTGCACGATCCCGACCAGCGCGACGAAGATCGCGCCGGCCGCGAGGAACCCGGCAACGGCCGCGCTCGAGCCTTCGGCCCTGGCAGGTGTCCCGTTGGCAGACGGCACGCTCAGCGCCGGCCTCTCGCGCTCCCCGCAGCCAGGTGCCGGGGCCGATGGGGTGCGCGGACGGGCGAGCCGTGCGGGCCGCTACGTGGACCGCGGGGCAGTCGGCGCGACCGCCAGCGGCCCGGGGTCTCGGGGCCGGGACGAAGCCATGCAGGAACGGGGGCGCCTTCCAGCGGCCGTGGCTCCGCCCTGACAGCCCACCAGATCACGAGGCAGACGTAGACGACCGGGATCTTCAGGATGACGAGCATGAAGATCAGCTCCCAGGTCATCGCCGCAGTGTAGATGGTCGGTCGGTAACCGGCTACGGGGATTGCCGCCCGCGCGTGTCAGCGTGACCCGAAGCCGCCGCCGCCCGGGGTCTCGATCCGCAGTACGTCCCCCGCGTCCAGGTCGACTGTCGCCTTGGCTCCGATCTCCCGCCCGTTGACCAGGTTGCGGCCCGGGAGCCCGTCCTCGCCGCCGTCGACACCCCGCGGCGCCCGCGCGCGACGCTCCGAGATGATGGACAGCCGACAGGCCTCGAGCGCCCGCAACTCCCGCACGACGCCGTCCCCGCCGCGCCGCTCGCCGCCACCGCCCGAGCCCAGCCGCAGCCCGTGCCGCTCGACCCGCAGCGGATAGGCGAGCTCGAGCGCCTCGGCCGGAGTCGAGAGCGTGTTCGACATCGTGACGTGCACGCCCGAGGGCCCGTCCGCGTCCGGACACGCGCCCTGTCCTCCGCCCGTCGTCTCGTAGTAGGTGAAACGGTCGTTGCCGAGCGTGACGTTGTTCATCGTCCCCTGGCCCTGGGCCGGCACGGCGACTGCCTCGCCGAAGGCGCGGAACAGGACGTCGACGATCCGGCTCGAGGTCTCCACGTTCCCCGCCGCGACGGCGGCGGGAGACCGTGCGTTGACCAGGCAGCCCTCGGGTGCCCGGACGCGGACGGGGGCGAATGCACCGCCCGAGGCCGGGGCGTCGGGATCCGTGAGACAGCGGACGACGAAGTAGCAGGCCGAGCGTGTGACCGCGAGCGGGCAGTTGAGGTTGCCGGGGTGCTGCCCGGCGGTCCCGGCGAAATCGACCTCGAGCTCGTCGCCTGCAATGGTGACGGCGGCGCGGATCGGCAGCTCGCCCTCGGGCGCTTCGAGCACATCCTCCGCCTCGTAGCGCCCGTCGGGCAGCCGACCGATGGCAGCGCGCACGCGGCGCTCGGCGTAGTCGTAGAGCTCGCTCATCGCCGCCTCCACGCGCTGCGGCCCGTGGCGGGCGCAGAGCTCGTCGACGCGGCGCCGCGCCAGACGCTGCGCGGCGAGTTGCGCACGGAGATCGCCCCGCCGCTCGTCTGGATTCCGCATGGGCTCCAGCAGCCGCTCGATCGCTGCGTCGTCGATGCGCGTCGGAGGGACGACGACGCCTTCCTCGTCGAGCCGCCTCGATCCCGCCGGCATGCTGCCCGGCTCGATGCCGCCCACGTCGGCCCAGTGCGCACGGCTGACCGCGAACCCGAGTGCTGTGCGCGAGACGAGAGTCATGTCGGGGAGATGTGTTCCTCCCGCATAGGGATCGTTGAGGATCACGACGTCGTCGAGGCCGCGGGCGAGCGGGGCCGCTGCGGCGACGGCGTCGGGCATGGCGCCGAGGTGCACCGGAATGTGCTCGGCCTGCGCGATCATGCGGCCGACGTCGTCGAACAGCGCAGTCGAGCAGTCGCGGCGCTCCTTGATATTGGGCGAGAAGGCCGAGCGGATCAGCACTGCGCCCATCTCCTCCGCGACCCCGCGCAGGGCGCTGCCGATGATCTGGAGCTCGATTTTCACTGTCTCGTCACAGTCGGGTCAGCGTCAGTGTGCGACCATCCCTAACCCCCACCCACCCGGGGGGAACCCAGCACGTCGAGCCGTCCAGCTCGACCAGGGCCGGGCCGCGCACATGCTCCGCGCGGGCTCGCTTCGGGAGATCGAGCGGCGGAGCCGGCTCGATCTCGGCCGTGCGAACGGCGACGAGCTCGAGCCCGCGACCGCGGTCGGAGTAGCCGTATCGCTCCTCGTGCGCCCGATGGAACGCGGCGGCAACGTCGACGCCGAGCGGCACCGTCAGCTCGAACGACTGGCCGCGGTACCGCAGGTCGGCTTCGCCCTCGTCCGGCAAGGGCCCCGCCTCCGACAGCGGCCTGACGTAGGAGCGCACCGAGTCCCTGCGGCGGTCGCCGGCCGCCAGTCCGAGCGCCGACAGGACGCCGGCGACCTCGGGCACGAGCACGGTGCGCATCCCGAGCTCCTCGGCGAGCGCGCAGGCGTGGAGCGGCCCGGCGCCGCCGAAGGCGACCAGCGCCGCCCCGCGCGGGTCATGCCCTCGCTCGACCGAGACGAGCCGGAGTGCGCGCAGCATCTCGGCGTTCACCACGTCGACGACCCAGGCCGGATCGATACCTGCCAAGGCGCGCTCGGCGGCGCTGCGGTCGAGCTCCAGTCCGCCCGGAAGCCGGGCCGGGAGGCGGCCGAGCAGCAGGTTCGCATCGGTCACCGTGGGCAGCCGACCGCCGTAGCCGTAGCACGCAGGGCCTGGAACGGCGCCTGCGCTCTCCGGCCCGACCCGCAGCGCACCGCCCGCATCGCGGCGCACGATCGACCCGCCGCCCGCGCCCACCGTGTGGACGTCGACCGCTGGAACGCGGATCGGGAGCCCGCCGACCGCACGTTCCGGCGCGCGCGCCACCGCGCCACCGGCAATGAGGCAGACGTCCGTCGACGTCCCGCCCATGTCGAAGGCGATCGCCTCGCTGAAGCCTGCGAGCCGGGCCAGCATCGCCGCTCCGACCGCGCCCGCCGCCGGGCCCGAGACGAGCACGGTCGCCGGATGGGCAGCCGCCTCCTCCACCGAGCTCACGCCGCCCGAGGATCGCATCACGAGCGGCTCGGGCAGCCCGGCCTCCTCCGCACGAGCCGCGAGCGCACGCAGGTAGCGGGCGACGCGCGGGCCGAGGTACGCGTCGGCCGCCGCCGTCGAGGCCCGTTCGTACTCCCGGAACTCCGGAGAGACCTCGTGCGACGCGACCACGTGAGCCTCCGGCAGCCGCCGCCGCAGCTCGCCGGCCACGGCTCGTTCGTGGGACGGATCGCGGAACGAGAAGAGCAGGCACACCGCGACCGCCTCCGCATCGAACGCCGGCAGGGAGTCGAGCTCGAGCGGGGCGAGGGGCCCTCTCGGGCCCATGCGGCCGCGCACGCCGAAGCAGCGCTCCAGCGGAACGAGAGGCTCCGGATGCGCAGCACAGAGCCGGTACAGATGGGCCCGGTCCTGGCGCCGCACGTGCAGGAGGTGCTCGAAGCCTTCGGTCGCGACGAACGCCGTGCGCGCGCCCTTGCGCTCGAGCAGCGCGTTCGTCGCCACCGTCGTTCCGTGTACGAAGCGCTCTACCCCCGCTGCGCCAACGGCTCGCGCGGCGGCGAGCGCCGACTCCTCCTGACGCGCGGAGGTCGGGACCTTGGCTGTCCGCACGCGGCCGTGCTCGAGGAGGACCGCGTCGGTGAACGTCCCGCCGACGTCGACGCCGAGGATCGCCACGTTCTGCGGACGCTACCTCAGCCGACGAGCCGCCAGCGACCCGGGCCGCTGTGACAGGGATATGCTCGCCGCGTGACCCGCGTCTCCGTGATCGTCTCGGCGGTTCGCACCCCGTTCGGCAGGCTCGGCGGCGCGCTGGCGAAACACCGGGCGACCGAGCTGGGTGCGATTGCGATCCGCTCCGCGCTCGAGCGAATCGGGCTCGAAGGCCACGAGGTCGAGTACGTCGTCATGGGCCAGGTGTTGCAGGCGGGAGCCGGCCAGGCCCCGGCGCGGCAGGCCGCGGTCGGGGCGGGCCTCCCGGTCGGGCGTTCCGGCGGACACGGTGAACAAGGTCTGTGCCTCCTCGCTGCGCGCGATCGAGATCGCCGACTCGATGGTCCGGGCAGGCGATGTCGAGGTGGTCGTCACCGGCGGAATGGAGTCGATGTCGAACGCGCCGTATCTGCTGAAGAAGGCGCGGTTCGGCTACCGGCTCGGCAACGGCGAGCTGCTCGACTCGATGGTCTCCGACGGCCTGACCTCGAGCTTCGACGGGCAGCACATGGTCGTCCAGAACTCGCAGGTCGCGCGCGAGCTGGGGCTCTCCCGGGAGGAGCAGGACGCGTGGGCCTACCGCTCGCAGCAGCGGGCTGCGGCGGCACAGGATGCGGGACGGTTCGCCGACGAGATCGTGCCGGTCGGGGAGCTTGCGGCGGACGAGAGCATCCGTCGCGACACGACGCTCGAGTCGCTTGCGAGCCTGAAGCCGGTGTTCGACCCCGAGGGCACCACAACCGTAGGGAACGCGCCGGGCGTCAACGACGGCGCATCGTGCGTGGTCGTCGTCTCCGAGGAGTTCGCCAGGCGGCGCGGACTCGAGGTGCTGGCCACGATCGTCGCGCAGGGCTACGTCGCCGACGACTTCGCCTACATCGCCCGCACCCCCGCGGGCGCCGGTGCCCGAGCGCTGGTCAAGGCGGGCAAGTCGATCGGCGACGTGCGTCGGATCGAGATCAACGAGGCATTTGCCGCCGTCGCGCTGAACTCGACCAGGATGCTCGGGGCCGACGAGGAGCTCGTGAACGTCAACGGCGGCGCGGTTGCGCTCGGGCACCCGATCGGTGCGTCGGGCGGCCGGATCGTGGGAACGATGGTGCACGAGCTCCGCCGCACCGGCGGCGGTCTCGGGCTCGCCACGATCTGCTCCGGCGGCGGCCAGGGCGACGCGCTGTTGCTCGAGGTCTGAACCGAGTCCGACGCCGGCTTTCGACGCGCCCGCTCCTTCGGGTTGACGCGCGCGGGAACGTGGGACCCACCGCCTCCTCCCGGCGGCGATCCTAGCGCCGAAACCGAGCCGAGTCCGTAACGAGAGCGCGCCGAAAGCGCTGCAAATCATCCACAAGCGGGGCGGGGAACGCGGTGTCGTTCACACCCTCATCGGCCGCAGCTCGGGCGACACGACGAAGACCGCCTCCGTCTTCTGCTCGACCTCCTCGACCGTGACGCCCGGCGCGAGCTCGATCAGCTCCAGTCCGCCGCCGTCCGGCAGGACGTCGAACACGCAGTGGTCGGTGATGATCCGGTGCACGCAGCGCCTGCCGGTGAACGGCAGCGTGCACTCGCGGAGGATCTTCGCGTCGCCCCGGCGGGACACGTGCTCCATCGTCACGACGACCCGCCGTGCGCCGGCGACGAGATCCATGGCGCCGCCCATCCCCTTCACCATCTTGCCGGGGATCATGTAGTTGGCGATCGAGCCCTCCTCGTCGACCTGCATCGCGCCCAGGATCGAAACGTCGATGTGCCCGCCGCGGATCATCGCGAACGAGTCCGCGGACGAGAAGAACGAGGCACCCGGCACGATCGTGACGAGCTCCTTGCCCGCGTTGATCAGGTCGGGGTCGACCTCGTCCTCGGTCGGGTACGGCCCGACGCCGAGGATTCCGTTCTCCGACTGCAGCACGACCTCGATCTCGGCAGGGATGTGGTTCGCGATCAGCGTCGGCATCCCGATCCCGAGGTTGACCGAGTCGCCGTCGGCGATCTCCTGGACGGCGCGGCGGACGATCCCCTCGCGGTCGAGCATCAGCCCGCCTCCCGCACGGTGCGGCGCTCGATCCGCTTCTCACGCGGGGCGACCACGAGCCGGTCGACGTAGACGCCGGGTGTGTGGACGAGATCCGGATCCAGGTCGCCGGGCTCGACGAGCTCCTCGATCTCGGCGATGCAGATCCGGCCGGCCGTCGCCGCCAGCGGGTTGAAGTTCCGCGCCGAACGGCGGTAGACGAGGTTCCCGAAACGGTCGCCCTTCCACGCCGCGACGAGCGCGAAGTCGGCGACGATGCCCTTCCTCGAGGATGCACTCCCGGCCGCCGATCACGCGCGACTCCTTGCCTTCGGCGACGAGCGTCCCGGCGCCGGTGGGCGTGAAGAAGGCCGGGATCCCGGCGCCCCCTGCGCGCATCCGCTCGGCGAGCGTGCCCTGGGGCACGAGCTCGACCTCCAGCTCGCCGCTCAGGAACTGGCGCTCGAACTCGGCATTCTCGCCGACGTACGACGAGACCATCTTCCGGATCCGGCGGCCCTGGAGCAGGATTCCGAGCCCCCAGTCATCGACGCCGCAGTTGTTCGAGACCACTTCCAGGTCGCCGACGCCGGTCCTGGCCAGGGCGGCCACGAGGTTCTCCGGAATGCCGCAGAGGCCGAAGCCGCCGACCACGAGAGTCGCGCCGTGCGGAACGTCCTCGACGGCCTCGTCGGCCGAGGGCCAGCGCTTGTCGATCATCGTCCGCCGAACCTACCATCGGCCGACGGCCGACGGGCCGCGGCGACGCGAACGTCGCCGCGGCCGCTGCGGTCCGGGCTCAGGCTTCAGCGGTCCTGAGGCCCTCAGGGCGTAACACGTTGTGAATGGAAGAAGAAGGGGCACCTTCGAACCGCCTCGCCAGCGCCTACCTGTTAGGCCGGCTCGCTCACAGCCAAGCCAGCGTCGGAAACGCAGTCACCGAGCCGGATCCGACGCCGAGCAGGCGCTGTTCAGGGAGCCGTGATCCGAGTGCTTGTGACGGCCGATCGGCCGCTTCGGGCTACCGGCATCGCCCGGCGATTGAGCCTCACACGGCGCGTTCCCCGAGCCCGGCGTGCCAGGGCCGTCCGTGGGCTGTGTTGCGGATGACTGCTCAACCGGAGACGCGGCGGAGTTGGGCGGCGGAGCCGCCGTCGGGTGTGTGGAGGCTCAGCATCCTCACGGGCTCGGGCCCGCGGTGGTTGAGCGTGTGCTGCACGCCGCGCGGGACCGAGATCAGCGTGCCTGGGCCGACGGTCTGCCTGGTCCCCGCGAGCATCGCCTCCAGCTCTCCTTCGACCCCGAAGAACGAGTCGACCTGGCGGTCGTGACGGTGGAGCAGCAGATCCGGATGCGGTCCACGGAGCTGCCATTCGACGACGCACATGTCGGGTAGCGCGCACCTCAGCCAGCACAGCCGATTCCCGGACTTCAGGCGCTCGCCGCCGCCGTGCGGGCTGACGATCGCTTCGCTTGCCGGCAGGCCGCCGTCGGCGGGCACGGCTGAGATGTCCCACTCGACCTCGACGCCGTCGCGGATGCCGCGCATGAACGCGGCGAAGCCCCCGTCGCGTGCGTGGATTGTGAGCCAGCGCGCGGGGCGGTCGCCGTCGTTGCGGAGCGAGTGGGCTACCTCCGGCGGCACAGCGACGAATCCGCCCGAGGAGACCGTGATCGTCTCGGGCTCACGCCCGATCTCGAAGGTCAGCTCGCCTTCGAGGACGTAGAAGGCGTCGGTGTGCTCGTGGTGAACGTGCGGGGCTGCTACCTGTTCGCCCGCTGCGTACCGAGCGTGGGTGATCGTGACTTCCTCCCGCGCGACGAGGATGCTGATCTCGCGCTTCTCGCGCTGAAGGATCGTCTCCCCGGCGGTGACTGGGACGATCATCTCAGGGTGCAGGGGTGAGTCCGTGTCTGCGCATTACCTCGCCCAGGGCAGCGAAATCAGGCGGGCCGCCGGCCGCGGCGTCGAGAATGGCCGCGACCTCGCGGAAGTAGTCGGGGCCGAGGATGCCGGGCGTGACGATGGCGAGCGCCCTGGCGTCGATGTCGCGAGTGTTGTCGAAGTGGTGGACGGCCCCGCGGGGGATGCAGAGCGCCTCGCCCGGGCCGACGTCGGTCGGCGTACCCTCGATCGTCCAGGTCAGGATGCCTTCGAGCCCGTAGATCGTCTCCTCGTAGCCGTCGTGACTGTGCGCGGCCGGCAGTTTGGCGCCGGCCGGGACATCGAACTCGAAGACCGCGACCGATCCTGCCGACTGCTCACCATCGAGCAGGAACCGGATCGCCATCTGTCCGATCCTGATCTCTTCGCGCGTGCTTGTTGCCATCGCAGCTTCCTCCATCGCAGCTTCCTCCTCTACGTGGGTGGTAAAGTGACTTGACAATACATGCCCACGAGCAATCCGTCAAGTCCTTTTACTAACTATGCGGCCGCGGGGCCACCGTTCGGGCCGCCGCTGATCGGCGCGCTCCTGCGCACGCCGTGGGAGGAGGTGCAGCGGCACATGCTCGCGCGGCTGCACGAGCGCGGGTTCACCGACCTCGACGCGGCGCACCTGAACGTCTTCCAGTACCCCGGCCCGCAGGGTGCGAGGCCCTCCGAACTGGCCGCCCGGCTGCGGATCAGCAAACAGGCCCTCAACTACCTGCTCGACGAGCTCGAGCGCCTCGACTACCTCGAGCGCCGACCAGACCCCAACGACCTGCGCTCCAAGCGCGTCGCCCTCACCCCACGCGGTACCTCCGCGATCGGCGTGATCCGCGAGGCTGTCGGCGAAGTGGAGACCGCCTGGGCAGAGCAGCTCGGCCCGGAGCGCTTCACCCAACTCCGCGCCCTCCTACTCGACCTCAACCAGTAGGGCTCCTCCAGCCCCTGCCTCGCGCCGGCCCCATGGTCGATCGAGAGGAACGAATCGTCAAGAGGCTGGCTCACGATGCCCTTCATGCCTTGTCGGGGCGTGCAACCTCTGTCGCGAGGTCGCCCTGCGCCGCGTGCGAGCCGGACTGGCCGCCGCCGGCCCCGCGCAGCACCCAGGCCGCGCCGACTGCCAGCACCGCACCTGCAGCCGGGCCGGCGATGTAGACCCAATAGCTCGTGAAGTCGGTCCCGACCAGGTCCGGCCCGAACGTGCGCGCGGGATTCATCGACGCGCCCGAGATCGGGCTCCCCCAGAGGCCCGCGAGCGCGATGTAGGCGCCCACCCCGATCGCTCCGAAGAGGCCGACGTTCTGCGCGCCCGACGCGGTGCCGAGGATGACGCTGACAAGCCCCAGCGTCAGCACCCCTTCCATCAGGAACGCGCTGCCCGCCGAATAGCCCGAGGCCGGGTAGTTGGAACCGTAGGTCGCGGAGACGTTGACGACGGCATGGAGGAACAGAGCCGCAAGCGTCGCCCCGATCAGCTGCACGACGACGTACCCGGGGACTCGGCGCCAGGGGAAGTCGCCACGCAGCGAGAACGCGACGCTCACCGCAGGGTTCAGGTGCGCGCCCGAGACCTTGCCCATGAACAGGATGATCGCCATCACCATCAGCCCCGGCGCGACGACCGCCGCGGTGCGGCTGATCGTGTCCGGGAACGCCTGGCCCATCATCCCGCCGCCCGCGGCGACCAGCACCAGGAAGAACGTCCCCAGCAGCTCGGAGAAGAGCCGCCGCCACTCCTGGCTCGGATCCTTGAAATTCGCCAGCGACTCGGCGAACTCGCGATCGAAGAAGGCCAGCACCCTGGACTCGCCAGGTCGCGCCTGCTGTTCCATGTCGTCTCCTTCGCTCTCAGGGCGTGAGTGGGCATCTTGGACTGCCGGCGCCGATGTGTCTACGGCCACGCGGCCCCCGTTTCGACGACGTCCTCCGAAGGACCCGCCAAGACAGCCTCGAACTCGACTGCGATGGCACCGGAGACGAGGTTCGAGCGTCGATTCGAGCGTCAGCTGGCCCGCGCGACGACCCCCCGTGGAGCCGCGATCGTCATCGCCGTCGTCACGACCTCGATCACAGTCGGCACGGGACTGCTGATGACCGTCGTCGACCGCAAGAACTTCCCGTCGCTCGGCGGCGGCCTCTGGTGGGCCGTCCAAACCGTCACGACCGTGGGCTACGGCGACCACGTCCCCACGACCGTGGCCGGCCAGCTCTTGGCAGCGCTCGTGATGCTGCTTGGAATCGGCTTCGTCACGGTGATCACCGCATCGATAACAAGCTCGTTCGTAGCACGCTCACGCGAACAGCAGCCACGGGTCGGACACGACTCGGTGGCGACTGCTGAGCAAGTCCAGAGGCTCGACGCCCGGCTCGAACGGATCGAAGCCGCGCTCAGCCTACGCGACTAACGTCGACGCCGACGTGGTGCGAGCCGGTTCGTCCGCTCGACGACGCGAACGTCGGAACCGATCAGGCCCGCGCCGCCTTTTCGCAGCGGCGTCGGATCTCGGCAACGTGTGTCCCACTGATGGGAAATGACCGATGGAACTAAACGGGGCACGTTCGAACCCCTTCACAAGCGATAAACCCCTGCTCAGAAGGTTGAGCGGGCTCCACGAAGACCTCCTTCGCAGGGCCACAGAAGCCCCACTCGAGCCACGGCGGGCGCCACCGAAGGCTAGCCCTGTCCTCGACACGGTCACCCTGGTGCTGGCCAGCGCAGGGCGGCCGGTGCGCGCCTGCGAAGTCCACGCGGCCGCAGAGCAACTCGCTGGCGAGCCGCTGCTATGGACGTCGGTAAAGGCGGCGCTGTCCGCAGGCACGTCAGGCCGATCGCCGCGCTTCCAACGCGTGCGCTACGGCGTGTACCGGTCAGCTAGATGAAGCCGTTGGAGCAAACGACAGCACCGAGATCCGCGACTCAATGATCCTACGGGCGTGCGCCCGATGTGGGGTCGTGGGTTTGTCTGGGGCGGCGGGGGTTGGGTCACGTGTGTGGGGGCAGGAATGTGTCCGTGTTGTAGCTGTGCAGGACGGCCGAGACATGGAGGCCGACGTGAGCGATCGGCGCTCCGACGGGGTTGAGCGTTAGGAGCGTGGGCGCGCTCCAGACGAGGTCGCCCGTAAGTGGCTTCGCGAGCTTGCCGGAGCGGAAGTCGCTGTAGCCGGAGTGGTAGACGGCGGTCATCATCAGCGAGGCGATCAGAGCGACGGCGCCGATCACGATCTTGCCGGCGAGGCGCCTGTTCAGTCGCGTGTGCGCCATCGCGGCGAAGACGACGAGGATCGGAAACACCGACAGGAGAAGGGCGTCGGCGGCGCCGTATACGACTCCGCGCCAGAGCACTGCGCCGGCCAACTTGAGCCCGTCGGGGTGGGCCGTGGTGTCCTCGGTGCGGGCGACCATGAACGCCAGCACGGCCGCGCATAGCACGCCGAGGCCGACTGCCCAGGGCCACCGTGTCTTGATTGCTGCGAGGAGGTCGTAGTCGGTCGAACGGGCCCATGACCCGATCAGGCCGAGCACGGCGATCGCGTAGAGGCCGTAGAAGAGATCGCGGTTGATGACGAGCAGGTCCGCGAGCAGGAACGGCACCGCGAAGGCAACCACGAATCCTGAAGTCAGCCAGGCCCAGTGTGACGAAACGCCGACCCGCACGCCGAACTGATGCGGCGCGCGCCGACCAAGCACGTGAGTACTCATGACTTCTCCTTTGAGTGCTTCCTTTCCCTGCAGCATCGCCACGCGCCTGGCGTACGGCATCGGTAGCGGGCCGGACGCACATACGGGATTCCCCACACGCGATACACGAACGTATGAACACTCTCTCATGCTAGGGTCGTCCCGTGGGTCACAGCTCGAAGGGATCCGTACACTCGAGGACGATCGACGGCGCCACCGCGCGTCTCGTAGCCGAGACGATGCAATCGCTAGCGACGGCAAGCCGGGTGCGGATTCTGGGTCGTTTGCGACAGTCGCCCTGTTCGGTCGGGGAGCTGGCTCTTGCAGTGGGAATGGAGCAGTCGGCCGTCTCCCATCAGCTGCGGCTGCTTCGTCACCTGGGGTGGGTGGTCGGTGAGCGCCGGGGCCGGCGGATCGTCTACGCGCTGCACGACTCGCACGTCGCCGATCTGCTCGATCAGGCCGTTTACCACATCGAGCACGTCCGACTCGGCTATCCGGAGCGCGTCGGGGAGGCGTCGTGACCGAGCCGGCGCGCGTCGTCCACGCTGACGTTCACGACGATGGTCAAGAGCACGGCGGGCACGGTCATTCGCACGGCCTGGTGGATCGCTCGATCGTCCGTTCCCGCGAGGGCGTGAAGGCGGTCTCCCTGAGCCTCGGCGTGCTGGGTGCCGCCGCGCTCGCTCAGGTCGCGATCTTCGTGCTCTCCGGGTCGGTCGCGTTGCTGGCCGACCTCATCCACAACTTCGGTGACGCGCTGACTGCGCTGCCGCTGGGGATAGCGTTCTTCCTGCGCAGCTTCCGCGGCGAGAAGCTCGCAGGCCTCGGGGTCGTGCTCGCGATCTTCGTCTCGGCCTCGGTGGCTCTGTACGAGACAATCCAGCGGTTGATCCACCCGCAGCACATCTCGCATCTCTGGCTGCTTGCCGCCGCCGGGGTTGTCGGCTTTGTCGGGAACGAGCTAGCCGCACGCGTGCGGTTGCGTGCGGGCAGGCGGCTGTCCAGCCCGGCGCTTATCGCCGACGGCAACCACGCGCGCGTCGATGGGTTCGTGTCCCTGGGTGTGGTGGCGAGCGCGTTGGTGGTGGCGATCGGCTTCCCAATCGGTGATCCGCTCGTCGGTCTCGTGATCACGCTGGTGATCCTGAAGGTCACCTGGGACTCGTGGCGCACGGTGAGGGCGAACGAGCCGGGCGAGCTCGTCGAGCTGCACCCCCATTAGCCGGTGGCCGCGAGGTCGGGCTCCCCACCCTCACCCTCGATATGCACATAGCGGGACAGAGCGTAGGATCTCATCTCATACACGCTCCTCAGCGCGCCCGCGATCAGGAACGGAGCGCCGAGGCCGGCCCGCAAGACCGGCCCGGCGAGCAGCATCGGCTCAGGGTGGCCGGCGTTCTCGCTGGAGCGGTGGCACGAGGGGGTAGCAGGCGAAGCCGATTGCGAGTGCGAGCAGGTGGCCGACGTTGGCTACGCTAGGGTCGAGCGCAAGGGCTCCGGTGACGATTGCTGTGAGCAGCCCGGCGTAGAGCAATCGGTGTCTCGGTTCGAGTCGGTAGGTGAGCAGGGCGGCGACGGCTAGGAAGCCGTAGCTGGCGCCTACGTCGGCCGCGTTCGTATGGGAAGGTGCGACGAGGTCGGCGCGGATGGCCGCCCAGAGGCCGGCAGCGGTGAGCAGCGTGGCGCCGAGGTGGCCTGCGAAGAAGACGGCGGCGGTGCGGGCCGTCCCGATCCCGTGCTCGACGGTGGCGACGATGAGCGTGAAGAGCCCCAGCCACGCTAGTAGTTCCCAGGTGCTCGAGACCCAGAACGCGCTGGCGACGAGCACTCGAATGGGGTCGCGGGCGAGCTGGTGGAGGTTGGTGCTGCGCTCGAGCAGGAGCCGCCTGGCAATCGTGCCGCTTGAGGTCTGCAGCACCCAGGTGGTGATCAGCAGGACGAAGAGGTAGGCGTAGGTGCCCGGAGCAGAGCGGACGTAGGCCCTTGCGCGGGGCTCGAAGGCTCGCCACCGCGCGCGTGTGGGATCGAGGCGTGGCCAGCGTTCGGACGCCATGAGGCGTCCGAACGCGACCACCGCGACGAGCGCCGCGACCGCGACCACCCGCTACGGCTAGGCGTGCGGCAGCGCCCGCTGCCGCGTCCCGAAATGGAGGGCCGCGTACAGAGGGCAGAAGCCGTAGGCGGCTGTGCCGACCATCGCTGCCGCGATCACGAGGAGGATGATTCCGCCGATGCTGCCGGCGCCGAGGAGGACGGCGGCGACGATCGCCGCGGGTGCGATAAGGAAGGCGCGGATCGCACGATCGGTGTTGGACATGTTCTTTTCCATCTTGAGCTCCTTTACTTGTGGGTTCAGTCCGAGGTGGCGCGCTCGACGACCGCGGCCAGGCGGCGCTTGACGTCGGCCGCGACGGGCATCAGCTCGTCGTTGCCGACGATCGAGAGCATCCGTTCGGCGTCGATCGCGGAGATGTGGGTTTCGCCGGCGCGCTCGTAGACGACGACGTTGCACGGGAGTAGCGCGCCGAGCTCGGGCTCGGCCTCGAGCGCCTGGTGGGCGAGTTGAGGGTTACAGGCGCCGAGGATCACGTACGGGTCGCCGTCGACGCCGAGCTTGTCCTTCATGGTGGCCTGGACGTTGATCTCGCAGAGCACGCCGAAGCCGTCCTGTTTGAGCTCCGCGCGCACGCGGTCGACCGCCTCCGCGAACAGCAGGCTGGTTGTCGCGCTCAGTGTGTAGCTGGTTGTAAGCATTCGCACTCCTCCTCCAGGTAGCGGCGGCGCGCTTTCGCGGCCTTCAGTCGGTGTTCCTCGGCGTCGGGCGGCTCGGCGAGGTGTGCGTCGAGGTAGGCGTCGATCGCGTCCTCGCCGACGAGTGCTGACCCGTCCGCGAGTACGAGGGCGGGGATCACGTCGGAGCCGGTTTGCTCGCGGAGCGCCGTGCGTCGGGCCTTGTCGACCGGCACCTGGCGCGTGAGGTAGTCGACGCCGAGTTCGGTCAGCCGTTCGCGAACGCGATGAGAGGCGGGGCACCATTCGGTCTGCCAGAGCTCGAGCATCAGCGGCCGACTCCGCTCACGAGCTCATTGAGGGTGTGAAGCTGCTGCTGCAGCCCGCCGCAGACGTCCTCGCAGAGCGCGAACACGCCCTCGTCGACGACCGCGTAGAACACGTGGTTCCCTTGCTTGCGGCGCCCGACGATGCCGGCGTCGGCGAGCACCGTCAGGTGCTTGGAGACGTTCTGTTGCGAGGCGCCAAGCGCCTCGGTCAGCTCGCTCACCGTGGCCTCGCCGTCGCGCAGGCGGTCGAGCAGCCTGATCCGCATCGGCTCGCCGATCACGCGGAAGCGGCGGGCGATCAGCGCGGCTAGGTCATCAGGAAGTGGGTGAGGGAGTGGCAAAGCGACGCTCCTTTGAACAATCTACACTGTTGTACAGTTGAATCGTTGTATAGTGGTATAGCATGAAACGCCAATCACCGCAAGGAGGACTGAGAACGATGGATGTGACCGGCGAGACCTTTCAGCGCAAGGTGATCGAGCGCTCGCACGAGCTGCCAGTCGTAGTCGACTTCTGGGCCAGCTGGTGCGGGCCCTGCCGAATGCTAGGCCCGGTGCTCGAGCGCGAGGCCGAGGCGCGAGTAGGGCAGCTCGAGCTGGCGAAGCTCGACGTCGACACCAACCAGGAGTTCGCAGTTCGCCACCAGATCCAGGGGATTCCGGCCGTGAAGGCATTCCACAACGGCGAAGTCGTGGCCGAGTTCGTCGGCGCCCTCCCGCCCGCCGCGATCGCGCAGTTCCTCGACCAACTGACGGCGCGCTTCGCACGCCGGCCGGCCGCGAGCGTGGCGTGATGGCCGCCACCGCGAGCACGACCGGCATGGTCCGGAGCAAGGAGTTCCACTTCCCACTCTCGGTCGAGTGGATCGGCGGCCGCCGGGTCGCCGCCCAGCCGCCCGGCAAGGCGCCGATCGAGGTCACGCCGCCGCCCAAGTTCCGCGGCACCGACCCTTCCACCTGGAGCCCCGAGGACTTCTTCGTCGGCGCTGCCGCCTCATGCCTCGCCGTCACTTTCACAGGGCTGGCCGAACACGCCGAACTCGCCTACACGACTCTCCATGTGAACGCTAACGGCGTCGCGGGGAAGCGTGCAGACGGCCGCTTTGGGTTCACGCGGCTGGCGCTGCAGCTCGAGGTGGAGACCGACCGGGCCGACCTGGAGCGCGCTCGCGAGCTCGCACGAAAGGCCGAGACCAACTGCCTCGTCTCCGCCTCGCTCGATCTACCCGTGGAGACAGTGATCAAGGTGAATCCGCGACAGCTGACCTAGGGAAGCCAACTGAGGACGCCGTTAGTGGTGGCTGCCACGGATCATCCCGATCATCTTCAGGTTGATGCGCACGAACCGCCACAGCTGCCAGGGGATGAAGGTTCGTAGGAAGAGCGTCCACCGTGTGGGCTTGGTGACGTAGGCGGTCTTCGGATCGGCAGGGTCGGTCATCACGCTACTCCGGGATCAGGTTCCAGCCGGGCCGGAGCCGGGCTTTGTAGAGGAACATGTGGTGGAGCATGATCTTGATCCAGTGGCCGGCGAGCCCGATCTCGCCGAAGGTGCGGTTGAGGTCGCGGCCGTACTCGGGGTAGCGCTCGAAGTCGGGCACGATCGGGAACACCGTCATCGAGGCGGCGGTGCCGGTGAACGGGTTCGCGCCCGCGGAGGCCACGCAGGCCGCACCCATCTCGGCCATCGATGCCGTCCTGGTCGGGCCGTCGCTGCCACGGCTCATGTCGACGATGCTGCGCGCGACCGCCTTCCCGATCATGGCCGAGGGCATCCCGGTGCGCGGCGGTGCGGGCGCGATCGCCGCTCCGCTCGGGCTCGTGTACGGCCGGCTGATCGCGTGCGGCGGCGCGAAGGCGATCCCGGCGGCGAAGACGTTACGGTACTCGGGGGACTGGTAGGTGCGCGGCCAGTCACGGGCAGACCATTGCTCGTAGGGCTTCGCCTCGTAGTCGGCGTCGACGCGCATGAACTCGTTGGGCTGAAACAGCCGCTCGGTGCTGTCGCCGCCCTGCCGATCGATCGCGCGCAGGCCGACGCCGCTGAAGGGTGGGAGCAGCATCGCGAAGTCGAACTGCTGCTCGCCTTCCTCTCCGGCGAGCGTCTCGTAGTAGGCCCGCCCCGCCTCGATTCTCTGGACGTGTGCGCGGGTGATCCAGTCGATCCCACGCTCGGCGAAGAGCGACTCCCCGAAGATGCTGCTCGGCGTGATGTAGCCGCCGCGGCGAATGTGCATCCCGCCCATCCCGAAGTCGCCCAGCTCGTACTCGTTCGTGATCCAGACGATCTCCGCCCGGTCGCGCACCTTCTGCTGGCGGAGCGTGAACTCGAGATTCACTACGTACTCCAGGGCGGCGCCCTCGCAGGTGCACGTGCCGTGCCCTACACCGACGAGGAAGCGCTTGCGCTCGCCCCGGCGCATCCGCTCGACCGACTCGGCGAGCGCCGCCGCGGTCTGTGCGGCGTGCTCGGCCGTGCAGACCGAGAACGTGTGGCCGTCGGGGCCGAGCCCCTCGGTCTTGTCGAAGCGCAGCCGCGGGCCGGTCGCGTTGATCAAGAAGTCGTAAGAGACGTTCTCCAGCTTGCCGCTCGCTACCGGCCGCGTCGGCTCGACCGAGACATACGGCGTCGGGTCGCGCCCGTCGCCCTCCGGGTGAATCTCGCGCGCCCACGCCTCCTTGAACTCGATCCCATGCCGCTCGTACACCGGCGCCAGCGGAAAGGTGACCTGCTCGGGCCGCATCAGCCCAACCCCAACCCAGATGTTAGACGGGATCCAGTTGTAGTCGGGCTCAGGCGAGACGACCGTCACGCTGTCGCCGCGGCCAAGCCACTTCCGCGCAAACGCAGCAGCCGTATGGCCGGCGATACCCGCACCGAGGACGACCACATGCGTCACGACACCAGCTCCATCGTGAGTCCATGTTCCGGTCGAGGAGGAGGAGGGTCATCAGGGCATTCACCGATCCGCACACCGGCAAGGCCCGCGAAAGTGGAAGGCAGCGACGCTCGTCCCTGAGCCGGCTCGCTAGAGGATCAGCCCGATCGGGGGTTCGTACCTGACACCTAAGGTCGTAGACAAAGGGGCACTTTCGAACCCCGATGGAGCCAGCCGGGCTCGAACCGGCGACCTTCTGGCTGCCAGCCAGACGCTCTCCCAGCTGAGCTATGGCCCCGCGGCGGAGATTCTAGCGCGCCCTACGCGCTGGCGACTTCGACGAACGGCACGTCGCCCCACAGATCCTCGAGCGCGTAGTACTCCCGCGCTTCGGGGGTGAAGACGTGGAGCACGACGTCGATGTAGTCGGCACGATCCAGGTGCCCTCGGCCGCCCCGTCGACGGCGCGCGGAAACACGCGGTGGTCGTGCTTGAGCCGCGCGTGCACCTCGTCGTGGATCGCCTTCGTCTGGCGCGCGTTCTGGCCGGTGCAGATGACGAAGTAGTCGGTGTACGTGCACACCGGCCGCATGTCGAGGATGAGGACGTCCTTCGCCAGCTTGTCCTGGGCGAAGCCGGCGATCCGGCGTGCGTAATCGAGCGGTGTCAGAGTCTCTGTGGCCTCTCTCGTGCTTTGTTCGCTCAGTGTAGCCCCGACTCCGAACGGTACAGGCCGCGGCGGTGGATCAGGTCGGCCACGGCGGCGGGCACGAGCCCGTCTATCGGCTCGCCGCGCCCGACGCGGGCCCGGATGTCGCGAGACGAGACCTCGTTCGGCTCGAGCTCGAAGAACTCGACGCGGTCGGGCCTGGCGAGCCGCTCGAGCACCTGGTCGAGCCGCTCGCGCGGGTATCCCGGCCGCGCAGCCACACCCAGCCGGGCGAGCTCGAGGACGGCGTCGGGCTCCTTCCAGTCGAGGAAGTCGCAGAACTCGTCGGCTCCCACGAGAAAGAGCGGGCCGTCGAGCCGGCGATCGCGCAGGGTGTCCACCGTGCGCGCGTGGTGATCGAGCTCGACCTGCTCGCCCGGGAACGCAGCCCTCGCCAGCTGGAGCCTGGCCTGGGCATCCCCGACGACCCGCTTGTGCTCGGGGGCGGCCGCGACGAGCACGAGCAGCCGCCCGAGACCGAAGCGCGCCTTCGCGGCCTCCGCGAGCGCGACGTGACCCTCGTGCGCCGGGTCGAAGGCACCGCCGAGGATGCCTGTCGTCATGCGAACTCGAGATCCTCGCCGGCGACCTCGACCGTATCGCCCGGCCTGGCCCCGGCCGCGCGCAGCGCACGCTCCAGCTCGTCGCCCTCCGGCGGGTGACCGGCGATCCGGAACCCGCGGTCGGTGCGGAGGATGCGGAAGCCGCGGGACCTCGGCCGCGGCCGGTAGACCAGGAAGTCGGCCAGCCCGTCGGCGGCGGGCTCCTCGACGGTCGGCGGCTCGGCGGGGCAGAGCTCGAAGAGCGTGCGCCGGAGCTCCTCGATGCCCGCCCCCGTCGCGCAGGAGACGCGGAAGACGCGGACGATCCTCGGGTCCGCGACATCGAATGCAGGCGGCTCGGGCAGGAGGTCGATCTTGTTCAGAACGACCGCCTGCGGCCGCGCGTCGAGTCCTGCGCCGTAGGCCGCGAGCTCGCGGTCGATCGTCTCCCAGCGCTCGGCCGAGTCGCCGTCGGCAGCGTCGATCACATGCAGGAGCAGGCGGGCACGCTCGAGGTGGGCGAGGAACTCGTGCCCCAGGCCGACACCGTCGCTCGCGCCCTCGATCAGCCCCGGCACGTCGGCGACCGTGAGCTGGCGGCCGTCGGGGGCGTCGACGGTGCCGAGCACGGGCGCCAGGGTCGTGAACGGGTAGTCGGCGATCTTCGGCCGCGCGTTCGAGATCCGGGCGAGGAGCGATGACTTGCCCGCGTTGGGGAGCCCGGCCATCGCCGCGTCGGCCATCAGCTTGAGTCGGAGGTCGAGCGCCGCTTCCTCGCCGAGCAGGCCGGTCTCGGCAAAGCGCGGGGTCTGGCGCGTGGGCGTGGCGAAGTGTCGGTTGCCACGGCCGCCGCTGCCCCCACGCCCCGCAACGAACCGGCCGCCGGGCCGGGCGAGGTCGGCGATGAGCAGCCCGTCCTCGTCGTACACCTGGGTGCCGACGGGCACTCGCAGCTCGACGTGCTCGCCGTCGGCGCCGTGTCTGCCCGAGCCGCCGCCGTTGCCGCCGCGTGCGGCACGAAACCGCCTCTTCGAGCGAAACGAGGAGAGATCCCGCAGATCCGGGTCGGCGAGGAAGACGACGTCTCCCCCGCGCCCTCCGTCGCCGCCGTCGGGGCCGCCCCGCGGCACGTACTTCTCGCGCCGGAACGAGAGCGCGCCGTCACCGCCCCGGCCGGCCACAACCTCGATCTGCGCGCGGTCGTGAAACATGGCTCAAGCGTACGTGTCCCGGGGTCTGACCCCTGTCGTGAGAGTAGTCACGAACCCGGGCGGCGAATGTTCGCAGAGCGGCAGACCTCAGCGGCAGCTTGCTGCCGCGAAGGAAGGACGTCCCCGCCGGGAGTCGTCATGCCGACGGCGCAGCCGCGGCGGACTTCCGGCGGCTAGATGACGCTGACGAAGCGACGCTCGCCGCTCGTCCTGAACTCGACCTTGCCGGCGCGCTTGGCGAAGATCGTGTCGTCACGGCCGAGGCCGACGCCTGCACCGGGACGGAACCGCGTTCCGCGTTGCCTGACGATGATCATGCCGGCCTTGACCTCCTGGCCGGAGAAGATCTTCACGCCGAGCCGCTTCGAGTTCGAGTCGCGCCCGTTCCTGGAGGACCCGAGCCCTTTCTTGTGGGCCATTACTCCTCGTCCTTCTTGGCCGCCGGCTTCTTCGCCGCGGGCTTCTTTTCGGTATGCGCCTTCGGCTTCGCTGCCGGTTTGGCCGCCTTCGGCTTCTCGGCTGTCGTGCTCTCCGCCTTCGGGGCCGTCACTCTCGCCCTCGGCTTCGCAGCCGTTGCCGCGGCCTTCGGCTCCTCGACGATAACGGCGGCTTCGGCCTTCGGCTTCGGCGCCGCGCGCTTCGGCCTTCGGCACCTCGTGCGGCTCCGCGGCCTTGCCGGCACGCTGCGCTCCCGATCGACTCGATGACGACCTGCGAGACCGCGGCGCGGAAGCCGGTGTGCTTCTTGTAGCCGTTCTTCGGCCGGTACTTGCCGATCCGGATCTTCGGGCCCCGGCCGTGCTCGACGACGCGTGCGGTCACCTTGACTCCGCCGGGCGCGAGCTCGGTCTTGCCGTCGCCGCCGATCATCAGCACGTCCGGCTCGAACGTCGCGTCCTGCGCGTGCGGCAGCCGGTCCACGGTCAGCCGCTCGCCCTCGCGGACGCGGTATTGCTTGCCGCCGAGTTTGACGATCGCGTAGGCCATAGGCGTGGAAAACGCGGGCGTGAGCCCGCGGAAACGGGAGTCTAGCAGCCGTTACTCGGCGGGGTCCGGCTCGACGGCCGGGGCCTCCGCACCCGCCGCGACCGGCTTCTTGCGACGGTTGCGCCCGCCGCGGCTCCCGCGACGGGAGCGGCGCTTGGGCGTTGCCGGCACGGTCCCGTCCTCGGCGACCTCCGCGCCGGCCTCGACCGGCCCGGCGCCGTCGGTCTCGGGCTCGTCGCGACCGAGCCCGCGGCTTGGGACATGGATGACCGGCGCCGTCTCCGGCTTGCCGTTCTCCGGCCGCTTCCGCGGCCTCCTCGACGGCAGCCGGCCTGCTCGCCCTCCGCGACAGGCTGGCCGCCGTTCTCGGCACCGTCGGTCGCGGCGCCGGCGGGCTTGCGCTTCCGGCCGCGCCCTCCGCGAGAGCCTCGACGGGTGCGCTTCTTGGGCCGGCTCGGGTCCGGCTGCTCGGCGGCCTGCTCGGGCGTCCCCTCCACCGCGACCGGTGCGGGCGCCTCCTCCGCGGCTGTCTCCTCGGCCGGCCCGGCGGCCACGGGACTCTTCGGCGCTGCCTTCTTGCGCGGGGCGCGCTGCCTCGGCCTCGCGGCGGGCGGCGGCTTCGCCTCCACCACCGCAGGCTCGACCTCGGCGGCGACCTCCTCAGCGGGCTCGACCTCCTCCTCGCGTCTCCGCCTCGGACGCGGGCTCGTCGCCCTTCTTCTTGCGCGGCGCCCGCGTCGGCTTCTCGGCCTGGGCTTCTGCGGTGAGCGGCACCGGGTGCGGCCACGGGCGCGGGATCGACGAGCGTCGCGTAGGCGATCCCGTCGAGCACGCGCACGATCCGCACGTTGACCTTCTTACCGACGAGCTTGGAGGCGTCGCCGACGCAGACGGAGATCCCGTCGAGCGTGCCGATCGCCGAGGCCACGTCGTGCAGGCCGACCTGATCGAGCTTCACCTGGATCTCGGCGCCCTCCTCGACCGGAGCTGTCGCTGCCAGCGCGGCGACCGTGCCTTCCTTGAGCACGACGAAGTGGTCGAGCGGCACACCGTCGCGCGCCTCGATCTGGAAGCGCTTCTTCGCCAGTCCCTCGATCTCGACGAGCCGTGTCGCTCCGGCCCCGATCACCATGCTCGCGACGTGGGCGTTCAGCTCGACGCTGAACGCCTTCGCCCGCGGGCGGTTGCCGAGCTCACGCAGCTTGCGCTCGGCGTCGACCGCTGCCGAGCGGTCGGAGTAGACGATGCCGTCGCCCGCGCAGGTCGGGCACTTGCGGGTGAGGATCTCGCGCGGCCCGTCGGTGACGTTCTGGCGCGTCATCTCGACGAGGCCGAGCGGTGAGATCTCGACGACGTACGTCTTCGTGCGGTCGCGCTCCAGCTCCTGGCGCAGCGCCTCCTCGACCGCCTGGCGGTTCTTCGGGTTCGCCATGTCGATGAAGTCGATGACGATGATGCCCGCCGATGTCGCGCAGCCGCAGCTGGCGCACGACCTCCTTCACGGCCTCGAGGTTGTTCTTCGTGATCGTGTCCTCGAGCCGCGCGTTCGAGTTCTTGCCGCGGCCGCCGACGAAGCGGCCGGTGTTGACGTCGACGACGGTGAACGCCTCGGCGTAGTCGAAGATCAGGTAGCCGCCCGAGGGCAGGTCGACGCGGCGCGAGAGCGTGGACTTGATCTCGGCGTCGACGCCGAAGGCCTCGAACAGCCGGGTCTTGTCGCGGTGGCGGATGACCCGCTCGACCATGTGCGGCGACGTCTTCTTCAGGTAGCCGACGATCCGCTTGTAGGTGCGGTCGTGGTCGACCAGGGCGCGCTCGAAGTCGCCCGTGAAGAGGTCGCGGACGACGCGCAGCGGAAGCTCGGCCTCCTGGTAGACGAGCGCGGGCGCCTTGGCGCTCTTCGCCTGGGCCTGGATCGCTTTCCAGAGGCGCTGGAGAAAGTCGAGGTCGCGCGCGATGTCCTCTGCGGACGCACCCTCTGCCGCGGTGCGCACGATGAGGCCGCCCTCCTTGGGGGCGATCGCCTTGAGGATGTCGCGCAGACGAGAGCGCTCGTCGTCCTCGAGCCGGCGCGACACGCCGAGGCCCTCGCCGCTCGGGACGAACACGACGAAGCGGCCCGGGAGCGAGATCTCGGTGGTCAATCGCGCGCCCTTCGTCTTCATCGGATCCTTGACCGCCTGCACGAGCAGTTGCTCGCCGCGGCTCAGCAGATCCTGGATCTTGCGGCCGTGGCGCCGGCCCTCGAGCTCCGGGCCGACGATCTCGTCGACGTAGAGGAAGCCGTTCTTCTCCAGGCCGATCTCGACGAATGCGGCCTCCATGCCCGGGAGCACGTTGTCGACGACGCCCTTGTAGATGTTGCCGGCGATCGAGCGCTTCTCCGGCCGCTCGAGGTACACCTCGGCGACGCGGTCGTTCTCGAGCACGGCCACGCGCTGCTCGCCGACGTCGACCGATACGAGCAGCTCGCGCTTCGCAGGCGGCAACGGCGCGCGGCGGGGCGCGGCACGGCGGCGGGTCGAGGGTGTGCGGCGCGACTTCGCAGCCGGCTTGCGCTCCTGCTCCTCGCGCTTCTCCCGCCGCTTCTCGGGCCTGGCCTCTTGCTTCGCCTCCTCGGCCGGCTTCGCCTGGGCCGGCTTGCCACTCCGCGAACGGCCTCCACGGCTACCGCGGCGGCGGCGGGTGCGGTCCTGCTGGGCCTCGCGGCCCGGGGGTGCTGCTCCTGCTACGGGCTGATCAGGCTCGCGAGCCGCGGATGGCTGCTCGGACTCCTTCTCATCCTTGGACTTCTTCCGGCGGAACCAATCGAATGGCAAAAGATCTCTCCTTCTCGAGCGCTCGCGCATCCGCGCCCGGTTCCGGGCGGAGCGCGCGCTGCTGGATGTATTGGGCAAAAACTTGCTGCATAGCTGTGGAAGACAGGCTACCAGCCGCTCCGGAGGCCGGGATTATGCGGCCGGGCGCAGCTTCGCCCGGCGCGTGCGGATAGCGCGGAGCCGCTGCGACAGACGCGCCCACGCCCATGGCTCGAGCTCCCGGTAGCGCAGCGGCGACTGGCCGCGCGTGGTCTCGAGGTATTCGAACCAGGCGTCGGCCTCCTCGATCAGCAGGAGCTCGTGCGCTTCGCGCTTGGCGACCGGCATCGGGACACCTCCCCCGTCGGTGACGACCGCGATGCTAGGTCCGGCGTCGGACGACGTTGCTAGTCGTCGCCGTCCCGATCCTGGGCGGCGTAGTAGCGCACCGCGGCCTCGCCCACCGCCACCGTGCCGGCGTAGCCCAGCCCGGCGCGCACCGCCCAGCCCGCAACGGGGACGAATCCGAGCATCGAGCGGCCCACGGCGCGCAGACCGAACCCGCTGCCGAGCACCCCGGCGAGCTCGAGCGCCCGCTTTGGATCGTGGTCGAATCCGTGCACCGCGGCGAGCCTCATCACGAGCCGCATCTGGTTCAGCGTCATCACCGGCATGTCCGCCGCGGGAATGAACACCGCGGCGCCGACCAGCGCGTTCCTGCGCGCGAACAGGCGCACCAGCTCGGCAGACACGGCCTCGCGCAGCACGGGCAGGCGGGCAGCGAGCGGCGGCCCCGACAGCACGCCCAGCCGGCGAGCGACCGCGCGGGCGATCGCGTCCAGCGGAAAGCCCTCGCCGGGCGGCACGGCGACGACGTCGGTGGCGAGCACGTGCGGGATCGGGCCGCCCGCGGCCGCGCGCTCGGTCGTCACGCAGACGATCGGGACTCGGGCCCGGCTCGCTTCCTGGAGCTCGCGCACCTCGGGAGCCCCGGGCGGGCCGGCGAGCACGTAGACGTACGCGGCCGCGCCGCGCGGAGAGCCGTCGCGAACGGCGGCAGCCTCACCCCCTGCGGCCAGCTCGCGGCGCAGGACGGCGGCCAGGTTGGGCGCGCCGGCGACGACCAGCGGCCGGACGTCGTTCGCCGAGTTCCTGAGCTCGCGGAACAGCTCGAACACGGCCCTCGGATGGAGGCCGGCGTACCGCTTGCGGATCATCCGAGGACGCGGCGTCCGGAGCCGCGCGCGTAGATCGCCTGGAGCACGCCGACCGCGAGCAGGTTCGCGATCATCGACGAGCCGCCGACGCTGACGTAGGGCAGTGGGATGCCCGTGATCGGCGCGATTCCGATCGTCATCCCGACGTTGACGAAGATCTGGAAGAGGAGCGCGACGACGATCCCTGCCAGCCGCGATCGCAGAGAACGCATCGCGCGCCACGGCCATCACCTTGAGCCCTCTCCAGACGACGAGCAGGTAGAGGAGGAGCAGCACGGAGCAGCCGACGAACCCGCGCTGCTCCGCGAGCGCGGCGAATGCGAAGTCGGTGCCGTGCTCCGGCAGGAAAGCGAGGTTGGTCTGGGTCGCGCCGGCCGTTCCCCGGCCGTTCACGCCGCCGGAGCCCACCGCCGTGAGCGACTCCTGGATGTTGTACGTGGCGCCCGCCGGATCCTGCGTCGGGTGCGTGAACCCCGTGATCCGCTGCACCTGGTAGTCCTTCAGCAGGTGAACCCCCTCGGCCGGCAGGAGCCACAGGACGGTGGCCGCGGCGGCCACGGCCAGGATGCCGAGCCCGGCCAGATGCGACCAGCGCGTTCCCGCGGCGAAGAGCACCGCGCCGAGACCGGCCAGGTAGACGAGCGGCAGTCCCCAGATCGGGCTGGACGAAGACGAGCAGCATCGGCCCGGCCGCGAGCCCGATCGCCGTCACGACCGTGCGGATCTCCCCCACGCGCCTGCCGCGGTCGGCGAGGAAGCCGGCCAGCGCGAGCACGATCAGCAGCTTCCCGAACTCGGACGGCTGGAAGCGGAACGGGCCGAGGTCGAGCCAGCGTCGCGAGTGCCGTGATACCGCGCCCGGTGAGCAGGACGAGCAGCAGCACGCCGACGAGCAGCGCCGTAGAGCACGCGCCAGTAGCGGCGGTAGAGATCCGGGTTGACGAAGACGAGCCCGATCAGCCCGACGCAGCCGACGGCCGCGTAGACGCCCTGCCGCAGGACGTAGTAGTTCGGGTTCCCGGTCACGTCGTGGCGCGTGATCCCGGCGATCGCCCAGAGCCCGTAGGCGACCGTCGCAGCCACCGCGGCCAGCAGCACCCAGTCGAGCCTGCGCACCATGGCACCCACCGCGAGCGCTTCGTCGCGGCGCCCGCCCAGGCCGCGCGTGCGCGGATCGACGGCCTCGATCATCGCCGCGCCTCCATCAGTCGGAGTTACCCGTCTGCGCCGCGACGGCCTTGCGGTGGAAGTACTGCTCGAAGACCTGCAGCGCAGCCGGCGCCGCCGCGGTGCCGCCGTGGCCGCCGTTCTCGATCAGCGCGCAGACGACGATCGTGGGCTTGTCGTAAGGCCCGTAGCCGCACCACCAGGACTGGTCGAGCAACCTGCCGTACTCGGAGACGTACTGCTCCGCGGTGCCCGTCTTGCCCGCGATCGGGATCGGGTAGTTCCCGAACACGCTCGCCGTGGTGCCGAAGCTCGCGTGCGTGGCCTGGAAGAGCCCGTCGCGGACGACGGCGAGCGCCTGGGGATCGATGTTGATGGCGCGCGGCGGGGCGGGCGCGAGGCTGCGCAGCACCTGGCCCGGGCCTGTGCCGTTGCCCGGCTGCTCCACGTCGAGGCCGACGTGCGGCGTGACGAGCTTGCCGCCGTTGGCGATCAGCGCGTAGAAGCGGGCCATCTGGATCGGCGTCACCAGCAGGTCCTTCTGGCCGATCGCGAGCTGCACGGAGTCGCCCGGCTTCCAGAGCCTGTCGATCTGCCAGTTGCCCGGATCGGTCTTCGCCGTATACGTCCGGTGCCGCCACCCGATCGTCGGCAGCAGCCCGGTCTCCTCGGCCCCCACGTCGATCCCCGTCGGCTTGCCGAACCCGAAGCGCGACGCCCACTCCTGGAGCGGCTGGCCGCGGTCGGGCGGCAGGTCGTAGAACATCTTGCCCACCTGGTAGAAGTAGGTGTCGCAGGAGGCGGCAAGCGCCGTCGTCAGGTCCATCGGGCTGTTCACGTACGGATCCCAGTTGTTGAACGTTTGGCCGGCGATCGTGATCGAGCCCGTGCACGGCAGTGTCTGGTAGGCGCTGATCAGGTGCTCCTCGAGCGCGGCAAGCGCGGTCACCGGCTTGAACGTCGACCCGGCCGGATAGAGGCCCTGCGTCGCCCGGTCGAGCGCCGGGAAGTTCCTCGCCGGGGCGGTCTTCGGCGTGAGCCCGGCTGCCGCGAGACTCTTGGTGTCGACGCGTCCCGCGTAGAGGCTCGGCTTGTAGGTCGGCGACGACGCCAGCGCGAGCACGGAGCCGTCGTTGGGGTCGAGCGCGACGATCGCCCCGCCCCTCGCCTGGATGTGGCCCTGGCCCTGCGCGAGCTGGATCCCGTAGCGGAGCGCGTGCTCGGCCGAGCGCTGCAGGTTGACGTCGATCGTCAGCCTCAGCGCCTCGCCTGTCTGCGGGAGTTGCCGCGGCCGCAGATCGCTGATCGGCCGCCCGAGGGAGTCGACGCGGAGCTGGGCGATGCCCGGCCGGCCGCGCAGGTACGTGTCGTAGGCGGACTCGACGCCGGCCTGGCCGATCGTGTCGCCGAGCTGGTAGCCCTTGGGCTTCAGCCGCTTGAGCTGTGAGGGAGAGATCTCGCTCGTGTAGCCGAGGATCTGAGCCGCGAGCGCCTGGTACGGGTAGCTGCGGATGTAGCTCTCGGCGACCGCGACGCCGGGGAAGTCCGTCTGGTGCTCGGAGATGTAATAGACCTGATCCTCGTGCACTCCCTGCTTGACGATCACCGGATCGACCGGGTCTCCCTCGCGCTGCTTGATCTTCCGCTCCATCTCGGCGACCGGCACGCGCACGATCGTCGAGAGCTTCTTCAGCTCGGCGTACCGGCCGTGCCTCGGCAGATCGGCGGGCCAGATCTCGATCGCGGAGCCGGCGACGTTCCGCACCAGGACGCGGCCCTTGCTGTCGAGAATCGGCCCGCGCTGCGCAGGAAGCCGTCGCGTACGCACCTGGTTGTTCAGCGCCGCGGTGCGGTACTGGTCGCTGGCCAGGATCTGGAGCGCCCAGAGGCGGAAGAAGAGCGCGCCGAAGATGCCGAGCGCGACTGCGCCGAGCACCGCGATCCGCATCGCCGTCTGCGGCGTGAGCCGGTACGGCTCGGCGAGTCCGGGCGTCGGCGGCAGGAAACGGCGAGGGCCCAGACGCCTCGGCGGCTCGCCGCTGACGCTAGCCAAGGAGCTGCACCTCCGTGCTGCGCTCCTGCCGTGATGCGGGCGGCAGCAGGCGCCGGACCACGGCGTAGACGGGGGCGGTCAGGACGAGGTTCAGCAGCAGCCCGGACGGCAGCGCATCGACGAGGACGATGCGGCCCGACACCGAGTCGCCGAGCATGTACTCGACGATCAGCGAGCCGAACGCGTACAGGATCGTGACCACGCCCACCGAGAGGTACGGCGCGTGCGCCCGGTCGCGGCCCGTCGTCTCGCCGTAGCGCCCGATCCAGTAGCCGGCGATCGTCAACAGGAGCGACGTGACGCCGAGGGTCGTGATGTTCGCGGTGTCGATGATCAGGCCGGCCCAGAATCCCGCCACCGCGCCCGCGATCGCGCCGCGCAGCAGCGCGACGCAGAGCAGCGTGACCAGCAGGACGTCCGGGGTGCCGCCGAGGACGACGATCGAGTTGAAGATCGTCACCTGCATGATCGCCACCACGAAGACGATCCCGCCCGCCTTGGCGACATCGGGCAGGCTCACGGCTGCCCCGGGGTCGGATGCTTCGCCGCGAGGACGATCACCGCTTCCAGCGACGAGAAGTCCACGAACGGCTGCACCTGGATCTGCTTGTAGATGTCGACGTCGTTCTGGCTGACCCCGGTGACCTTCCCGATCGGGATCCCGGCCGGATAGACGGACGGCAGCTTTCCCTGCGGCGAGCCGGCGGTGACGATCACGTCGCCCACGCGAACGTCGAGATCCTTCTGGACGCGGTCGAGAATCAGCTGGTCGCCCCGGCCTGCGTGGCGGATGAGCCCCGTCGCGCCGGGCGCGTGTCGAGACATCGCGGGCGGCAACGTTGCTCGTCGGCGTCGACCAGCAGCGTCACCTGGGCGGTATGGGACGTGACCTGCGTCACCTGGCCGACCAGGCCCTGGTCGATCGTGACGGGCGAGCCCAGCCGGACGCCCGGCCGAGGTGCCTGCGTCGACGATGATCTGCCGACCGTAGGCGGGCTGCAGCATGGAGAGCACCTGCGTCGGGACGGCCGTGTAGTCGGCCGGGAAGTGAGGCGAGTCCCGGTAGTCGAGCAGCCTGCGGAGGTACTCGTTCTGGCTCGCCGCGTAGGCGCTCTGGGTGGCGGCGGCCGCGGAGCTGGGCGTTCTCGGCGCGCAGCTTCTTGACCTCGGACTTCGCCGTGGTGAGCCCGCTGACGTACCCGTAGGCGTCGCGGAACGGCCGGGCTACACGCTCGGAGGCGACCTCGAACGGCCGCAGGACGGTCGCGCCCGCGCTCTGGGCTCCGTGCAGGGCGCCGGAGCTCGGACTCGCGGAAGTAGACGGTGATCAGGGCCAGCGAGAGCACGACGAGCACGGCGACGACGATCCGTCGCCTCAACGGGTTGGCAGAGCGGGAGGAGTGCGGAGCGGTCTGGGAGCGCTGTGCCGCCGACCCCAGGACCGCCAGCCTCGCGGTGCGGTTGCGTGGCACGTCAGAAACCTGAGTCTAGGTAGTCCCCGAAAAGGGTCGCCTGAGAGGGTAGCGGCCCTCAGCGACGGCGGTGGTTGTTGCGGCTTCTCGCCTTCGACGTGCGGTGGATCGCCTCGAACTCCTCGAGGCTGCGCCCGGAGCCGACTGCGACGCAGGTGAGCGGCGATTCCGCGAGGTGGGCCGGCATCTGCGTCTCGTGGCGCAGGCGCTCGTCCAGGCCGTGCAGGAGCGCGCCGCCGCCGGCGAGGACGATGCCGCGGTCCATGATGTCCGCGGCCAGCTCGGGCGGCGTCTTGTCGAGCGTCGACTTGATCGCCTCGATGATCTGGGCGACCGGGTCCTCGAGCGCGCGGCGCACCTCCTCGGAGCTGCAGGATCACCGTCTTCGGCAGGCCGGTGAGCATGTCGCGCCCGCGGACCTCCGCCTGGACCTCCTCGCGCATGTCGAAGGCCGAGCCGATCTCGAGCTTGATCTCCTCGGCGGTCTGCTGGCCGATCAGGAGCTTGTAGTCGCGCTTGATGTAGTTGATGATCGCCTCGTCCATCTCGTCGCCGCCGACGCGCAGGCTCTGGCTGACGACGATGCCGCCGAGCGAGATGACGGCGACCTCGGTCGTGCCGCCGCCGATGTCCACGATCATGTTCCCGGTCGGCTCGGCGACGGGCAGCCCGGCGCCGATGGCGGCGGCCATCGGCTCCTCGATCAGGTAGGCGGCGCGCGCGCCGGCGCTGAGGGTCGCCTCCTCGACGGCCCGCTTCTCGACCCCGGTCACGCCCGAGGGGACGCAGACGACGACGCGCGGATGCGCGAAGCGGTGCTGGTGGACCTTCTGGATGAAGTGGCGGAGCATCTGCTCGGTGACGTCGAAGTCGGCGATGACGCCGTCCTTGAGCGGCCGGATCGCGGAGATCGTCCCCGGCGTGCGGCCGATCATCCGCTTCGCCTCCACGCCGACGGCGTGCACCTCGCCGGTGCGCTGGTCGATGGCGACCACGGACGGCTCGGAGAGCACGATGCCCGCGACCGCGCACGTAGACGAGCGTGTTGGCGGTACCGAGGTCGACGGCCATGTCGCGGCTGCCGAAGCCGGTCAGATAGTCAAAAAGGCCCATCGGGAGGGCTTCGAGTCTAGCTAGGTGCCGCCGCGGAGGAAGCAGAGCCGCATCCTCGGGGTCTGACCCCCAAGGTGTGACGAGACCCTCACGAATGTGGAAAAGAGGCTGCGCGAGCCTTCGCCGGCGCCACCGCACAGCCGTACCGTGCTTGCATGCCTCGGCCGCCGCGAATTGTCGTCGCCAACGGCATTTACCACGTCACGGCCCGTGGGAACCGGCGTCAGCTGCTCTTCGTCGACCGCCGCGACCGCCTGCGCTATCTCGACTTCCTCGCGGAGGTCGTGGCCCGGTACGGCTGGCGCTGCCATGCCTATTGCCTCATGCCGAACCATGTGCATCTCCTCGTACAGACGCCGGTGCCCAACCTCTCGGAGGGGATGCAGCGCCTGCAGACGCGCTACGCACAGTGGTTCAACCGACGGCACAGCTTCGACGGCCATCTCTTCCAGGGTCGCTTCCATTCCGTGCTCGTGGAGAGCCAGTGGCACCTCATCGAGCTGAGTCGGTACATCGTCTCGAACCCGGTGCGGGCAAAGCTTTGCGCCACGGCCGACGGCTGGGTGTGGAGTAGCTACCGCGCGACGGTTGGCCGCCGACGGACGGCAACGTTCGTGACAGTCGGTCCGACGCTGCGTCTGTTCGGCAAGGATCAGCGCCGGGCGAGGGAGCGCTTCGTGCAGTTCGTGGCAGAGGCGCCGGCCCGGCCGCCGCCATGAGATCCCGGCCCCGTCCCCCGGGGTCAGACCCCTTGACATGGCTGGATCAGCCTAGCCTGTAGTGCCCAGGTAGGCGGGTGGCCAGAAGCGTGCACAGGAGCGCCGCCGGTAGGCCGACGACGTTCAGATAGTCGCCCTCGATCCGCTCGACCAGGCGGGCACCCAGGCCCTGGATCGCGTAGCCGCCGGCTCGATCCCGCCACTCGCCGCTCTCGATGTACGCCGCTCGATCGGCCGGCTCGAGCGCGCGAAAGGCGACCAGCGTCGTCGCGTCGTGCAGCTCCTCCCACTCCGCAGTGAGCAGGCAGAGGCCCGAGACGACCTCGTGCGTCCGCCCGTCCAGCGCCGCGAGCATCTCCACCGCCTCCGCCGGGTCGCGCGGCTTCCCGAGCACGCGGCCCGCGCAGACGACGGCCGTGTCGACGCCGAGCACCGGCCGACCCGCCGCCTCGCCCGCGACCGACCGGGCCTTGCCGCGAGCGTGGGCCAGGACCAGCTGCGCCGGCGCTGCACCGGCCAGGTCGTGCTCCGCGTACCGCGGCGCGACGACATCGAACGGGAGCCCGAGCTGCTCGAGGATCGCGCGCCGCTGGGGCGACGTCGACGCGAGCAGGATCGGCCGAGCCGGCGCGCCGCTCACGCGATCTTGCGCGCCCGCCAGATCTCCTCGGACGGCCAACGCCGCGCCCAGTCCGGAAGCGGCAGCGCCGTCGTGCCGGCACGGCGGCGCGCCTTCGGGCGCCTGGATCTCGATCAGATCGACGACCTCGAACCCGCTTCGCCGCAGCAGCCGGATCCAGTCGCCGTAGCCGAGGTGGAAGTCGACGGAGTCGTCCTCGGGCCACTCGAAGCGGTGCATCCCGAAGTACGGACGGCGCAGCTCGGTGGTCGGCGGCACCTCCTCGTCCTGCATGCACAGCATCGAGAGCGTGCCGTTGACGAGGAACGCGAGCTCGCCGCCGGGCCGCAGCAGCCGCGCCGCCTCCGGGATCCAGAGATAGGGATCGGCCCAGATCGACGCGCCGTACTCGGACACCGCCACGTCGAACGACGCGTCCGGCAGCGGCACGTCCTCGGCGCTGGCCTCGACGAGCGGGAACTCGAGCCCGTGCTTCGCCTGCATCGCGCGCGCCGTGTCGAGCTGCGCGGGTGTGATGTCGACTCCGACCGGCCGCGCGCCGCGACGCGCGAGCCACGCCGAGACGTACGCGGTCCCGCACCCGAGCTCGACCACGTCCTTGCCGGCCACGTCCGGAACCGCCCCCAGCTCCGCCTCGGGCGCGCGCCAGATGCCCCAGGTCTGCTCGTGCTGAGCCCAGTTGCACTCGGCGGCCGCGACGTACTCGGCCGCCCACTCCGTCCACTCCTCGCGATTGCGCTCCGCGTGCTCCGTGAGCGTCACGGCTTGCGCACCTTCCAGATCTGCTCCATCGGCCACTGCCGCGCCCAGGCCGTGGTCCGCGCGTCGACATACGTGGACTCGGCGCCCTCGGGCGGCCGAACCTCGATCAGATCCTCGACGACGAGCCCGCTGCGGCGGAACAGCCGGATCCATTCGCCGATGGGGAGGTTGAACACGACGTGCTCCCCGTCGTCGAGGCGGTGGATGCCGAAGTAGTCGAGCGACCAGGCGCTCGACGACGCCGTCCACGTCGTCGTCGTAGCACACCCATTCGAGCGGGCGTCATGTGCGAGAAGGCGAAGAGGCCGCCCGGACGCAGCAGCCGCGCCGCCTCGGGCACGGTCCGGTACGGGTCGGCGAAGGTCATCGCGCCGTGGTCGCAGAAGACGACGTCGAAGCTCGCGTCCGCAAGCGGCACCGCCTCCGCGCTCGCGTGGACGAGCGGGAAGTCGACGCCCGCCGCGGCCATCAGCCGGCGCGCGTGCTCGAGCTGCCGCTCGCTGTAGTCGAGGCCCACGATCCGCGCGCCGCGCTGCGCGAGCAGGATCGACCACTGGGCGGCGCCGCAGCCGAGCTCGAGCACGTCCTTGCCCTCGACGTCGCCGAGCACGCGCAGCTCGCCCTCCGGGATCTGCCAGACGCCCCAGCGCGGATCGGGGCGGCCGATGAACTCGCGGTTTCGTTCCTGGTACTCGTCGCTCGTGCGATCCCAGTACGCGCGGTTCGCCGACGCGTCAGACGAGCTCATCGTCCGCGAACCACAGCGCGATCTCGCGCGCCGCGGACTCGGGCGCGTCGGAGCCGTGCACCAGGTTGTCCGGCATGGCCAGCGCGAGATCGCCGCGGATCGTGCCCGGCGCCGCGCGAGGCGGGATTCGTCGCGCCCATCGTGGTGCGCACGACGGTGATCGCCGACTCGCCCTCGACGACGAGCGCGAGCGTCGGGGACGACGTGATGAAGTCGACGAGCTCGCCGAAGAACGGCTTGTCGGCGTGCTCCGCGTAGTGGCGCTCGGCGAGGGCCCGGTCGACACGCACGAGCTTGCCCGCGCGCAGCACGAGACCCCGGCGCTCGAGCCGGGAGATGATCTCGCCCGCCAGCCCCCGCTTGACGGCGTCGGGCTTGACGAGCACGAGTGTGCGTTCGGCGGCCATGCGGGGCGAGGAGTCTAGTCCGGGCCGTTACTGGGTGCGCCGACGCTCGCGGCGCGGCGGCTCGAGCGCGTGGGGGTGCTCGAGCGCGAGCGCGGCGGGCTCCATCGGCGTCTCGCAGTACGGGCACACCTGCCAGAGCGCCTCCAGCGGCGCGTTGCAGGTGCGGCAGGCCTGCTTGAGCTTGGTCGTGCAGACAGGGCAGACGAGGAACCCGGGATCGACCTCGCTCCGGCAGACGGGGCAGCGCAGGTCACGCCGCGCGAGCCGCTCCTCCATGGCCTTGATCTCCAGCTCGCGCTCGCGCACGTCCTCGACGTACTCGGGCGGCCGGAAGAGCATGTAGATCAGCGCACCGACGAACGGCGGCACGAGGCCGAGAATCGTCGCCATCGCGACGAGCCACGGATCCTCGATCCGCCGGCGCGCGTCCTTGTAGACCCAGTACGCGACGGCCAGCCAGAAGACGGCGATGAAGAAGATCGCCATGTTGCGCATGACGAGCCACGTTCCCGAGTGGAAGAACGAGTGGAACCCGTTCAAGAAGCTGTCGTTGCTCGCTGCCAGGATCACAGGTGCTCAGTTTTACAGGAGGATCTTCCCGACGATGTAACCGGCGGCAAACGCGAGGCCGACGATCGCAAAGAGCACGACCGCAGCCAGGGCGAAGACGCTCAGCCGCTCGCGGGTCTTGCTCATGGTACGTCTTCTCATCGGACGGCGGGAAGCCCTCTTCGGGCCGGCGCCAGATCGGCCAGGAGGTAGAGCGAGCCGGTCACGAGCGGTGTCCCGAGCTGCCGTGCCCGTTCCAGACATGTCAAGGGGTCTGACCCCATGTGGACGCGCTCGAAGAACGGCTCGGCCAGGGCCGCCAGGTCGGCGGCCGGGATCGCCCGTGGGTTGGACGACTGCCCGGCGATCAGGGTCGAGCCCACGGCGGCCAGCCGCTCCAGCATCGCCGCCGCGTCCTTGTCGCCCAGGATCGAGCAGCAGACGACGTAGTCGCGCCGTTCGAGCCGGGCCACGAGCCACTCCACGCCGGCCAGGTTGTGGGCGCCGTCCCAGACCTCATCGCCGCGCAGCTCGAGCCGGCCCGGCAGCGAGACGTGCACCTCCGCGGCGATCGGCCGGCCCAGGAACGCCTCCGCCGACTCGCGCGCTCCGCCCGGCACGACCCGCGCCTCCGGCACGAGCGGCGCCCACCGGAGCTCGCCGAGCACGCACGTCGCGCCGGGCCGCACGACGGCGAGCTTCTCGCGGGCGATCGCCTCTCGCGTGGCGCCCAGCACGTCGGTGTGCTCCAGCGAGACGTTCGTCAGGTGCACGACCGGCGCGTCCAGCACGTTGGTCGCGTCGAGCCGGCCGCCGAGCCCGGCCTCGACGACCGCGACGTCGACCCCGGTCGCCGCGAACTCGGCCAGCGCCGCGGCGGTCAGCGCCTCGAACTGCGTGGCGCGGACCGCGCTCTGCAAGCGGCCGAACCCGCTCCAGTGCGCGCTCGAACGTCTCCGGGTCGGTGTCGAGCCGCTCGTGCCAGCCGTCGACGTGCGGCGACGTGTAGGCGCCGACCCGCAACCCCTCTGCACGCAGGAGCTCCGCGATGGTCCGCGTCGCCGTCGACTTGCCGTTCGAGCCGACGACGTGCACGGCCGGGAACCCGCGCTCGGGGTGGCCCAGCAGCGCGAGCAGCTCCCGCATGCGGTCGAGCCCGAACTCCTCGGGCCAGGGCGAGAGGGACTCAATCCAGCGCGTCGAGCGCATCGAGCTCCCGGCGGTAGCGGGCCAGCTTGTCCCGCTCTGCCTGCACGACGTCGGACGGGGCCTTCGCGACGAAGTGCTCGTTCGCGAGCATCCGCTCGGCGCGCACGACCTCCTTGCGGAGCCGCTCGACCTCCGCGCCGACGTCGCCGTTCCCCTGCGCGCGCTCGGGCCGGACGACCGCGTCGAAGATCCGCTTCTCGTCGCCCTCGAGCGGCGTGACGGCGCCGCTGCGCCGGAAGCGCTCGGCCGCCTCCTGCACGCGCTGCAGCGCCCCCGCGTCGGCCGCGAATCGCCCGTCGGGCTCGGGCCAGGGCGTGACGATCAGCCGCGAGCTCCGTGCGGGCAGGTTCGACCAGATCTCCTCGGTCACGTGCGGCATGACCGGGTGCAGCAGCTCGAGCACGCGCTCGAGCGTGGCGAGCGCCGTCGCCCTGGCGTCCGCGTCGCCGTCGTAGAGGCGCGGCTTGATGGCCTCGAGGTACCAGTCGCAGAAGTCGTCGAAGACCAGGTGGTAGAGCGCGTCGACGACCCGGAAGAACTCGAACGCGGCGAGCGCGTCCTCGACCTCGGCCCGCGCCGCGTCGACCCGGGCCAGGATCCACCGCTCCTCGAGCGCGCGCGGCCGGATCTCCACGACATCGCCCGTTCCCGCCTGCAGCAGCAGCCGGCTCGCGTTCCAGAGCTTGTTCGCGAGCTTGCGGCCCTCCTCGATCGCGCCCCAGTTGAAGCGCACGTCCTGGGTCGAGGAGATCTTCAGCAGCCCGTAGCGCGTCGCGTCGGCGCCGTGCTTCTCGACGGCCTCCAGCGGGTCGAAGCCGGTGCCGAGGCTCTTCGACATGCGGCGGCCGTCGGTGGCGAGCACGGTCGAGGTGATGATCACGTCCGTGAACGGGACGCTCGCCGAGCAGCTCGAGCCCGGCGAAGATCATGCGGTTCTCCCAGAGCCGGATGATGTCGCGCGCGGTGACGCTCACGTCGCCCGGGTAGTAGCGCTCGAGCTCGGGCGTGCGCTCCGGCCAGCCGAGCGTGGCGAACGGCCAGAGCGCGGAGCTGAACCAGGTGTCGAGCACGTCGGGAGTCGCGCTCCAGCTCGGCGCGTGCCGCACTCGGCGCACGCGTCGGGCGGCGGCCAGACGACGGTCCGATGGCCGTCGGGGCACGTCCAGATCGGGAGCTGGTGGCCCCACCAGAGCTGGCGCGACACGCACCAGTCGGGCGCGTTCTCGAGCGAGTCGATCGCGAAGCGGTGCTGGCTCTCCGGGTGGTAGCGGACGCGCCGCTCGCGCAGGGCGTCGATCGCGGGCCGCCCCAGCTCGTCCATGCGGCACCACCACTGCGGCGAGACGAGCGGCTCGATCCGGGAGTGACAGCGCTCGCAGGTGCCGACCGAGTGGCGGTAGTGCTCGCGCTTCTCGAGTCTGGCCGTGCTCCTTGAGCCAGGCGAGGACGCGGTCGTCGGCCTCCTTCTGGCTGAGCCCCTCGAAGCCCTCGGCGGTGACGCGGCCGTCCGGCCCGATGATCGTGAGCGTCGGCAGGTCGTGGTCGCGGCCGATCTCGAAGTCCATCGGGTCGTGGCCCGGCGTGATCTTGAGCGCCCCGGAGCCGAAGCCGAGCTCGACCCGCTCGTCGGCGATCACCGGCACGAGCCGTTCGACCACGGGGACGACCACCTGCTTGCCGATCGCGTCGCGGTAGCGCTCGTCGGCAGGGTTCACGGCGACTGCGACGTCGGCGAGGATCGTCGCCGGGCGGACGGTCGCGATCGTGATCGAGCCCGAGCCGTCGGCGAACGGGTAGCGCACGTAGGTGAGCGTGTCGTCCATGTCGACGTGCTCGACCTCGAGGTCGGAGATCGCGGTCTGGTGGTGCGGGCACCAGTTGACGATCCGGTTCGCACGGTAGATCCAGCCGCGCTCCCAGAGCCGGACGAAGAAGGTCATCACGGCCGCCACGTAGCCGTCGTCCATGGTGAAGCGCTCGCGCTCGTAGTCGAGCGAGCAGCCGAGGCGGCGGAACTGGCTCATGATCGTGCGCCCCGTCTGGCGCGAGCCAGGCCCAGGTGCGCTCGACGAAGGCCTCGCGGCCGATCTGCCTGGCGGGTCGTGCCCTCGGCGATCAGCTGCTTCTCGACGACGTTCTGCGTGGCGATCCCTGCGTGGTCGTAGCCCGGCTGCCAGAGCGTGTCGAAGCCGCGCATCCGGTGCCAGCGCACGAGCGCGTCCTGGATCGAGCCGTTCAGCGCGTGGCCCATGTGCAGCTCGCCGGTCACGTTCGGCGGCGGGACGCAGATGCAGTAGCTGTCGGGCCGGCGCGCGCCGGCTCCGGCGCGGTAGAGGCCCTCCTCCTCCCAGGTGCGCTGCCAGCGCTCCTCGGCGGCCTCGGGACGGTAGAGCGGCTCCATCGCGCCGATTGTACGGAGCGGCGCGCAACGCGCCCCCGGGGTCAGACCCCTTGACATGTCCGGGTCGGACATGGCCCGGCGCCTGGCGATCCAAGCTCAGGCACCGTCACGAGAGTGCGACGGCCCCGAGCCGGCGCCCGATCGAAGAGCGGCAGATGGAAGCGGCTGCTTGCAGCCGCGAGGGAAGGACTCCTACCCGCCTGAAGTCGTCATGCCTACGGCGCAGCCGAGGCGGACTTCGGCGGCCGGCGAGGCGGAGTTCACGCGGACTCTTCGGCGAGCTCCTCCGGCTCCTCGTCCGCGCCTGCGCGCGTGACGAGCGTGGGCTTGATGCCCTGGGAGATCGTCTCCTTGGTGATCGCGCACTTGGTGACGTCCCGCCGCGACGGCAGCTCGAACATCACGTCGAGCAGCGCCGTCTCGATGATCGAGCGCAGTCCGCGCGCGCCGGTCTCGCGGTCGAGGGCCTTGTCGGCGATCTCCCACAGCGCGTCGTCCGTGAACACGAGCTCGATCCCGTCGTACCCGAAGAAGCGCTGATACTGGCGGACAAGCGCGTTCTTCGGCTCCACCAGGATCTGCACGAGGTCCTCGCGCTGCAGCTGGTGCACAGCCGAGATGACCGGCAGCCGCCCGATGAACTCGGGGATCAGCCCGTACGAGAGCAGATCCTCGGGCATCACCTCGGTCAGCAGCTCCGAGGTCCCCGACGAGCGCTTCGACTGGATATGGGCACCGAAGCCGACCGCGTTCTTGCCGATCCGCTTGGAGATGATCTTCTCGAGCCCGGCGAACGCGCCGCCGCAGATGAAGAGGATGTTCGTCGTGTCGATCGAGAGGAACTCCTGGTGCGGATGCTTGCGCCCGCCCTGGGGCGGCACCGAGGCCACGGTCCCCTCGAGGATCTTCAGCAGCGCCTGCTGCACGCCCTCGCCCGAGACATCGCGGGTGATCGACGGGTTGTCCGCCTTGCGCGCGATCTTGTCGACCTCGTCGATGTAGATGATCCCGGTCTCGGCCTTCTTGATGTCGAAGTCGGCCGCCTGGATCAGCTTGAGCAGGATGTTCTCGACGTCCTCGCCGACGTAGCCCGCCTCCGTCAGCGCGGTCGCGTCGGCGATCGCGAACGGCACGTTGAGGATCCGCGCCAGCGTCTGCGCCAGCAGCGTCTTGCCACAGCCGGTGGGGCCGAGCAGCAGGATGTTCGACTTCTGGAGCTCGACGTCGCCGTCCTCGGTCGCCATCTGGACGCGCTTGTAGTGGTTGTAGACGGCGACGGAGAGGGTGCGCTTCGCCTCCTCCTGGGAGACGACGTAGTCGTTCAGGACCTCGTAGATGTCCTTCGGCTTGGGGAGATTGTCGAGGTCGAGCGCGGCCGGGGCGGTCAGCTCCTCGTCGATGATCTCGTTGCAGAGATCGATGCACTCGTCGCAGATGTAGACGCCGGGGCCGGCGATCAGCTTCTTGACCTGACGCTGGCTCTTGCCGCAGAAGCTGCAGAGCAGCTGCTCGTTACCGTCGCTCGCTCTCGCCACTAGCGGGTCTCCTTGTTCCGTTGCGCGGCCTGCCGGGCTCGACCCGCCGGGCACTGACCCGCAGGAGTGCGCCCAGAGGCGCGGTCCCAATGCGTTCCAGAAACCGGTGAACGTCTCCCGGTGATCCACTCGTTCTCCTTTTACTCCGAAAACCGCCGGACGGCTAGGGCCTACCGTCGCGATGGACGATCACGCTGTCGATGATCCCGTACTCCTTTGCCTCCGGCGGTGTCATGAAGTAGTCGCGGTCCATGTCTTTCGAGACCTTTTCCTGCGGCTGTCCGGTGTGGTCGGACATGATCTCCTCGAGCTTCCGCTTGAGCGCAATCGTCTCCTTCGCGTGGATCTCGATGTCCGTCGCCTGCCCCTGGAAACCGCCCCACACCTGGTGGATCAGGATCTTCGAGTTCGGCAGCGCCATCCGCTTCCCTTTCGCGCCGCCTGCGAGCAGCAGCGCGCCCATGCTCATCGCGATGCCGACGCAGATCGTCTGCACGTCCGGCTTGACGAACTGCATGGTGTCGTAGATCGCGAGCCCGTGGTAGACGGAGCCCCCGGGCGAGTTGATGTAGATCGAGATGTCCTTGTCCGGATCCTCGGACTCGAGGTGCAGGAGCTGGGCGATGATCAGATTCGCGATCTGGTCGTCGACCGGCGTGCCCAGGAAGACGATCCGCTCGTTGAGCAGGCGGGAGTAGATGTCGAAGGCGCGCTCGCCCCGCGACGTCTGCTCGACCACCATCGGGATCATCGGACTGGACTGCGGAAACTGGGGATGCTGCGGGTTCATGCGGGCTCCTTGCTGCCGGGGGTCCACAACGTTGTATCCGACGTGGTTCGTTCCTTCTCGGGTGTCCAGAGCTTCTCGCGCGCTGCCGCGAGATCGGCGGGGATGCGTGTGACCTCGGCGGCGACGTGGTCGAGAGCGCGGCGGAGACGCAGATCCTCGCGGAGAGTCTCCTGGCGGCCGGTGTCCCAGACCTGCTCGATCAGCTCCTCGGTGTTCTCGCCGGGACGCGTCTCCCCGCGCAGGAACTCCTTCAGCTCGTCGTCGGAGACCTCGATCTCGAGCTTGTCCGCGATCGCCTCCAGCACGAGCTCGCGCGCGACGGAGCGCTCCGCCTCGGCGCGGAGCCGCGCCTGCACCTCGTCGGGGCCCTGCCCCGTGAGCTGGAAGTACGTGCTGGGATCGACGCCGCGGCCGGCCAGCGAGCGGACGAGCCCGCGCCAGAGATCGGCGGCGCGGGCCTCGACCAGCGCTCCGGAGGGCGACACGTTGGCCGCGTCCACGAGCGCGTCGGCGACCGCCGCGCGAAAGGCCGACTCGGTCTCGACCTCGAGCTGCTCGCGCAGGCGTGCCTCGATCTCGGAGCGGAGCTCCGCCAGCGTGTCGAACTCGGTCGCGGTCCGCGCGAGCTCGTCGTCGACCGGCGGCAGCACCTTCTCCTTGATCTCCTTGACCGTGACCTCGATCTGCTGCCGGCTGCCGTCGGCGAGCTCGACTTCGATCGACCGGGTCTCCCCGGCCGAGGCTCCGCTCAGGTCGCGCTCGATCTCCTCGAGCAGCCGGCCCGCACCGAGCTCGACGACGAGGTCGCGCTGGACCGTGCCCGTAGGCTCGACCACGTCCACCACGACCGTGTCGCCCTCGCGTGCAGGCCTTTCGACGGGCGCGAGCTCGGCGACCGCGGAGCGGATGGCGTCGAGCTCGGCGTCGACGGCCTCCGGCGGCACGTCGGGCTCGAGCGCCGGCACCTCGAGCTTCGTCCAGTCGGGCGGCTCGGGCTTCGGCTGCACGGACACCGTGGCCGTGAACTGCCAGTCCCCCTCGTCCGACGCGGGCAAGTCGTAGTCGTATGCGGGCTGCTCGACCGGCCTCACTCTGCTGGCGTCGGCCGCCTTCCAGAACCAGCCGCCGATGTGGCTCTCGACCGCCTCGCCGTAGATGCGGTCGCGTCCGATCCGCGAGATCAGCACCTGCCTCGGCACCTTGCCGCGCCGGAAACCGGGAATCTTGGTGGAGGCGGCCAGGTCGGCGGCGGCGTGGTCGATCGCGTGCTTGACGTCCGCGCCCGGAACGTCGACCGTCAGGCGCACCCGGTTGTCGGCGAGTTCTTCGACCTGTGTCTGCACGGCGCCATTGAATCAGTTGCGCCCAGGGTGGGAGCCGTGGCTATGGGGTCAGACGAGCGCCACCGAGCTGCGGTCACTCAGTCCTGGCCGGCCGCTGACGGTGAGCCGTCGAGCTCGGCGACGAGCTCGACGACCCTGTGTGCGATGTCGTCCCGGATCGGCCGCACCTGCTCCAGCGGGCGGCCGTAGGCGTCGGGAATCTGCCAGCCGATGTAGCGCTTCCCGGGGATGACCGGACAGGCCTCGTCGCAGGTGGCGACGACGACGTCGGCCCACTGCACGGCATCGTCGTCGAGCTTGTGCGGGACGTGGTCGGCGGCGTCGATCCCGAGCTCGAGCAGCGCCTCGACGACGGCGGGCTCCGCCGCGGTGCCCGGTCTGCTGCCCGCCGATCGGGCCTCGTGCCTGCCGGCAGAGGCGCGGCGGAGCAGCCGCTCGGCCATCAGCGACCGGCCGCTGTTCCCGACGCAGACGAAGAGGACACGACTCATCCGGCATGTCCTCTGGGGCCGTCACGACGCCACATCCCCACACCAGGGTGGGTCTCATACCCACCTCCCTTGAAGGGAAGAATAGCGGGGAAGGTGTCACCTGTTTGTGCCTGTACGGTGCGTGTTCCAAGCGCGTAGATCAGCGTCATGATCACGATCCCGAACGCGAGAGCAACCCCGAGATGGCCGAGCTCCTGGGTCTTCGAATCGACCATGATCGCCCCGCACCCTGCGAAGACGAGCGCGAAGGTGCCGAGCGCCTCGGCGACGAGTGCGCGCATCAGCAGCCGGCCTGGGCCGCTGCGGGCGCGGGCGCAGGCGTGGGCGCAGCCTCGGGCTTGCGGGCCCTGACGATCGCGCCGTGCAACCCGTCGGCCACCTCGTGCGTGAACGCCACGCTGACATCCTCGAACCCGGCCGCCTCGAGGCCCGCCACGTACTCGCTCTCGGACAGCGCACCCGCGATGCAGCCGACGTGGCTCCTGCGCTCGGCGCGCTGCTCCGGCGAGAGCCGATCCTCGGCCACGATGTCGCTGATCCCCAGCCGCCCGCCCGGTTTCAGCACCCGAGCAGTCTCGGCCAGCACGGCCGCCTTGTCGGTGGACAGGTTGACCACGCAGTTCGAGATCACGACGTCGACGGAGCCGGCCGGCAGGGGCACTGCCTCGATCACGCCCTTCAGGAAATGCACGTTGGCGACGCCGGCCTCTGCGGCGTTGCGGCGCGCGAGCGAGCGCATCTCGTCCGTCATGTCGAGCCCGTAAGCCGTCCCGGTCGGGCCGACCGACGCGCCGAGAGGAGGCGTCGGCACTCATCTCGGCACTCCTTTCAGGTCGGCCAGGCGCGACAGCCGGGCGGCAGCCTCGTCGGCGAGCGAGTAGTAGGCCCACCTGCCGCGCTGTTCGCGCACCAGCAGGCCGGCCGCGACGAGCCGTTTGAGATGGTGGCTCACGGTCGGCTGCGCAGGGCAGAAGGCGACGATCTTTACGCGGGCCGGATCGCCGAGCACCCGGAACAGCTCCGCGGTGGCCTGAGCCTCGGCGTCAGAGAGCGTCGGCGCGGAGAGCGGGCCGCAGCAGTCGATCACAGGGAGTTGAGCTCCCATCGACATATATCAATATATCAACGCGCGTCGATGCGGCAAGCGAGCACCATCACCGACCGCGGGGCGAGCGCATGTCGTTCTCGGCACGACTCCGCCTAGATCGCCTTCCAGAACACGGTCGTGTCGCAGGGCCGCCCGTCCGGGTACAGGGCATAGCCGGGTATCACGCCGACCGTGTTCCAGCCCAGCCGCTCGTAGAGGCGCGCGGCAGCACCGCCGGTCACGGCGTCCAGGACGAGCAGCGTCTTGCCCTCCGCCCGCGCTTCTGCCTCGGCGCGCTCCATGAGGAGCTGTGCGATGCCGCGCTTGCGTGCAGAGCGGAGAACGAGCAGCTTGGCGATCTCGGCCCGGTGTGGCTGGTTCGGCGGCAGCGCGAGGATCACCTGAACCGTGCCGACGAGGTCGCCCTTGTCGAAGGCGGCCAGAAGCAGCCGGTGGCCGTGCTCGACCTCGGCCGCCCAGGCTTCGAATACGGCTCGGGCCTGCTCGTGCGAGAACGGCGCCATATAGCTGACCGACGCGCCTCCGGCGACGCAGTCGGCCAGGACACACGCCAGCGCATCGAGCTGCGCGTGCGCCTCGGCCGCATCGAGACGGCGGATCTCGATCTCCTCGGTCACCGACACCGGGGCCAAGTCTTGCATCGACTCAGCCGCGCCTGCCGACGGGCTCGAATGGCGACACTACGACACCATGCGCGCAAGAGGACTGTTCTCAAACCCGTCCGAGGTCTTGCGAAGAGTGCTGAGCTCCTGCGATTCGGCGCTGCCCGCCGGGTGAGGAGCAGCTCGTCTGGGCCAGTATTCGGGAACCGTCGCTTGAGCGCGATTGCGCTTGTAGCAGTGTTTGAGTGACCCAGGGGCCACCGAGAACACTCTCAACCCCGACGCGGCGAGGTTGACCTGGCTTGTCGAGCAATGCGCTCAGACCGCGAAAACGAGCGCATAGGCGACGATTGCCGAGACCACCCACCAGGTCCCCGACACGCGCGGCACTACGTCGGTCGGCGAACTACCGGATCCGCACACACGCCACGTCATGACACCGGCTGCCACGGCCCAGAGCGCGGCAGGGACGACGAAGAAAAGCGTCACGCCGAGATCCGAGGGAGTTGGGCCATTGTTGGGGAGAGTCAGCGCTGCCAGAAACCCGCCGCAGAAGAAGAGCCAAGAGAAGGCCGCCACCACGTGCAAGAGAAGCGCCAGGCCGAGATCCTGCCACCGCCAAACGTCGTGGTCGGAGACCGCAAAGGTGATCCAACCGAGCGAGCGAAGCCGGAAACCGCGGAACCAGGGAAGGGTCACGACGAGCGCCGCCGGTCCGAAGATGGTCGCGACGAACCACCAGCAGGCGAGCGCGGCCACCGCCCTCGGATCGCGGCGGGCGCGCACCATCCACCAGGCAACCACGAAAGCGAGGACGACAGCCGAGGCGAGCCAGAGCGGCCCAATCGCCGGGTGGATCAGGTCGCCGAGAAAGACCACCACGCCGAGCCAGAAGAACCCGAGCACGAGCCAGACGAGCACGACTGCCGCTGTCTTCCCAGCTGCCCAGACGGGCGGCGAAGCTTCGGCGCCCGCCATCCCGCCATTGTGACGGAGGTCACTAGACGGCGCACCGCAATGAGTCAACCACTACGCGACAAAGCGCCGCTCGGGCCAGCCTCCTCTCACCTGGACGCCGCTGCCCTGGGTTTGAACAAGACCGCCTGTCTGCGTGAGCGACCGGCCACAAAAAGATGCCCCTGAGCAGGGGCATCGATGTGATCTCGACAACGCATGCGGGCGAGAGGACTCGAACCTCCAAGGACCTTGGCCCAACGGGACCTAAACCCGTCGCGTCTACCAGTTCCGCCACGCCCGCGTGGTTCCGAGCATAGCCCGGCCGCAGGCGGACATTGAGCCGTGGAGCGGGGCCGAACGTCGGGCGGCGGGTTCAGGCTGCCCGACGGCGATCTGCGAGCAGCTCGCCGAGCTCGCCCGCCGGCACCGGGTGGGCGAACAGGAAGCCCTGTGCCTGGTCGCACCCCAGCAGGCGCATCGACGCCAGCTGGGCGTCGGTCTCGATCCCCTCCGCGACGGCGACGAGGTCGAGCGCGTGCGCGAGGCTGACGATGTTCGTCGCGATCGCCGCGTCCTTCGAGTCGTGCTGGAGGCCGTGCACGAACGAGCGGTCGACCTTGATCGCGTCGACCGGGAAGCGGCGCAGCTGGGCGAGCGACGAGAAGCCGGTGCCGAAGTCGTCGATCGCGATCTTGACTCCGGCCTCGTGCAGCTCCTCCAGCTCCCGACGGGCCCGGTCGCCGGCCGCGCCCTCGATCACGATCGCGGTCTCGGTCACCTCGATGCCGAGCATGCTCGCGGGCAGCCCCTCGGCCTCGAGCATCCGCAGTACGAGGGCGCTGACGCCGCCCGCGGACAGCTGCTTGCCGGACACGTTGACCCACGTGACGAACCGCTCCGGCAGCAGGCCCTCGCGGCGCCACAGCGACGTCTGGGCACAGGCCTCCGCCAGCACGAACTCGCCGAGCTGGAGGATCAGCCCGCTCGTCTCCGCGACCGGGATGAACTGCGCCGGGGGCACGTTGCCCCGCGTCGGCGACTTCCAGCGCAGGAGAGCCTCGACGCCGATGATCTCTCCGCCCTCGAGCGAGATCGTCGGCTGGTAGTGAAGGCTGAACTCGCCACGCTGGAGGCCGAGCCTGAGCTCGTGGTCGAGCCCCAGCAGGTCGCCCATGTCACGCGCCATGTCGTGGTGGTAGACCCTGTAGGTGCTGCGTCCGGCCTCCTTCGCCGCGTACATCGCGAGGTCGGCGTAGCGGAGCAGCTCCTTGCTCTCGGCCTGCCCGGACGTGTGCACCGCGATGCCGATGCTCCCGGCGACGATGAAATCGTGGTCGGCGATGCGCACGGGCTCTTCCAGGCGCTCGAGGAGGCGCTCGGCGACACGCGCGGCCTCCAGCTCGCCGGCGCCCTCGACCAGCACCGCGAACTCGTCGCCGCCGAGCCGGGCGAGCGTGTCACCGGAACGGCTCGCTGTCGCGAAGCGGGCGGCGACCTGCTCGAGCATGCGGTCGCCGGCGTCGTGGCCGAGCGTGTCGTTCACCTGCTTGAACTGGTCGAGGTCGACGAGCAGCACCGCGAGCGACTCGCCCGACCTCAGCGACCGGGCGAGCGACTGGTCGAGCCGATCGCGGAACAGCGCACGGTTGGCGAGGCCCGTGAGGCCGTCCTGGAAGGCCTGCTTGGTGAGCTGTTCCTCGAGCCCGACGCGCTCGGTGATGTCGCGAGCGTTGAGCACGATCCCGCGGATGTGCCGGTCTGCGCGCAGGTCGGTGACGTGGGCCTCGAGGTGCCGCCATTCGCCCCTGGCGTTGCGCACGCGGAGGACGATCTCGCGCGGCTCTCCGTGCGCCCGGGCCGCTTCGAGATGCGGGAGATCGTCGGGATGGACGAAGCCCTCGAACCCGGCGCCGTGGATCTCGTGCTCGGGTGCGCCGACCAGCGCTGCAACCGACCGGCTGGCGTACCGGCAGCCGCCGGCGCCGAAGACGAGCACCAGGTCGGTCGAGTGGGTGACGAGGCTCTGGAAGTGAGCGGTCTGCCGTCGGGTTGTGGTGATCAGCGCGAATGCGAGCAGGAAGGACGTGAGCAAACCCAGTGACCCGAGCACGATCTCGAGCTCGATCAGGTGATTGACGTTGTGCTCTGTCCTGGCCGCGATCGTGCGCGCGGCGTTCAGGGACACGCTCCCCGTGAGCAGCGCCAGCACGCGCAGCCGCGTGATCGGATCGGTTGCCGCGACGTGCTCGTGAGCGGTCAGCGGGACCGCGGCGACCGAACGTCCTGCGAGCAGCGCACGGCCGGTGGTGATGAGATCCTTGACGAGCAGGTGCTCCTGGATGAGCTGGCGGCGAGCCTCCGCGCCGTTCTGGGCCGGGAGCTTCGTCAGGTCGTCGTCACCCTCGACGGCGGGGGCGATGCCGCCGTCGAGCAAGCGCGGCAGCGCTCTCGGCCAGCAGGCGGCCGGTCGCGGCCGGGTCGGCCGGCTCTCCCGCGCGAGTCAGCAGCACCTCGCTGACGTAACGCTCCGCGAGCATCCGCTGGCGCGCGGCGATCTCGAGGGCGGACGCCTGGTGCCGCGATCGCGCCGTTGCGCGGATCGACACGACGACGCTGAGCGTGGAGAACAGCGCGAAGGTCACGAGAATGGCGACGATCGTGCGGCGGCCTCCGGAGGCGAACGGCCTGAACACCGGGCCGCGGCGGACGGTCATTCGGCCACCATGCGCGCGTGCATCCCGCCCATGAAGTGGCCGGACATGTTGCAGAACACCTCGTACCGGCCGGGGGCCAGTCGGAGTCGGAGCGTCCGGGTGGAGCCCGGCGGGCCGGGCTGGAGCGAGGCGACGGTCGCCGCGTGCAGAGCGTCCTCGTCGACGGACATCCCGTCGCTGCGCACCGGCAGCTCGGCTCCGTGCTTCAGCCGCACGATGATCAGCTCGTGGGCCTCCGGGCCCTTGTTGTGCACCTGCACGGTGACGTGACCGGCGCGAACGCGGGCCGGGGCCGTGATCTGGAAGTCGCGCTCGACCACGTGGATCACCTTTCCGCCTGAACCGGTGCCGGATACAGAGCCCGCGCCACAGCCCGCGACGCCGAATGCGCACAGCGCGAGGATCACCGCAGGCACGAACCGAGCGGAGGGCGAGTTAAGAGCCCGTGCAGGACGCACCCCGCCGTTATCGACCCGGACAGGCGAGGGGTTTAGCGCCGACCGGCGGCGCGTGCCGAACGTGCCGCAGTGTCGGGTGACAGAACCCGGACACTGCCGCTTCAACGAGCAGCAGATGGGAGCGGCCGCCAGCGGACGCGAGGGAAGACCGGTCCCCCGCCGCAAGTCGTCATGGCGAGCGCGTAGCGCGAGCCGGACTTGCGGCGGCGACGACCCAGATCGGGCCGTCGCCGCACTCCACGCGCGTGCCGCCCTCCGCATCGTCGAGGCGGGTCCGCAGAACCCGCACGCGCTCTCCGTCGAGCTCGGCGAGCGGCCCGCGCGGCCCGTCTCGCACCGCGGTCGCCCACCAGGCACGCACCTGGCGGTGAACCTCGAGCGCGGAACGCGACCAGTCGATCTCCGCGTACTCGTGCTCGAAGAAACCGGCGTGGCTGGCGCCCTCCTCAGGCTGCGCGTCGCCGGGCTCACCCGCCTCGACGCGGGCGAGCGCCTGCGGCAGGAGCGCCGAGAGCAGCCCGAACATGCGCTCGAAGAGCTGCTCCGGGCTCTCGACGTCGTCGATCCGCGTCGAACCCTGCGCGAGGAGCGGGCCGGTGTCGAAGTCGTCGTCCATGCGGTGGACGCTGTAGCCGAGCTCGGGATCGCCGTTCCTCAGCGCCCAGCCGATGGGGTTCGGCCCGCGGTAGCGCGGCAGCGGAGAAGGATGCGCGTTGATCGAGCCGAGCCGCGGAACGGCGAGGGCGTCGGCGGGAATGCGCAGGGGGAAGCCGGCGCAGAGTGCGAGGTCCGGCTCGAGCGCGGCGAGCAGCGGCGCGAACCGGTGCGTGCCGGTGCCGACCAGCACGTCGAGATGCCGGGGGACGGCCTCGACGACTCCGCCGATCCCCTCGTCGCGCCCGTACCGGCCCGGCGGCCCCGGCGTCGTCACCACCCCGACCGTCTCGTGCCCGAGCTCGCGCAGCTTCGCATCGAACAGCTCGATGATGATGGCGAGGCGTGAGATCAGGGCGATCCGCATCCCGGCACCGTACGAACCCGCCCGGCGCCGCGTCAATCGCGAACCGTCAGCGTCGGCCGGCCCCGTTGCTCGTCCCCGGCGACGAGGTGGACATCGGCCATGACGCGTCGAAGTCACCGGCGTCAACCGGGGCCTTCCGGAATCTGCTCCGCCGTCTCGCCTGGCCGCGCAGTGTCGAACCGCCGAGGCGTCCCTGACGTCCTGAGCCGAAATTTCTTGGCCACGTCGTGCGGAGTTCCTATTGTTCTCTTACAAAGCGTGGCGATAATCACGTGAGTGGCTGAAGACGGCTTGCTGACCGATCCCCCACCCAGGCGCGACGAGCCCGACCAGGTGCAGGACGACTGGCTCGGAGAGACGGGCGATCACGGCTGGGTCGACACGTCCGAGCAGACCGTCGAGGCGGGACACGAGGCGGCTCTGGCGGACGATGACGGGACCGCGCGCGGCGACGAGCGCGCATTCCGCGACGAGCTGATTCGCCGGCGGCGCATGATCGCCATCGCCGCGGCTGGGGTCGTCGTCCTGCTGGCGATCATCGTCCCGCTCCTCGTCTTCGGAGGCAGCTCGCACAAGACGACCCCTACCACCAGGAGCACGCATACACCGACCACCCCCGTCAAGCCCACGACGACCCCGACCACGACGCCGACGCTCGCGCTGAAGGTCACGCTGCCGGCCGGCGGCACCCTCAAGGCCGGCGACACCGGCGCCGAAGTGAAGACGCTCCAGAAGGCGCTGGCCGCGCTGGCCCTGAAGCCCGGCAAGGCGGACGGGAGCTTCGGCCCCTCGACCGAGGCTGCCGTCGTCGCGTTCCAGAAGGCGCACAACCTGCCCCACGACGGCGTCGTCGGCAGGGCAACCGTCGCGAAGCTGAACGCCGCGCTCACGGCGCAGTAGCGTCACCCTGCCGCGTCGAGGGGACGGGGCGCCACGATGCAGACTACGGTGCGCCTCCGCGGGCTTCGACGATGCCGAGCCTGGAGCCTGTAGCCTCGCCCGGCGAGGTTCACGGGAGGTGAACGCGTGCAGGCACAGGTTCCGGGGGTGAGGGTGCTGCTCATCGCGGCGGTCTGCGGTCTGGCCGCCACGTCCGGATCGACGGGCTCACCGACCGGCGGCGTGCCCGCGCTCTCGGGGGCCTGCCCCGGACACCGGCTGCCGCCGGGCTACGTCCAGAGCGTCACGCGCGCTCTCGGCGCCAGGCGGGACATCTGGGGCAACGCTCTGCTCGCAGCACGGGACGGCCCGACGTATGCAGGCGCGGCGCACTACCTCCAGCCTCTGCTCATCGCCCGCGCCGCGCACGGCGCGAGGCTGACCCGCTCGGGCGTCTACTACCTCCCCTTCGCCCTGCCGTCCGGAGCCCGCGGAGCCGGATCGGTCGCGCTCCACGTGGCCGACGGCAGCCAGATCGTGTCGCAGCGTATCGGCGGACGCTCGCTGGCCGTGCTCGTCGGCGAGACCGGCCGCGAGCTCTACGGATCGTGCCTCCCGCGGCTGACACCCGCGCGCCTGGCCGACGGCTATCTCCCGATCCTCCAGACGCGCTACGTCGATGCCGGTGGAGTGCGGTACCGACAGGAGTCCTTCGCGGGCCGGCTTGCCGGCACGAGCTCGCTCGTGAGCTGGGTGCGGCTGACCGCGGACGCGCGCGGCGCTGCGCGTGGGGCCACCGTCCGGCTGGCTCCGTCCACCCGGGGCCTGAGCCGTGTCGGACCGACCCTCGAGCACGATCGGGCCACGCACCTCGTCTTCAGCCCCGGCGGACAGCTGACTGCCGGGTCGCTCGTCTACCGCGTCCCCCGCGGCAGCTCGCGCACGGTGTACGCCGCCTGGCTGAACACGCCTTCCCCGGCCCGGACGGCGAGGCTCGACGCGAATACCTACGACGCGGCCCGCCGCACCGTCGTCCGCTACTGGCAGGGGCGCCTGACGGAGGGGATGACCGTCACGGTGCCCGAGCGCCGGATCGTCGATGCCAGGCGGGCGCTGCTGATCCAGGACCTCGTGCTGACCTGGCGCTACAGCATCGGCAATGCCTACGAGGAGTTCTCGTTCCCGGAGGGCGTCGACGTCGCGGAGGTGCTTGGCGAGCAGGGCTTCGCCGCCGTCGCGCGCGCGATCCTGAAGACGTCGCTGACCCGCAGATCCGACCCCTACGCGAACTGGAAGCGCGGGGAACGGCTCCTCGCGTCCGCTTCGTACTACCGCCTCTTCCGCGACCGCGCATACGTCGCGGAGGCGACTCCGGCGCTGCGCGGCTTCGTCGCCGCGCTCGGCCGCCAGTTACCCCGCTCCGGAGCGGGGCTGCTCCGGCGGGAGCGCTTCTCGTCGGACATACCCGACTCGGTCTACGGCTTCCACTCACAGGCGATGGCGTGGCAGGGGCTGCGCGCGATGGCGAGCGTCTGGGCACGGACCGGACAGGCGTCGCTCGCGGCGACGTCGCGGCGCCTCGCGGCCCGCCTCGGGCCCGGTTTGCGACGGGCGCTTCGCGCGTCGGAGCGACGGTTGCCCGACGGCTCGCTGTTCGTCCCGGCGCGCCTGCTCGACCGGGAGCGGCCCTACGACTCGCTCACGGAGAGCCGGTCCGGAAGCTACTGGAACCTCGTCGTCCCCTACGGGCTGGCCTCCGGCTTCGTCGCGCCGGGCAGCGCAGAGGCGAAGGGAGCGCTGCGGTACATGCTCCTGCACGGCTCGCGCCTGCTCGGCCTGGTTCGAGCCGGCGCCTATGCGCTCTACGGCCGCGCGGTGAGGTTCCCGACCTCGGGAACCGACGAGGTGTACGGCGTGAACGTGGCGCGCTTCCTCGCCGACAACGACCAGGCCGACCAGCTCGTGCTGAGCCTCTACGGCGAGCTGGCCGCGGCGATGACCCCCAACACGTTCGTCTCCGGCGAAGGCGCGAGCGTCGCGCCGCTGCACGGGGAGCGCTACCGCTCGATGTACCTGCCGCCGAACGGCGCAAGCAACGCGGCCTTCCTCGAGACCCTGCGCCTGATGCTCGTGCACGAGACGCTCGACCGCGACGGCAACCCGTACGGCCTCCGGCTCGCCTACGCCGTCCCGCGGTCGTGGCTCCAGCCGGGCAAGCGGATCGCCGTCCGGCGAGCGCCGACGAGCTTCGGGCCGGTCTCGTACTCGATCGTCAGCGGCAAGCGCTCGGCCCACGTCTCGATCGAGGCCCCGGGCCGTGCCCGCCCGAAGGCGCTCGGCCTGCGGCTCCGGCTGCCTCGCGGCTACCGGCTACGGCGCGTCACGCTCGACGGACGACCGTTCCATCGGTTCGACGCCGCGACGGGAACGATCGACCTCTCCGGCAAGACCGGCTCGCTGGACCTCAGGATCGAGGAGACGGGTCCGGCGTAGCCGTCTCGCCGCCTGCCTGCAGCACAACGGCGGCGATGACCACGGCGCCGCCCAGGAGCGTGGTCGTGCTGGGGCGCTCGGAGTCTGCGAGCCACACCCACAGCGGGCCTAGCACGACCTCGAGGAGCGTGATAAGCGCAACCTCGGCGGCGGGGATCAGACGGGCGCCCATGGTCAGGAACGCGAGGCCGCCCGCCATCTGCACGACGCCCAGTAGGATGATCACGACGAGATCGTGCGCGTCGATCGTGCCGGGCTGCGAAAAGGGCCCGAATGCGGCGAGGACGAGCAGCTGCGAGAGGCAGATCGCAGGCCCCATCGAGACGTCCCGCCGGTGCCGCGTGATCACGACCGCCACGGCGAAGGCGAGGGTCATGACGAGCGAGAGCGCAAGGCCGACACCGTGCGCGCCGCCGGGCCCGCCGACCATGAGCCCGACGCCGGCGAGCGCCACCACCATCGCCGCGAGCGTGCGGCGCGACACCGACTCGCGCAGGGCGACCCACGCGATCAGCGCGGCCACGATCGGAGACAGCGCCTGCATGAAGAGGACGTTGGCAACGGTCGTGTGGTTGAGGGCCACGATGAACGCCCCCGACGCGACCGCCGTGCAGCCTGCGACCGCGAGCGCCGCCACCCCGATCGAGGCAAACGGCCGCACGATCCCGCGCCGCTCCGAGAGGGCGACGAACGCGAGCAGGGCGAACATGGCGAAGAACGCGCGCCCGGCAATCTGGGTCGCGGTACCGACCGAGAGCTCGCGCTGCAGCACGCCGGCCGTCGACCAGGCCAGCGCGGCGAGCGCGACGTAGACCTGCCCGCGGCGGCGGACGCCGCGCGCGTCCAGCACCGCAACGGACGTGATCACGGCCGCAGTCAAGCATCTTCCGGGGTACCCCGAACGAGGGATTCGCAGCCCGAATCACTCGAACCGGCAATCAAGTCCCGCAGCCGAGGGGTCGAGCCCGCGCAGGGGGCGGCCGATACCTCGTTTGCGCGACGTCCGCCAGCGTTCGAGGAGACAGACACCGTGAAGCGAGTACCAACGACGAGTTCGAGCCGGGAGCGATCCCGCTCGGCGCTGCCCAGCCGGCTGCTGCTCGTCGCGGTCGCGGTCGCGATCGCCGCCGCCGCAGGAGCCCAGGCCCGCGCCGGGGCTGCGTCGTCTGCGACTACCGCGGCCGGCCCGATCGCCGGTCTCGTGCCGGCGCGCCCCGCCGGTCTGACGCCTCCGGCCGCCGTCCGCACTGCGGGAGCGTCCAACCTCGTGTACGGCGGTGGGCCGGTGATGCGAACGAACCGCGTGTACGCGATCTACTGGGTGCCTGAAGGCTCGTCCCTGGCGGCGAGCTACCGGACGATCGTCGACGGCTATTTCCAGAACGTCGCAGCGTCGAGCGGGGCAGCGGACAACGTCTACTCGGTCGCGACGCAGTACCACGACACGACCGGCCCGATCGCGCATTCCTCGACCTTCGGCGGCTCGTACGTCGACACCGCCAACCCGATCCCGGCCACGTGCAACGCCGAGTACGCACTCGACGGGCTCACCGTCTCCGGCTGCGTCTCGCAGGCCGACGAGCGGGCCGAGATCGACAAGGTCCTCGCGGCCACCGGCTGGACGCCGGGCCCGAACACGATGTTCTTCCTCTTCACGCCCCAGGGCGTGGGCTCCTGCGCAAGCTCGGGGATCTGCGCCGAGACCTATTTCTGCGCGTACCACTCGATGTACACGAAGGTCGTCAGCGGCCACTCCCAGCCGGTGATCTGGGCGAACGAGCCCTATCCCTTACCTCCAGGGCGCCGAGGGCGCGTGCGACACGGGACAGCACCCGAACGGCGACGTGGCCGACGCCGCGGTCAACCTGGTGAGCCACGAGCACATCGAGGCGATCACCGATCCGGACACGCAGACGGGCTGGTTCGACGGGAGCGGCCAGGAGATCGCCGACAAGTGCGCCTGGCACTTCGGCAGCTCCCTCGGCAGCACCGGCACCGGCCCCTTCAACCAGGCGCTCGGCACCGGGAAGTACTACCTCCAGCAGGAATGGAGCAACTCGGCGGGCTCGTGTGCGCTGCGCCCCGACGAGGCGAAGGTCACGAGCTTCTCGCCCGGCAGCGGGCCGGTCGGGACCGTCGTCACGATCCAGGGGCAGGCGCTTACCGGCGTGTCCGGCGTCGCGTTCAACGGAACGCAGGCATCCTTCACCGTCGTCTCGGCCACGCAGCTGAAAGCGACCGTCCCCGCCGGTGCGACGACCGGCCCGATCTCGGTGACGAGCCCGACCGGGAGCACGGCGACGACCGCCGCCTTCAAGGTGACGCCGAAGATCACCGGGCTGTCCGCGCCGTCGGGCCTCGTCGGCGACGCCGTCACCGTCACGGGCACCTCGCTCGCCGGCGCGACGTCCGTCTCGTTCGGCAGCGCTGTCGACCCGGCGTTCACGGTCGACTCCGACACACAGATCACGGCCCACGTGCCGGACTCGGCGCGTACCGGATCGATCAAGGTCACCACGCCGACGGGTACGGCGAGCTCCGCCACGTTCGGCGTGCGCCCGACCCTCGACCCGCTCGCCACGACCAGCGGCCCGGCGGGCTCGACGCTGACGATCACGGGCAAGACGCTGACGGGCACGAACAGGGTCACCTTCGGCGCCCCGCAGGCAACGGCCTCGATCCGCTCCGTGACCGGCACGCAGGTGCGCGTGGTCGTCCCGTCGAGCGCGGTCACCGGGCCGGTGACGGTCACCAACGCGGGCGGGTCGACGACGACGGCCGAGACGTTCACCGTGCTGCCCGCGATCAAGTCGTTCTCCCCCTCCTCCACGGTGGCCGGACGCTCCGTGACGATCAACGGCACCGGCCTGGCTGGAGCGAGCGACGTCTCGTTCAACGGAACGACCGCGGTGGTCACGCGGGACACGGCGACGTCGCTCAGCGCGCAGGTTCCGGCCGCCGCGACAGCGGGGCCGATCACCGTCACCACCCCGGGCGGTCCGGTCGCGACGGGCACGTTCAAGCCCCTGCCCGCACTGACCGGCGCGACCCCGCTGCCGGCCCAGGTGGGCGACACGCTCACGCTCACCGGCACGAACCTGGTGGGTGCCGCCAGCCTCACGCTCGGCGGCCACGCGGTTGCCATCGTGAGCGTCGACTCGCCGACCCAGATCACCACCGGCCCGCTTCCCGACGGCTCGGTCACCGGCTCGCTGCGTGTCGTCACGACGACCGGCGCGGGGAGCATGACGCTCGGCGTGCGGCCGACGCTCGATTCGCTCGCACTCACGGGCGGCACGGCCGGAACCGTCCTCACGCTGACCGGCAAGACCTTCGCGGGCACGAAGAAGGTCACGTTCGGCAGCCCCGGCGCGACGGCGTCGTTCAAGGTCGTCGGCGACACGCAGCTCAAGGTCACGGTTCCCGTCTCCGCGCTGACCGGCCCGGTCACCGTGACGAACGCCGGCGGCGCCACGGCCACGGCGGACACGTTCACCGTGCTGCCGAAGATCACGAGCGTCAGCCCGGGGAGCGGTAGCTCGGGCAAGGTCGTGAAGGTGAAGGGCAGCGGCCTCGCCGGCACGACCGCCGTCACGTTCGGCGGTGTTCCCGCCTCGGCGTTCACGTCCGTCTCGGCCACGGAGGTCGACGCGACCGTCCCCGCGGGCGCCGTGAGCGGCAAGATCGAGGTCACCACTCCGGCGGGGACCGCGACGTCGACGGTCACCTTCGCGGTCACGCTCTAGGACGCAGCAGCGACAGGCCCGTGTCACGTGCCGCTGCCCGCGGCAGGGGGTGCTACTCGTCGAGCCGCGCGGCGTTGATCTCGATCACGTGCCGGTCGGGATCGAGGATGTAGATCTGCGGGAAGCCCGCGGTGGGGCGGGGAGCTGACCTTCATCTGCAGCAGATCGTCGGCGTCCTCGCGGTACCCCCTGGAGCGAAGGAGCTCCACGGCGCCGTGGAAGCTCGGCACGCGAACGCCGAAATGGATGTCGCCCGAATCCAGGCCCCGGTCGCCCCGCAGCGTGCCGTCCTCGCGCTCGATGAGGTGCAGCTGGCCGTCGGCGAGCTGGTACCACGCCCCGGGAAAGTCGAACGGCGGCCGCTCGATCTCGCGCAGTCCGAGCACCTCGCCGTAGAAGCGCCTCGATCGCTCGAGGTCGGTGACGGGCAACGTGACGTGGTGGAGCGCAGCGTCGTGCATCTGCTGGCCGCCTACTTCTTCTTGCCCTTCTTACCCTTCTTGCCTTCTTGTCCTTCTTGCCCTTGTCCTTCTTGCCCTTGCCCTTCTTGCCCTTCTTGCCTTCGCCCTTCTTGGCCTTGCTGCTCTCGGCGTGCTTCACCGCGGGCTCAACGGTCGTCTCTGGGGGCGACGGGCCGTCCGTCGCCGGGAGCACGACGCCCGGAGTCGACGAGGGCGGCACTGGCTCTGCCGCTGCCGGACCCGGTGCGCTGGGCGCGGGCGCTGGCTGCCGGGCGGGCTCTGCGGCGGGATGCCGTCGGCTGACCGGACGCGCGGGACTGACCGGCTGTGCGCCGTGTGCTTGCCGGGGCCCGGCTACGCGCGCGGGAGGCAGGGCTGCGAGGGGCACGACGAGCCGCGGCGGGAGTGGGCTCGGGCTCCGGCGTCTCGGCCTTGCCGGGCTCCGTCGGCTCGACCGGCGCGTCGTCGGCCTTCTGCGCAGGATCAACCCTCGCCCTCGGGGCGCGTTTCGGGGCACGATCATCGGGCGGCACGGCCATCGTGCGACTCTACCGCGCGCCGAGGAACGGCGCGAGCGACACGTCGCAGGTTAGCCGGCGGCGGCGACAGCCGAACGATGCGACGATAATGCCGTCGCCTCGCGCCTTTCGACGCTCGTCGGCGGAACCGACCCGCCGGCGGTTCGCCCGCCCTCGGCGCTCTTCGAAGCCCTCGGACGTGAGCAGCTCGCAGAGATAGCGCGACGCGCGTCGAGCCGGGAATAGCCCGAACGTCCAGCACCGCGGCCGGGCACCCGGACTCGCAACGACGGAGCGAGCTGCGACACGGGCGAGAGTACGATCGCACCATGGCCGACCCCCTGGGCGCCCGCGATCGGAGCGACGCGATTCTCGCCGGTGAAGAGGGAACGCAGCGACATGCGCCTCGTGGACGGACCGGGCCAAGCGTCTGCCACGTCGTGCATCACCAGGGCAGCGGCGAGGTGCACTTCAGCCGGGAGACGGTCGAACAGCTACTCGCAAGCGAACAGTTCTTCTGGCTGGATCTCGACAACCCCGACAAGGAGGACTTCGAGATCCTCAGCGACGTGTTCGGATTCCACCCGCTCGCCGTCGAGGACTCGGAGCACTTCGGCCAGCGCGCGAAGATCGACGACTACGACGACTTCGTCTTCCTCGTCGTCTACGGCGCCGTGCTCGACGACGACCGGCTGGTCGAGGTGCATTGCTTCTACTCCGAGCGCTTCCTCGTCACCGTCCACCGCGACGACTGCCCTGCCTTCACCGAGCTGCGCAGCCGCTACCAGAAGCGCGACGCAGCCGATCGAGCGGCCGTCGCTGCTGCTCTACCGGATCATCGACGGCCTCGTCGACAGCTTCTTCCCGATCCTGGCCGACCTCGACGACCGCATCGACGAGCTCGAGGACAGCATCTTCCTCAGGGCCGACGACTCCCAGTTGCAGGAGATCTTCCAGATGAAGCGGCTGCTGGTCGGCATGCGCAAGGCTGTCACGCCGCAGAGAGACACGTTCGCGCGTCTGATGGGCGGCATCGCCGAGCTGCCGGGACTGGATCGCGAGGACGAGCGCTACTTCCGCGACGTCTACGACCACCTGATCCGGATCTCGCGATCTGATCGACAGCTACCGCGACCTGCTCAGCGGGGCGATGGACGTCTACCTGTCGACGGTCTCCAACCGGCTCAACAGCGTGATGAAGCAGCTGACGATCATCGCCACGATCTTCCTGCCCCTGAGCTGGCTGACCGGCTTCTTCGGGCAGAACTTCGGCTTCGAGGTGCGGCACATCGCCGGCCCCGTTCCGTTCGTCGTCTGGGGCCTCGGCACCGAGCTGGTCGCGCTCGCCATCCTCCTCGCGTACTTCAAGCGCCGCGGCTGGTTCTGACGGGTCTCTTCCGTACGTCCGACCCGCGCGCGCACAATTCCTGATCGCCGGACCAGAGCCCCTTCGCGAGGAAGAGATCGAATCGCGGTGGGAGGCTGCGCCCGCGGTCGTGCTCGTGATCGTGTTCCAGCTCGTGCTCGCGGGCGTCAGCTGGGCCCGCGGCTGGACGCTGTGGCGTCTGCCCTGGTGGATATGGCTGATCACGGTCGGCCCGGAGATCGTGCTCCTGATTGCGCTCGCCTGGCAACGACCCCGCCACCGGCTGGAGCAGATGGGCCACAGACGGACGGTAGCCCTTACGCTGCTCGGCGTCATCAGCTTCACGAACGCGCTGCTGCTGATCGCGCTGATCGGATCGCTGCTCAAGGGCGACGAGAAGAGCGGCGCGCAGCTCCTGCTCAAGGCGGTGACCGTCTGGGGCACGAACGTGATCGCCTTCGGTCTCTGGTACTGGGGCGTCGATCGGGGCGGCCCGGTGCGCAGGGGGCAACCCGACCCTCCCCCACCTGACTTCCAGTTTCCGCAGCTGGAGAATCCCCAGCTCGCCCAGCCCGGCTGGTACCCGGAGCTCGTCGACTACATCTATGTCTCGTTCACCAACTCGATCGCCTTCAGCCCCACCGACGCGATGCCGCTCACCCGCCGGGCGAAGCTGCTGATGCTGGCCGAGTCGAGCATCTCCTCGATCACGGTTCTGCTCGTCGCCGCCCGGGCGGTCAACATCTTCAAGTAACGCAACGCGGCGACGGCGACTGCGCCGCACCGCGGCGGGGCAAGCGCAAACAGAAGTCCCGGCGCGACGGGCTGGGAGAGATGCTCCGAGTTGCCGGTTGGTTCCGGATTGGTCCCCCGTTGGCGCCTCCGACGACGGTCGGTCGTGATGAGAGCGTCGAGTTCCCACCGCGGCGATATCCAGGGGCTTCGGGCCGTGGCGGTGCTTCTGGTCGTGCTCAACCATGCAGGCGTCGGCCTCCTGGGGGGCGGATTCGTCGGCGTCGATGTCTTCTTCGTGCTCTCGGGCTTCCTGATCACGGGCCTCCTGCTCGCCGAAGCCCGCGCCAACGGCTCGGTGTCGCTGATCGACTTCTACGTCCGCCGGGCGCGGCGGATCCTGCCCGCGGCCGCGCTCACCCTGCTGGCGACCGATCTCGCCGCCTTCTTCCTGCTCAACTTCCTGCGAGCGAGAGACGCCGTCCAGGACGGCCTCTACGCGGCGGCGTTCTCCGCCAACTTCCGGTTCGCCGCGCGGGGAACCGACTACTTCGCCCAGACACAGCCGCCCTCGCCGCTGCTCCACTACTGGTCGCTCTCGGTCGAGGAGCAGTTCTATCTCGTCTGGCCGGCGCTCCTCTCGATCGTGCTCTTCGGCGTGGCCATCAGGCGACGTCGCCGTCAGGCCGGGAGGCGCCAGCACAGGCGCCTGCTGCTCGTCGTGGTGCTGCTCGCGGCCGTGTCGCTCGGCTATTCCGTGCACCTCACGGCCACGCTGCCTCCGGCGGCGTACTTCTCTCCGCTCACGCGCGCCTGGGAGCTGGGGCTCGGCGCCGCGCTCGCCGTTGGCGCATCGACACTCGGTCGCGTGCCACCGGCCGGGAAGCTCGTCATGGGCTGGACGGGGCTGCTGGCGATCGCAGTCGCGGCGATCCTCTTCTCCGACCGGACACCCTTCCCCGGCTCCGCCGCGCTCTTGCCGACGATCGGCACCGCGCTCGTGATCGGCGCCGGAATCGGGAATCGACACCCCCGGCTCGCGGTCGGGCGCCTGCTCGCACTCCGGCCGATGCGTATCGTCGGCGATCGCTCCTATGCCTTCTACCTCTGGCACTGGCCGGTGCTGATCCTCGCCGCCGCGTACGTGGGCCACGAGCTCTCGGTCGGCGTCCAGCTCGGCCTGCTGGCGGGCGCGTTCCTCCTGTCGTGCGTCTCGTACGCGCTCGTCGAGAACCCGATCCGGCGGAGGTTCCGGAGCCGGTCCGCAACCGGCGTCGTCTTCACCGTCTCCATGGCCGCCGTCCTCGGCACCGCTGTGCTGTCGCTCGGTGCGCTCGACAGGGCGCAGCAGCGGTTCGAGGCGCCAGCCGCCTCGGCGGCGGTCGTCGCACCGGCGATGCTGGCCGTCAGCAACCAGACCCAGGCCGGAACGCTTCCCGAGGTCGTCGCCGCCGTCCAGGCCGCGCGGCGCGGCGAGCCCATCCCCTCGGGCCTCAGACCGTCGATACACAGGCTCTGGAGCATCCCGCCCCCGTACGCCCTGCCGGATGGCTGCCTCCCCGGGCGGCGAGCTCGGAGAGCACGAGCAAGATCTGTCGCGTCGGACGGGCTACGAGCCGGAAGTTGATCGTCCTCATCGGCGACTCGCACGCACTGATGTGGCTGCCCGCGGTCCTGCAGATGGCCTGGCGGGACGGCTGGGCCGTCGTTCCGCTCTTGCGGCCGGGCTGCATGCCGAACACCTGGACCACGAACGACGGGCGCGCGGCCTGCCGGAGTGGTACCGGTGGGCGACGCGCCAGGTTGGGCGCTTACGCCCGCAGGTCACTCTCGTCGGGGGCAGCGTCGCCGAATCGAATGAAGCGGTCGCGCGCGCCGGCGAAGACGGCATGATCGCCATGGCGAGGGCAGTCAAGGCCGCCTCCGCAACCGTCCTCGTGATCGGCGATCCTGAAGGACTGAGCCGTGATCCGATCGACTGCCTGCTCTCACGGCACGCGTCGATGGCGAGTTGCACAACGACCTGGCCTCCTGCATCGCTCCGGCCGTACAACCGCGTCGCCACCCGGGCGAGGCATCTGGGCTTCGGGTTCCTCGAGACGCGCGGCTGGCTCTGCTTCCAGCGCCGGTGTCCGACGGTGATCGGCCACACGATCGCCTACTGGGACAGCAGCCACATCACCGTGGCCTACGCGGTCCACGTCTCCGGCGCGTTCCGGACCGCCTTCCTGCGAGCCACCCGCACACGCCCCCGCTGAAGCGGCGAGCGTGCAGCCGCGGGAGGATACCGGTCTTCTGGACGAAGGCTCAGCGGCGGGCGATGAACACGTATTCACGGCTGTCGTCGCGTAGCGGCTCCCTGTCGAAGCCACCGCAGACAGCCTCGAGCGTGAGGCCCGCGACGTCGAGGAGTCCGAGCCACTCGTTCTTCGTCGCCCACCACAGCGAGCTGGTGGCGCCGTCGTCGAGTGTGAGGTCGATCCGGTTGTCGCCGACCGCGTACCGAACCGTGTGCGGAACGGGTTCCTCCTGACGGCGCCCGTCCAGGCGGGCCGCGATCCGGTGGTCGAACGCGAAGGCGTTCCAGGCGAACCGCCCGCCCGGCCGCAACGACGCGGCTACGCGCTCGAATGTGCGGCGACGATCGGCCCACGTCGGGAGGTGGAGGAGCGCCCGGAACGGGCAGTAGATCAGCGCCGCCGGCTCGTCGAGGGCGAGGTCGCGCATGTCGCACTCCCGCAAGTCGAGCGCCACACCCGCCTGCGCCGCACGATCGCGCGCCTGCGCGAGCATCGCCGGCGAGGAGTCGATCCCGATGACCTGCCGGCCCGTCGACTGCGCGACAGGGATGGCTACCCGGCCGTTCCCCACGGCGAGCTCGACAACCGGCCCGTCGGCCTCGCACGCGAGCTCGACGTAGAAGGGCACGTCCTCGGTCATCTGGGCGGACCAGTCGTCGTAGCGCCGCGAGAAGGCCTCGTCCCAGCTCATGGCCCCGATGCTAGTGACACGCCGTGAGGAATCGAAGCCTCACTGCGATCAGCGTGCCTCGGATGGCGGGTCGACCGCCGCGTAGGCGAACGGGTGCTCGAAGAGGTCGAGTGGGCTGTCGTCCGGACCGATGGGCAACTCGAAGTGCTGGCCCGTGGCCTCGTCGTCGACCGCGATTGCGGCCCTGTGGGTTCGCCGGCTCCAGAAGAGCGCTACCTCGGTGGTTCCGGAGCGGCGCAGAAGCAACATCTTGGGGGTGGGGTCGAAGCTAAGCGTTCGGGTCATCGGGAACGTCTCCTTGCGTTGGTCCCGTTGCCGGCGGCCGCGGCGGCCGCCGGCGCTGTGGACATGGTGGTGCACTTCACGCGGTCTCTCAGCGGTCGCGGGACGTGCTGTGCTCGCGCGTGCCTTGCGAGTGGTCACGGCTCGAGCGCTCGTGGCGGGATCGGTCGCGGCTCGTGTCGCGCGGCGACTTGCTCCGGTCGGAGAGGCTCGTCCGATCCGACGAGGAGTGCGAGGCGGTCGCGGCCATCGAGACGCCGGTGAAGGCGCCGCCGGCGAGAACGGCGGTGGCGAGGACCGAGGCTGTGAGCTTGCGCATCGGGATTCTCCTTTCTTGGTTAACGATCGATGCGGCTCTCGTTCTACGCCTCTGCTCCCCAGACCCGGGACAACACGGCGGAAGGAATCGCAAAGGAAAGGTGAAGGTTCCGCCTACGAGTCGATGCGGAGACGCGGACTCCAGCGTTACCCGAGACACGACCAGGCAGAGGACTCGCGGCCGGCTCGCCCGCTCAGACGATGTGGAAGCCGACGAACCAGGGATGCGAGACGTCGCCGTCCGCGGTCGGCGCCGCCTGGCTCTGGAGCTTCACGTCGCACCACTTGCCCGACTTGCCCGCCTTCGCCTTCACCTTCAGGCTGAACGTGCCGCCGTTGGCGACCTTCCACGAGGTCTTGCCGACGATCGTGCACGGGTCGGACGCGGTGCCGGCCTTGCTGCCCTCCCACGAGACGACGGAGGCCGTGACCGTCCAGGCCGGGATCTTCTTCACCGACCAGCCCGTGACCGCGACCGTCTTCGTCGAGCCGGCGGCGACCTTCGGCCAGTCCTCCTTCGTGGTCACGTTGTAGTACGGCTCCGGGCTCGACGGCACCGCCGGGTCGCCGCCCAGCTTCGAGCGCCGGTTCGCATAGATGCGCGCATACGAGTAGGTCGTGTTCACCGACGGCGAGGTGGAGACGTACTTCTCGTTCCAGCGCGCGCCCTGCGACATGTCGGCGACCTCGATGTGGCCGCTGCCCTCGTCCTCGATGAACGGGCTGGAGTCGAGCCACGGCTTGTCCTTGTTGGCGGCCTCCAGGTACCACCCGTGCGGGAACCTGTCCGTCGCGGCCTCGGCGATCTCGTGGCTCGCGGCCTGCGTCATGCTGGCGGTGGTGCTCGAGGACGGCGGACGGAGCACGACGGCCATGGAGTCGAGGCTCCCGAACTGCGGCTCGTTCGCCTTCGGCGTGATCAACGGGTGATGGCTCACGCAGCCGAAGCCGTCCAGCGACTGGGGTGCAGCGCACGGGATGTAGAGGAGGTAGATCGTCTGCCGGTCGTGCCTGGCCGGGATCCCGAGCGACACGACCTTCTTGAAGACGTAGCTCTGGTAGGTCGCACCGGTCGAGTTCGACTTCAGCTTCGGCATGTCGTTCACCTGGTAGCCGGTCGCGATCGTCCCGTTCGGGAGCCCGTACGCGCGCGTGAAGTCGAAGTTCCACTTGCTCTGCGCGAGCCCGTTCCCGAAGTACTGGAGGCCCGCCGCGTCGGGGTAGTTCGACGGGACGAAGCTGATGATCCGCAGCGGCTTGTGCGCCCACCCGTGGAAGCCCAGCTGCGGCGGGTTGCGGTGCGGCGCGGTCGTGAACGCGGGACGGAGCGGGCCTGCGGACGCGACCCCGGCGGCTGTTACGACCACCACGGCGAGCCCTGCGAGAACCGGCAGGCGCAGACGCACCGCCGCAGACTACCCGCCGGCGCAGGTCGCACAACCCGCGAGGGGAGAGACACGACCGGTTTGTCCCTACTAGCCCCCTTCCGGGGGAGCCAACCGCGCCCGGAGTGGCTCCGGCGAAGCAGTGGTGGAACAGATCGGCGTCTCGATCGACCCCAGGGCCCCTTCTATTTAGGACTCGGGCGTGTGAAGCTCGCGGACGGCACCGACGACGGCGCCTCGACCGGTGGCGAAGCCACCCGGAAAGGTGATTCCATGGCCGATTACACGATCGTTCCTGTGGCGAACGTCCCGGATCAGGCGGCGGAGGTGGGGATGGATCCGGATCACTTCGAGATTCGCTTCCTCCGCGAGCAGCTCGGCCTGCAGAACTTCGCCGTCACGTTCGAGCGCTTTGGCGGCGGGTGGCGACCGGCGCGCGGCCATCGGCATACCGTTCAGGAAGAGGTCTACTTCCTCGTCTCCGGCCGAGCGCAGGGGAAATTCGACGGCGAGGTCGTCGACCTCGAGCCCTGGACGGCCGTGCGCGTTCCGCCCGAGACCGCGCGGGCGTTCCGGGCCGCCGGCGAAGAGGACGCCGTCTTCGTGGCGATCGCTGCCCCGCAGGCAGGACTCGACGACGTCGAGTTCATCCAGGACTACTGGATCGACTAGAGAAGGGCCCGCGTCCGCGAGGCGTGCCAGGGGAGACCGAGCGCCGCGAACCGGGCCGCCGCACTCTCGACGAGGCTCGCATCCTCGCGCACGAGGCCGAGGGCACGAAGCGCGAAGGGCTCGAGGTACGTACCGGGCTGGAGCAGCCGGCTGGTCTCGGCCTCGACCCGTTCGCGCTCGCCGAGCGCCGCCAGCGCGTCCATGCGCACCGCCATCGAGCTGAGGTAGAACCAGTTCGACTTACGGATTCCGGGCTCGCCGAGGAGCGACTCGACGGCGGCGAGGTCGTCGCGCTGAAGGGCGAGCTGAACGCGCGGCATGTCGAGCACGGTTCCGTAGCCGGTCATCGCGTGCGCCTCGGCCTCCTGCTCGAGGCGGCGGGCTTCTCCGTCGTCGCCCAGGTACGTGCGGGCGACCGCGCAGACCAGCAACGAGCGCTCGTTTCGGACACACGGCGTCGCGACGTTCGCCGCCACGGCGTCTTCCACGCTCTCCTGCAGTCGGCTCGCAGCTTCCCAATTGCCGAGGAGCTCCTCGAGCTCGAGCCTCGCCGAGACGCCGTGGAGCCGATGATGGGGCGAGAGGCGGCGGGTGACGTCCTCGTTGGAGGCAGCGTGGAGCCGTGCGTCTTCCAGCCGGCCGAGGGCGATCGCCGGGGTGATGGCGGTGCTGTAGATGTCCGCCTTGAGATCAGGGTCGTGGATGTCGTGGACGAGGGAAACCCGTCGCGCGCTCCACTCGACCGCGCCGATGTAGTCGCCGGCCGCGAACGCTGCCAAGCCCCGGACGTCGTACGCGTGGGAGCGGACGACGGGATCGCCCAGCTCTTCGGCGAGATCGATCGCCTCGCTCGCGAGCCGGGACGACTTCTCGGAGTCGTAGTAGCAGCGGGCAATGAGCGCTTTCGCGTATGCAGCGCTCCGGGGCGCCGCCAGCTCGAGCGCGAGCCCGATCCAACTCTCGACGAGATGAGCAGCCGGCACCACGCGCCACATGCCCCAGCGCACGAGGCTCTGGAAGGCAAGCTCGGAGTAGAGCTCGGCAGCCGCGAGGTCGTCCCCCGCCAGCTCGATCGCCCGCTGCATCGCCGCCGAGAACGCCTCTGCGTTGAAGGAGATGGCGTGCGCATGGCCGATCTCCCGCCAGATCGCCATCAGCGCCGCCTGATCGGTCTCGAGCTCGATCGCCTGCTCGAGCAGAGCGACCGCGTCCTCGATCTCGTAGCGGCCGACGGCCAGCTCGGCGGCGCGCCGTAGCCATCTGACCGCGTGCTTGCGCAGCTCTGCGAGCTCCCCGTCGTCCGCGGGCCACGCGAGGTCGGCGTCCTCCGGCCGAACGGCATCCGCGTAGTGGTGGGCGAGCAGAGCCGCATGCTCGTCTCGACCTTCGCCCGTCCGCTCGAGCCACGCCGCGAAACGTGCATGGAGTCGAGCCCGCTTCGCAGCGGGAAGGCTTCTGTACGCAACCTCCCGGGTGAGTGCGTGCTTGATCACGAACTCACGTTCGCCGACGAGCGAGGAACCGACACGGTGGCGGATGAAGTCGCGCTCCTCGAGCAGGCGAAGGTCCGGCTCGACGCCCTCCAGCAGGTCGTACACGGGGGCGGACCAGAACGTGCGGCCGATCACGGCGGCCGCCTGGAGCCCCGCCTTGTCGGCCGGCTCGAGCAGGTCGATCCGCGCTGCGAGGACCGCCTGCACGGTGTCGGGAACGACGAAGTCGCTGGAAAGCTCGCGCGCAGTCCAGCTCCCGTTGTGCTGCTCGAGCACGCCCTGGTCGATCAGCGCCCGGATGAGCTCCTCGACGAAAAAGGGATTCCCCTCGGCGCGTTCGACCACGACACGGCGTACGGGCGCCGGCACCTCGGCGGGAATGAGCTCGTCGATCATGCGGTCGGCCTCTGCCGGCGTGAGTGCCTCCAGCTGCAGCGTCTCGCCGTCTCGCCTGCTGTGAACGAACTCCGGTCGCGCGGTTGCAAGCAGCAGCAACGGACCGCGGACGTCGTGGAGCCCCGCTTCGAGGAGGTCGAGGAGCGCCTCGTCTGCCCAGTGCAGGTCTTCGACCAGCACGACGGCTGGCTGCTCGGCCACGAGCTCGTCGAGGAACGCGACCCACGCCTGGCGCAACCGGTCGCGCGCAGCGAGCGGGTGCAGGTCTGCCGGTGCCTCCAGCCCCAGCGTCATGCCGAGGATCGCGCGTTCGCCGAGCCGACGCCGCACGGTGTCGGGTGCGTCGCTCTCGAGCAGACCGAAGTGCTCGCGAACGATCTCGCCGAGCGGCATGTACGTGATCCCGCTGCCGTACGACGGGCAGCGTCCCGTACGTCGCCGCGGCTCGGGGGACTGCGAGCCGAGCCACTCCCAGAACTCCCGGATCAGGGTCGTCTTCCCGATTCCGGCGTCGCCCATGATCGTGACGAGCCGGGGCTCCCGTTCCTCGACCGCGCGACCGTACGCGTGCTGCAGCGCCTCGAGCTCCCGCTCGCGGCCGACGAAGGAGTGGCGCAGCCCACCGACCCCTCGCGGCCTCATCAGCGACAGCGCGCGCACCAGCCGACGACAGGCGACACCGCCGGCCTTTCCCTTCGCTGCGACCGTCGACGGCTCGTCGAGCTCGAACGCGCTGCCGACCGTTGCAGCCGTGCGCTCGCCGACGAGGATCTCGCCCGGCTCGGCCGCCTGCTCGAGCCGCGCCGCGACGTTGACCGCATCGCCGGTGACAAATGAGCTGCCCTCCCGCGGCTGCCCCACCACGACGTCGCCCGTGTTCACACCGATGCGCAGCGAGAGCGCGTCGCCGAACAGCTCGTCGAGCCGGCGCTGCATCGAGAGCGCCGCGTGCAGTGCGCGCTCCGCGTGGTCCTCCTGCGCCGCGGGAGCACCGAACGCCGCCATGACGGCGTCGCCGACGAACTTCTCGACCGTTCCGCCAGCGTCGCCGATCTCCACCGCCATCGCGTCGTAGAAGCGGTTGAGCAAGAGGCGCGTTCGCTCCGGATCCTGGGAGCCGGCGAGCTCTGTCGAGCCCACCAGATCGGCGAAGAGCACGGTGGCAAGCTTCCGCTCCTCGCTCGACCCCGCCGGCTCGGAGATCGGAGTCGCGCAACTCGGGCAGAAGCGAGCATCGGCCGGGAGAGACCGACCGCAGCTCGGGCAAAACGCCACGTTTCGATTGTCCCTGGTACGGACGGGCGTGGCAAACAGGCGCCGCCGGGAAATGGCCCCGGGAGGAATCGAACCTCCGCGCGCAGATTCGAAGTCTCGCCGAACCTGGCCTGACCATGCGGCTGACGCGACGTGTGCGCCAGTGCGCGCGCCAGCGGACGGTGCGACGGCTCAGTTGTCGTAGTCCCGCGTGGCCGCCGGTGAGGACGGTCTTGAGCGGAGAGTCGCCGACTTCAGCAACGAACGGCTCATCGCCGCTAAGACCCGGCTGGGCGGGTTCGGACCGCGCTGCCGCTGTCACCGTCGTCCGACGATCAGCTCTCTCGATCTACCTCCAGGTGTGTGAGAACATATGTTCGTGTCACACGGAGCGTCGATCCTCCACGCAGATCTGGACGCGTTCTTCGCAGCGGTGGAGCAGCGGGACGACCCGCGTCTGCTGGGCCGGCCGGTGATCGTCGGCGCGGGCGTCGTGCTGGCGGCGAGCTACGAGGCGAAGGCGTTCGGCGTCCGCACCGCGATGGGCGGCCGGCAGGCTCGGCAGCTGTGCCCCGCCGCCGTCGTGGTCCCGCCCAGGTTCTCGGCATATGCCGAGGCGAGCAAGGCCGTGTTCGCGGTGTTCCGGGACACGACGCCGGCGGTCGAGGGGCTGTCGATCGATGAGGCGTTCCTCGACGTGCGGGGCATGGAGCGCGCATTCGGCACGCCGCTCGAGATCGGTTCTGGATTGCGCCGGGCCGTCCGCGAGCGGGTCGGGCTCCCGATCACCGTCGGTATTGCGCGCACGAAGTTCCTCGCCAAGGTCGCGAGCGGCGTGGCCAAGCCGGACGGGCTCCTCGTCGTGCCGTCCGAGGGCGAGCTGGACTTCCTGCACCCATTGGCGGTCGAGCGGCTCTGGGGCGTAGGCCCGGTGACGGCGGGCAAGCTGCGCGACCGTGGGATCACGACCGTCGGCGAGGTCGCCGCGATGCCCGAGGCGGCGCTCGTCGCACTGCTCGGCCGGGCGTCGGGCCGCCACCTCCACGCGCTCGCGCACAACCTCGATCCGCGGCCCGTGCAGGCCCGCCGCCGGCGCCGGTCGATCGGCTCGCAACGGGCCCGCGGCCGCCGCCCGTGGTCGCCCAGCTCGGTCGACGCGGATCTCGTCGCCCTCGTCGACCGGGTCACCAGGCGGATGCGTACAGCCGGCCGCGCCGGACGCACCGTCGTGCTCCGGTTGCGCTTCGACGACTACTCCCGGGCCACGAGATCGCGCACGCTGTACCGCGCGACCTCGAGCACCGACACGATCCTCGCGACGGCGCGAGCGCTGCTGGCCGAGGCGCTACCGACACTCGAGCTCCGCGGCCTCACACTGATCGGAGTCTCGGTCGCCAACCTGGACCACGCGAGCTCAGGCCAGCTCGTCCTGCCGCTCGATGCCCGAGAGACGCTCGACACCGCGGTCGACCAGGTACGGGACCGCTACGGCACAGCAGCGATCACCCGCGGCGTCCTGCTCGGACGGACGCCCGGGATCGAGATGCCCCTGCTCCCCGATTGACAGGATGACGGATGCCGGTGACGAGCGACGAGATCCAGGCCCTAGCTAGCCGCGAGCCTGCCCGTCCCGAATCCTAGGAACGCGATCGGTCGGAACCGCACAAACCCCGTGTGCCCGCGCGCGCACCAGTAGGGCCGAGCCCGCTTGGACAGAGAGAGCCGGACGCGCGGAGTCGTACCCCGGGACCCTCTCATTGCGAGCGTTGATCAGGTGTCGCTGGAGGTCGGCTCCCGTCGCGCGAAGGCGCATGGCTCCTCGGAGTCACCTCCGCGTCGGCGGCCGCCGAAGTCCTTCCGCGACGGACCCGCAGACCCCGCGTAGACCCCGGCCAGATGGGGGCGGCCCCCGGGATCCGCTCCGCGCACGTCTTACAGTGCTAGCTGGGTGCGATCAACTGTGAGGCGATGTCTGTCTGCCAGGACACGGCGAACTTGTTCGTGGTTGTTGTCGCCCAAAGCGGACGCCGCCGTGCGCTGCCGCAGTCCGTGGCGAGCCGGTCAGGCGATCTCGGGGTTGCTCGCCCCGGCGGCGACGAGTTGTGCCACCTCGCGTCAGCCGACGGCGTGGTAGAGCGGCCCGGAGGGAGACGATCTCGTCCACGGCGCCCGCGTGACTTGGGCGTAAGGTGCTCTAGCATCTAGGAGTGCCGACGCGCGGCGGTCCTGATCTGATAGGCGCCGGGGTTTCCGGCGAGCGTCGCGTGGCGGGACGGTTGGGGACAGGGCGCGGGCCGGTGATCGGCCGTGAGGCCGAGGTCGCCGTGCTTGCGGACTTTCTCGCGGCTGCGCGGGACACGCCCCAGGCACTCGTGCTGGACGGCGAGGCGGGCATCGGGAAGACGACGCTGTTCGAGGCAGCGCTGGCGGAAGCACGGGAGCAGGGTTACGCGGTCCTGTCTTGCCGTCCGGTGGGTGCCGAGACGGCGTTCTCGTTCGCTGCGCTTGCTGATCTCTTGGGCCCCGTGCTGCCGGAGGGGTTTGAGGGGTTGCCGTTGCCGCAGCGTCGGGCGCTTTCGGCCGCTTTGCTGCTCGAGGAAGTCGACGGGGCTGCGCCGGAGGAGCGGGCGATCGCATTCGCGGTGTTCCGGCTTCTCGCGGAGCGTGGCGGCGGTCCGCTGTTGGTTGCGGTTGACGACGTGCAGTGGCTCGATGCGGCGTCCGCGTCGGTTCTTGCGTTCGCGTTCCGCCGGTTAGCGGCGGGGCCGGTTGCGATTCTTGTCGCGCGCCGCAGCGACGGCTCGGAGGCGGCTCCGCTCAGGCTCGATCGTGCGTTTCCGAGTGAGCGGCTGCGGCGTTTGCGGCTCGGTCCGTTGAGTGTCGGCGCCACTCATCGTCTACTTCGCGAGCATCTCGGCGTCTCGTTTCCTCGACCTGGGCTTCTCCAGATTCACCGGACGTCGGGCGGGAATCCGTTCTATGCGCTCGAGTTCGGGCGCGCACTCGAGCAGTCCGGCGCGCGCGCGGGCGCAGGCGAGCGGCTGACCGTGCCCACGTCGCTCACCGAGCTCGTCTCGGCGCGGCTGGCGGCGCTGCCGCAGGAGGTTCGCGAGGTGCTCGAGCCGATCGCACTGCTCAGCGAGCCGACGGTCTCGATCGTCGAGGCTGTGGACTCCGACCCGGTGACGGTGTTCGCACGTCTTCGCTCGGCTGAGGCCGCGGCGATCCTGGAGCTTGGCGACGAGCGCGTGCGGTTCAGCCACCCGCTGCTGGCTGCGCGCGTCGAGGCGGAGCTCGACCCGGGGCGGCGGCGAGCGCTCCATCGCGACCTCGCGGAGCTGGTCGGCGATGCTGAGCAGCGCGCCCGGCACCTCGCTCTCGGCGCGACCGCGCCGTCGGCCGCGGTCGCGGACGAGCTGGAGACCGCTTCCGCGACTGCGGCCTCGCGTGGCGCATCGGGGTCAGCGGCGGAGCTTGCCGAGCTTTCGGTCTCGCTCACGCCCGCCGACGCTGCGGGCTCGGTCAGGCGCCGGCGGCAGCTTCTCGCCGCCGACCATCACTACGCCAGTGGCGACGCGGAGCGATCGCGGGTGATCCTCGAGCCGCTCCTCGACCAGCTTCCGCCTGGTGCCGAGCGTGCTGATGTATTGCGGCGCCTCGGCGAGCGCTCGTACGACGACCTGGAGAGGTCGGAGCGACTCCTGGAGCAGGCGTTCGTGGAGGCCGAGGCCGATCCTCGGCTGAGGGCCGAAATCGTCACTGCGCGCGTGTTCACTGCGTTTCATCGCCACGGGCCGGGGGCGGCAGTGAAGCTGGCGCGGGACTCGGCTCAGGTCGTGGAGGACAGCGGTGACCTCGTCCTGCTCGCGATCTTCCTGGCGCAGCGCAGTGTGGCGGAGCTCTACGCCGAGGGAGTGGCGCCAGGGGTGCTCGAGCGTGCGCTCGAGCTTGAGGAGCTGGTCGGGCCCCTCCCGACGTACATCACGCCGACGCGCGTCGACGCGATGCGGCTGATGTACGCAGACGAGCTTGAGCCTGCGCGCGAGGCTCTGCAACGCGCGCACGCCGTCGGCATGGCTCGAGGTGACGAGCCCGCTCAGACATATGCCCTGTTCCATCTCGCAGTGCTCGAGTGCCGAGCGGGAGAATGGAGCCGCGCCGACGAGCATGCCGAAGAACTGCTCGAGGGAGGGGAGCAGCGAGGCCTTGAGTTTCAGGGTGGATTGTCGCTGTGGATCAGGGGCCTCGTCGATGCCTACCTCGGCCGCCTCGACCAAGCTCACGCGCGAGCGATCGAGGGGATCTCGCGATCGCACGAGGAGCACCAGCAGCGCTTCCTCGAGCGGAACCTTGCGCTGCTCGGTCTGATCGACCTCTCCAAGGGCGACTACCCCGCAGCAGCGGAGAGGCTGGCCCCTCTCGTTCGCCGCCTTCAGGAGCATGGCACGGGCGAGCCGAGCCACTACCCGGCCCGGGAGCTCGCGATCGAGGCACTCGTCGCTGTCGGCGACCTCGATGAGGCCCGGATCCAGCTCGAATGGCTGGACGAATCTGACCGCCGGCTCGGGACCCCGTGGCCGCTGGCGATGGGCGCGCGCTGTCGCGCCCTGCTCCTGGCCGCCGAGGGCGACCTTGAAACGGCGCTCGCAAGCTGCGAGCGCGCGCTGAAGGCGCACGAGCGGATGCCGGGGCCGTTCGAGCGCGCCCGCACCCTGCTGATCTACGGCACCATCCTTCGCCGGGCCAAGCGGAGAAAGGCGGCGAGGGAGGCGATCGAGGCGGCGCTCTCGATCTTCGAGGGCCTGCCGGCGCCGATCTGGGCCGACAACGCGCGCGCCGAGCTTGCCCGTATCGGCGGCCGTGTGACCTCGGGCGACGGGTTGACCGAGGGCGAGCGGCGGATCGCGGAGCTGGTCGCGGAAGGTAAGAGCAACAAGGAGACCGCTGCGGCGCTGTTCCTCAGCGTCCACACGGTCGAGGGCGCGCTGAAACAGGTCTATCGCAAGCTCGGAGTGCGCTCTCGGACCGAGCTCTCGCGCCGGCTCAACGGCGACCCTTGAGCAAAGACCCCTGATTCCCGGCTTTCGAGCGCTCGCCGCTAGTCCTAGCCTCGAGCGATGCCCGAATACCTGGTCGAGCTCTACAGCATCAACGCAAACTCGGACTCGGCCGTCCTCGCCCGTCTCGGCGACGGAAACAGCGTCCGCTACCTGCGCTCGATCCTGATCCCGGGCGACGAGACCTGTCTGCACCTGGTCGAAGCCGACTCCGTCGAGCAAGTCGCGGAGGCGTTCGACCAGGCCGGTCTGAAAGCGGATCGCATCGTGGAGGCCGTCGGCCTGCAGGCGCCCACGGCGCTCGACAACCAAAGGAGGAAGTGATGACCAAGCTGCGCTTCGTCGGATTGATCGCGGTTCTGGTCGTGGCCGCAAGCATCGCGGCGGCCTCAGCCCAGACGCAGATCCTGAGAGGGCACGACGGCAAGGGCTCGGCCGACCTCGAGCTCACATACACGAAGTGGATCGCACCCGGCTTCCCGAACCTGGTCGGCGTCGTCGGAGGCGACATCGTCGGCAAGTTCGGAGGCGCGGTCTACGAGCGCACGGTGAACGGCAGCCTTGTTCACCTCGATGCCATCTACATCGTGATCGCTCCCGACCCGGCCAAGTCGTTCACGGCGCACGTCGAGGGCACGGAAGACCTCACAACCCTCAAGGCGGTGCTCGACGGCCGCGTCGTCGACGGCTTCATGACGCGCGCACACGTCCACGTGGAGTTCGACGTCATCAACTGCACACAGGCGCCGAGCGGCACCTGCTTCCAGGGCACGATCAGCGTCAAGCGAAGCTCTCACGACTGACCCTCCGGAAAAACACGGAAAACCGCGGGGCGCCGCTACCGGCGCCCCGCCATCACATACGTCGTACAGCAATCATGAGAAGCTTCTGCATCGATGATGCATCTTTGTCTCGGCGTCTATCCAGGCTGATAGTTCGCGCACAGACTGGCGGAAACGGCGGCCGGGTTAGCGTTCGAGGCGGAGGCCGCGGTGGCGCGCGAGTTGCCGCTCGAGCTGTGCGGCCTCGTCGTGTCCCTCTGCGTGGCGGGCAGCAGCCTCCGCCGACTGCCGGTGGCGATCGATAACCCGCCGGTGGAAAGCCCCGTGCTTCTCGCTCGATGCCTTCGTCCACCCGCAAGGCACTACCCCTCCGGCCGGACCTTAAGCTGACCCAGATTCGCAGACACGAATCGAGAGGGTAACGGCCGGGATCGGATGGACTTCCGCCCGGCCGTTGCTGTCCTCGCGAGTCTTTATTCAGGGTCATAATTCGACCGATAAGCACTGACATTGGGGCAACGCACGCGCGCGCGAAGGGCGCCTCATCCACGGACGCGCCGCGCGAAGCCTTCTCGGTAACCGTCGCTCCGCGGCGCGACCCCTGGGGGGCGTTCGGCGAGATGACGGGTCGGTGGATGCGGAGCGGCTCAGCAGCCACGGTGCCCTGCGGTCGGGCTCGTACGGACGCGGCCGGAAGCACGTGCCCCCGGCTAGGCCGGTTGCCCCCTGCGTTGCCCCGGGGCGCCCTGCGCGCCGGTCGCCACCGAGCGAATCGTCGCTCTCCAAGCCGCTCAGCGACGCATGGCCCCGGGAGGAATCGAACCTCCGCGCGCAGATTCGAAGTCTGCCGCTCTATCCGCTGAGCTACGGGGCCTCGGCCCTAGTTTGGCTGATCGTCCGGCCTCTCGGGCGACGTGCCCGGAAAGTGCGGCACACCTTCCGGGGCCGTCATAGGTGGCGAACGGGACTCGAACCCGCGACCACCGGGACCACAACCCGGGGCTCTACCAACTGAGCTACCGCCACCGCGCGGTGGAACAGGATAGCCGCCGGCGAAGCTCGCGGCGGGGGCCCTGGACGGGCGGGCGGTACCCTTCGCGCTGCGGGCGCCCGTAGCTCAGTGGAAGAGCGGCGGCCTTCTAAGCCGTTGGTCGGAGGTTCGAATCCTCCCGGGCGCATCCCCTCGAGCTAAATCGGCGCCCCGAGGGCGCGCATTATGTGACCCTGGCGGGATGCACGATCCCGTCACCGAGCTAGGCCGCCGGCTGCTCGACTCCGGGTACGACGAGGACGGGCTCGAAGCGGCACTGGGCGGGATCGAGCTGGAGCGGGTGCGGCGCATGGGCACGGCCGGGCCCGTGTTCGTCGACGAGCCGCTCGCCACGCTCGCCGAGCTCTTCTTCGTCGTGCGGCCGGTCGAGCGGGACACGGTGGCGACCGCCCTCGGCCAGGTGCCCGTCGACGCCCTCGTCGACGAAGGCCTGATCTCCCCGTCCGGCGACGCGGTCGTGGCGCAGTTCCAGATCTCGCCCTGGTTGGGGGAGCTCTTCGCCCACGACCCCCTCCGTGCAGGCGCGTTGCCGGCCGACTACGTTGCCGGCGGCAACGCGTCGGCGGCGACGCTGGCCGGATCGACGATCCGTATCCCGGCCCAGCGCGCGCTCGACCTCGGGTGCGGCTCGGGCGTCCAGACGCTGCTCGCCGCGCGCCACTGCGGGCACGTCGTCGCCGTCGACATCAACCCGCGGGCCGTCGAGCTGACGCGACTCAACGCGCGCCTGAACGGCCGCGAGAACGTCGAGGTCCGGCAGGGCGACTGGTTCGAGCCGGTCGCCGGCGAGCTGTTCGACCTGATCGTCTCCAACCCGCCGTACGTGCTCTCGCCCGACGCGGACTACCTCTTCCGGGACGGCGACCGCAGCGACGACGCGGACCTGCACGCGGTCTCGCGGCGGCTGGTGCAGGGCGTCTCGCGGCATCTTGCGCCCGGCGGGATAGGCCATGTCCTGTGCGAGTGGGGCCTGCGGGCGGGCGAGGATCGGTACGGCCCGGTCTCGGAGTGGACCGCAGAGCTCGGATGTGACGTCTGCGTCGTGAGCTTCGGCGCCGAGCAGCCCGGCCGTCATGCCGCCCGCTGGAACGACATCGTCGGCGTCGATCCCGCGCGCTACGCACAGAACACCGCGCGCTGGATCGACTGCTTCGCGCAACACGGCCTGGAGACGATCCAGTTCGGCGTGGTCGTCCTGCGGCGCGGGTTCGGGCCGGAACCGTGGTTCCACGCGGTCGACGCCCCCGGCACGCTCGAGGGCGACGGCGGGCGGCAGCTGCTGAGAATCGTCGAGGCCCAGGACTACCTGCACGGGTCGGATCTGCTCGCGCCGGAGCTCGAGGACGAGCGGTTCGAGCCGGTCGACGGGCACGCGATCGTCGAGCGCAACACCTTCCACGATGGGCGGTACACGCCCGACAAGCCTGCGCTGACGCTCGAGGACAGCCTCGGGATCCCGGTCACGATCGAGCCCGTGACGCTCGAGATCCTGCTCGCGCTGGACGGCCGCCGGTCGCTCGGCGAGGTCTGCGCCGGGCTCGCCGACAGGCTCGACCTCGACCCGGAAGAGTTCGCAGAGTTCGCCGTCGCGACCGTCAGGCAGTTGCTCGAGCTCGGCCTTGTGGTCAGGGTCTAGCCGGAAGCGCGGGCCGCGGCGGAGCATTCGCCTCGAAGGGCTCCCCGCAGGCTCCCTCGCAGCAGCCGAGCTTGAAGCGGCAGCGCGGGCACTGCCACGTCTGATGGAGCCACTGCATCGCGGCGCCGCAGCGGGGGCAGGGCTCGCTCATGCGTCGATCCTGACCGCCGAGGCGGACGGCTCAGCGTCGTGCCACCTCGATGTGGACGGTCCCCCCCTGGGCGGCGATCGACCCGCCCCGCGGAACCTGGCTCACCACCGTGCCGGCCGCTCCCTGACCGTGGACCATACGGATCACAACCGGGAAGCCGGCCGCGCTCAGCCGCCGCACCGCAAGCGCCCGGGCGACTCCCGTCACGTCCGGGACGGTCACGTGCAGAGGCCCCTGTGAGACCGACAGCAGTACGTCGCCGCGCGGGCGGGCAGTGCCCGCGCGCGGCGACTGCTCGACGACGATCCCGGCGCTGCGCTGGGAGACGATCCTGCGGGTCACGTAGCCGAGGCCTGCCGCCCGTAGCGCGGCCGCCGCGTCCGCCGCGTTGAGCCCGACGACCGAGGGCACCGTCCCGGCACGCGCGCCGGCGGACACCGTGAGGCCGACGAGCGAGCCCCGGCCGAGCCGGACTCCGGCCCGCGGATTCTGGGCGAGCACGACGCCCGCGGGCCGCGCGCTCGACTCGACGCGGGCCAGCGCCTGCAGCCCGACCCCTTCGATGCTCGCCGTGGCGCGGGCCCGCCCGAGGCCGACCACGTGCGGCACGACGACCGTGCCCTGGGTCGCGCTCCGGACGGCGTTGCTGATCTGGGCGCTGATCCCCGAGGACTCGCCGGCCGTCCCCGATGATCCACCGCCGCTGCCCACGAGCGTGAAGCCCGCGAACAGCCCGCCGCCGAGCACGAGCAGAGCCAGAACAGCCAGCCCGAGCCAGAGCGCGCGCCGCGACCGCCCGGCAGGCGGCTCGTCGATGGGAGGCTGGGCCGAGCTCACGGTCCCGTCGCAGGCTACCGGGACGGCACCGCGGGTGGATCAGCGGCGAACGCCGAAGTCCGTCGTCACGACCGTGACCCGGCTACCGCCGAAGACGCCGGGCGCGCTGGCGGCGTGTACCGCTGCGAGGCCGATCTCGCGCCACTCGCCGGACAGCAGGTTCGCCCGGTGCTGCGGGCTTCCGAGCCAGAGGTTCAGCGACCCGCCGGGGCTGATCGAGGGCGACGACCAGAGCAGGTTCTCGCCCACCGCCCAGTAGCGGTAACCGCGCGCTGCGTAGAAATGGCCGACGCGATCGCCCATGGACGTGCCGTCGGCGGACTGGTGCGCGAAGTAGCCGCGCCGCGCCATCTGATCCGAATGCTGTGCAGCGGCCGCCGTGAGGCGGGCCGAGAGCCGGAGGGTGGGCAGCCCGTGCTTCGCGCGCAACGTGTTGATCTGGCCGAGGAGCTGCTGATCGAACGTCGGGAGGCGCTCGACCCCGGATGCTCGGGCCACCCGCCCCGCTGAACCGGCTGACGCCGCGAGCACGAAGACGACGGCGATCGGTATGAACAGCCTGGCCGCGATGCGGGGCATCGAGACGGCCATCGGCACGATCGCCCCGGCCTTGACCCCTCGAATGGGTGATCTGCTCTACCCCATCTGGGGGATTACGTCTCCGGGGCGGGCACCGCGGAGGCGCCCGTGGCCGGCGGCTCGATCTGCGCCGTGCGGCGTTGCCGCTGCCAGTCGACGATCACCACCTGGATCGCGCCTGCGACCGGAATCGCACCCAGCGCACCGAGGATCCCGGCGATCTCCGCGCCGACCAGCACCGCGATCAACACCGCGAGCGGCGACAGCTGCACCGTTCTGCCGTAGACGAGCGGCTGGAGCAGGTGGTTCTCGATCTGCTGGTAGACGATGAAGAACACGATCACGACGATTCCGGCCGGGATCGAGTGCAGGAATGCGACGGTGCCGACGATGATCGCCGCGATCGTCGCGCCGGCCAGCGGAACGAGGTCGAGGATCGCGACGACGAGGCCGAGCGCGACCGCGAACGGCACGCCCATGATCAGCAGGACGATGGTCGTCGAGACGCCGGCCACGACGCTGATCAGCAGATTGCCGGTCACGTACCCGCCGACCGTCCGGTAGATGTCGCGCCCGACCTGCCGCCACCTGGGCCGTGACTGTTCCGGAAGCAGGCCGTAGAACCGCTCCATCCAGGCCGGCCCCTCGATCAGCATGAAGAACGTCATGAACGCGATCGTGACGCAGGCGACGACGGCGGTGATCACGCCCTTCGTCACCGCGAGCGCCGTGTTCGAGAGCCCGAGGAGCTTCTTCGCGCCGCCGTTGTGCAGCGCTGCGCGCGCCTTGTCGACGAGGTGGTACTTCGTCTGCAGGAAGCCGAGCCGGCCGCGTCCTGTCGTGATCTGGTGCAGGTAGTCGGGCACGTTGTCCACCAGCTGGTTCACCTGGTTGATCAGCGTGGGGATGAAGAGCGCTCCGAGCGCCACGATCGCGAGCAGCGCCGCAACGTAGGTGAGCCCGGCCGCGGCCCCGCGGCGGGAGACGCCGTGCCGCTGGAGCCATTCGACCGCCGGGTTCAGCGCGAGCGCAAGGAAGAGCGCGATCAGAATCCAGGTGATCACGTGCCGCGCGATCCAGAGCACCTCGAGCGCGACCGCGACGGCGAGCACGATCCCGAGCACGGACAGTACGGTCCGCACGCGGAAAGCGACCAGGCGCTCCGGCGTCACCGGGCCAGCATCGCCCACGCCCCGGACGGCGGCGGGTCAGCTCGCCGCGGCGTCGGGCGGTACCCTTCGTCCCCGCGCGGGTGTAGCTCAACGGCAGAGCCCCAGCCTTCCAAGCTGGTTATGAGGGTTCGATTCCCTCCACCCGCTTCGCGCAGGAGCCGCGCCCGGTGATCGCGCAGATGGCGCTCCAGATCGCGACGCTTCACGCGCCGATAACGAGCTCGAGCGGCTCGCTGTCGGCGGCCGTGTCAGCCTCGGGTTGGCCGCCGAAGCGCAGCTCCAGAACCCCACGCAGAGCGTCGATTACGTTGGCGCGCGCCTCCTCGCGTGTTCGTCCCTGGCTGTGGGCACCGGGAACCTCCGGAATGGAGGCGACGATCCAGCCATCCTCCCCGTCCTCGAACACGATCGTGACTCGCAGCGATTCGCTCATGGTCAAACGGCAGCCCTCAACAGTCCAACTGAGCAAGCCGGCTGTCGGTGCTCGCTCGCAGGTCGAGTGAACGAGAACAGTGATTAGCACCACATCGGGCGGGATGAGAGTGCTGCCGTCCCATAGCGTTCGCGCCGTGGATGCGATCCGCCAGCTCGGTGCGATGCTCGCCGCGGAGGGCTACGACGAAGAAGGGCTGCGGCGCTCGACGGGCGGCCTCGACGACCGGCAGGCGGCTGCGCTACGACGGCACGGCGTGCTTCCCGGCGGGCGGCTGGCCGCGCTCGCCGATCTCTTCCACTATCGCCTCCCTGTCACGCAGGAGGTGCTCGCGCCGCTCGAGCCCGAGGCGCTTGCGGCCGAGGGCCTGCTCACACTCGAGGACGGCCGCGTCCGCAGCCGTGCTCAGATCACACCCTGGCTCGGGCTGCTCGTCGCCCACGACCCCGACGACCCGGCCGCGCTCGGGCTCGAGCACGTACCGGGCGCCAACACGAGCGCCGACGCGCTAGCGCGGGCCACGATCCGGCTCCCCGTCGCTACCGCGCTCGACCTGGGCACCGGCTCGGGAATCCACGCGCTGCTCGCCGCCGGGCACGCGCAGCGCGTGACCGCGGTCGACGTCAACCCCCGCGCGCTTCGCTACGCGGCTCTGAACACCCGGCTCAACGGCCTTGCCAACGTCGAGACCCGCGACTGGGAGCTGGCTCGAGCCGGTCGCGGACGAGCGCTTCGATCTCGTCGTCTGCAACCCGCCGTACGTGCTCTCGCCGGACCGCGACTACCTCTTCCGCGACGGCGAGGAGGGCCTCGCCGAGCGCCTCGTGCACGCCGTTCCCTGGCATCTGGAAGAAGGCGGTTTCGGGCACGTGCTCTGCAACTGGGCCACCCGGACCGGGGAGCCGCCGTGGGCTCCCGTCGAGAGGTGGACACAGGGCTCGGGCTGCGACGTCCTCGCCGTCGCGTTCGGCTCCGAGAACGCGCTCTCCTACGCCGCGCGCTGGGCCGAGCCGCTCGGCGCCCGCGACGAGGCCGAGTACGCAGCGCGAGTCGAGCGCTGGCTCGACTACTACCGCCGTGCCCGGATCGAGACGATCTGGCTCGGTGTCGTGATCCTGCGACCACGCTCGGCCGCGAGCACGTGGTTCCGCGGTCTCGGCGCGCCCGAGCCCACACGGGGCCGGGCGAGCGACCACCTGCTGCGGATCGTGGCCGCGCAGGACTGGCTCGCCTCGTCCGGCCGGGCCTCGTTCCTCGCGGAGCGCTTCCGCCTCGCACCGGGCCACACGCTGGTGCACGAGACGTCGGCGGACTCGAGCAGGGCGACGATCGAGCTGGACGAAGGGCTCGGCGTCCACGGCGCCGTCGATCCCGACGCGCTGCCGGTGATCGAGCGTCTGGACGGGAAGCGCCCGCTCGGCGAGCTCGTCGCGGACGTCGCTGCGGACGCGCCGACGATCTCCGCGGCCGTGCTCCATCTGTTCGAGCTAGGTCTTCTCGAGCGGACGTAGCGTTCCGCGGTGCACCCGTACGCGTTCCAGCTCGACCTCGAGGCACTCGTTCTCGTCCCCGGCCTCGCTGCCGGCTACGTCATCGCGCTGCGCCACTACCCCGCCTCGCGGGCGCGCATTGCCTGCTTCGCGGGCGGGCTCGCGCTGATCCTCGCCGCGTTCGCGACGCCGCTGCAGTCGCTCGCGCTCCGCTACCTGCTGACCGCGCACCTGTTGCAGAACGTCGTGCTCGCCGAGTGGGCGCCGGCGCTGCTACTACTCGGACTCGCGCCCGCGCTCGGGGCTCGGCTCGGACGGCTCCGGCCCGTCTCGATCCTCACCTTGCCGTTCGTGGCTCTCCCGCTGTGGCTCGTCACCACCTTCTCGTGGCACGTCCCCTGGGCGTACGACGGAGCCCTCCACCGCCCGGACTGGCTGCTGCCGGTCGAGCACCTCTGCTACCTCGTCGCCGGGCTCGCGCTCTGGTGGCCGGTGCTCCACGACTCGCCGCGGCGGCTCTCCGACGGAGGCCGCGCCGCCTACCTGTTCGCGGCTTTCCTGCTGGCGAGCCCGCTCGGATTGCTGCTCGCCCTGCTGCCGAGCTCGCTCTACTCCGTGTACCAGCACGCGCCGCGCCGTATCTGGGGCCTGTCCCCCCTCGCCGACCAGCAGCTGGCGGGGCTGACGATGGCGGCAGAGCAGGCGGTCGTGTTCTTCGCCGCCTCCGCGTTCTTCTTCTTCCGCTTCCTGAAGGCAGAGGAAGCGGGCGAGGTCCGCTAGGGCGCAGCTCCCTCGAGCCGCTCGCCCACCTCGGCCCACAGCGCCTTGTACGCGAGCGCGGCGCGGCCGCGGGGAGCGAACTGCGCGATCGGGGCGCGGTGCGGCCCCATGCGCTCGACGTCGCTGGCCGCCGGGATGAACGTCCGCAGCACAGCCGGGTTCTCCGCGAGGCCCTCCATGACCTCGCGGTGGAGGCGCTTGCGGCCGTCGACCATCGAGAAGAAGGCGAGGACCTGAGGCCCGCCGGGGACGACGGTACGGAGCTGCTCGAAGGTCCGCGACGAGAGCGTGGCCGGGATCAGGGGAACGAGCAGAGCGTCGGCAGCCTCGAACACGCTCTCCGAGACGAGAGAGATGCTCGGCGGGCAGTCGAGGAACACGTAGTCGTAGTCGCCGGCCAGGGGGGCGAGCAGCCGGGCGAGGCGTCTCGTAGGGCGCTTCGTGGCGTCGAGGGCGAGATCCATGTGCCGGTAGGAGAAGTCCGCGGGCAGGAGATCGAGGCGTTCGAAGTCGGTGCCCTTGATCAGCGCGTCGAGGTCGCTCTTGCCCCAGACGAGCCTGCGCCCGCCGCCCCGGATCTTCGGCTTGACGCGCAGCAGGTACGTGCTCGCACCCTGCGGATCGAGATCCCACAGCAGCGTGCGGGCGCCGCCGAGCGCGGCGAGGTAGGCGAGGTTGACGGCCGCGGAGGTCTTCCCCACCCCGCCCTTGATGTTGTAGGTGGCGAGCACGCGGCTCACCGGAACGTCTCCTTCACCAGCGCGCGCTGGGACTGCGCCGCGAAGGCGGCGAACCGCTCGTGGAACTCGGCTCGGGCCGCCGCCCGGTCGCGCTCCAGGCGGTCGACCAGCAGCCCCATCGCCATGAGCGCCGCCGGGCCGCGGTCGAGCGCGGCGACCTCGTCGCGAAGCAAAAGCAGCATGTGCGCCTGGACCTCGCGGTCCTGGAAGCGGCCGAGCGTGTCCTGCAGGCCCTTGAGCGTCCGCACCATCGGCTTCACGACGGTGCCCGGATAGAGGGCGGCGAAGAACTCGAGCAGGTACCGCAGCTCCTTGCCCGCCTTGCGCAGCTCATGGAGAGCCTCGGGCGGGCTGACGTCGTCGATGGCACCGCCGTCCCTCACCATGCGCCGGTATACGGCCGCTATCCGCTCGCCCGCAACGTCGACGATCCGCCGCTCCGCGTCCGGGCGGTCGGCCGGCGGAGCCTCGGCGAGCTCCGCCAGAAAGGTCTCCCAGTCGGCGAGCAGCGAGCGGGTTCGCGCAGAGCGCAGCGCCCGGACCATGCGGCGTTGCTCGCGACGGCGGCGCTCGACCACAAGAGCGCGCAGCGGCTCGAGGTCCGGACGCACCGCCGCAGGCAGCTCCGAGCCGAGGTCGTCGAGCTCGAGCAGGTACACGTCGAGGTCGCGCGTCGGACCCGTCATCTGCTGCAGCCAGCGGAACTCGGCCCGGAAGCGGGCGAGCGGCCCGGGCGGGAAGACACGGCGGAGCTGACGCTGGGCCGAGCGTGTGCGGCGCACTCCCACGCGCAGGTCGTGCAGGAACTCGCTGTCGACGTCGGCGAGCGTGCCGGGCAGGTTCTGCTCGATCGTCGTCAGCAGGCGACCGAGCAGCACCGTTGCCGCCCGGTCGGCACGCTGGTCCGGCTCGAGCGCGACGTCGAGCTTCGACGACGTGCCTCCGGGGCTTCCTCCCGCGGCGGACACGGCCTCGTCCAGCAGCGGCTCGCCGGCCGCGGGCAGCCCCAGGTCGTCCTCGAGGGTGCGTACGACGCGCGCCAGTGCCCGGTCGTAGCCGCGCACGCCCGTCACGTGCAGGCGCGGGAGCAGGGGCGTGCGCTCCCCCGCGGCCACGAGCACGGGGTCCTCGACCGTGAGCCGCACGACGGTCTTGTCGTCGCGGTTCAGTACGCGCAGGGGAAGCAGCCGGCTGCGGATCCGGGCGATTGGAGTGAGCGCGCGCATCTCGACGACGGGCGCCACGAGGTCGCGCAGCCGGCCGACGGGCATCTCGACGGCCAGCAGTGCTGCGGGCGCACGCGGAAAGTCGGCCGCACCAAGCTCGGCCCCGGAGCCGTCGCGGAGCCGCAGGCTGCCGTCCTCGTAGGCGAGTGTGAGCCCCTCGGCGTGCAGGCGTCCGTCGAAGGTGTCGTAGAAGGTGCGGTCCACCGACCGCGCGGCGCCGGCCTCGAGGTGAAGGTGAGCCGCCAGCGCGGCCTGGGCCGCGGCAAGGCCGGCGCCGGCGGGCAGGAGGTAGTGAGCGCCGGAGGCGGGCATGGCCCGCGCAAGTGTGCCAGGCCGGGCCTCGCAAGCGCCCGGGTCAGGCCTCGGTTGGTGCGTGGCCCGACCCGGGAATCGAATCCCTACTGGTTCGCGAGGCAGCCCGACGTGCGGTCTCTCATGAGCTGGCGATCCACGATGCTCCGACGTGCTTGACGCCGTCGAGTACGAGGGTGCAGGTCGGGTCTGTTCCCGCACTCGCACAGTCGTCCGTCCACCCATTGAACATGGTGGCGCGAGGGTCCTCGGTGAGCATGATCGTCGACCCCCGGGGCAGGTTGAACGGGCATACTCCGGGCACACCCACAATGACGGGAGGGCCGTCCGGGTGGATTCATCACGTTGCCACCGCTCGCGCCGCAAGCCACGCTTCCCGAGTCGCCGGCAACCGCTGCCTGCCCGTCGTTGAACGCGTAACAGGTCCCGTCGAAGGGGCTGGTGAAGAACACTCGCGGGTCGCTGCAGTCGACCGGCGTGAACGTCGATAACGAGTTGACGCTGAGCGTCAGCGTCACGAAGCCGCCGTCGTTCTTGACACATTGCAGCGAGGCGGAGTACGCCTGATCGCTCGTCGCCGTGTAGTCGACCTTCGTGGAGCCGTCGAACGTCGGCGCGTGACAGGGCAGCCCGTTGACCGCGTCGAGACTGGCCAGGCTACCCGTGCCTGGGGAGCCTTGAGGGCCGGGATCGCCCTTCGCCCCCTTCGCGCCGTCCTTGCCGTCGATACCGTTCTTGCCGTCGACTCCGTTGGCGCCGTCCTGTCCCGCCGCGCCGGTCGCCCCCCGGGGGCCGGCCTGGCCGACGGCCCCCGGATCGCCCTTCGCCCCTGGATCGCCCTTCAGGCCCTTCTGGTTCCAGCCGATCGAAACCTCTCCGCCCACGCACTTCTCGCCCTTCGCGGTGTCTATCACGCGCAGGACGCCGCCGACCTTCCCGTAGCAGCCCTGGATCGTGCCGTCGCCGGCCGGGATCGACGCCCAGGCCACACCACCCGCGAGGACAGCCACAAGTGCCGCGCAGCCGAGAATGAGAGCTCTGCGTTTCATGATTCCTCCTGCCTAGATTGGCTACCGCCGCGGCGTCGAGGGCCGGGCCCTGACCCAAGAACCCGGCCCTCACTCATCAATCGCGCTGCGTCGAAGCAGCTCGCGGCTCAGTCGTTCCCGCCGAAGCGGTACCAGCCGTCCCAGGCCCAGTCGGCCCCGTTCACCCCACCCGGGGGAGTGACGCGCGCCTTCGCGCGGAACCCCTTGAACGGCCCCGCTCCGCCCGAGAGCGAGACCTCGCCCTGACCTGTGCTGAGATCGACCAGGACGTGGCCGAGGGCGTAGTTGCCGGGGCCGACGACCAGGACGATGTCGCTGTCGAGCGAGGTCGTGCCTGCCGCTTGGAGATAGACGACTCTTGACCCCGGCTTGATGAGGCTGACGTTCGAGGCCGTGATCGTGCAGTAGGAGTCCGCGACAGGCCCGCGTCCGGCCCGCACGCCTTCTTCACGTGAAGGTCTCCACGATGCGATGTCGATGCCGTCGCGAGGGCGACGCTGATGCCTGCCGCGGTAACGAGTGTCACGGCGAGCACGAGAAGCTTCTTCATGACTTCCTCCCTGGTTTCTCGCCTGCTGCGGGTGCCTGCAGGCCAACGGCTTCCAGCGTGGCACCGGGGCCGAGGTGCGTCTGCGGTGTCAGCCCCCGTTCGCCGCGGGTGCCAGCACGGTGACGCCGCGTCAGGTGCAGAACCGGCGTACCTGGCGCGGAAAGCTCTCGACGTCGATCGGCTTCTCCAGGCAGCCGGCAAAGCCGGCGCGCGTGAGCCAGGTGGTGTCGCCCTCAAACGGGACCGCGCTGAACGCGACCACGGGGATCGCCGCTGTGCGCGCGCCGTCCGCGAGCGTCCGGGCGGCGTCCGTGCCGTCCATGTCCGGCAGGATGGCCGAGGGCAAGAACAAGGCAGCGATCGCCGAGGCGCGCAGCCGAGAATGAGAGCTCTGCGTTTCATCGTTCCCCCTGCCTAGGTTGGCTTACCTCTGGGGGCGTCGAGCGCCGGGCCCCGCTCGTCCCGGCGCTCAGCGCTCGATAGCGCGGCGGCATACGTGTCGCTTTACGAGAACTTTACGAGCCTCTGTCCTTCAACTGACGCTGGCCGCCAAACCTCCCCACCGACATCGAACGAGGGGGACGAATGCGCAGGTTGATCCTCGTCGCGGCCGGCACAGCCGTGCTCGCGACTGCGGGACTGGCTCTCGCGAGGGGCGGGCCCTCGAAGAGTGTCGAGGTCTCGGGCACCTTCACGGCCACGAACGCGAGCAAGGTCGAGACGACGACGTGCACGACCAGCGACGGCCGGACGATTGCGGTCTCGCAGGGCACGTACACGGGCACGGCCACGGGGGATCCCGATCTCACCGGGCCGATCACGCTCACGGCCCGCAGCACCGTCGACTCGACGGCGGGCGTCGGCGTCGTCAGCGGCCGGCTCCGCATCGACACCTCGGGGCGGGACACGCTCGCAGCGCTCACCGCCGTCTACGACCACGGCAGTATCGCCGGGCTCGCCGCCGGCGCCGCCCGCGCTCCGGGCGCAAAGCTCCTCGGCAACACGTCCGCCGGCTTCACCGCGGCGGGCGGCTTCACGAACGGGAAGATCGGCGGCTCGGCCGGCGGCTCGGCGATCGAGCTGGGCCCGACCCGGTGCGCCCGGACGAAGCCCTCGAAAGAGGAGAGCGCGGCGCGAGGGACCGTCACGGCCGTTTCGGACTCGTCCATCACGGTCGCGGCGCTCACCTGCACCGTGCCGAACGATCTCTCCGCCAAAGTGACCGGCGCGCTCCACGTCGGCGACCACGCAGAGATCCATTGCCGCCTGATCGACACCACGAACACGCTGGTGAAGTTCCAGAAGAAGAGGTAGAGCTCGCTAGCAGCGAGAGACGCTGAGGGGCCGGCTGCCGCCGCCGGCCCCTCGCGCCAACCGCTCGGCCGAAGGCCGGCCGGGCGCGGGCGCCGGCCGCAAGACGGCGGCTCTACCGTTTGAAGCTAGCGAGCCGGGTGCGTCTCCGGGAACCCCGCCAGCGCCCGCGCGATGTCGAGCGTCGAGAGCACGCCGACCGGCCGTGCCGACCGCGGCTCGACCACCACGAGATGCGAGACCTCGTGCTCGACCATCAGCTGAGCAGCCCGCGCGAGCTCGTCGCTGGTGGCGACGATCAGCACCGGGCTGGCGGCGATCGCGCGCGACATCTGGTCGTCGAGGTCGCCGGCCTCGGCAGCACGGAGCAGGTCCGAGTCCGAGACGATCCCCCAGGGGACGCCGCCGGGCAGCTCTTCCTCGCCGTGCGCAGTGACGAGGATCGCGTGCACCCGGTAGGTCGCCATCATCCGCGCGACGGTCCGCAGCGGGGTGTCGAGCGAGCACGAGATCAGGCCCGGGTGCATCGCGTCGATAACGACGAGCCCGTCGAGTCCCGGGTACATGGCGGGCGGTTCGACCATCGGCTTCCTCCGTTCCCTCTGTCGCTCAGGGCTCGTGGGTGAGGACAGGCTCTTCCTGGGCGTGCCGGATCACGGCATCGCTGCCGAGAGTGAAGATGCTCTCGCGGTCGTCCTCCCACCGCACGCGGTAGTGCTCGTGCTCGGCGGTTCCCAGGACCTCGAGGATCTTGCCGGTGCGGCTGGACTCGCCGACCCGGTGCCCGTGGATCTCGATCAGGTCGCCAACCTGTGCATGTGGAGCGTGCGTCATCGCAACTCTCCTTTCGTCGGTCGTGACGACACGAGGGTCCCACCGCGGCGGGTCGACGCCATCGGGGGCGCCACTGACTCGGCGTCAGCGCTTTCCCGCGATTCCTCGCGTTCGAGGCGCACCTGAGACGCGCTTCGGCCTGCGGGTCGCCGCTCATCCGGGCCGGACGCTGATCGGCTACGGGCGTGACCCTCAGATCGGGAATGTCCCGCGCGCTGCTTGGCGCATTCGCACCAGTCGTGCTCAGGCCACCCAGCTATAGAGCACCCATCGCGCAAGGTTGATGCCGAGGTAGAGCGCGCAGATCGTCGTGATCGCGAGGTCGGGGGAACGCCGTCTGCCCAGCGTCGCGAGCGCGATGAAGATCGGGAAGGTTCCGAGAGCGAACCGCGGGGACGAGAGAAGCGGGTAATCGGCTGTGGGCGCAGAGAGGGGCAGCAGCATGCTTCCGAGGACGAAGATGCCGTAGGGAGCGCCGAGCCGCCGCCAGGCGAGGATCCCTAGGACGATGACGAGGATTGCGAACGCCAGCTGCTCCAGGTTGATCGCGGCGGTGTATGCGGGCGGGTGGTCGGTCGCCTGCGGAAAGTAGTTCGCTCCGGTCGGCCCGAAGTACTGCCGGAGCCCGTTCCAGCCTGCGACCAGTCCGTACCAGACGCCACCCAGGGGTCCGGCCGCCGACAGATGCCGTCCGAAGTGCTCGTGTTGGGCATGAACAAACAGAAGGGGATCTGAGAAGCGGATCCAGAGGTAGAGCGGCCACAGAGCCGCAATCGGGAGAGCTATCGCCGCGCGTGTGAGCGCTCGGGAGCGATCGGAGGACTGCCAGGCGATCATGACGAGCGGTGCCAGCAAGATGACCCCGGCGTTGCGCGTGAGGATTGCCAGACCGCAGAGGACTCCGGCGGTCAGCCACTTCCCGCGAGTCGCCGCCAGGAACGTCCCGATGGAGAGTGCGAGATACAGAGATTCGCTGTAGACAGCGCAAAGGAAGAGGGTCGTCGGGAAGACGAGGAGGTAGACGACCGAGCGTCTCGCGTCGTCTTCGTCGAGCAGATCGCGGGCCAGCTCGTAGAGGAGGACCACGGCCACTGCGCTCGCAGCGAGCGACACGAGCACGCCCGCGAGCACGTCCCGCCCGCCGAGTGGCCACGCGACAACGCGGACGAACCCCGGGTAGAGCGGAAAGAACGCGGCTGTGAAATGGGGCTCGGCGTAGCCGTGCTCGACGATCCGCAGGAACCATCCGCTGTCCCAGCGCCCCCAGAGGTCGATCGCCCAGCCCGAGCCTGCACCGATTCGAGCGGGGACTGGTCCGCCGTTCGGGCCGTGACCCTGAGCCTGGAGGATCTGATAAGCGAGCGCCGCCCCCAGGAAGATCGCAGCGCGCGTCCACGCGAACGTGAGCAGTGGGAAGCGGGGCAACCATCGCCGCACCGCTTGATCATGACCCGGGCACCAGTCAGTTGCTCGGTGAGCCGCAGGTGCGCTCTGGGTCGCCAGCGGATTGGCAGCCCGTCAAACGACCGCGCGGCGCCGCGTTCCAAGAACTGCGGGACTCTCAGCCCGCATCGAAAGTCGCCTCGCCAGTCGGGACGCCCGGATTCGAACCGGGGACCTCCTGCTCCCAAAGCCAGACGACGGAAGGGGCAGGAGGGCGGCGGTTCGCGCTCAACCATGCTGGCTGGCGGCCCGCCGGCCCTTCAAGCCGCTGCACCGTTATTCCGTTTGATTCGGTTCGATTACGTTGGATTTGGGCACTGGGCGGCGGTCAGTGCCCAATGAGTCGGGGACGTACAGACGCAACGCCGCCGGGCCCCGGCGCTGCGCGAGAGTCATGGTTTGATGCAGAGGGTGGCGAGGTCGATGCCGTAGTTGGGCTGGTAGGTCTGGCAGCCGATGCGGGCGGAGATGATGTCGCGAACATTGCGGTTGCCGTAGGCGACCCACGGTGCCGCGTTGGTGGCGAGGTCGATGTCGAGGTTGCCGTACGTGGTGTCGCGCGCGGTGCCCGTGAGCAGAGCGGCCGCCTCGAGCTTGGCGTTGTAGTCGGCGTCGTTGAAGTAGGCAAGGTTGTTGTTGTTGGACGCGTGGATGTTGGTGCCGTCCAGCAAGACGTTCAGGAAGTCGTAGGGGTCGGGGTAGTCGACGTTCCATCCGGCGATGGCGATATCGAAAGGCTCGCCCAGAGTCCCGGCGCGGACGTACATCTCGTAGCCGGCGAACTGGTGGATCTCGGTCTTGAGCCCGATTCGGGCGAGCGCTGTCTTGACCGCCTGGGCGCGGCTCGTGCAGATGGTGATCGTGCATGTGTAGAGAATCGCGGTTTGGCCGCGGATTCCGGCCTGGTTGACAAGGGCGTTGGCGTGCCCGAGCTGCGTCGAGCTGGGGCCGTTGAGCGGGTAGATGGCGGCGTCTTTGAAGCCGGGGATGCCCAGCGGCAGATACTGGTCGGTGGGAGTCTCCGCTGCAGGTCCCATGGCGTTGCCGAGCTGAGTCCTGTTGATCACGAGGTTGACGGCCTGGCGTGCGGCAACGGTGGAGAACAACGGGCGGCTGGTGTTGAGCGCCAGGTAGTCGATCTCCTGCAGGGGATTGGCGAGCGCCTGCTTGGGCGCTTTCTTGACCGCCGTGGCCCACAGGGTGTTGTCGAGACCGCTTTGGTAGTCGGCCTGGCCGGCGAGCACCTGGTTGAGACCGCTCGTGGGGTTGACGTTGGTCGTGTAGACGATCTGGTCCGGGTTGGTCGTGCGCGTTCCTCCGTAGTTAAGGTTGCGGTCGAGAACGATCTGGCTGCCCGAGGTGTACGAGCTGACGTGGTAGGGGCCAACAGAGGGGATCGGGACGTCGCTGAGCTCGAGCGGCGTCGTCGTGGGAACTGGGCAGAAGTACGGCAGCGCGAGCCTGACGAGGAAGTCGGGCGCCGGCGCCTCCAGCGTGATCGACAAGGTGTCGCCGGCGGCGGCGATTCCGGTGATCGAATCGGCGTTGCCGCTGATGTAGGCGGTCGCGCCGACGACGTCCAGCAAATACGTCTGCCCCGGGCCGCCGCCCCCGTCCCAGAAGCCCGGCGCGAGCGCACGCTCGATTGTGAACTTGAACGTCTGCGCGGTGACGTCCTGGCCGGACGGCGGCGAGAACTGGAAGCCGGGGCGAATCGTGAACGTGTATGTCTTGTCGTCGTTGGACAGGACGGGCATCGTGGCGGCGATCTCGGGCTGCAGCTGGGAGCCCGCCGGACGTCCGCTGTCCGGGTAGTTGAGCAGCTTCGCGCAGGTGGCGTCCTCCAGTTGCCAGGAGTAGGACACGGCCGGATCGACCGAGTCCACGTCCGTCCCGGGGAGGTTGGCGCGCAGCAAGAACGGGTTCACCATCAGCGCGCCCGCGCCGGTGGCGGTCCCCGCCGGCGTAGTGACCCCGACCGGGCCGCTGCTCGTGTACGGAGCCACGACCGCGCTGATCTTCAGCGCCGAGAAGACGGTGAAGCTCGCCGCGTCCGCCCCGCCGAAGGTGACCGCGGTCGCCCCCCCGAAGCCGGTACCGTTGATCGTCACGGTCGTCCCCGGGTAGGCGATGGCTGGGGTGAAGCTCGTCACCTTCGGCAGCACGGTGAAGGTGTCGGATTGGGTCGCGCCGCCCGCGTTGGTGACAGTGATCGGGCCACTCACCGCTACCGTGGGGACGGTCGTGGTGAGCTGCGTCGGGACACGGCCTTGAAGCTCGCGGCCGCCCCGCCGAACATCACAGACTTGGAGCCGGTAAACGTCTTCCCGGTCACCGTCAACACCGTGCCCGCAGCGCCGCTGGTCGCCGACAACGAACTGATCGTGGGCCGCACCCCCAACGTCAACCCGGCACTGGTGCCGCCCGGGGTCACCACTACGAGCGACCCGGTCAGCGCACCGTCGGACAAGTTCGTGGTGGTGATCTGGGTCGCCGAGTCGACGCTCGCGATCGGCACCGGCAGCGCACCCAGCTTCAGCAGACTGGCGCCCAGCAGGTTCGACCCGGACAGGGTCAGCGCGTCACCCGCCTGCGCCGGCGCCGGCACAACCAGCGTCAGCTTCGGCACCGGCTTGAACGAGCCGACGCTCACCGCCGTCCCCTCCCCAGTCGTGACGCTGACCGTGCCCACCGGCGCCGCCGCTGGCACCTTCGCGACGACCTTCGTCGCCGCTATCGACACGACCTGCGCGGACACACCGCCAAACGACACATCCGACGCACCCCCCAAACCCGTGCCGCTGACCGACACAGACGTCCCCGCCACACCGGAGGCCGGTGCGAGCGTGGTGACGTGGGGAAGCACATGGAACGTGTCGGATTGGGTCGCGCCGCCCGCGTTGGTGACAGTGATCGGGCCGCTCACCGCTGCCGTGGGGACGGTCGTGGTGAGCTGCGTCGGGGACACGACCTTGAAGCTCGCGGCCGCCCCCCCGAACGTCACAGACTTGGTGCCGGTGAACGTCTTCCCGGTCACCGCCAGCACCGTGCCGGCGACGCCGCTGGTCGCCGAAAGGGAGCTGATCGTGGGCCGCACCCCCAGCGTCAACCCGGCACTGGTGCCACCCGGGGTCACCACCACGAGCGACCCGGTCAGCGCACCGTCGGACAAGTTCGTGGTGGTGATCTGGGTCGCCGAGTCGACGCTCTGGATCGGCACCGGCAGCGTGCCCAGCTTCAACAGGCTGGCGGCGAGCAGGTTCGACCCGGTCACGGTCAGCGTGTCACCCGCCTGCGCCGGCCCCGGGACAGCCCCGGTCAGCTTCGGCACCGGCTTGAACTGAGTCGTGCTGCTAGCGGTACCCCCGGGAGTCGTCACCGCGATAACGCCGACCGGGGCCGAGGCCGGCACTTTCGCCACCACCTTGTCGGCGGCCGCCGACACGATCTGCGCGGACACACCGCCGAACGACACGTCCGTCGCGCCCGCAAGGCCGGTACCGCTGACCGACACGCTCGTCCCCGCCACGCCCGAGGAAGGCGCCACCGACGTCACCTTCGGGAGCACGGTGAAGGTGTCCGTGGAGGCGGTCGTGCCGCCCGCGTTCGTGATCGTGATCGGGCCGCTGACTGCGCCCGTGGGGACGGTCGCGGTGAGCTGCGTGTTGGAGAGCACCTTGAAGGTGCCCGAGGCGCCGCCGAAGGCGACCGTCTTGGTGCCGGTGAACGTCTTCCCCGTCACTGTGACGACGGCTCCTGCGGCGCCGCTGCCCGCCGAGAGCGAGCCGATCGTGGGCCGCACGCCAAGCGTGAGTCCCGCGCTGGTGCCGCCCGGGGTCACCACCGTGAGGGGACCGGTGACGGCGTCGTCGGGCAGTGGGAAGGTGGTGATCTGGGTCGCCAGTCCACGATCGCGGCGAGCCCCAGGGGGCCGAGCTTCAGGGAGCTCGCGGCGAGCAGGTTCGACCCGGTCAGGGTGACGACATCACCTGCCTGCGCCGGGCCGGGGACGGCGCTGCTCAGCTTGGGAACGGGCTTGAACGCGAAGGTGCTAGTAGCAGGGCCGCCGGGAGTGGTGACTGTGATCGTGCCGACAAGGGCTGCGGCCGGGACCTTCGCCACCACCTTGGTGGCCGTCGCGGAAACGATCTGCGCGGAGACGCCGCCGAACGACACGTCCGTCGGCCCTGCGAGACCGGTGCCGCTAATCGATACCGACGTCCCGGCCACCCCGCTGGACGGCGTGAAGCCGGAGATGTGCGGTTCCGCAGGCAGCGTGCCGGTTGCGGTGAAGGTCATTGCGTCGCCGTCGCCATTGACGGCGGCGCAGCGACGACACCGGACACGACACAGACGACTTCTTCCAGCTCGGGCTGTCGATTCCGGTCGGCGCGCTCCACGAGGAGCCGTTGAACGCGATCGCGTTCCCGTAGTCGTCCACCGCCACGCAGAACGACGAGGCGGGGCAGGACACGGAGCGGACATAGTTTGCGTCGATGTAGGACGGCGCGGACCACGTGGCGCCGTTGAAACGGTGCGCATTTCCGCTGTCGACTGCGATGCAGAACGACGACGACGGGCACGACACCGAGGGGAGGGTCGTCCAATCGGGGGGGCGGCGATGGCGACCGGCGCGCTCCACGAGCTGCCGTTGAACGTAACGCGCGTCCCACGCCAGTCCACCGCCGCGCAGAACGACGAGGACGGGCAGGACACCGAGGTGAGCCAGGACCGCCGATGCGGAGGCCGGCGCGCTCCACGAGCTGCCGTCGAACGTCGATCGCTCGACCCCAGTCGTCCACGGCGACGCAGAACGACGGCGACGCGCACGACACCGAGGTGAGACTGTGGTCAAGTCGATGCTGACCGGCGTGCTCCACGAGCTGCCGTCGAACGTCACCGCGTTCGCCCGCTGATCCACTGCCGCGCAGAACGACGAGGACGGGCACGACACGACGAGAGCTCGTTCGTGCCGTCGACAGGTCGCCGGTGCGCTCCATGAGCTGCCGTTGAACGTCAATGCCCGTCCGGTGCGAAGTCCACGGCGGCGCAGAACGACGCCGACGGGCACGACACCGATACCCCGGTCAATCCGCCGCCGAGGACCGCCGGCGTCGCCCACGAGCTGCCGTCGAACGTCAAGGCGAGACCCCTGTGTCCACTGCCGACACAGAACGACGCCGACGGGCACGACACCCAGTACAGAGTCTGCACGTGCCTGTCGATGTTGGCGCGGCGCGCTCCACGAGCTGCCGTTGAAGATCGCCGCCTTGCCGTTTGCCCACCGCTACGCAGAACGACGACGACGCGCACGACACCGACCGGGGTCTCCCGCGGCGTTGCTCATGCTGGCAAGCTCCACGAGCTACCGTTGAAGGGCGACGACCGGTGGGTACGGGCCAGGAGGCGGACCATTTGCGTAGCCCACCGCGACGCAGAACGACGACGACGGGCACGACACCGAGATGAGCCAGTTCGAAAAGTCGATGCCGAGCGGAGCGGTCCACGAGCTGCCGTTGAAGGTCAGCGCGTTCCCCTCTAGTCCACGGCGACGCAAAACGACACGGACGGGCACGACACCGAGCCGAGAGGGCGCCCGCGCGTCGATGTTGACGCGCGGCGCTCCACGAGCTGCCGTCGAACGTGAACGCGTTCCCTGACCAGTCGACCGCCACGCAGAACGCCGACGACGGA